>JALHMM010000144.1 GCA_022844045.1 Reyranellaceae bacterium | reverse complement strand
CCAAATATCTGCACCCCGAGTTGGGCCAACTTTGAAAACTTGGGCCAACCGGGAGAGAGCGGTGGAAGCGGCCTAGTCGGCGGCCTTCGCCTCGGGCTCCAGCACTTCCAGCACCTTGGGCGGCGACATGGGCAGGCTGTAGAAGCGCTCGCCCAGTGCGCCATGCAGCGCATTGGCGACGGCGGCCATCACAGGGACCAGCGGCACCTCGCCGACGCCGCGCACACCCTGCGGATGCTTCGGGTTCGGGATCTCGATCATGACGGCATCGAGCATCGGCAGGTCCGACGTGACGGGCATGCGATAGTCGAGGAAGCCCGCGTTATCGAGGCGGCCGTTCTTGTCGTAGATATACTCCTCGCTGAGCGCCCAGCCGATGCCTTGGGCGACGCCGCCCTGGATCTGGCCCTCGCAATAGTCGGGATGGATCGCGCGGCCGACGTCCTGGAAGGCGGTGTAGCGCGTCACCCAGACGCGGCCGGTGTCGCGGTCGACCTCCACGTCGCAGATGTGCGTGCTGAAGCCACCCTCGGCGCCGGTCGTATTAGTAGAAGCACCGGCGCCGATCGGCCCGCCGGTCTCGGTCGCGCGGGCTGCGAGCTGGGCCAGCGACAGAGGATCGAATTTGCCGGCATTGTCGCCGGCAGGCTTGGCCTCGCCGTTTTCCCAGGTCACGGCTTCGGGATCGATCTTCCAGATCTTGGCGGCGCGGCGTTTGAGGTCGGCGATGACCTTGCCCGCGGCGTCGGTCACCACCATCGCCGAGGCGAAGGTGACGCGGCTGCCGCCGGTCAGGTTCGAGAAGCCGATGCTGCTGGTGTCGCCGATCAGCACCTGCACCTTGCTGTGGGCGATGCCGAGCAGTTCGGCCGCGATGTTGGCGGTCGAAGCGCGGCTGCCGCCGATATCGGGATGGCCGGTCATCACCACGACGGTGCCGTCCTCGTTGATGCTCATCTGGGCGCTCGATTCGCCGCCGGCATTGAACCAGTAGCCCGAGGCCACGCCACGACCCTGGTTGGGCTTCAGCGGTGCCTTGTAGTGCGGATGGGCGAGCGCCTGCTTGACCGTTTCCTGGTAGCCCATGACCGGATAGACCGGACCGTGGACAGCCTTGGTGCCCTGCTTGGCGGCGTTCTTCAGCCGCAGCTCGAGCGGATCCATCTTGAGCTTCTGGGCGAGTTCATCCAGCACGCACTCCACCGCATAGGCGCCGATCGGCGCGCCGGGGGCGCGGTAGGCCGCGACCTTGGAGCGGTTGGAGACGACGTCGAAGCCCTGGGTGTAGGCATTCTCGATGTCATAGGGCCCGAAGGCGCAGCCGGCGGCGCCGCGGATCGGCGAGCCGGGGAAGGCGCCGGCCTGCAGCCAGTAGGTGCCATGGGCGGCCACGATGGTGCCGTCCTTCTTGGCGCCGATCTTGACCTTGCTCATCGAGCCCGAGGTCGGACCTGAGGCGCGAAACACTTCCTCGCGGCTCATCACCATCTTGACCGGCTTGCCCGACTTGCGCGCCAGCACCAGCGCCAGCGGCTCGAGGTAGATGATGGTCTTGCCGCCGAAGCCGCCGCCGATCTCGGCCGGGATGGCGCGAATGTCGCTCTGCGCAACGCCGGTGAGCAGCGCGGTCATGGCGCGGACCATGAACTGGCCCTGGCTCGAACTCCAGATCGTGGCCTTGCCGTCGACGACGCTGACGAGACAGGCGTGCGGCTCGATGTAGCCCTGGTGCACCGCCTCGGTCTTGAAGCTGCGTTCGACGATCACATCGGCCTGCTTGAAGCCGGCTTCGATATCGCCCTTCTTGTGCTCGAGCGTGCCCGCGATGTTGGAGGGCTTGCCCTCGAACTTGATGTGGTCGTGGAGCGGGGTAGCGCCCGGCTTCATCGCGTCCTCGACATCGATGGCATGGGGTAGCACCTCGTAGTCGACCTTGATCAGCTTGAGGGCTTCGGCGGCGATCTCCTGCGACGTGGCGGCGACGGCGGCCACGGGATGGCCGTGGAACAGCGCCTTGTCGCGGGCCATCACGTTGCGGCACATCCAGCGGATATCCTGGATGCCCAGCATCACCGGGCCCTTGTCGATGGGGAAGTCGACGATGTCCTTGGAGGTCATGACCGCCTTGACGCCCGGGAAGGCCTCGGCCTTCGAGGTATCGATCGACTTGATGCGGGCGTGGGCGTGGGGGCTGCGCAGCACCTTGCCCCAGATCATGCCCGGCATGTTGGTGTCGGCGGCGTAGGCGGCGCGTCCAGTGACCTTGTCCGCGCCGTCCGGCCGGGGGGTGCGCTTGCCGATCCACTTGTTGTCGGGATTGTCGTTGGTCATGGGGTGTTCCTGTCCGGGGGGTGAAATTCAGATTGGAGCGTAGGGCAGGGCACGGGTCGGCGGCAAGGCGATCCCGGTCTGCGCGTTGCCAGGCTAAAGGGCCTTCAGTGCCGCCTGCACTTCGTCGACATGGGCCGCGACCTTGACCTTACGCCAGATCTTGCGGACCACGCCGTCCTTGTCGATCAGGAAGGTGGCGCGGTCGATGCCCATGTACTTGCGACCGTAGAGGCTCTTCTCGATCCAGGTGCCGTACTTCTCGCAGATCTTGCCGTCCTCGTCGGACACCAGTGGGAAGTTGAGTTCGTACTTGGCCTTGAACTTGTCGTGGCGGGCGACGCTGTCCTTGGAGACGCCGACCACCTGCGCCTTCAGTTTCTTGAAGTCGGGGGCGGCGTCGCGGAAGCCGCAGGCCTCGGTCGTGCAGCCTGGCGTGTCGTCCTTGGGATAGAAGTAGAGCACGACAGGCTTGCCGCGCAAATCCGAGAGCTTGAGCTTCTTGGCTCCGTCGGTGGCGGCGGTGAAATCCGGCGCCTTTCTGCCTTCCTCGACACTCATTTGTCTCTCCTTGCCTGCCAGCCGGCGGCGCGCGCCGGGGCCTCGACGGTGCGCTCGTATATAGCGCGCGCGGCTGCGGCCTCGGTCGCAATCCGCGCCTTGAGATCGGCGAGATCGGTCGCATCCTCGGTGGCCGCGATCAACCGGCGCTGGCCCTCGGGCGCACTGGTCTCGTCGAAGGCCGCTTCGTCGCCGTTCAGGGTAAGGCGGAGCAGGCTCTGCACGTCGGAGAGCAGCGTTCGCGTGGCCTGCAGGCGCTCGGCATCGGTGCGCTCGATCAGCCCGGCCTCGGCCATCCGGCGCAGCATTTCGGCGGGATGGGGGGCGAGCAGGTCGGGCCGCGCCGCGGCGTGGAGGAGCGCCAGGTATTGCGCCACGAAGTCGATGTCGAACAGTCCGCCCGGCAGATGCTTGAAGTCCCACGCGCTCTTGGCCGGCGCATGCTGGGCAATGCGATCGCGCATGTCGGCGACGTCGCGTACCAGTGCACCGGAGTCGCGCGGCCGGCAGAGCGTCGTCTTCACGATGTCGGTGAGCCGATCGACCAGCGCCGCCGGCCCGTGGATCACGCGGGCGCGGGTCAGAGCCATGTGCTCCCAGGTCCAGGCCGACTGCGCGTGATAGGTCTCGAAGCCCTCCAGCGAGTTGGCGAGCGGCCCGGCCCGGCCCGACGGGCGCAGCCGCATGTCGACCTCGTAGAGCGCGCCTTCATTGGTATGGGCGGTGAGCGCCGTCACGATCTTCTGGCTGAGCCGCGTGTAATACTGGATCGGGGACAGCGGCTGCGCACCGTCCGAGGTCTCGAGGTCCGAGGGGATGTCGTAGACGAAGATCAGGTCGAGGTCGGAAGTGGCCGACATTTCCCGGCTGCCGAGCTTGCCCAGCCCCAGGACGGCCAGGCGCTGGCCGCGAAAGCCGCCATGGACGTCAGCGAAGCGCTGCTCGACCCGGTCGCAGAGTGCCGAGATGGTGGCGGCCGCCACGTCGGAGTACGCGAGGCCCGCCTCTGCCGGTCGTACGATGTGTTTCAGCTGCTGCACGCCGATCTGGAAGCGTCGGTCGTTGGCCCAGCGCCGGGCCAGGTCGAGGATATCCTGCTCGTGATCCACATGGGCCAGCACGGCCGCCAGTTCCGCCGTCATCTCCTCCGCCGAGGGCAGGGGGCGATAGAAGTCGGGCGACAACACCGAATCGAGGAGGAGCGTGCGGCGCGCGAGATGGGCGGCAAGGCCCGGCGCGCTGCCCATGATGTTGGCCAGGAGTTCGAGCAGCGCAGGATTGGCCTTGAACAGCGAGAAGAGCTGGACGCCCGCCGGCAGGTTGGCAAGGAAAAGATCGAAATTGAGCAGCGCCTGGTCGGGCGCAGCCGTCGAACCCAGCGCCTTCAGGAGGCCGGGCATCAGTTCGGTCAGGAGTTCGCGCGCCCGCGCGGTCGCGGTGGCGCGGTAGCGGCCGTGATGCCAGCGCCGCACGATGCCGGCTGCTGCCGACGTGTCGCGAAAGCCCATGGCACTGAGAGATTCCAGCGTGCCGGGATCGTCGTCGGTGCCCGTGAACACCAGATTGCCGCCGGGACCGGCCAGGCTCGGCGCCTCCTCGAAAAGCCTGGCATAGTGGCCTTCGACGCAGCGCAGACGGTCGAGCAGAGCCTGTTGGAAGGCCCCCGAATCGGGATAGCCCAGGAAGGTGGCAATCGCCGCCACCCCGGCCTCATCGGCTGGCACGCTGTGGGTCTGGCGATCGTCGACCATCTGCAGGCGATGTTCTACCCGGCGCAGGAAGCCGTAAGCCTCGACCAGCTCGTCCGCGGCCGCTGGCGAGACGTGTCCCGTCGCCGACAATGCCCGGATGGTCTCGCAGGTGCCGCGCAGTCTGAGCGACGGGTCGCGGCCGCCGAAGATGAGCTGCTGGGTCTGGGCGAAGAATTCGATCTCGCGAATGCCGCCGCGGCCCAGTTTGACGTTATGGCCGAAGACCTTGACCGTGCCGCCGCCGCGGTGCGCGTCGATCTGCCGCTTGATCGAGTGAATGTCGTGGATCGCTGCGAAGTCGAGATGCTTGCGCCAGATGTAGGGTCGCATGTCGGCCAGGAAGGCCGCACCCACGGCCCGATTGCCGGCCACCGGATGCGCTTTGATCATCGCCGCCCGTTCCCAGTTCTGTCCGACGCTCTCGTAATAGAGTTCGGCTGCCTGGACCGACATGGCGAGCGGCGTTGAGCCTGGATCAGGGCGCAGCCGGAGATCGGTGCGGAAGATGTAGCCGTCAGCCGAGGTTTCCGAGAGCAGTTGCACCAGCAGGCGGGCGCAACGCACGAAGTGTCGCGCGATCTGGTCGTTGCCGGCGATCGCCGGCGCGTCGCGGTCGTAGAGCAGGATGACGTCGATGTCGCTCGAGTAGTTGAGTTCGCCGGCCCCGAGCTTGCCCATGCCGAGGACGGTGAGGGCCGCCGCCCCGGGATCCCCGCCAAGCTCGATACGGGCGTCGCGCGAGAGCTGGAGAAGGATCGAATCGGTGAGGGCGTCGAGCGAGCCCGAGGCGAAGTCGCTGAGCGCTCCGGTGATCTTCTCGAGAGGCCAGACCTCGGCAATGTCGGCCACGGCGACGGCCAGCGCCACGCGACGCTTGAGCCGGCGCAGCGTTGTTGCAACGGCTTCGGGCAGGGCGCCGTCGTGGGCCGTCGCCCGCACCGTACGAAGTTCGCTTGCGAGGGCGGCCAGGATCGCCTCGGGTCCCTGCCGCCACAGATCGGTCACAAAAATCGGGTTCTGTAGGGCAGTTTCCGTCAGGTACGGGCTGTTGCCGAACAGCGCATCGAGCAGCGCGACTTCCGCGGGGTCGCTGGGTCGCTGGGCCTTGTCGGTCCACCGCGCCCATGCCACGGCCAGCCGCTCTTGATCGTGCGGGCTCGGCAGGCGAGCAGTCGAAAGCCAAGACATACGTTGCGGCGGTCGGGTAAGTTGTCGGTGTCCCTGGCACGCTTGCCTGCGGGCGCTGCTGTCGTCAAGAAGCTGGAAGTATCGATCTTTGGTTAGAAGAGCCTATCGAATCGCTCTGCGTGTCACCGCCGGATTCGTGATCGGCGCGGGAGTGCTTGTCGCCGTCGCGGCGCTTCGCCTGATGGCGGGGCCGATCGATCTCGACTTTCTCAAAGCAAGGGTCGCGGAGCACTTCGACGTCCCCGACGCCAAGGTCAAGATCCACGCCAAGCGAATCTATGTTGAATGGAGCGGGCTCAACCAACCGGTTCGTCTGGTTCTAAGCGGCCTCGAGATCAGCAATATGGCAGGCGAGGCGATTGCCACGGCGCCCAGCGTGGCACTCTCCTTCGAGCCGCGCAGCGTCGTCCGCGGCAGGTTCCTGCCGACGTCGATCGTCGTGGACCAGCCCACCCTCGACGCCGATGTCGCACGCGAAGGCGGCATGCTGCGCCGTGTCCTTGCCAGTCCGGACACGAAATCCCAAGGCGAGATCGTCGACCTGCTGGTCGATCAGTTGATGGCCGAGCCCAACCAGACGTCGCTGCTCGGCCAGCTCGATACGGTGCTGGTCCAGCGCGCGCGCGTCACATTGCGCGACGTTGAGAGCGGCGTCGCCTGGACGGCGCCGAACGCAACGGCCCGCCTCACGCGCGATGCCAGCGGTGTCGTCATTGTCGCCAGCGCCCGCTTCAGCAGTGGCGGCGAGCCGATCGACGTCTCGCTGTCGGGCGTCTACGCGCGAGACCGCAGCAGGATTTTCGTCGAGGCCAATATCGACGGGCTGAAGCCGTTGATGTTCGCAGATCTGTCGCCCGACGCCGCCCTGTTGCGCGGCATCGACATTTCCCTATCCGGCCGGTTGCGTGTCGAGGCGAGTGGCGCGGGCGACATCCGCAGCGTTGAGATCGATGTCCATGGCGGCAACGGCAAGGTGACGCTTCCGAGTGTATTGCCGGCAACCCACCAGGTACGCACGGTCAATGCCCGGGTCCTGGTGGACGCCGCATCGCATACCGCCAAGGTCGAGAAGATCGAACTCGACATCGGCGCCACCACGGTGTCGATAACCGGCGTCGGTATCAAGAAGCCGGAAGGGCAGACCTTTACGGGACGGGTCGACGTCCGCAAGATTCCCGTCAGCCGTCTCGGTGACTATTGGCCACTGGAATTCGCTCCGGGCGGGCGGAAGTGGGCGCTCACCAATTTGAGCAACGGCGAGGCCGACGCTGCTGCCGAATTTGCGCTCAGTGCGCCGGGCAACGAGATTTCCAAGCTGAAGGTCGATCGCCTGGTTGGGTTTCTGGACTATCGCGGCATGACGGTTCGCTACATGCCGCACATGCCCGAATTGCAGGAAGTGTCGGGTAAGGCCCGCTTCGAAGGCGAGAAGCTGCATTTCGATGTGACCAGCGGCAACACTGTAGGTTTGCGCCTGACAAAGGGGACCATCGACCTGACCGGTCTCGATCAGTCAGTGCCTCAGGCCAACATTCAGCTTCTCGTTGCTGGTTCG
>JALHMM010000143.1 GCA_022844045.1 Reyranellaceae bacterium | reverse complement strand
GGCCGGCGGCCTCGCGGACTGCGTCGTGGTTTTCCGCTCGCTGGCGCAGGGCCAGTTCCAGCGCTTTGGCGCGGCGCCGCCGGGTGGCGTCGCGACGGGCGAGGCGGCGCTCAACGCGCCATACGGCGTGATGTCGCCGGCGCAGCGCTACGCCATGCGCGCGATGCGTTTTCTGCATGAGAACAAGATCGGCGACGGCGCGCAGCGCGCCATCGCGCTCGCCTCCTACGCCCACGCCCAGAAGAACCCGCGCGCGGTGATGAACGGCAAGCCGCTGACGGCCGAGGCCTACGACGCGTCGCGCTGGATCGTCGAGCCGTGGCGCTTGTTCGACTGCTGCATGGAGAACGATGGCGCGGCGGCGCTGATCATCGTGCCGGCCGAGCAGGCCAAGGACTTCGCCAAGAAGCCCGCCTATCTGCTGGGCGCGGCGCTTGGCTCGGAGTACCGCAACGGTGCGCGCGGCCACAACGCGCCGCTCTACGCCACGTCGAGCTTCACCACGGTGGCGCCGCATCTCTACGCCATGGCCGGCGTGAAGCCCTCGGACGTCGACGTGCTGCAGAGCTACGAGAACTTCACCGGCGGCGTGCTGATGAGCCTGGTCGAGCACGGCTTCTTCAAGGCCGAGGAGGCCAACGAGTTCCTCGTGCCCGAAAACCTGATGGCGCCATCGGGCAAGCTGCCGCTCAACACCAGCGGCGGCAATCTCGCGGAGTGCTACATGCACGGCCTCGAATTGCAGGTCGAAGCGGTGCGCCAGTTGCGCGGTGAGTCGACGGCGCAGGTCAAGAACGCCGACGTCTCGATGGTGATCGCCGGCCCGATGGTGACACCGGTGTCGAGCATGATCCTCGGTTCGGCGGAGACGCTGTGATGTCCTATCTCAAGCCCGGCCTGCCGGCCCCCGTCGCCGAGAATGACGGCCTCGACGCGCCCTACTGGGAAGGCACGCGGCGCGGCGAATTGATGGTGCAGCGCTGCAAGGCCTGCGGCACCTGGCAATGGGGTCCGGAATGGATCTGCCACAAGTGCCTGTCCTTCGACATCGGCTGGGTGAAGGTCGAGGGCCGCGGCAAGATCTACAGCTGGGAGCGCCCCTGGCATCCCGTGCATCCGGCGCTGAAAGATCAGGGACCCTACATCGTCGTGCTGGTCGAGTTGCCGCACGCCGGCAATATCCGCATGCTGGGCAATCTGTTGGGCGACCCCAAGCAGCAGGTGCGCATCGGCGCCGAGGTCGAGGCGGTCTTCGAGCCCCACGACGACGCCAAGCCACCGTTTACCCTCGTGCAGTGGAAGTACACTTGAGTTGTCATCCTGAGCGCAGCGAAGGATCTCGCGATCGAACGACCACATGCGACTGACCGCGATACCGCGAGGTCCTTCGCTGCGCTCAGGACGACATCAGGCTTTGCTCAGCAACGCCGCCCATTGCATGTGCAGGCGTTGCGACAGCCGGTCCGGCAGCGCCTGCGTGCCGCGCTCGATGGCGTCGACCAGGCCGTAGGGCAGGATCGGCGAGAGATAGCGCGTCTTGAGGTTCTCGGCGGTCAGCGGGTTGGTGAAGAACGAGAGCTTGTCGACCTTCAGCCCGGCCTTGCCGGCGAGCGTGACGATCTCGTCGGGGTAAAGCAGGAAGATGTGACCGTCGGCGTCGGGCTTGAACTGCAGCGCCTCGAATTGCGAGGGGTCGGGGCAGTCGGAGAAGCGCGGCAGGGTGTTGCGGAAGTAGCGGCCATTGGGCGTGGTCAACACGATCACGCCGCCGGGCTCGAGGAAGCCCGCGAGCTTGCGCAGGAAGTCGTCGGGGTGTGCCACGTGCTCGATGATCTCGGTGGCGACCACGGCGTCGAAGCGACCGACCCGCTCCGGCGGCAGCTCGAAGAGATTGCCGGGCAGGAAGCGGATGTCCTGGCGGTCGGTCTTCAGCCTGACATAGCCCACGAGGTCGTCGCGCAGATCGTTCCATGTGACCTGGTAGCCCAGCTCGGCCAGCACGATGGAGAAGTTGCCCTGCCCGGCCGCGAGGTCGAGCACGCGACCGCCATCCGGCTTGGCCGCCAGCACGTAGTCGATGGCGCGGGCGAAGCGATGGCGATAGGCGACGCGGTAGCCGCGCGCCGTCGTGCCCGGCCACACCGAGTCGACGTCATGCCCATGCGAGTAGCGCCAGGAGTCCGGCCAGGATGGGTCGAGAGGAGGCCGCTTGATGTGGCCGAACAGGCGAGCGTTGAAGCGGCGGGGTTCACCCGTCATTAAGATCGATCATCAAGTCGAAGGTCCAAGTTGTTTTCCTATCATGGTTTTGCGAGGATGTCAGTGTTCGCCACGAGAGCTGTCCCGACATGAAGGTCGTCGTCACGGGCGGGGCTGGCTTTATCGGCTCAGCGGTCGTCCGACGTATCATCCGCCAGACCGATTGGCGCGTCGCCACCATCGACAAGCTGACCTATGCCGGCAATCTGGAGTCGCTGGCCGAGGCGCGCGAGCATGTCAGGCACCGCTTCCATCGCGCCGACATCTGCGACCGCGCCGCGATGGACCGCATCCTCGCCGACGAACAGCCCGACGCCATCCTGCATCTCGCCGCCGAAAGCCATGTCGATCGCTCGATCGACGGCGCCGCGCCCTTCATCCAGACCAACATCGTCGGCACCTGGACCTTGCTCGAGGCCGCCACCGCCTACTGGCGCACGCTGTCCGAGGCGCGGCGCGCGGCCTTCCGCTTCCAGCATATCTCCACCGACGAGGTGTTCGGCTCGCTGGGCGCCGAGGGGTTGTTCCGCGAGGACACGGCCTACCAGCCCAACTCGCCCTACTCCGCGAGCAAGGCCGGCTCCGACCATCTGGTGCGCGCCTGGCACCACACCTACGGCCTGCCGACGCTGGCCACCAACTGCTCCAACAATTACGGCCCGTACCATTTCCCCGAGAAGCTGATCCCGCTGGTGATCATCCGCGGCCTGCGCGGCGAGAGCCTGCCGGTCTACGGCAAGGGCGAGAACGTGCGCGACTGGCTGCATGTCGAGGACCACGCCGAGGCGCTGCTGACGGTGCTGCAGAAAGGCCGCGTTGGCGAGACCTACAACGTCGGTGGCAACGAGGAGCGGCGCAACATCGATGTCGTGCAGGCCATCTGTCGCGCGCTTGACGAGATGCTGACGGATTCGCCGAACCGTCCGCATGACAGTCTGATCCGCTTTGTCGCCGACCGGCCGGGCCACGATCAGCGCTACGCCATCGACGCCGGCAAGATCGCCCGCGAGCTCGGCTGGCGGCCGAGCCGTTCCTTCGACGAGGGGCTGCGCCAGACCGTGCGCTGGTTTCTCGACAACAGAGGCTGGTGGGAGCGCGTGATGAGCGGCGCCTATCGCGGCGAACGCCTGGGCCTCGCGCCCGCCAGCGGCGCGGCATGAAGCGCGTCAGCGCCTGCGCGCTGTACGACGGCGATTATCACAAGGGCGCCGCCGTCCTCGCCAATTCGCTGATCGCGTCGGGTTTCATCGGCACGCTGTGGATCGGCCATCGCGGCGCGCCGCCGCCCTGGGCCACGCCGCTCACCGATCATGGCGCGTGGCGGACCTACGAGCCGGCGCGCGGCGTCGAGCTGCGCTTCGTGCCGATCGACCACACCAACCTGCACACCGCCTGGGCCAAGCCGCACTTCATGCTGCGCGTGCTGGACGAGCTCGATCCCGCCATCGACGCGGTGGTCTATTTCGACGTCGACATCGTCACCCTCTCGCCGTGGTCGTTCTTCGAGGATTGGCTCGAGAGCGGCGTCGGCCTGTGCACCGACATCGCCTTCCCGATCATGCCGGCCGGCCACCCCTTCCGGCGCCACTGGCGCCGGCTCGCCAAGGAAGCGCTGGGCCGTGATTGCCGGCTGCTCGACTACTACTGCAACAGCGGCTTCGCCGCCGTGCCGCGCGTTCATCGCGAATTCCTCGAGGCTTGGCGCGACGTCACCGACACCTATGCCGGTCAGCGCCCCGACGCGCCGCGCGATCTGAAGATCGCCGGCCGCGAGGATGCCTTCGCGTCAAGCGACCAGGACTTCATGAACGTCGCCGCCATGGCCTGCGACGCGCCCTTGTCGATCATCGGCCAGGAAGGCATGGACTTCATCGAGACGACCTACGGCATGTCTCATGCGGCGCAGCCGCCCAAGCCGTGGCACGCGACATATCTCAGAATGTCGCTCACCGGCGTCGCGCCGGGCCGTCACCAGACCTGGTGGCGGCACGCCCGCGGGCCGATCCAGCCCTTCACGCCGGCCAAGATGCTGTGGACGCGCCTCGTCCTGCGCCTGGCCGCGCTGATCGGCCGCTTCTACCATCGGCGATGAGAGGGGCCGCGCTTGCCCTGACCGGCGCCGTCGGTCTCGCCGTCGCGCTCTCGCCGCACCCGGCCGTCACCGACCTGCCGGTGCATGTCGTGCGCTTCACGTTGATGGCCGATCTGCTCGACGGCACCGCTCGCAATCCGTTCTATATGCTCGACGTGCGTTGGCTGCCCAACACGCTGCTCGACATCGTCTTCGCCCTGCTCGCCGGCGTCTTCCCGCCGCAGATCCTCGGCCGCCTCGCCGCGCTGCTGCCGGTGATCGTCGTCGCCGCGACCGTGGTCTGGTGCCGCCGCGTGCTGCATCCCGGCGAGCCGTACCCGAGCTTGCATCTGCTGCTGGCCCTGCCATTGCTGCTGCTGGGCGACACTTACATCCTGGGCCTGCACAGCTTCATGGTCTCGCTGTGCTGCGCCGTCGCCGGCTACATCGCGCTCTATCGCGGGCCGGGCGCGCGCTTGCCCTGGCTCTTCCAGCAGGCGCTCGCCGCGTCGCTCGTCGGCCTCGTCTGCTGGCTTCACCTTGGCGGCTTGCTCGGCGTCGTGCTGCTGGCGCTGGGTGACGGGCTTGCGGCGGTGGTCGGATCGCTCCGGCGCGGCATGCGCGCCGTCTTCGCCGCCGGCCTCGCCCAGGCGCGTCGATACATCGGCCTCGCCGCCGCCGTGCTGCTGGTGATGGCGTGGCTGCCGACCTACGTCGCCGGCATGGAGCGGCAGATCGATCCGCCGCCAGCGGGCCCGTTCCGCCCCGGCGCCTGGCTGGTCACGCGCGTCGAGGCCATCCTGTCGCCGGTGTCCGTGCTGTTCGAGCCGCGCGTGCTCAACGCGTGGTGGGCGTTCACCGCGCTCTGCCTGCTACTGCTCGCGGCCGCGCTGGCGTGGCTCGCCTGGTCGAGCTGGCGCGCGCGCCGGCTGAGGGTCGATGCGGGCCTGCTGTGGGCGATGCCGATCGCGCTGGCGCTGATCCTGGTCTTGCCCGATGTCTCCGCGAACACCGCGTACGTGCACTGGCGGCCGGCCTTCGCCTTCATGCTGTTCGCCACGCTGGCGGTGTCGCTGAGCGAGCTGCCGCGGGGCGTCGTCAGGCTGGCCGCCGCCTGTGCCGGCCTCGTCTTGGCGCTGAAGGCCGTCGCTTTCATGGCGCTGTCGGTCGACACGACGCGTGCCATCACCGAGTTCCGGCAGGCCAGCGCCGCGATCGAGCCGCGCTCCACCGTATTCCTCACGCGCGCCATCGAAGGCGACGACCGCCCGTCCTGGCGGCGCTCGGCGCATGTCTGGCAGCTGCGCCAGCACATCGCCGCCTTCGCCGCGCTCGACCGCGACGCGCTGGTACCCAACCTGTTCATCGGCCGCGGCACGCAGAACCTGGTCCTGCGCGAGCCCCATCGCGACTTCTCGATCCCCAGCGCGACGCTCTTCCTGCCCAACCTGCTGGCGCTGCGGCCGACCAGGCCGCTGGAACCCGGCATGACGCACGGCGAACGCGTGGCGCACTGGCGACAGCGCATCGACTATCTGGTCATCGCGGGCTGGCGCATCGACCGCCTGTCGCTACCCGAACTCGGCCCAAAGCTGCATGACAGCGAAGGCCTGCGCATCCACCGTATCAGTCGCGCGCCCGCCAGCCCGCGATGACCGCGCGAACCTCGTTCCAGCGCCGCGGCCCGGCCAGCGCGACCGACACAACGAGGGTCAGGAGCGCCAACGGTATCGAGACCTTCCAGTTGGTCGACCGGTCATGCCAAGTCGCCGCCGCGCAAATCGCCACCATGATGAGACCGCCGAACCAGATCGCCTGGGTCCGCGCCTGCAGACGCACACCCAGCGCGACGTAGGCGTACCACAGGCCGCCGAGCATCGTGGCGACCTGCACCACGGCGAAGCCGATGCCTATGCCGTCCAAGCCGGTCATCCAAGACGGCGCGTGCGGACCGAGCGCGATGAAGACGATCCCCGAGATGCCCCCATACCAGGCGATCTCGATGGTCATCATCACCCGCACACGCGCCGCCGAGACCGCGACGTTGTAGAAGAGCGACTGGAAGACGCGGAAGTAGTTGCCGATCAGCATCCAGGTCAGTGCATCCAGCGCCGGCAGGAAGCGGCGCGAGAACAGCAGCTCCATGATCAGCGGCTGGAACAACAGCGCGCCGCCGATCAGCGGGATCGAGCACAGCGCCAGCATCTCGACGGCGTCGTTGACCGTGCGGCTGCGCTCCTGCGCGCTCGCGGCGCTGGCCATGGTCGGCAGCAGATAAACGCCCGCCGCCGACACCAGCAGGCCGACATTCTGCGCCGCCAACGCCCAGGCCGCCTGGAACAGGCCGTGCAGTTCCTGGCCACCGGTCTCGACGATGAGCGCGCGCATCGTCATGAAGCACACCGCCGACACAAGGCCAGCGCCCAGGCCGGCTGCGAAGAAGCGCAGCTGGTGCGCCGTGTCCTCGCGATCGGGCCGACGCGTGAAGGCGGCAAGCACCGGCGCCATCCAGCCGAGCTTGTGGATGTACCAGGTCGCTACCGCGAACTGCGCCACGATGGGCAGCAGCACGAAGCCGATGAAAGCGAGCTGGTGGCCGCCCACCGCCAGCCGGGCCAGCGGCCAGGCGATGAGCGCGAGCGTCAGCGAGCCCAGCACCTGCACGATCGCCAACTGGCCGATGGCACGTGAAACGTTGATCAGGCCCTGTAGGGTGACGCCGATGATGGCGATGCCCACGGTGAGCGCGAGACAGCGCACGCCCAGCACGATGCCGGGCGAGCGGTCGCGAAAGACGTGCTCGGCGATCAGCGGCGCGGCCAGCAGCAAGGTCAGCGCCGCGAGCACGGCGCCACACAGCGACAGCCAGATCGACGCCACGACTCGCCGTCGCCGCGCCTCGCCCTCGACCGAGCTCAGCGCCTGGATCTGGCCGGCGCCGGCGCCGAAGATGCCGAGACCCGTCGCCGTGTCGTGGACCTGGCGATAGGTCGCCAGCAAGCCGACACCCGTCGGCCCCAGGGTCACGGCGAAGATCTTGTTGGCGATCAGGCCGAACAACAGGCTGGCGATGCCCGCCCCGCCCGACGTCGCCATCGCTTTGACAAGCTTCAGCACCGCACGGAGTCCTGTCCTCCTGAGCGAAGCGAAGTACCTGGCGGTGGTTGGTCGGGCACGACCGCTGGGTCCTTCGCTTCGCTCAGGACGACGGTCATCCTTCTACGCCGCCGATCGAACGATATCGGCGACGCGGTCGATCTGATCGACCGTGGCATGCGGGCCGATCGGCAGGCTGAGCGTGGTCTCGGCGATGCGCTCGGCGAGCGGGAAGGCACCCGCCTTCATGCCCAGCCCGCGATAGGCTTCCTGCAGATGCGGCGGGATCGGATAGTGGATCAGCCAGCCGATCTTGGCCGCGTCGAGCGCATCGGTGATCCGCTTGCGGTCATCGCAGCGCACCGTGAAGAGATGCCAGATCGGCTCGGCCCATTGCGGTACGTAGGGCAGCTCGACGCCGGGGATGCCGCGCATCTTCTCGAGATAGCGCGCCGCCAGCGCGCGGCGGCGCTCGTTGAAGGTGTCGAGGCTCGGCAGCTTGGCGCGCAGGATCGCCGCCTGCATCTCGTCGAGCCGCGAGTTCACGCCGGTCTCGAGGTTCACGTACTTCACCTTCGAGCCGTAGTTGCGCAGGGTGCGCAGCCTTTCGGCGAGCCTGTCGTCATCGGTGGTCACCGCGCCGGCGTCACCCATGGCGCCGAGGTTCTTGCTCGGGAAGAAGCTGAAGGCGCCGGCATCGGCGAGACAGCCGGCGCGGCGGCCCTTGTAGCGCGCGCCCTGCGCCTGGGCGACGTCCTCCAGCACCTTGATACCGTGGCGGCGTCCCAGCTCCATCAGCGGGTCCATGTCGCTGGCCTGGCCGTAGAGATGCACCGGGATGATCGCTTTTGTCTTCGACGTGATCGCCGCCGCGACGCGCTCCGGATCGAGATTGGCGGTGCGCATGTCGGGCTCGACCGGCACCGGCTTGGCGCCGCACGCCGTCGCGGCGAGCCAGGTCGCGATGTAGGTGCTCGACGGCACGATCACCTCGTCGCCCGGCCCGACATCCCAGGCCCGCAGCACGAGCTCCAACGCCTCCAGCCCATTGCCCAGCCCGACGCAATGCTTCACGCCGCAGAAGGCAGCGAACTCCTGCTCGAAGGCCGCGACTTCCTTGCCGAGGATGTACCAGCCGGAATCGGCGACGCGCGCCATCGCCGCGTCGATCTCCGGCTTGAGCTCGACATAGACGGCGCGCAGGTCGAGGAACGGGATCATCGCGCTTTCACCTCGCGGCGGAACGTATCGTAGTCGCGGATGTAATCGGCCTCGGCGTAGTTGTGCGACGCCAGGACCAGCACGACCGTCGACGCGGCGAAATCCACCAGCTCGTGCCAGACCCATGGCTCGACCAGCATCGCGCGATCCGGCCGGTCCAGCCGCACGGTTTCGCGCACGGTGCCGTCGTCGAGGATCAGGTCGGCGCCGCCGGCGACGGCGATCATCGCCAGCCGCACCTCGCGATGCGCATGATGACCGCGTGGCCGGCCCACCGGCACACCGTGGATCCAGAAGGCGCGGCGTATGGCGAAATCGAGATCGATGCCGGTCTCGATGAAGCTCACCGTCCCGCGCGGGTCGGACGAACCTCGCACGTCCACCCAGCGGCAGCCGCCGACCTTCATCGTGCGGCCCCTCTTACCTTCCCCCGGAGGGGCAGGGCTATCGCATATGGATCGCCAAGCTCCTCCTTCTCCCCGCGAAGGCGGGGAGAAGGTGCCAAGTCCC
>JALHMM010000142.1 GCA_022844045.1 Reyranellaceae bacterium | reverse complement strand
GGGCATCGCCGGCGCGGAGTCGGCGGCCGAGCGCGGCCGGCTGGCGGCGCTCGACGCGGCCTGCCGATTGGGCCGCATCGATGCCGTGAGGCGCGATCGCGAGGCCGAGATGCCGCGTCGCGTGCTGGCGACCTACGGCCGTGGCCGCGCCTTCCTGGAGCGGGCGTTCCGACCGATCGAGGCGCATCGCATTCCCTCGGGCGACACCATCGCCTGCCGCTGCGAGGAGGTCAGCGCGGCGCAGATCGAAGAGGCCGTCCGCGTCGGTGCGACCGGGCCCAACCAGCTCAAGGCCTATCTGCGCTGCGGCATGGGCCCATGCCAGGGGCGCCTCTGCGGTCTGACGGTGACCGAGCTGATCGCGCGGGCACGGGGCAAGACGCCCCAGGAGATCGGCCACTATCGCCTGCGCCCGCCGGTGAAGCCGATCACCGTGGCCGAGCTCGCCTCGCTGCCGCGCAGCGAGGCCGAGGCCAACGCGGTGGCCAGGCAATGACACTTCGGCCATGAACGAAGCATCGTCGTCGCGCGCGCGTCCATAAGTCGGCCATGTCGATCGCGGTCAGTACCGGCGCGCCCACGCGTCTGCAGGTTGCCCTGTTCCTCTCCGGCCTTGTCGCCATCGCCACGCTCAGCCAATCCTTCCGCGTGCTGCTCAACACCGTGGCGCCCGACGTGATGCGCGACCTCGGCATGTCGGCGGCGGTCTATGGCGTGGCGGTCAGCATCTTCTTCCTGTCGCTGCTGCTGGCGCAGGTGCCGCTGGGCATCGCCTTCGACCGCTACGGCGTGCGCGGGCCGATCACCGTGCTCACGGTACTCACCGTGCTGGGAGCGATCGGCCAGGCGCTGGCGCGCACGCCGACGGAGATGATCGCCGCGCGCCTCGTCGTCGGCCTGGGCTGCTCCGGCTATTTCATGGCCGGCGCGGTGCTGTGCGGCGTGTGGTTCGCGCCGGCGCAGTTCTCGACCATGCTGGCGCGCGTCTTCGCGCTGGGCGGCGTCGGCACGTTACTGGCCGGCACGCCGCTGGCCGTCCTCGCGGAGTGGCTGGGTTGGCGCGGCGCCTTCGGCGCCATGGCGGCGCTGGCCGTCGCCACCGGCTTTCTGTTCTGGTTCACCGTCCATGACACGCCGCCCGGCGCGCCGCGGCGGCGGCCATCGACCGGCTCGTTTATCGACATGCTGCGCGGCATCGGCCGCATCCTGCGTCTGCCGCGCATGCCCATGCTGATGGCCATGCACTTCTCCGCCTACGCCTCGATGCTGGCGATCATGGGCGCCTGGAGCGGTCCCTATCTCGCCGACGTGCACGGCATGGATGCCCTGGCGCGTGGCCACGTCGTAACAGCGATGGCGATCGCGCAGATCGTCGGCGTCAGCGCCTACGGCCCGCTCGATCGCACCTTCAACACGCGCAAGGGCGTGGTGATCGTAGGCGTCGCGCTCACCCTGGCGCCTTTCCTCGCGCTGGTGTTCATCCCGGCGCCGGCGACCTGGCTCGCCATCACCCTGCTGGTCGCGCTGTGCTTCTTCGCGGCCTACTCGGTGCAGATCGTGGCGCATGGCCGGGCGATGTATCCACCCGATCTCGTCGGCCGCGGCGTGACCACGCTCAATATCGCCCAGGTCGGCGGCAGCATGGCGCTGCCGTTGCTCGCGGGCGCGGTCATCAGCCAGCTCGCGCAAGGCGGGCCGCGCACCGACTTCGCCTACCGCATGGGCTTCGGCGCGGTGGCGGCCGTGCTGCTTCTCTCGGCGCTCTGCTATCTGGCCGTGCCCGACAAGCGGCCGCGCGGGTGATTTCGCAGGGCACCGTCGCGCGCCGCGCTGTTGACGACAGGCTGACGTGATGCTCGCCTAGGCTCCACAAAAAGTTGGGGAGGATCCGTTGATCAATCGTCGCGCCGCCCTTGTCGGCGGCCTCGCCGCGCCCTTCGTGTCGTCGGCCTGGGCGCAGGCCTGGCCCACCAAGCAGGTCCGCTTCATCTGCCCCTTCGTTCCCGGTGGCGGCACCGACACGGTGAGCCGCATCCTGGCGCAGGAGCTGACCGAGATCTTCGGCCAGCAGGTGATCGTCGACAATCGACCGGGCGCCGGCGGCAATATCGGCACGACCGAGATGGCGCGCGCCACGGACGGCCACACCATCGGCCTGATCTCGGTGGCCAGCCACGCCATCAACCCGGCGCTCTACGGCAAGCTGCCCTACGACCCGGACAAGGACATCATCGCGGTGTCGCTGCTGGCCACCCTGGTCAATCTGCTGGGCGTGTGGCCCGGCCTGCCGGCGACGACCGTTCCCGAGCTGATCGCGCTGGCCAAGAAGGAGCCGGGCAAGCTGGCCTTCTCGTCGTCCGGCCTCGGCACCTCGCTGCACCTCAGTGGCGAGCTGTTCAAGACCATGGCCGGCGTCGATATCCTGCACGTGCCCTACAAGGGTGCCGGGGCCGCCTTCCAGGACCTTCTGGCTGGCCGCGTGCACATGCAGTTCGGCAATATCCCCTCGATGCTGCAGCAGGTGCGTGACGGCAAGCTGCGCGGCCTGGCTGTCACCGGAGCGCAGCGGTCCAAGGCGATCCCCGAACTGCCGACGGTCGCCGAGACCCTGCCGGGCTATGTCGCCACCTCCTGGTACGGCGTCGGGGCGCCGGCGGGCACGCCGGAATCGGTCATCGTGCGGCTCGAAGATGCCATCAGGCAGATGATGGCCAAGCCGCAGATCCAGGCGCGCTGGGAGCAGATGGGCCTCGATATGCCGCCCCTGGGCCGACCCGGCCTGCAAGACTTCATCGCCAAGGAGCGAGCCCTGTGGGTGCCCGTCGTCAAGGCGTCCGGCGCCAAGGTCGAGTGATCGCATGCGTCGTGCGACGCGTCGCGATCCGAGATCGAGATCGCGGTGCAAGCCGCTTGCCTGAAAGCGAAAAGAGGCAGCACTTCGAGCGCTACATTCGGCCGCCAGCGTGACCGCGCACGGCGGTTTGACGGCATGGGTCTTGCTCGGCTAACCCACTGACGCTACACACGCTTCGGCCGTCGTATAGGGGACGCGCCCGGGGGACGTTAATGGCCGTCAAGAAGGGCAAAGCCAAAGCGAAAAAAGCACCGCCGCCGAAGAAGGCCGTCAGCAAGCCGGCGCCCAAGAAGGTCGCGAAGCCGACCACGAAGCCAGCCACTGGCGGCAAGGCGTCGAAGGCGAGCACAGCGCCAGGGGCGCGCGACACCGCTCGGTTGCTGTTGGAGATCGAGGCGGTCCATTGCCGGGCGGACAAGCCCTTCATCTTCACGTCGGGTCGCGCCAGCCCGGTCTACATCGACTGCCGCAAGATCATTTCGTTCCCCGAGGCGCGCGCCAAGATCATGGCGCACGCCCACAAGCTGATCGGCGACACGATCGGTTGGTCGAAGATCGACGTCGTCGCCGGCGGCGAGACCGCGGGTATTCCCTTCTCGGCCTTCATCGCCCAGACGGCGAAGAAGCCGATGATCTACGTGCGCAAGCAGCCCAAGGGCTTCGGCCGCATGGCGCAGATCGAGGGCGAGCTCAAGCCCGGCCAGCGCGTGCTGCTGGTCGAGGACCTCGCCACCGACGGCGGCAGCAAGGTCATGTTCATCGAGGCGCTGCGCAAGGCCGACGCCAAGGTCACGGACTGCTTCGTGATCTTCCACTACGGCATCTTCCAGCAAAGCATCGACACGCTCTCGATGATGGGCGTGAAGCTGCACGCGCTCGCCACGTGGTGGGACGTGCTCGACGCCGCCGAGCGTCACAAATACTTCGACGCCCAGGGCCTGACGGAGACCCGCGCCTTCCTCGAGTCGCCCGACGGCTGGTCGGCCACCCATGGCGGCGCCGGCCAGCGGCCCAACCATGTGCGTCCACCCACCGGCGCGATGGCGCAACCGCCGGCGCGCTAGGGGCGGCAACCTGCTCCGCGACCTGCCGTTCTATGGGTGATCCCCGAACGGCAGGAGTTCAGCCATGGTCAACAAAGACAAGCCTGTTACCAACAAGAACGAGGGCGAAGGCAGCCGCAGCGCGGCGCGCCAGTACAACGCCGGCCTCAAGGAACACATCGATGCCGGGAAAGTGAAGCCAGCGGCCGAGAAGGCGAAGAAGGCGGTCGACTCGGCCGAGAACGCCGAACTGCGCGACGCCGAGAAGAAGGGTGCGGCCAAAGCCCGCCGCTAGCCACCGCCTGCCAATTGTCGGCGCAAGGCCTCGGTATCGCCGAGCACCCAGATCGTCGCGATCTGGCCATCCCTGACGGTGAAGAAGGCTCCGCCGGCCCACGTCACGGTGTGGCCGGTCGCCTTTTCGCCCCACAGCGATTGGCAATGCAGGCCGCTGAAGGTCATGCGCGCGGCCGCGCTGGCGGTCTCGGCCACCAGGTGGTCGATGCGGCAATGGTAGTCGGCGAAAGCGCGGTGGATCTTGCGCATGTAGTCGATGAAGCCTTCGGCGCCGGCGCGCTCCTCGCCGATCGAGCCGCGGAACGACAGGTCGGCGGCGAGGATCTCGCGCGCCACCGCCTCGTCGGCTTGGTTCCAGACCTCGTCGTAGAAACGCCGCACCAACCGTGCGCTCAGCGGTTCCGCCATCGCACTCTCCCTTGCCTCTCCCGCTTGCGTCGACACGGGCGCCGGTGCGACGTTTAGCACGCCGTTCCCGTTCGCGAGGCCGTCCTGATGCTCCCGAGATCGATCGCGCTCGTCCTCGCCCTCATCGCCAGCCTTGCCGCCATAGGCCGGCCGGCCCAGGCCAAGGACGAGCTGGTGATCGGCCTCACCCAGTATCCCTCGACCTGGAACCCGCTGATCGGCGCCATGCTGGCCAAGTCGCTGATCCAGAACATGACGGCGCGGCCGTTCACCGCCTACGACCCGGAATGGAAGCTCGTCTGCATGCTGTGCACCGAGCTGCCGACCCTGGAGAACGGCAAGGCGCGGGTGATCGACCTGCCCGAGGGCAAGAAGGGCATGGAGATCGACTTCACCATCCAGCCCGAGGCCAAATGGGGCGACGGCACGCCGGTCACGGTCAAGGACGTCGAGTTCACCATCGAGTTCGGCAAGCACCCTCAATCCGGCGTCACCTCGGCGGAGAGCTATCGACGC
The DNA here is from genome assembly GCA_022844045.1 of Reyranellaceae bacterium. Taxonomy (GTDB): domain Bacteria; phylum Pseudomonadota; class Alphaproteobacteria; order Reyranellales; family Reyranellaceae; genus JAFAZJ01. The sequence goes on along the minus strand of JALHMM010000142.1, from coordinate 6,081 downwards.
ATCTTGAAGATCGCGGCGCGCGACGAGAAGTCGTTCACGATGACAGTCGACCGCGTGACCTACGACTACAATTCGACCGCGCTGCTGCTGCTGCCGGCGCATATCGAGAAGCCCGTCTTCGAAGCCAGCCCGCTGGAGTACCGCAACAAGAACAGCTACGACACCAACATCGCCAATCCCGGACTCTATTTCGGCCCGTACCGCATCGTATCGGCGACGCCGGGCTCGCAGGTGGTGCTCGAGCGCAATCCCACCTGGTGGGGGCCGCAGCCGTTCTTCCGCCGCATCGTCGTGCGAACGATCGAGAACAGTTCAGCCCTCGAAGCAAACCTGCTGTCGGGCAGCGTCGACTACATCCTGGGCGAACTCGGCCTGTCGATCGAGCAGGCGATCGCCTTCGAAAAGCGCCACAAGGATCGCTTCATCGTCGAGTACAAGCCAGCGCTGATCTACGAGCACATCGACGTCAACCTGGACGTCGCGATCCTCAAGGACCTGCGCGTCCGCCAGGCGCTTATGTACGGCATGGATCGACAGGCGATCTCGACGCGGCTGTTCGAGGGCAAGCAGCCGGTGGCGCAGGGTGGCATAAGCCCCCTCGACCCGATGTACAGCAAGGAGGCGCGCGACTACGCCTTCGATCCGGCCAAGGCGCGCGCCCTGCTCGACGAGGCCGGCTGGCGCGACATCAGGAACGGCGTGCGGCACAACACCAAGGGCGAGCGCCTGTCGATCGAGCTGGCGACCACCGCCGGCAACCGCTCGCGCGAGCAGGTCCAGCAGGTGCTGCAGAGCCAGTGGCGCCAGATCGGTATCGACGTGCGCCTCAAAGCCGAACCGCCGCGCGTCTTCTTCGCCGAAACGATGAACAAGCGCGCCTTCGGTGGGCTCGCGATCTATGCCTGGGTAACACGGCCGGAGGGCGTGCCGCGGACAACGCTGCACTCCAACGAGATCCCGACCGCCGCCAACAATTGGAGCGGCCAGAACCATCCCGGCTACCGCAACCCCGAAATGGATAGCGCGCTCGACGCGGCCGAGCGCGAGCTCGACCCCGCCAAGCGCCGCGCGCTCTTCGCCGTGATCCAGCGGCTCTACGCCGACGACCTGCCGGTGCTGCCGCTCTACCACCGTGCCGACGCCTTCATCTTCCCCAAGCAGCTCAAGGGCGTCCGCCCGACCGGCCATCTCAACTCCTCCACCTTGTGGATCGAAGAGTGGCGCTGGGAGTGACACCCAGCGTCTACCTTCCCCCGGAGGGGGAAGGTGCCCGAAGGGCGGATGGGGGATGTCGAAGACGAACACCTGACGTGTTGAAACATCCCCCATCCGTCGCGCTGCGCGCGCCACCTTCCCCCTCCGGGGGGAAGGTAATTCCGAAGTCGTTCTGGGAGCGCCGGCGTACCGCCGGCATCTTGTGAGCCGGCGGGACGCCGGCGCTCCCACAGACTATGATCCGCGCATGACCTTCGAGCCCGTCGAACTGACCGGCCGCCATGTGCGGCTCGAGCCGCTGAGCGAGCGCCATCGCGAGATGCTGCGCCCGGCGGCGCAGAATCCACGCATCTGGACCTTGACGACCTCGGCCTTCGGCGCCGCCTTCGATCCATACTTCGACGCCGCGCTCCAGCGCGCCGAGTCGGGCGCCGAGCGACCCTTCGCCGTGCGCCTGCTGGGCGAGGACCGGCTGGTCGGCGGCACGCGATTCATGAACATCGAGCCGGCGCACAAGCGGCTGGAGATCGGCGCGACCTGGTATGACCCCACGGTGTGGGCCGGCGTGGTCAATCCCGAATGCAAGCTGCTGCTGATGCGCTTCGTCTTCGAGACGCTCAAGTGGAATCGCGTCGAGTACAAGACCGACGCGCGCAACCAGCGCAGTCGCGACGCCATCCTGCGCCTGGGCGCGACGCAGGAAGGCATCTTCCGCAAGCACATGGTGCTGGCCGACGGCCATATCAGGGACTCGGTCTACTTCAGCGTCATCGACACCGACTGGCCCGATGTGAAGGCCGGCCTGGAGCGGCGGCTGAAGTACTGACTATCGACAGTTGATACCGGCCAGCGCGTCACGGATCGCCTGGGCCCGAGGCGAGTCACGCAGGACATACGTGCCGATGCCGCACAGGTCGGGGATGCGATCGTAGCGCGCCAGCACATGCGGCACGTGCCGGATGTCGGCGTACTCGTATCCTGGAAATGGCGCCAGGTAGAGATCGGGCAAGCCGTAGCGACGCTCGATGTACGGCCATAGATCTCGCTGCGCACGCCCTTCCCTGCGCGCCATGGCGATGGCCTTCTCGTTGAGCCCGACATAGTCGATGAAGCGCTGGCGGGAGAAGAACGGGATCGCGCCGGCCTCCGAGTACGCGATGGTGATCGGTCCGATCGTCGAGAGCGCCTGGCCGACCTGCGCCACCCAGGGCCACGCGTAGGTGCTGCGCACCGCGACACTGACCGACGGGAGCTGTCCCACGTGATGCACCGCGATCACGACGGCCATCGTGACGGTGATCGCCGTGGCGTGCAGCCGGTCCATCGCCGTCGCCACGCCGACGATCGCCGTCGCCGCCCCTATGGCGATGGCGCCGAACATCGGCACATAGAAACGGTGGGCATAGTCGAGCACCGGCGTCGCCAACGGCATGTAGGCGCAAAACGCCAGCACGCCCGCGCCGACGCCGATCTCGATCGGCCGCAACGGGCGGCGCAGCGCCAGGCTGAGGACAAAGGGAAACACCAGCACGGCGATGTAGGACCAGAAGCCCATGATCCCGGCGAGGTTGACCTTCAGCCAGGTCAACGAGCCGAGACCGACCTCGGGCCGGAACTTGATGTAGGCCGGCAACGGCAGAAAAGTCTCGAAGTACGCCCAGCGCGCGCAGAAGACCGCGGTGTGCACGATCGCGAAGGCGGCGACGAATCCCAGCAGGCGGGCTGCGTTGCGCCGCATGCCGGCGATCGGCCGCTCGGCGGACACGCCGATCAGCGCATAGGCGACGAACGGCACCACGCCGGCGAAGATCGTCGCGTCGGGCCGGACCATGAAGGCGAGGCCGCAGAAGCCGCCGACCAGCGCGGTGCGGCCGGGTGTCGGCGTCGCGACGCGCGCCACCAGCCAGACGATCGTGGTTAGGAACAGCGCCGCGAAGGTGGTCTCCATGCCCGAAACGGCGTGGCGCGCCAGCACGGGATCGCAGGCCAGGAACAGCGGCGCGAGCAGCGCCCATCCCCGGTGCTCGCGTGGCAGCACGGCGTGCGCCGCGCGCCATGCGATCAGCAGGCTGAGCGCGCCGCAGGCGACGCCGAGGTTGAGCGCCAGTCGCGGAAACGACCACCCCGTGGCGAGGTGGCCCAGCGCCAGCAGGATGGTCCAGGCAAGCGACGACACGCCCTCGACCGGCTCTTCGCCCGGCTGCCAGACGATCCCGTGGCCGTTGGCGAGGTTCTCGGCGTACCGGAAGAAGATGAAGCTGTCGTCGGGAAAGCCGGCCATGTCGTGGGCGTGCCGCGGCACCGGCATCTGCCACAGGCAGACGGCCACGAAGGCGCCCAGGGCGACGCACATGACCGAGCCGCTGACCGCTGGGCTGAGCCGCGGAAGTTGGCCGCCGCCGGCAGGTGTCGTTGATCGCTGGTCAACCATGTCGACTGACGCGCTGTGTAGCTTTTCGGCGGGTATCGGTCCATCGCCCCGTTTACTGGCGTGTATACTGCCGGCATGACGCGTTACCTGCTTGGCAGGCTTCTGGAAGTCTTGCTGGTGCTGCTCGCGATGAGCGCGATCGTCTTCGGGCTGATCGGGCTGATGCCGGGCGATCCGATCGATCTCATGATCCAGGGCGACCCTGACATGAAGCCGGCCGACGCCGCGCGCCTGCGCGCGCTCTACGGCCTCGATCAGCCGATCTGGGCGCGCTACCTGAGCTGGCTCGGCGAGGCGCTGTCGGGCCGTCTCGGTTATTCCAGGCTGTTCACCCAGCCGGTGCTGGCGGTGCTGGCGCCGCGCCTGCTCGACACGTTGCTGCTGATGGGCCTGGCGCTGGCGATCTCGGCGGCGATCGCCATTCCCGCCGGGTTGTGGGTGGCGCGCCGCGCCCAGGGCTGGGTGGACTACGGCGTCAATCTGCTGTGCTTCGCCGGCGTGTCGCTGCCCAGCTTCTGGCTGGCGCTGCTGCTGATCACGCTGTTCGCCGTGGTGCTGGGCTGGCTGCCGGCCGGCGGCGTCGGCGAGGGCGCGTGGCAGCAGGCGCGCCATCTGGTGATGCCGGTGATCGTGCTGAGCTTGTCACAGCTCGGCCACCACATCCGCTTCGTGCGCGCCGCCGCCATCGACGCGTTGCGCGCCGACCACGTGCGCACCGCGCGCGCCAAGGGCCTGAGCGAAAGCCAGGTGATGTGGCGCCATGTGCTGCGCAACGCCATGGCGCCGGTGCTGACGGTGCTGGCGCTGTCGTTCGGCGGGCTGTTCTCGGGCGCGGTGATCACCGAGACGATGTTCGCGCGGCCCGGCATGGGCAAGACGATCTACGACGCCATCCTTGGCAACGACTTCAATCTGGCGCTGGTCGGCCTGATGCTGGCGACCTTCGCCACGCTGCTGGGCAATTTCCTCGCCGATCTCGGCTACGCCGCGCTCGATCCACGCGTGCGCCTGCGCGAGACCGCATGAGGACGCAAGGCTGTCGCATATGGCCTTCAAGAGGCTGGGGGCGCGCCACTCCAGTGGCGCGGCGGACGAACGACAAGACGCGCCACTGGAGTGGCGCGCCCCGACCTGGCTGCGTCTCTCAAGGTCTTTGGGCCGCGTCGCTCCAGCGACGCATCATGAGCGCCGCTGGAGCGGCGCGGCCCCAAGACAGTCAACAAACCATATGCGATAGCCCCGCATGAGAGCAGGCTCGCCTACCCATCGCGCCTGGCGCCGCTTCCTGCGGCACCGCATGGGCGTCGCCTCGCTGGTGCTGCTGCTGCTGATCTTCGTGATCTCGCTGCTGGCCCCTGTGCTCGCCGGGTGGCGCGGTATCGACTCGACCAACGCCGACCTGCTGGCGCGCCTCGAGCCGCCCAGCGCGCGCTACTGGCTGGGTACCGACGATCTGGGCCGCGACGTGCTGCAACGACTGCTCGAGGGCGGTCGGGTGTCGATGCTGGTGGCGCTGGTCGCGGCGATCCTCTCGGCGGTGATCGGCGCGGTGATCGGCGTCGTCTCGGGCTATGTCGGCGGCCGGCTGGACGCCATCATCATGCGCGTCACCGACATGGTGATCGCGCTGCCCCTCTTGCCACTGCTGATCGTGCTGGCGGCGATCGACGTGCGCAAGCTCGGCATCCCCGCCGACACCGCCCAGTCCGAGATGATGTCGCTCTACCGCATCGTCGTCATCGTCGCGCTCACGGGCTGGACCGGCGTGGCGCGGCTGGTGCGCGCCGAGACCCTGTCGCTGAAGGCGCGCGACTTCGTGCGCGCGGCGCGCGCGCTGGGCGCCTCGCCGACACGGCAGATGTTCCGCCATATCCTGCCCAACACGGCGGCCTCGCTGATCGTCGCCACCACCCTGTCGATCGGCAGCATCGTGCTGGTGGAATCGGTGCTGAGCTTCCTCGGCCTGGGCATCCAGCCGCCGCATGCGAGCTGGGGCAACATGCTGACCGGCGCGCAGGACCTCGTGTGGACCGCGCCGCTGCTGGCGGTCTGGCCCGGCCTGGCGATCTTCCTGACGGTGATCGCCTTCAACTTCCTGGGCGACGCCCTGCAAGACGCCCTCGACCCGCGCGCCGAGCGGCGCTAACACACGATGGCCTATCCTCGATAGGGTTGAACACCATGCGACGATTCATCGTCGGCCTGCTGGCCGTCATCGGCTTCATCACCATCCTCGGCGTCGGCGGGCTCGTGTTGCTGGGCAGCGTCATAGGCGGCTCGCGCCCGGCGATAAGCGATCGCACGGTGCTGAAGCTCGACTGGCGCCAGCTGCCGGGCGAGGACGGAGGCGGCGGCGGCGGCGGCGGGCTGTTCGGCCCGCGCGGCGCCAGCCTGGCCGAGACGGTCGACGCGCTGCGCCGCGCCGCCGCCGACCA
>JALHMM010000141.1 GCA_022844045.1 Reyranellaceae bacterium | reverse complement strand
CCAGAACAGGGTGTGCAGGTCGCGCAAGCCGCCCTTGCCGTCCTTGACGTTGGGCTCGACCAGATAGCGCGAGGCGCCCTGCTGGCGGTGGCGGGCGTCGCGCTCGGCGAGCTTGGCGGCGATGAATTCCGGGCCGGTCCCCTTCACCACCTCGGCGTCGAAACGCGCCGCGAGGTCGTCGAAGAGCGCCTTCTCGCCCCAGATATAGCGCGCCTCGAGAATCGCGGTGCGAATGGTCATGTCGGAGCGCGACAGGCGGATGCACTCGGCCACGTTCCGCGTCGCATGGCCGACCTTCAGCCCGAGGTCCCACAGCACGTAGAGGATGAACTCGACGAGCGACTCGCCCCAGGGCGTCTGCTTGTAGGGCAGCAGAAAGAGGAGATCGACGTCGGACCCCGGCGCGAGCGTGCCGCGGCCGTAGCCGCCGACGGCGACCACCGCCAGGCGTTCGGAGGAGGTGGGATTGTCGCTCGGATAGACGTTCTCGATCGCGAAATCGTGGATGGCGCGGATGATCGCGTCCTGAAGGTCGGAGAGCCGCCGGGCGCAGAGCGTGCCGCGACCATCCTCCCGCAGCTGCCGCTCCGCCTCGGCCCTGCCCTCGGCCAGGAACGCCTTGAGCCGGTTGACGATGGCCGTGCGGTCGGCAGGGGCAAGCATCCCCTTCCGTCCGCCGGCGATCGCGGTGAGTTCCCGGGTAAGCGCCGCGCCGTCGATGACGGCCTCCGTTGCAGTGGTCATGGCCCGCCAGTCATACCCAAATCGGCGCGGACCCTAGACCCAATATCGCGGCAATGCCATGGCTGAGGCGTGCGTCACGGCGGCAGCGGTTCCGTGCCCCCGATTGACGATGCCCACGCCGAACAGGGGCGGCATTGACAGGGGTAGAAACGGCTATACGCTGAACTGACATGGTCAGTAAGCGCAATGTCATCGGGCTGAAGCTTGCATCGCTTAAAAGCGTCGATCGGCTGTGATGCGAAATGAGGGCAGCTATGGATCGTACGCGGTTGAAACTTGGCGTCCTGATGGGCGCAGTCGGCCTGGTCGCCTATGCGTCGGCGTCGTCCGGCCAGGATGGTTACTCCAACAAGACCATGGTCTACCCGGACCAGGGATGGTCGGTCGAGGACAGGCTGCGCTACTACAACACCTCTCAGGGTTCGGCCGCGCTCTGGTACGACATATTCCTTCACCTTGAAAACGCCGACGACGAGCAGCTTTTCCGATCCGACGCGACGATGCGGGGTTACGGCCTTGTGCCCCAGGAATCGGACCCCGTCTACAATCCCGACGGCTTGCCGATCGGCATTACCCGAACGTCGGTCGCCGAAGGACGGTGGAAGGGCGATTGGGTCGGCTTGACCTGCGCCGCCTGTCACGACGCCGAACTCGAGTACAAGGGTACGACGATCAAGATTTCGGGTGGCAACAACAAGGACGTCGATTTTCACGCGCTGATCCAGGGACTCGATGACGCTCTGGCGGCGACGGCGGCGGACGAAGCCAAGTTCCGCCGCTTTGCCGAGCGCATCGGGAGTGCCGACGATGCGGGTCGCCAGGCGCTCCGCGGACGTCTCGAGGAAAACGCCGCATCGGTTCACAAATACAACGAAGTGGTTGCCCTCACGCCGAGCACGGTCGGTCCCGGGCGGGTCGACGCGCTCCGCCTGATCCATAACCAGGTACAGAGCAACTGGATGGACGTGCCGCAGAACTGGGTCGCGCCACTGGCTCCGGCCAAGCCGTCCTTCGTCTGGAACATCCCGCAATCGGCGTGGGCGCAGTGGAGCGGCGTGCTCTCGGACCCGCTGCTGCGCAATGGCGGCGAGTCTGTGGGCGTGTTCGTGAGACTCGACGCGACATCGCCGTCGCCTGAAGAGGGGCTGTTCGAATCCACCATCGACTTTCGCGGCCAGATCGATATCGAGGAACTCCTGCGACGCCTCGCGCCCCCGCCGTGGCCTGAAGAGGTGCTGGGTGAGATCGACCAGGAGCTGGCCGCAGCAGGTGCGGCGCTGTTCTCGGAGAACTGCGCCAGTTGCCACTCGACGTGGCCGCACCGCTGGAGCGAGCCTCGCAAGCAGGGGAAGCGTTTCATCGAGAATGCGATTGTCGCCGTCGATGTCGTCGGCACCGACCCCGGTCAGTTCGACAGCCCGCAGTTCGAGAGCCGGCCGACGGTCAAGACCGGCCGTATGGCCGAGCATCTTCCGGAGCCCGATACGGGCGCAAGGCTCGCATCGCCGCCGACGGTGTTCGCGGCCCTTACCGAAGGCGTCTACTACAAGGCGCTTCAGGCCCTTGGCCTGAGCGAGGAGGAACTGCTATCCGCCCACGGCTACGGGCAGGTCTATCCGGAGGAACTGGAGCCCGTTCCGGTGATCGGCGGATACAAGGCCAACCCGGCCGAAGGCATGTGGGCGGTTCCGCCCTACCTCCACAACGGATCCGTTCCCAGTCTCTACGAATTGTTGCTGCCGGCGAGCGAGCGGTCGAAGACCTTCTTCATAGGACGCGAATACGACCCGGTGAAGCTCGGGATCGACACGTCGGGAGCCTCCGGCACGTTCCTTTACGATACGACCCTTATCGGCAACTCGAACACCGGCCACTCGTTCGAGAACGGAGCGGGCCGCGGGGTGATCGGGCGGCTTCTGAACGACGACGAGCGCTGGGCGCTGATCGAATACATGAAGTCCATCCCGAGCGAGCCGGGCCAGATCAGCCCATTCGGCGGCCCGGAAAACCCGGTGCAGGCCTGGAAGGACGACACCTTCTATCACGTCAAGAATCCCGGGACGTATAACGGCGCTCCGAGACTCTGACGTCGCCCGACATGACGCCGGCGGCGTTCCCGAGCAGAATCCAGGCGGAGACTTTCCGATGCACCCATTGAGGAACGCGGCCAACCTTGCGGTCGCCTGCGCGATGCTGGCGTTGTCGGCGGGGCTGTCGCACGCCACCGACACGGAAGCGCAACCGCCCCCGCAAAGTCCACCCGCGTTCGGGGAGGAGACGATCGATCCGGGCGAAGCGGCGTTCATCGACTTCATCGAGAAAGTCACCATCGAGCGGCTCAAGGGCCAGTTCCCGCCCGGCAGCGAACCCGTGCTCCGCGACGCCCATCCGAAGACGCATGTTCTGGTTCGCGCCGAGTTCATTGTGCTCGACAACCTGCCTGAGACCCTCCGCTACGGCGTCTTCAAAGAGGCGCGGACTTTTGACGCCCTGATCCGGTTCTCGGCCGGCGGCATCGAGGTCCAGGATGACAGCGTGCCTCAAGCCAACGGGATGGCGATAAAGCTGTTCGGCGTCGAGGGCGAGAAGCTTCTCGAGAACGAAAGGGATGCGGAGACGCAGGACTTCGTCATGATCAACAATTTCCCGAGCTTCTTCGTGCGGAACCTCGTGGATTATCAGGCCGTGCACGAAGCCTTGGGGATGGAGGATCCAACCGCAGGAACAGCGGAGTTCTTCCGCAACCACCCAGAAGAGGCGCGGGCCGTGATGACGATGCGCGGGAGCGAGCCCCTGTCCAGCCCGTTCCAGGCGCGCTACTGGAGCCAGACCCCCTTCAAGCTCGGACCGCACGCAACCAAGTTCTCCGCCAATCCAATCTCCGTGCCCCCTGTTGCGCCGGGCAGCGGTCCCGACTTTCTCAGGGACGTCGCGCTGGAGCAGATTTCCGAGGGCGACATCTATTTCGAGTTTCTGGTCCAGGTGCAGACGGACCCTGTGGCGATGCCGGTCGAGGACTCGCTGGTGGTGTGGGACGAGGAGAAGGCTCCGTTCGAACGCGTGGCGCTCGTCCGCATCCCGAAGCAGGACATCGATATCGAAAAGAGCCGCGAAATCGCTGAATCGCTTACGTTCAATCCATGGCATTCCTTGCCCGACCACAGGCCTATCGGTGCAATCAACCGTGCCCGGAAGGCGATCTACGAGGCACTGTCGGAATTCCGGCACGAGCGCAATGGCATCGTTCGCGAGGAGCCGCGGGAGCTTCCGATCCTCAACTAGACGTGGGGGTAGCGCCCCGGCTCCGTCTCGAGCCGACCGAATGAAGGCGCGCGCGCTCGCCTGCCGCTCCCTTAGACAAGGGGATCGTCCGAACGGATGATCTCCATCGCCCTCACCCGGTCCGGGTCCGCCACGACGTCCAGCCCGACGATCCGGTCGCCTGCGGTCGTGAACAGGAAGGCGACGCGCATCGTCTCGTCCGGCGCAATGACGAGCCCCGGCGCGCCGTCGATGAGCGCGACCCGTGCTGCCTGCGCGCGGCACGAAGGTCCGCGCCACGGCCTCGGCGCCACGCATCTCGGCCCGGAGCGCTGGTGCGCCCTCGGACTGCCGGCGGATGCTCGCGGCCACCGCGGCGGAATCGGCCCGGAACACCACGTCCGGATCGAGCACGGCCAGGAGCGCCGCGAAGTCGCCGCCGCGCGAGGCGGCGAGGAAGGCGGCGACGATCTCCCGGCGCCGGTCGCGGTCGGCGTCCCCGGGTTCCGGCTTGCCCTGCACCCGCCGCCTTGCCCGGCTCGCGAGCTGCCGGGTGGCGTCGAGGGAGCGGCCGACGATCGGCGCGATCTCGTCGAAGGGCAGGTCGAACATGTCGTGGAGGACGAAGGCGACGCGTTCCGCCGGGGTCAGCCTCTCGAGGGCGACGAGGAGCGCCAGGCCGACCGAATCGGCGAGCGCCATGTCGTCATCCGCTCCCGGCGCGGCGCTCGGAATCGCCTTGGGGGCATGCGCGTCGAGGCCCTCCTCCTTCCGGAGCCGCCGCGAACGGAGCATGTCGAGGCAGATGCGGCCGACCACCGTCGTCAGCCAGCCGCGAAGGTTGCGGACGTCGCCGGTATCGGCACGGCTCATGCGAAGCCACGCCTCCTGCACGGCATCCTCGGCCTCCGGCCGCGAGCCGAGCATGCGATAGGCGACCGCCTCGAGGTGCGGGCGGGTCGCCTCGAACTGTCCGGCAAGTTGGTGCTCTTCGGCCATCGCGTCACAGTCCTTCGTCGCGCTTCGTCATGGCGTTGACGGACGAGGCCCCGTCGATGTGACGGCGGCGGCTTCGTCGGACGCGTCAACCGACGAGAAATCCGAGAGGATCCTGCCGTGCAAGCTCGTATGAAGCATCCCGTTTTCGTTCTCCCCGAGGCGCTCCAGGCGCTTCGCGCCCTCGACCAGGCCACGCACCGCGACGGCGTGCCGGAAATCACCCGCCAGCTCGTGCACCTCCGCGCCAGCCAGATCAACGGCTGCAGCGTCTGCGTGGCGATGCATGCGGACGAGCTGAAGAAACTGGGCGTGAGCGACCAGCGCATCTTCGCCGTCGCGGCGTGGCGCGACACGACGTGGTTCACCGAAGCCGAACGCGCGGCGTTGGCGCTGAGCGAGGAGATGACCCGCATCGCCGACCGTCCGGACCCGGTTTCCGACGCGGTCTGGGCGGCTGCCGCCCGCCACTATGACGAGGCCGACCTGGCCGCGCTCATCCTGACGATCGCCCAGATCAACGTCTGGAACCGGCTCAATGCCGCGGTCCGCCAGCTCGCCGGCGCCGCACAGAACTGAGGCGAGCGCGCCAGGAGCGAGCGCAACGGGCGCCCATCGGACGCGGCGAGGCGGAGCGCTGTCGTCCCTCACCCTCCCGAACCTGAACCTCCGGCAACGGCGCGTTCAGAGCGGATGCATCGGCAGTCTGTAGTTTCGTCTTCGTCAGCTTCCGGAGCGCGAGGGGTCATCGGAAGCCAAAGAAGGAGACGAGATCATGAAGACGTTTGCTATCGCCCTTGGCGCGCTCGGGCTGTTCGTCGGTGCGAGCCTCACCGAAGCCAGCGCCGGCAGCCGGGTCGTCATCGACCAGTTCGGCCGGGGCAACGCCGCTGCGGCGGGCCAGAACGGCAACGGCAATTTCACGCGGGTGTGGCAGAAGGGCAAGCACAACTCCCTTCAGTCCCAGCAGAACGGCCGCGGCAACACCGCCGTCCTCGGCCAGCAGGGCAAGTTCAACTACAGCTACAGCTATCAGGGCGGCACCAACAACCTGATCGGCGTGGCGCAGATGGGCAAGGGCAACAACGCCGTGTCGACGCAGGGCGGACGGAACAACGTCGCCGCCACCATCCAGATCGGCAACGGCCTCGACGCCGAGACCCGCCAGCACGGCAAGGGCAACACCGCCGTCGTCATCCAGGGCAACTGACGCCCACCGCGGGAGCGCGCCACGCGCTCCCGCCGTCCACGAACCATCGGAGGCATGTCATGTCCAGGATGCGTTACCTCCTGCCCGCGCTTCTCGTTCCCGCCGCGGTCGGCACCGCGCTTGCCGCCGGCGGAGCAAGCCAGGCCACGCCCCAGCCCCTGTCAGAGGCGATGTCCTGCGAGATCAGGATCAGCGATACGGCCGGCGGCTGGGCGGTCGAGCCCGTCGCCCTCTCCGCCGCCGCGGTGGCGGGCGAGTACGAGTTCACCGTCTCCAAGGTGTCGAAGAGCGGCACCGCCGTCTCCTCCCAGAGCGGCGACTTCGCCGCCCTCCCCGGCGAAGCGGTGGTGCTCGGCACCGCGGTCTTCGACCGCAAGGGGACGATCGCGGCGGAGCTTACGGTCCGCTGGTCCGGCGGCGCAGTCTCCTGCGAGCGTCGCTACCCGGGAGCCTGACCCGGCCGGACCAGTCCTCGCGGCGTTGGCCGCCCCGGGCCGCGGATGGCTGGTCCGCGGCCCGGTGCTTGTGCGCGGATAGCGCCGGGGCCATATCCCGATGCGATGCGGGCCACGGGCGTCCGCGACGAGCAGGGTGGCCTTTGCCATGAACCTTCTCCTCAACGTCCTCTGGATCGTGTTCGGCGGCCTGTGGATGGCCGTCGGCTGGCTGATCGCCACGCTGATCATGGCGATCACCATCATCGGCATTCCGTGGGCGCGGGCCGCCTTCAACATCGCCCGCTACGCCTTCCTGCCCTTCGGCTTCGCCGCCGTCGACCGCGAGCAGTTCCGGGGCGAGGGCGACCTCGGCACCGGCCCGTTCGGCACCCTCGGCAACATCGTCTGGCTGGTGCTCGCCGGCTGGTGGCTGGCGCTCGGCCACCTGATCACCGCCGTCGGCCTCGGCATCACCATCATCGGCCTGCCCTTCGCCTGGGCGCATCTCAAGCTCGCCGGCATCGCGCTCTGGCCGATCGGCAAGGAAATCGTGCCGCGCGAACTGCTCACCGCGCCCCGGCGGGTCGGCACGGTCTGAGGCTGCGCGGCGACGTGCGGAGCGTCGCAAGCCGCCGGTCCACGTCCCTGGCGACGCCTTGGCGACGGCTCCGGCTAGCGTTCGAAGATCTGCGTGCAAATCCTGAGTGGGTACGGCTGGAACTCCGCGATGGAACCGAAGCCGTTACCAAAGGCGATGACGTTCTCCACGAAACCTATCGACTTGTAGGCGGGGTAAGCCATCAGCAGGATGAACAAGGGGTGGCCCGTACGCCGTTCTTCGACGATCTGCTGAAAGAGCATCATGACGCCGACGATGGTCACGCGGCTGTCGCCGAGGATCAAGGCCAGGATGAGCAGCGGGAGTTGCGTCAGCATGACCCGCGGTCGATTGCTGCTTACAATCAGCCCCACGGCCATGAGCAAGACAAAATCTCTGCCTTCCATCAGGCCGGCTGAATTTCCACTGTAGTAGTATAGTTTTCCCGAGATCTGGCCCCAATTGTAGGCGGCAAACACGACGCCGGCGACGGCAACCACGACCGCCGCGACGATCAACGGCAATTCGCGCCGCAGCCGTAGATTCGCCATCAGGTCCGGAGCACGTCCTGCCAGCCACGCCCCCACCAGGATGAATGATTGAAGGTGGGTCATCAGGCTGAGCGTGACGAGCGTTCCCCTTTGCCAGGTCCGATGCACGAGCAGCGCCCCGAGCAGCATGATCACGGCAAGCTTGAGCCTGTCGGCCGTCGCAAGTAGGACGAGCACGTAATAGTTGGCGAAGAGCAGGAGCCAGGTGCTCCAAGGCGCATCATGGCGCCGGAGCCAGATGGCCAGAAGGCCAATCAGCACGACGTTGGCCGCTGCCACGAGCGCAGTACGGCTAATGCCTGCGTTGGCGGCTGCCCAGCTGATCAGACCATAGAGCGGCTCGTTGCTTGAGGTCGTGCAAAGTTGCCAGAACAGTATTGTCTCGGCGTCCTTCCCCTCCAGTGAGGAGAAGAAGTGGTTGTAGTGCCACGCGTCGCCGGTCGTGTAGTTCAGCAGCAGCCAGATCGATGCCAGGATCGCGGCGAACGTCACCAAAGCTGCGAAGATCGGGGAGACGCCAACCGAAGGAATGGTTGCCCGTTCCAGGATGGACGCAATCCGGCGGGCAAAATCTGACTTTTGCAACGATCGGCCCCCCGTCCACAATCGGCAATCCCGTCCCAACCAAGGCCGATGAGCAGCCGCCTTGATCACAACGGAGTAGAAGACACTCGGAGTGGAAGCAACGCTCCACGACAACCCCCCTACAACCTCCCGATATTGCATCGCCGACGTCCTGGGCGCCTTTTCCGCCCCTGCCGTTCCGGTCGCCACCAAGCCCCCCCGCGTTGCTCACCCCACGCCACCGGACCGGCACGGTCTGAGGCACACCAGAGCCAGTCGGTGCCGATTTTCCACACGCGGCGCCGGATGTCCCTTGCTGCGGGACGGGGATGATTACAGGATGTCCGGCCTTAGCCGGCGCTTCTCGTCCCGGCCGGCGACATCAAACGACAAGGCCGGGACCTCGAACCCGGCGGTCACCCGGGGGAAATCATGCCGTCACCAAGGATCAGGATCGGCCTCGTCGGCGCGGGCGCCATCATGCGCCTCAGCCACGCGCCGACGATTCGGCAGAGCGACTGCGCGACGCTGGTCGCGGTCTTCGATACCGAACTGGCCCGTGCCGAGGCGATCGCCGCGGATTTCGGCGGCAGGGCTTTCGACGACCTCGAGGCGATGCTCGATCTTCCCGATCTCGACGCGGTGATCGTGGCGACCCCCAACCGCTTCCACGAGGCCGGCGTGGTCGCCGCCGCCGCTCGCGGCAAGCATGTGCTCTGCGAGAAGCCACTCGCCGTCGACGCCGCCGCCGCGCGCCGCATCGTCAAGGCCTGCGAGGAGGCGCGGGTCGTCCTCCAGGTCGGCTTCAACCAGCGGTTCTGGGCGCAGAACGAGATCGCCAAGGCGCTGGTCGATGCCGGCTTCATCGGCAAGGTCCACCAGATGCGCTCGGTTCTGTCGGAGAAGTCGACCGCCTATCCCGCCGCGACCCGCTACCGCTACGACCTAGCGCAGTCGGGCGGCGCGACGATCATCGACGTCACGATCCACCGCATCGACCTCGCCCGCCATCTCCTCGGCGATTTCTCCGGCGTCTTCGCCGAGCTGACCCACAGCGAGATTCCCGAGATCGTCGACGACAATGTCTTCACCCTGGCCCGTTTCGCGAGCGGCGCGCGCGGCAGCCTCATCGGCAACCGCTATTCGCCGAACATCGGCGACGGCACCGACCTCTACGGCACCACCGGCACGATCCACATCGCCACCGAAACCATCTCGCCCTTCGCCTCGGCGCCGCTCGCGGTCTACACCGAGAAGTCGGCCGCCGACCTGCCGGACGTGCTCCGCGAGGCGCACTATCCCGACGCGTGGTGGAAGACGTTCGAGGGGGGCTGGATCACGGTCAAGCCGCCACGCGTCAGCCCCTACCGGAAGCAGCTCGACGCCTTCTGCGACAGCATCCGCGAAGGCAAGCCGGCGAAGATCACCGGCATCGACGGGCTGCGCGCCCAGGAATTCGTGCAAGGCGCCTACCAGTCGATGCGGACCGGCGGCTGGGTCGACCTGCCGCTCGCCGAGGACGTGCCCTTCATCCTCCCGCAATACCGCTGAGGCCGCCATGTATTCGTGCTTTCACAGCGTCGGACTGCCCAACCGTTCCCTCCTCGAGGCGATCGGCCTGGTGGCGGATGCCGGCTATGAGGCGATCGAGCTCAACGCCGAAACGCTGCCCTGGGCGCCGGCGCACATCACGCCCGACACGGGGAGCGAGGCGCGCCGGGCCGTGGTCGCGGCCTGCCGGGAGCGGGGTCTGACCATCCCGGCCGTGGGCGCCCATATCGGCATGGTCGGCGAGGACCCTGCCGCACGGGAGGCGGCCATCGCCTTCGTCAACGGCTGCACCGACATCGCCGTGGACGTGGGCGCGCCGGTCATCCACATCCTCTCCGGGCCGCTCGACCCGGGGGGCGACCGGGACGCCGCCTGGGGCTGGTTCCGGAGCGCCGTCGAGCGCACCACCGACTACGCGTCCTCACGCAGCGTCATCCTCGGCATCGAGGCGATCGCCGGTCACGTCTTTCATTCCGTCGACGATTATCATCGCCTTCGCCGCGAGCTCCCCGATGTTCCGTTCCGGGTGAACTTCGACCCGAGCCACCTCGCGGTCCAGAACGAGGACCCGATGCGGGTGGTCCGCGAGCTGGGCGACCAGGTCGTCCATGTCCATCTCAAGGACGGAAAGGGCCTCTACCCGAAGTTCGAGTTCCCCCCGCTCGGGACGGGCACGATCGATTTTTCCGCGCTCGCCGACGCGCTCCGCGACGCCGGCTACACCGGCGCGCTGTCGGTCGAATACGAGGCGCAGGTCTATAGCTACCGCGAGAGCGAGGCGGAGATCCTCGGCAAGGGCCGCGCCTTCTGCGCGATGCTCGAGGACGGCTCCTGACGCCGTAGCCCAGTGGAACGAGAGGGTCTCCGATGACCGCGAAAACCCCTGAACAGCGCATCGCCGAACTCGGGCTCGTGCTGCCGCCGGCGGCCGCGGCCGTGGCCAACTACGAGCCCTGGGTGATCACCGGCAACCTGGTGATGACCTCGGGCAACCTGCCCTGGCGCGACGGCACGCTCGCCTATGTCGGCAAGATCGGACGCGAGGTGTCGGGCGAGGACGGCTACGCGTCCTGCCAGCTCTCCTGCCTCAACGCCATTGCCCAGATCAAGGAGGCGGTCGGCGAACTGTCGAGGGTGAAGCGGATCGTCCGGCTCGAAGGCGTGCTCGGCGTCGCCGACGACTACAAGGACCACCCTAAGTGCCTGAACGGGGCATCCGACCTCATCAACACCGCCTTCGGCGAGCGCGGCCGCCACACCCGCATGATCTACACCAACCCGGTGATGCCCCTCGACTGCACGTCGCTGGTCATCCTCTACGCCGAGATCGAGGGGTAGGCGCGGCGTCCCGTTGCCGGTTGGTTCGCCGGATCGGACCGAAGAGGAGGATGCGCCCCACTCTAAACGGCCTTCGGCCGCTCGGCGCGGAGCGCCTCGGTGACCGCGTCGAAGAGCGGATGCGTGGCCATCGCCTCGATCGGCACGCCGAGCTTTCGCCGCCAGTTCGGGTGCTCGTTGACCGTGCCGGGGATGTTGACCTGGTCGAGTGCCCCGGCGAGGTCGTCGGCCGACGCCGCCACCAGCCGTGATGGCGTGCGCGCGATGAAGCGGTGGAGCGCCACGATCAGCGACGGTGGCAGCTCGAAGGGTGCTTCGGCCTCGCCGCGCATCACCGGCGCGAGGTCCGGCGGGAGCAGCCCGTGCGCTTCGAGCAGCCCGAGCAGGCGCCGCCGCTCGTGGGCGCG
>JALHMM010000140.1 GCA_022844045.1 Reyranellaceae bacterium | reverse complement strand
TCTGTGAACCCCCGCGACGACGGATAAAACAATGCGATCACCTCGCCGCATGCTTAACCTAGCGCATATGAGGGGGAAGGTGCCCGAAGGGCGGATGGGGGATGTCGAAGACGGACTCCGCGTGCGTTGAGGCATCCCCCTTCCGTCAGCGCTTCGCGCTGCCACTTTCCCCCTCCGGGGGAAGAAAGGATCCGGGCTTCCGATCCCCCTCCCGACCCCCTTCCAACCCCCCGGTGCCTCACTTTCGATCCCCCACCTCCCGCCAACGGGAGGTGGGGGATCGGAAGGGAGGTCAAGACGCTCCGCTGGGGCTACGCGCTTGACCTGATCGCGACGGGGGAAACGGGGTCGAATCAATGCGGGCTGCAAAGCCAGCCAAGGTGCCCGTCGAATCGATTCCGGTCGTCCATCATCGTGGCCAGCGAGCGTGGGCTCGGCACCGGGGTTGGGCTGTCGGCGCACCGTCCTTTTGGGGGACGGCCTGGGCATGGTCTTCAACGCCCATACCGTCGACGCCCACGATGATCGGCGGCGACGGCATATCCTGAGGCTTTACGGACCGTGGTCCGGCTGCATCGGCCCCGCATCGGCGCCACTGGGCGATGCGGTCCCCGGCTCGCCCTCCGTGCGCCCTCTCGGATAGGGCCACGGTGGCGGTGGTCTCGGCCGGTATGTCCACGGCTTGGCCGTGCTGACGAAGCGGATTCAGCCTATGAATATTTCTATATTCTGTAAAGGGGAATTTATCCTTTGCGCAGGCGCGGCCACCTGGGGCCGTCGGGATCGAGCACGCCGCCCGATACGAGATGGAACCAGGCTTCCTCGGCCGAGTCGACGATGTGGAAGAGCTGGACGTCCTCGGCCGCGATGGTGCCCTGCTCGACCATCCAGTCGAAGTTGATCAGCCGGCGCCAGTAGTCGGCGCCGACCAGCACGACGGGCGCGCGACGGCCCTTGCCGGTCTGCTGCAGGGTGAGGATCTCGAACAGCTCGTCGAGCGTGCCGAAGCCGCCGGGGAAGACCGTCAGCGCGCGGGCCCGCATCGCCAGGTGCATCTTGCGCATGGCGAAGTAGTGGAAGCGGAAGGTCAGATCGGGCGTCGAGTAGGGGTTGGGCGCCTCCTCGCGCGGCAGGGCGATGTTGAAGCCGATGCTGGGCGCCTGGACATCCGACGCGCCGCGATTGGCCGCCTCCATGATGCCCGGCCCGCCGCCGGTGGCGATGACGTTGAAGTGCTCGCCGTCCTTCGGCGCCAGCGCGCCGCCGTGCAGCGAGACCAGTCGGCCGAACTGGCGCGCCTGCTCGTAATGCGGCGCCAGCGCGATCAGCCGGCGTGCGCGATCGCGGGCCAGCGGATCGGCGGCGTCGACCGCCGCGCGCGATAGCGTCTCGACGATCTCCGGCGAGGGCACGCGCGCGCTGCCGAAGACGATGACGGTCGAGCGGATCTTCCAGTCCCTGAGGATCAGCTCGGCTTTTTCATACTCGAGGGCAAAACGAATGCCGCGCAGCTCGTCGCGACGCAGGAATTCGCCATCGTCGACGGCGAGCGACAGGCTGCCGTTCGGCGGTTTGTCGTTGCCGGTCAATCGCGCTTCGCCAGACGCGTTTCCACGACCCGCGACCACAAGGTGGCGCCCAGCGGCAGGGCGTCGTCGTTGAAGTCGTAGCCCGGGTTGTGCACCTCGCAGCCGCCTTCGCCGCCGCCATTGCCGATCAGGATGAAAGCGCCCGGCACCTTCTCCAGCATGTAGGAGAAATCCTCCGAGGCCATGACGTAGCCGCCCTCGCGGTTGACGTTCTCCTCGCCGACGATCGAGGCGGCGACATCGCCGATCCACTTCGCCTCGTCGGGGTTGTTGACCAGCGGCGGGAAGACGATACGCACGTCGGCCTTGGCCTCGCCGCCCAGCGAGTGAGCGATGCCCGAGGCGATGCGCTCGATCTTCTCCTTGATCGTCGCCATCACCTCCTTGCGGAAGGCGCGCACGGTGCCGCGCAAGACGGCGGTCTCGGGGATCACGTTGTAGGCGTCGCCGGCATGCATCTGGGTGATGCTGATGACACCCGAGTCGATCGGCGCCAGGGTGCGCGAGATTACGGTCTGCAGCGCGGTGATGATGTGGCCACCGATCACGACGGGATCGACGCCGCTCTCGGGCCGCGCGCCATGCGCGCCCTTGCCCTTTATGTGGATGTCGAACAAGCCGCCGCCGGCCATCATCGGGCCGGAGCGGATCTGGAAACGCCCGACATCGAGCTTCGGCCGGTTGTGCATGCCGAACACGACCTCGCAGGGGAACTTCTCGAACAGCCCGTCCTTGACCATCGCCTCGGCGCCACCGCGGCCTTCCTCGGCCGGCTGGAAGATGAAGTGCACTGTCCCATCGAAGTTCCGCGTCTTCGCCAGATGGCGCGCGGCGCCCAGCAGCATGATGGTGTGGCCGTCATGGCCGCAGGCATGCATGCGGCCCTTGTGCTTCGAGGCATGGTCGAAGGTGTTGGTCTCGTCCATCGGCAGCGCGTCCATGTCGGCGCGCAGGCCCACCGCGCGCGGATTGTTGCCGACACGGATGGTGCCGACGACGCCGGTCTTGCCGATCCCTGTGGTGACCTCGCAGCCGAACTCCTTGAGCTTCGACGCGACGATGGCGCTGGTGCGCTCCTCCTCGAAGCCCAATTCGGGATGGGCGTGGATGTCGCGACGCCAGGCGGTGAGGTCGGACGCGAAAGCGGCGATCGCGGGATCGATCTTCATGGGGACTCCGGATGCGAGGTGGCGGCAGTGTAGAGCACCTGTCATTCCGAGCGCAGCGAGGAATCCAGGCCGCTCACTAGATTCCTCGCTGCGCTCGGAATGACAGGCTAGGCTGACGCGACGGAGTCGGGAGCGGGATGCGCACCAAGGTCATCGTCAACCCGATGGCGGCGAAGGGCCGGATGGCGCAGCGCTGGCCGTGGTATCGCGCGCGGCTGGAGGTCGTGCTCGGGCCGCTCGATGCGGCCTTCACCGAGCGCGCGGGCGACGCGACGCGCTGGACGAGCGAGGCGGCCCGTTCTGGCGTCGAACGTTTCGTGGTGCTGGGCGGCGACGGCTCGGTCAACGAGGTGCTCAACGGCATGCTGTCGTCGGGCATCGACGCCTCGACCTTGACGCTATCGCCGATGCCGGCGGGTACCGGCAACGATTCCTGCCGCGGCATCGGCGTGCCGCTCGATCCCGCCCAGGCCATCGACGCGCTCGCTGCTCTACGCACGCGGCCACTCGACGTCATGCGCATCGAGCTGCAGGGTCTCGACGGTGCGCCTGTCGCGCGCCACGGCCTGATCCTGGTGAGCTTCGGCGCGCCGGCTGCGATCAGCCGCGACGCGTCAGCCTCGCGCTGGATGAAGCGGCTGGGCCGCATCGCCTACTATCTGGCCACGCCGCGGGTGGTGCTGAGCTACGCCATGCGCGCGACGCGCATCGCCATCGACGGAGAACCGGCGGAGGAGCGCGTCCTGTTCGGCGGCATGATCGCCGGCCTGCCCAATGGCGGCGGCGGGATGAAACTGGTGCCGCCAGCGCGGCCCGACGATGGCCTGCTCGACATGGTCGAGCTCGGCCGCATCGGCCGCGTCGAGGCGTTGCTCAAGCTGATGCCCAGGCTCTACGACGGCGGGCACATGGCCCATCCCTCGGTCAGCCTGCGGCAGGGAATGCGATCGATCCGACTGGAGAGCGGCGACGCCGAGACGCTGGTCGATGTCGACGGCGAGACCATCGGCCGCCTGCCGGCGACCGTGACCGTGCTGCCCCACGCGATCCGCGTTCCGGACTTTCGCTGATGTGTCTTACCTTCCCCCGGAGGGGGAAGGTGCCCGAAGGGCGGAAGGGGGATGTCGAAGACGGACACGGGAGTCGTTGAGACATCCCCCATCCGTCGCTGCGCGCCACCTTCCCCCTCCGGGGGAAGCAAAGGCCATCAGCCCCAGAACCCGCGCTGGCCCTCATGCTTGGCGGTCGCCCGGTCCAGCCCGATATCGGCCAGCATGCGGTCGTCCATCTCCAGGAGATCGGCGCGCGAGCGGGCCAGCGCCAGACGGCCGAACAGCCAGTCGAACGCCGCGATGGCGACGGATGTGAATGGCCGGGCGTTCTGCGCCTTGGGGGCCGGGGTGTCGAAGAGGCCGTCGATCATGAGCGCCATGGCTCAACTCCATTTGGGCATTGTGTCGATACAAGTGCCCGCGTACGCGTTGCTAACACGCGATATATGAGCGTTTGCGCCGCGCTCACAACGGATGTCTTCTCGCCCTGAGGCTTAGCTGGTATAAGCCTCCCCATGTCCCGTGCCCTGCCGCCGCTCAATGCGCTCCGCGCCTTCGAGGCCGCCGCGCGACACAAGAGCTTCGTCGCCGCCGCCGATGAGTTGTCGGTGACGCCGGCGGCGGTCAGCCATCAGGTGAAGGGGCTCGAGGAGCGGCTGGGCGTGGCGCTATTTCGCCGCCTGCCGCGCGGCCTGGTGCTGACCGAGGACGCCGAGGCGCTGCTGCCCGACCTGCGCGACGCCTTCGATCGGATGGCGGTGGCGCTTCAGAAGCTCGAGCAACGCAGCGGGACGAAGGTGCTGACGCTCAGCCTGGTGACGACCTTCGCGCTCGCCTGGCTGGTGCCGCGCCTGTATCGCTTCCAGGCCGCGCATCCCGACATCGAGGTGCGCATGACGACGACGCAGCGCAGCGTCGACTTCGAGCGCGAGAACGTCGATTGCGCCATCCGCTTCGCCGGCCAGCCGGCTGGCGACCTGCACGCCACCAAGCTGTTCGTCGACGTGCTCACACCGCTGACCAGCCCCAAGCTCGCGGCGAAACTCAAGACCCCCGACGATCTGCGCAAGGCGCCGCTGATCGACACGCATTTCGAGCCGGAGTGGCCGATCTGGCTGCGCGCCATGGGGCTCGACGACTTCAAGCCGCGCCGCGTGCTCGCCTTCGACTCGACCAAGATCGCGGTCGAGGCGGCGCTCGAAGGCGCCGGCGTGGCGATCGGCCCGCCCGATCTCTTCGTCGAGGACCTGCGCGAGGGCCGGCTGGTGCAGCCGTTTCCCGACGTCGTGGCCAGCGGCAAGGCGTGGTGGTTCGTCTGCCCGGCGCACATGGCGCAACGGCCGAAGATCGCCGCCTTCCGCTCCTGGCTGCTCGACGAGCTGGCACGCGACAAGGCCGACGGCCCGCGTCGCCTCAAGATTGCTTAGTGGGAGCGCCGGCGCTCCCAAAGACAGCCTCAAGCTGGCGGGATGCGCGTGAGATCGGCGGCGCTCATGACAGCACGTGCCTGTCGCCCTCTGCCGGAACGACGCATGACCAGCCCAGCTCGCGGCCGATGCGCTCCTGCAACGCGGCCGATGCCTTGCCTTCGCCGTGCACGATGAAGGTCCGCTTCGGCGGACGTTCGAAGCCGGCGAGCCAGCGCATGATCTCGTTGGCGTCGGCATGCGCCGACAGCATCGGCAGGTCGTCGATCTCGGCGCGGATGGGAATCCAGGCGCCGTGCATCTTGACCTCGCGCGCGCCCTTCAGCAGCGAGTCGCCGCGCGTGCCCGCCGCCTGGAAGCCCGCGAAGAGGATGGTGTTGCGGGTATCCTGTCCGAACGCGCGCAGGTGATGCAGCACCCGGCCGCCGGTCGCCATGCCGCTGGCGGAGATGATGATCTTCGGCACCGGATTGTGACTGAGCGCGCCGGACTCCTCGGCCTCCCTGATATAGCTCGCCACCGCCATCGACCGCCGGCAATCGTCGACCGACAGCCGGTGATCACGCGGATGGCGTTGGAGGATGTCGCTGGCGTCGATCGACATCGGGCTGTCGAGGTAGATCGGCACCAGCGGGATCTTCCCGGCCGTCTTGAGCTTCCAGCACAGATACAGCAGCTCCTGCGCGCGGCCGACGGCGAAAGCCGGAATCAGCACCGTGCCGCCGCGCGCGACGGTGCGCTCGACGACCTCGAGCAGTGCCTCGGCTGGATCCGTCGCAGGATGCAGACGGTCGCCGTAGGTCGATTCCACCACAAGATAGTCGCAGGCCGCGACCGGCTCCGGGTCGGGCATCAGCGGATCGGCGTAGCGGCCGAGATCGCCGGAGAACACGACGGACTTGCCGCCCCAGGCCACGTCGGCCGTCGCCGCGCCGAGGATGTGGCCGGCGCGCCGCAGCGTCAGCCGTGCGCCATGCCCGATACCCATGGGCGTATCGAAGGCGACCGGCCGCAGCAGGTCGAGCGCGCGCAGCACATCGCGCTGATCATAGAGCGGCAGCGCCGGATGGTGCTTGGAGAAGCCGTGCTTGTTGGCGAAGGCGGCGTCGTTTTCCTGGATCTTGGCGCTGTCGAGCAGCAGCAGCCGGCAGAGGTCCGCCGACGCGATGGAGCAGAACGCGCGCTGGTGAAAGCCCTCGCGGACCAGCTTGGGCAGGTAGCCCGCGTGATCGAGATGCGCGTGCGTCAGCACCACCGCGTCGATCGAATCCGGGTCGACAGGAAATCGCGCCCAGTTCTTCAGGCGCAGGTCCTTGAGGCCCTGGAAGAGGCCGCAATCGACCAGGACGCTATGCCCGCCTTGCCTGAGCAGATGGCGCGAGCCGGTGACCGTTCCTGCCCCGCCCAGGAACGTGAGCGTCAATGACGTCATGAGAGCCTCAGCTGTCGCGACCTTGGCCGCGAAGATCGAGCGCCAACCGATCTACAGGTCCCTGTCGTCCTCGTCGAGCGGGACCTGTTCGTCGCAGTCGTCCCGCTCCTCCCGCCGCCTCACGCCGGCGGGAAGCGCCTGAGGTCGGTGGCGGCGAAGCGCCAGTCGGGCGTGTCGATCATCGCGCCGCGCGCGATCGGATACCATGCGCCGGCGAGCGGCCCGCGCAGCACGTGGATGCTCTGCGCCGGCATGAAGCTCTGCGCGAACAGCGCCACGCGCTGGCCGTCGCGCTCGGCGACGTCGACGGCGACGATCGCATGACCCGGCGAGCCGGGCTGGATCAGTACGTCGCCGGGCTCGATCTGAGCGGGATCGCCGACACGCACCAGCTCGCGTGCCAGTGAGATCGTGCCGGCATAGGTGAAGATGATATCGAGCCAGGCGCGAAACGCCGCGCGCGTATCGTCGGACGTGCGCGCCGAGATCCAGGTGATCGCGTTGCCGCGCGGCGTCGGCCGGCGCCCGGCGAGATAGTCGGCGTAAGCGTACCGTTCGCCGTTGGTGAAGCGGAACGCCAGCGCCTGCCGTTGGCCCGACGCGCGCAGATACTCGGCGCGCAGGCGGATGATGGCGTCGGCGCATTGCTGGAGATCGGCGCGGCCGACATCGATGTCGACGATGGCCGCCGCGCCGCTTTGCGCGCCGCGCGGCTGGCCGGTGTGCAGGAGGATCGGCGTGCCTGACGGACGCAAGGGCAGGGCGCGCAGCCAGGCGCCGAAGCCGCCGTCGGGCGCGGCGACGCGGCGATGGCCTGGTGGCGGCGCGAAGCGATCGATCAGCACGTCGCGCCGCGCCGGCTCGAGCCGTTCCTGCGCCAGCGCGGACGTGCAGCCGCCGGTCAGCGCCGCAACGGTGACGAGGAGCTGACGGCGTGGAAGCATCGCGCGATGCTGCGTGGGACCTGCGGCGGAAGTACGGCAGATGCGCATCCGTTCACGCTTCGCTGCTGTCATTCCGAGCGCAGCGAGGAATCTAGGGAAGGCGCCTGGATTCCTCGCTGCGCTCGGAATGACAGAGTGATTCCATCGACGCGCAATACGCTCTAGCATGCGCCCGAGGACCGCAGAGGAGTGTCGCCATGCATGTCGGGATGGCCGCGATCTTCCAGAACACCGGCCGACAGGTCACCGACCGTCAGGTCTATCGCAACGAGCTGACCTTGGCCGAGATGGCCGAGCCGTTGGGCTTCGAATCGATCTGGTCGGTCGAGCATCATTTCACCGACTACACGATGTGCCCCGATGTCGTGCAGTTCCTGTCCTACATGGCCGGGCGCACGCGCACGGTGAGACTGGGCTCGATGGTCGTCGTGCTGCCCTGGCACGATCCGATGCGCGCGGCCGAGCAGATCTCGATGCTCGACAACCTCTCCGACGGCCGCATGATCCTGGGTCTGGGCCGCGGTGCCGGCAAGGTCGAGTTCGACGGCTTCCGGCTCGACATGGGCGAGAGCCGCGAGCGCTTCGTCGAGTATGCCGAGGCGATGCTCGAGGGCCTCGAGAGCGGCGTGATGCGCTACGACGGCAAGCACTACAGGCAGCCGCCGGCCGCGATCCGTCCGGCGCCGTTCAAGAGCTTCCGCGGCCGCACCTACGCCGCCGCCGTCTCACCCGAAAGCGCGATGATCATGGCGCGGCTGGGCGTCGGCCTGCTGATCATCCCGCAGAAGCCGTGGCGCGAGGTCGAGAAGGAACTCACCGAGTACCGGAAGCTGTTCCAGGAGATCAACGGCGTCGAGCCGCCCAAGCCGGTCTCGGCCGGTTGGATCTTCGTCGATCCCAGCGCCGAGCGCGCGCGGGAGATGGCGATGAAATACATCGGTGGCTACTATCGCACCGTGCTCGACCACTACCAGTTCGCCGCCGATCACATCAGGACGACCAAGGGCTACGAGTACTACGTCAAGATGAACGAGAAGCTGCACACCTACGGCGACGAGAAGGCGATCGAGTTCTTCGCCGACCTGCAGGTCTACGGCACGCCCGAGCAGGCCTACGCCAAGATCACGAAGATCCACCAGCAGACCGCCAACAAGGCCTTCGTCGGCGTGTTCTCCTACGCCGGCATGCCGCACCAGGAGGCCGTGCGCAACATGACCCAGTTCGCGCGCGAGGTGATGCCCGAGCTGCGGAAGATTCAAGTCGGGGAGG
The DNA here is from genome assembly GCA_022844045.1 of Reyranellaceae bacterium. Classification (GTDB taxonomy): domain Bacteria; phylum Pseudomonadota; class Alphaproteobacteria; order Reyranellales; family Reyranellaceae; genus JAFAZJ01. Next base: position 3,243 of record JALHMM010000140.1, on the reverse strand, counting down.
AGATCGACCGCGCCGTCGACCTGCCCGACCACCGTTTCGTGCGCGCGGCGGAGTGACCATGCGACAGATCCTGACATCGAGCGCGGCTTTGATCGCGGCGCTGCTGCTGAGCCTGGCCCCGGCCCAGGCGCAGTGGAGCATGAGCCAGCGCGGCAAGTTCCTGTCCGATTGCATCCCCGCCTGCGAGGCCAATCCCAACGTCCACGCGTCGAAGAAGCCGCAATGCGCCATGTTCTGCAACTGCCTCGCCAACGAAGGCGAGAAGATGTTCACCTCGGCGGATTTTCAGGAGATGGACGACGCGGCACGCGCCGGCCGCGACCATCCCAAGACCCAGCAGTTCCACGGCCTGGTGCCCGCCTGCAACCAGAGCGCCTTCGGCCAGTAGGGCCGGGCTATCGCCTATAGACTTTGGATCTACCTTCCCCCGGAGGGGGAAGGTGGCGCGAAGCGCCGGATGGGGGATGTCTCAACGCATTCGGTGTCCGTCTTCGACATCCCCTTCCGCCCTTCGGGCACCTTCCCCCTCCGGGGGAAGGTAAGAGGAAGTCAAAGTAGGCGCCGCGCCCGTCGTCAGAACGGGATCTCGAACCGGTCGCCCTTGGCCTTGACGCGCACGGCGTGCGGCGCGCCGAAATGCGCCGGCATCAGCAGGCCGCCGTCGGACGCCACGCTCGCCAGCACGCGCTTGCGGGTCGCGCGCGCGCCCTCGGCGTCTTCGCAGAAGGCGCTGTTCCACTCGGGGTAGAAGACCTGCAGCGGGTGGTGGCAGATGTCGCCGATCAACGCGGCGCGGCCCTGGCCGGATCGCACACGCATCACCATCGAGCCCGGCGTGTGGCCGGCCGCCAGTTCCAAGGTGATGCCCGGCTCGATCTCGTGGCCGTCATCGACGATCACCGCCTGTCCGGCGGCAGCGATCGGCCCGATCGAATCGTTGTAGAGCGCCGCGTCCTCCGAGTCGGGTTCGCGTTCGGCGTTGCCCTTCATCCACTCGAATTCGCGCCGCGAGTAGAGATACTGCGCCTTCGGGAAGGTCGGCACCCAGCGGCCGTTGAGCAGGCGCGTGTTCCAGCCGACGTGGTCGACATGCATGTGGGTACAGAACACGACATCGATGTCCTCGACCGACAGGCCGACATCGGCCAGGCGCTGCAGGTAGGGCAGGTCGAGCATGTTGAAGCCCGGCCGACCCGGCCGGTGCTTCTGGTTGCCGATGCAGGTGTCGATCAGGATGGTGTGCCGCTTGGTCTTCAGCACCCAGGAATGCGTGCCCATGACGAAGCGGTCGGCGGCGGGATCGTAGTGGCTGGGCACCAGCCATCCCGCATGCTCGCGCAACACCTCGCGATCCATGTCGGGGAGCAGGAAGGAGGGCGGGAACGCCTTGCCCAGCGTCTCCTTGATCCGGAGCACGGTGATCTCGCCCAGCTGGAACGAGACCGGGGTGGGCGCGGGGCGATCCATCACGCGCGCTCCGCCGCCATCGCTACTTGCACTTTTCCAGGCATTGCTTGGCGCGATCGCCGCACTGCCCCTTGTTGCCGGTGCGTTGCAGGCAGGCCTGCTCCTCGTCGTTGCACTTGCCGCGGCAGGTCGCCTGGGCCGCGACATCCGTCGGCAGGCTGACGACACCGAAGCCGGCGATCAGCGTGAAGAGGGCGATGGCGATGATCGAGCGTTTCATGCGTGACCTCTGTCGTGGGCCGCGATGCCCGTGCGAACCGTAGGTGCACGACGCGCGGCGTGCAAGTACACTGGCGGCGAGCCGCAAGGACCTTGGGGGGAATCATGTCGGGCGAGCGCGAAGGCAGCAGCGACTCAAGCAGCAGCGACAACACGAGCTTCAATCCCGGCTTCGGCGACGGTGACGGTAGCGAGAGCGTCAGCGACAGCTTCACGGAGACCAGCCACGTCTCGTGGTTCGAGCGCATGAAGCAGGCGATCGTCGGCGTGCTCGCCGGCCTCGTGATGGTCGCCGTGTCGGTCGGCCTGCTGTTCTGGAACGAAGGCCGTGCCGTCACCACGTCGCGCTCGCTGAGCGAAGGCGCGTCCGCCGTGGTGGGCGTGCAGCCGGCGCGGGTCGATCCCGCCAACGAGGGCAGGCTGGTGCATGTCTCCGGCGACCTCAAGCTCGCCGGCCCGGTCTCCGACGCCGAGTTCGGCATGTCGGCGACCGCGATCAAGCTGGTGCGCAAGGTCGAGATGTACCAGTGGAAGGAAGAGTCCCGGCAGGAGAAGCGCACCAATGTCGGCGGCAGCCAGGACACGGTGACGACCTACACCTATGTCCGCGAATGGTCCGAGAAGCGCAACGACTCCTCGCGCTTCAAGCAGCCCGGCGGCCACGGCAATCCGGAGATGCGCTACCAGAGCCGCCAGAACGTCGCGCAGTCGGCGAGTCTGGGCGCCTTCCAGCTCACCGCCGAGACCCTGGGCCAGGTCAGCGGCGGCGAGCGCTTGGCCGTCGAGCAGGCGCAGCTGCAGGCGTTGCGCCAGCGCCTGGGTGCCAACGTCCACCTGCGCGATGGCGGGGTCTATATCGGCGTCGACCCGGATTCGCCGCGCATCGGCGACCTGCGCGTCAGCTTCGAACAGGTCTCGGCGCAGCAGCTCACCGTCGTGGCGCGCCAAGCTGGTTCGGGCTTCGGCCGCTACCAGACCAAGGCTGGCGATCAGCTGCTGATCGTCGCCAAGGGCGTGGTGCCGGCGGCGCAGCTCTTCAGCGAGGCGCAGGCCGCCAACTCGACCCTGACCTGGATCCTGCGCGGTGTCGGCGCCGTGGTGATGTTCATCGGCTTCGGCCTGTTCTTCCGCCCGTTGGGCGTGCTGGGCGACGTGCTGCCGATCCTCGGCGACGTCATCCGCATGGGCACCGGCGCGATCGCCTTCGTGCTCACCCTGTTGCTGGCGACGACCACCATCGCCATCGCCTGGCTCTATTACCGCCCGCTGGTCGGCATCGCCGTGCTGGTGGTCGGCATCGGCGGCACGGTCGGCATGATCATGCTGGCCAAGAAGCGCCGCGCCGCGCGCATGGCTGCGGCGCCGGTAGCGGCAATGGCACGCCCCGCCGCCCGACCCGCCGGGCCGATATCGTAGGTCATCTTCCCGTCCCCCGGAGGGGCAGGGGATTCGCATATCGGAATTCGTGATGAATAGCAGTGGCTTGCGAATGATTTGCGGCATTCTTTCCGATTCCCTCGGAGAGAAGAAGCATGGCCAGGTTGCAGCAGTTGCGAG
>JALHMM010000139.1 GCA_022844045.1 Reyranellaceae bacterium | reverse complement strand
GCCCGATGGTGCGGGCGTGACCTCGCGGCGTGGCTTGCGGGCGGCCGGCGGTGCGGGCGCGTCGGTGTTCTGCGCGCGCGCCGATTCGACCGAGAAGATCAGCCGCTCGCGCTCCTCGTCGAGCGCCGGCGCCAGCAGCCACGCGGCCACGGCGGTGGACGCGGCGAGCGTCAGGCGCAGCACGGTGCGGGTGGTAGGGAACTGTCGGACCATCGCCCAATCCTTTGTCTGCCGTCGGCGGCGATATCGGCGTCAAACCCGGCGGAATCAAGACAGCGGGACGAGCCGCAACGCCATGTCACACGCCGCCCCGGGACCGCCAGCATCTCGCCAGCCAGCCCGTCAATCGTCGCGGTCGATATCGCGCGCCAGCACTTCGCGCTTGCCGACGCTGTTGGCCGGCGTCACCACGCCCTCGCGCTCCATGCGCTCGACGATGCGCGCGGCGCGGTTGTAGCCGATCTGCAGGTGGCGCTGGATGAAGCTGGTCGAGCACTTGCGCTCGCGCGCGACGATGTCGATAGCGCGATCGTAGAGCTCGTCCGAACCCTCCTCCGCCTCGCTGCCCGAGCCGCCGCCCTCGCCGCCGCCGACGCTGCCCTCCGCGTCCTCGGTGATCGAGTCGATATAGGCCGGCTTGGCCTGCTTGCGCAGGTGCTTGACCACCTTCTCGACCTCGGCGTCGCTGACGAAGGGGCCGTGCACGCGCACGATGCGGCCGCCGCCGGCCATATAGAGCATGTCGCCCTGGCCCAGCAGCTGCTCGCCGCCCTGCTCGCCCAGGATGGTGCGGCTGTCGATCTTCGACGTCACCTGGAAGGCGATGCGGGTGGGGAAGTTGGCCTTGATGGTGCCGGTGATGACGTCGACCGAGGGACGCTGCGTCGCCATCACGACATGGATGCCAGCGGCGCGCGCCATCTGCGCCAGACGCTGCACGGCGATCTCGATGTCCTTGCCGGCGACCAGCATCAGGTCGGCCATCTCGTCGATGATGACGACGATGTAGGGCAGCGAGACAAGATCGATCGGCTCGTCCTCCCAGATCTTCTCGCGCGTGTCAGGATCGACGCCGGTCTGCACGCGCCGCGTCAGCACTTCGCCGCTGTCGCGCGCCTCACGCACGCGCTCGTTGAAGCCGGCGATGTTGCGAACGCCCAGCTGCGACATCAGCTGATAGCGCCGCTCCATCTCGCGCACCGTCCACTTCAGCGCCACGACCGCCTTGCGCGGATCGGTGACGACCGGAGTCAGCAGATGCGGGATGTCCTGATAGACGCTCAGCTCGAGCATCTTCGGATCGATCATGATGAACTTGCAGGTATCCGGCGCCAGTCGGTAGAGCAGCGACAGGATCATCGTGTTGATGCCCACCGACTTGCCCGAGCCGGTCGTGCCGCCGATCAGCAGATGCGGCATGCGCGCGAGGTCGGCGACCACCGGGCCGCCGCCGATGTCCTTGCCCAGCACCAGCGGCAGGTTCAGGCGCTGGTCCTCGTAGTCCTTGGTCGACAAGAGCTCGCGCAGGAAGACCATCTCGCGCTTGGCGTTGGGCAGCTCGATGCCGATGACGTTGCGCCCGGGCACGGTGGCGACACGCACCGAGACCGCGCTCATCGAGCGGGCGATGTCGTCGGCCAGGCCGATGATGCGGCTCGACTTGATGCCCGGCGCCGGCTCGAGCTCGTAGAGCGTCACCACGGGGCCGGGGCGCACCTTCACCACCTCGCCCTTGACGCCGAAGTCGTCGAGGACCGATTCGAGCAGCCGCGCGTTCTGCGCCAGCGCCTCCTCGTCGATGGTCGCGGTGACCAGCGATTTCGGCGGCGGTGTCAGGATATCCAGCGGCGGCAGGGTGAAGTCCTCGCCGCCCAGCGCCAGCTGGTGCTGGCGCTCGGCCTGGGCGCGCTTGCCCGGCAGCGGCTTGACCGGCTTGAGCACGACCTTGGGCTGGTAGACCGGCGCCACGGGTACCGGCGGTGTCTCGTCGTCCTGAGGGTCGGCGACTGGCGCCGGCTTGCGCACGAGATGCAGCACCTTGGCGCCCAACGGGACTACAGGTGCGACCGGCGGTGGTTCGACCGCGGCCGGCGGCGGCTCCTCGAGCGGTGGCGCGACTTGCTGGGCCGCGGCGGGGCGCATCAGCATCGGCTCGATGCGCTCCTCGGGGGCGCCAATCTCCTCGTACTCGGCCGGCGCTGGCTCACGGCGCCGACGCAGCCAACCCGGCAGCCAGCTACGCTCGCGGCGCTGGTGCGCGTCGTCGATCTCGGGGATCGTCTCGACCTCGCCGTCAGGGTACTTCAGCTCCGCGATCGGCGCGAGCGGCGCGTCGACCAGTAGCGTGTCGCGCGGCGGCAGCGGCCGCTCCTCCTCGGGGATCGGCTGGAAGCGCGCGGGATCGTATTGCGAGGCGTCGATCTCGCCCGGGATCGTGGCGTAGCCCACGGGCGGCTCGGGCGGCGGCGCGTGCTCGTCGAACTGATCGGGGCGGCCGCGCCACAGCGCCACGGCGGCGCGCCACAGCCACCGCAAGATCTTCAGCGGCAGGAACAGCACACGGAAGATGAACGGCAGGTGGCCGCGCCGCATGCCCATGACCGGCACCATCAGCGCCACAGCGAGCAGCGCGCCGAGTGGCGCCACGACATGCAGCGGGCCACCGTCGCTATAGGTCAGCACGATCTCGGTGACGTACTTCGCCAGCGCCGCGCCGGTGACGCCACCGGGACCGGCATGCGGCGTCCACTGGCCGATATCGGAGAGGCGCCCGGCGGCGGTCGCGGCGAGCAGCACCGCGGCCAGCAGCAGCGCCAGACGCAAGCCGAAGAAATGCAGGACATGGTGGCGCGCGAGCATCACGCCCCAGGCGATCGCCGCGATCGGCAGCAGGAAGGCGCCCAGGCCGACCCCCTGCATCATCAGGTCGGCGAAGGCGGCGCCGGCGAAGCCCAGCAGGTTGTTGGGCGCGAAGCCGGTGGCGCGGTTCAGCGACGGATCGGTGGCGTGATAGGTGATCAGCGCGATCAGCCCGGCCATACCCAGCACGACGGTGGCGACGCCCAGTACCTCCATGGCGCGCTGACGGAAGAACAGCGTCGCGCCCGGCGGCAGGAAGCCGCCGCGCGCCGAACTCACCGTATCTTTCAGCGACGCCAGCGCCATGGTCTACAGCAGCTCCGACATGCGGGTCAGCGCGCGCCGGGTGGTGTCGAGATCCTGCACCAGCGCGACGCGGACATAGCGCTGGCCCGGATTGACGCCGTCGACGGCGCGCGAGACGTAGCCGCCCGGCAGCACCTTGATACCGCCCTCGGTCCATAGCGTGCGCGCGGCCTTCTCACCATCGCCGACATCGAGCCAGAGGAAGAAGCCGCCATCGGGCATGAAGAAGCCGCCCTTGTTGTGCAGGATCGACTTCGCGGCCTGGAAGCGCGCCTGATACTCGCCGCGAATCGCCGCGACGTGGCTTTCCTCGCCCCACAGCGCCGCGGCGGCGTTCTGGATGGCGAGCGGCACCTGCGGTCCACCATAGGTCTTCCAGCGCAGCAGCATGGCGATGACCTTGGGATCGCCGGCGGCGAAGCCCGACCGCAAGCCGGCCGCGTTCGACCTTTTGGACAGGGAATGAAACACGACGACGTTGGCGAACGGGTCCTTGCCGCCGGTCTCGTCCATCGCCGCCGCCGCCTGCAGGCCGCCCGACGGCGGCTTGTCGTTGTAGATCTCGGCGTAGCACTCATCGAGCGCCAGGATCGCATCGTGGCGACGGCACTGCTCGATCAGCTTCTGAATGTAGGGGATCGAGGCGGAAGCACCCTGCGGATTGCCCGGCGAGCAGAGATAGACCAGCGCCGTGCGCTTCCAGGTCTCCAGCGGCACCGCGTCGAAATCCGGCAGGAAGCCGTTCTCGGCGTTGGTGTTGAGGAACACCGTCTCGCCGCCGGCCAGCACCGCGCCGCCGAGATAGGCCTGGTAGAACGGATTGGGGATCAGCACGACCGGCTTGCGCCCGTTCTTCTCGGGCGGCAGCGCGACGGTGGCGATGTTGTAGACGCCCTCCTTGGAGCCGGCGAGCGGCAGCACGTGGCGATTCCACTGTACCAGGCCCTCGGGCAGGCCGTAGCGCCGCGTCAGCCAGCCGGCGATCGCCTGGCACAATTCAGGGGTGCCCTGGTTGGGCGGGTACTTGTTCGACAGCGACAGGTCGCGCGCGACGATATCGCGGGCGAACTGCGGCACCGGCCCCTGCGGTTCGCCGACCGACATGATGATGGGGTTCTTGGGCGCCGGCAGATCAGCGATCAACTCGTTGAGCCGCGCGAAGGGGTATTCGTTGAGATCCTGGGCAAGACGCGGATTGATCATGTTTCCTATCGCTTTCAGTCCATTCCCGGCCAGCTTGGCGCCGGCCGCGACCAGAAACAACGAGTGCCCAAGCCTTGTGCCGTTGGGGGGAACGGCGTATGCGGGCACACTAATGGACGATAGTGTCAATTACAAGAACCACTTACAGGGCTTTTTTAACATAGATTCCAGAGGGTTGCAGAAACGCGTCCCTGATCCCTGCGAAGCGCCGTGGTCGGCGGCGATTCGGTAGCCCTATGGCCCCGTGCGGCTATCGGGGAACGGCGATGCGTTGTGGGACGATTCGCGTCCGCCGGCTGGGCCGCGCCGCCTCAGCCTGGCGCGGCGACGCGGCGTCCGATGATGGCGAAGCGCAGGCGGCCGGAGATGAAGTCGATCGCCGCCACGGTCACCAGGATCATCAGCACAAGGAAGGCGACGCGATCCCATTCCAGGGTGCGGATCTCCTCGGCCAGGTGCAAGCCGATGCCGCCGGCGCCGACGATACCGATGATGGTCGCCGAGCGCGTGTTGGACTCGATGTAGTAGAGCACCTGGCTCAGCATCACGGGGAAGACCTGGGGCAGCACGCCGAAGCGCACGGCGTGAAGCTCGCCACCGCCGCTGGCGACCACGCCCTCGACCGGCTTGCGATCGCTGTTCTCGATCGCCTCGGAGAACAATTTGCCGAAGGCGCCGAAATCGGCCGCGGCGATAGCCAGCATGCCGGCGAAGGGACCCAGGCCGACGGCGCTGACGAAGATCAACGCCCAGATCAGCGTGTCGACACCGCGCACCGTATCGAGGCTGCGGCGGATGAAGAAGTGGAAGATACGGTTGGCGACCACGTTCTTGGCCGCCAACACGCCGGCCGGCAGCGCCAGTACTGCCGCGAGCAAGGTGCCGAGGAACGCGATGGCGAGCGTCTCGGCCAGCGCGCCGAGATAGAGCGTCAGCTTGCCGCCGTGACTGGGCGGCACCATGAGTTGCAGGAAATAGCCGAGCCGCACCAGGCCGGAGCCGATGCGGTCGAACGAGAACTCCAGTCGCCACATCGCATAGGCTGACAAGGCGAGCGGACCCAGCACGATCGCGATCGTCACGGCGCGGCCCTTCGGCGAGGGCCGGAAGACCAGCGGATGACGGCCCTGCAGGCCGACGCGATCGGAGCGCGCGGCTTGCCGCAGTGGGCTTTTCATCGCATCACACCGATCAGGCGATGGCGCAGCCATTCGGTCAGCAGATCGATCACCATGACGGCGGCGATGATGATCAGCAGGATCGCGCTGACATCGGAGTAATGGAACTTGCGGATCGACTCGACGAGGTCCTGGCCGATACCGCCGGCGCCGACGAAGCCCATCACGGCGGCGCCGCGCACGTTGATCTCGAAACGCAGCAGCGCGTAGGACGCGAAATTCGGCAGCACCTGCGGCACGACGGCGAAGCGCACGGTCTGCGTCCAGGTCGCGCCCGACGCCGTGGCGCCCTCGACCGGGTTCATGTCGATGTTCTCGACAACCTCGGCGAACAGCTTACCCATCGCACCCAGCGTGTGGATCATGATCGCCAGAACGCCGGGCAGCGCGCCAAGCCCGAAGGCGACGACGAAGATCAGCGCGAAGACGATCTCCGGCACGGTGCGGCAGGCCTCGAGGAAACGCCGGGCGGCGAAACGCAGCGTCCTCGACCTGGTGAGATTCTCGGCCGCGACGAAGCACAGGCAGAAGCCACCGATGGCGCCGAGGAAGGTACCGAGATAGGCGATCAGCAGCGTGTCGAAGAGCAGCCGCGACCACCGCCCCAGGCCCCAGAACCACTCGCCGAAATCGGTCCAGACCCGTGCCCCGCTGTCGAGCCGCAACAGCCGGTCGAAATAGTCGCCGACGCTGCCGATGCGCGAGAAGAACACCGCGAGATCGACCTCGCTGGTGTGCGCCGACATCACGACCAGGATGACAAGGATGACGCCACCCAGGGCCACGCGCAGGCGCCGCGCCGAGACGGCCTCGGCGTAGGCCCGCGCCAACGCCCGCTCCTGCGCTTCGGGCAGACGCTGGATCGCGGTAGTCACAATGTAAGCCTACGGCGAGCTACGAGCGCTTCTTCCGCATCTCGTCGACGTAGCGGACCATCTGCACCATCGGCTCGTAGTCCTTCGCGGTCATCGGCGCGAAGCCGAGATCCTTGCCGTCGGACAGCCTGTCGAAGGCCGCCTTGGCCTTGACTGGCGACTCGACGAAAGCCTTGTTGATGGCGGCCTTGAGGTCATTGGGCAGCGCGGTCAGATAGGCGAACGGACTGCCCGGCAGCAGGTCAGACTTGTAGACGATGCGGAAGTCGGCTTGCGTCATCGCCGTGCCGTCGGCGTTCTTGAGCATGCCCTTCTTCAGCATCCGCGTGAGATTGGAGTCGTCATCGGCGTTCCACCAGTTGGCGGCGGCGTCGACCGTTCCCTGCACGAGCGCCAGGATGGCGTTCTCGTGGCTCCCCGCGTAGACGTGCTTGCCGAAGAACTTGTCGACGTCGTAGCCGTCGCGGTTGAGGAAGAAGCGCGGCGCTTGGTTGCCCGATGTGGAATTGGGGTCGACCAGCCCCAGAGTCTTGCCCTTGAGATCCGCGATCTTCTGGTACGGGCTCTTGGCGAGGACATAGGTCACCGAATAGAAGCCGAGCGAGCCATCGGCGTTGCGCGCCGTGACGAAAGGCTCGACCTTCACACCGGTGATGAAGGCCCGCGCATAGGATGCCGGACCATAGAAGGCGATATGGATGTTGGCGGCGCGCTGGCCTTCGATCACGGCGGCGTAGTCGTTGGCAATGCGCAGCGTGACCTTCACACCCAGTTCCTTCGACAAGTACTCGACAAACGGCCCGAACCGCTCGGTGACGCCCGAGGCATTCTCGGCTGGCACGATCGCCATCACGAGCTCGGGATGGCTGCTCTTCCAGCTCTGGGCGAAGGCCGGCACGGCACTGAGCGCGGCGGCGCCAGCGGAGAGGGCAAGCATGTGGCGGCGGATGATCATGTCAGTTCTCCACTGGGGACGACGCAGGCGAACGGCAAGTTGGAATCAGGCGGCGACGGCGACGCCGTCAGGCAGCGGCGCTGGCGCGGGCGCGTCGACCACCTCGTCGGCCTCCAGGCCGTACAGGTCGCGCGCGATGGCGTCGGTGAGTGCCGCCGGCACGTCGTCGAACACCAGGCGACCATGGGCGATGCCGACCAGCCGGTCGCAGTATTCGCGCGCGAGGTCGAGCGAGTGCAGGTTGCAGACGACCGAGATGCCGAAATGCTTGTTGATGCGCCGCAACGCGTCCATCACCAGGCGCGTGTTGCGCGGGTCGAGCGAGGCCACCGGTTCGTCGGCGAGGATCAGGTCGGGCTCCTGCACCAGGGCGCGGGCGATCGCCACGCGCTGCTGCTGGCCGCCCGACAGCGACTCGGCGCGCTGGGCGGCGATATTGGCGATGCCAAATTGCTCGAGCGCGGCGAGCGCCAGCGCCTTGTCCTCGTCGCTCCACAGCTTGAGCACGGCGCGCGCGGTCGAGACCTTGTTGAGCCGGCCCATCAGCACGTTGGTCAGAACATCGAGGCGGCCGACCAGGTTGAACTGCTGGAAGATCATGGCGCACCGCGCCCGCCAGGCGCGCAGCTCGGCGCCCTTCAGCGTCGTGACGTCGACGCCATGGTGCAGGATGCGTCCGGCGCTGGGTTCGACCAGACGGTTGACCATGCGCAGCAAGGTCGACTTGCCGGCGCCGGAGCGGCCGATCACGCCGACGAAGCCGCCATCGCCGAACTGGAGACTGATGTCATCGACCGCAAGCTTGGTGCCGAAGCGACGCGAAACACCTTCGAGCACGAGCATGCCGAACCTCCACGCCGATGTTGCGGGCGTGCAGGTTCTCTAGCGGTCGGATGTAAACGATTTATGAAGGCTTGTTGACAGGCCTCAGGTGCGTCCACAGGGACCTGAGGTGCGCTCCCAGCGTACCGATTGCAGGCTCTGGCCGCTGATCTGGCTGACGATCAGGCCGCAGGACGGCGGGTCACTGGACGGCTTGCCGGTGCCGTCGACACGGATCAGCAGGGTGCGCACGGTGCAGGTGCCCGACGGGGCGCAGTTGTTCTTGCGCAGGGTCTGCTGGGCCATCTCGCCATAGAGCGGGCTGCGGACATGCGCCGCGAGCACGCTTTGCACGTCGGCTTCCCGGATCGGGCGGCGGAAGGCGGAGGCCACACCGTCAGCCACCGGATCGACCGCCTCGTAGAAGCCACCGCCGCCGCCACCACGCGAGGAGCCAGCGTCGCCGCAGGCGGCCAAGGCTACGGCGGTAAGCGCGAGGGAGGAGAACAACTTGATCATGGCGCGCGACTCCGAGGGCACGGACCGGCGCCGATCGTCGGCGCCGGACTCCTCTACCACATCGCCCGGGAAAACGGCGCGATCGTGGCATCCAGCCTCACCCTGAGGAGCGCCGATGGGCGCGTCTCGAAGGGTGGGCAACAGCGAGGTGGTAGCCCACCCTTCGAGACGCCCTGCTTCGCAGGGCTCCTCAGGGTGAGGTACTAGAGTTACTCCACCCGCTCGCCATGAAGGTGCAGGTCGAGGCCCTCGATCTCCTGCTCGTTGGTGACGCGCAGGCCGATCGTGGCCTTGATGATCATCAGGATCACCCAGGTCAGCGCGCCCGACCACACCAGGCAGACGACGATGCCCTTGAGCTGGGTCAGCACCTGCTTGCCGTTGCCGTCGAACCACAGGCCCTTGATCTCGGGGCCGGCGATGAAGCTGGCGGCGAAGACGCCGGCGCCAATGGTGCCGATGATGCCGCCGACGCCATGCACGCCGAAGACGTCGAGCGAGTCGTCGTAGCCCAGCCGCTTCTTCAGCGCCGTCGAGGCGTAGAAGCACGCCACACCGGCGACGAGGCCGATGATCAGCGCCGGGCCGATGCCGACAAAGCCGGCGGCCGGCGTGATGCTGCCCAACCCGGCCACCGCGCCCGAGATGATGCCGAGCACGCTGGGCTTACCCATGGTCAGCCACTCCGCGAACATCCAGGCCAGCGCCGCGGTGGCGGCCGCGACATGGGTGACCAGCATCGCCATGCCGGCGCGGCCGTCGGCGGCGAGCGCCGAGCCGCCGTTGAAGCCCATCCAGCCGACCCACAGCAGCGACACGCCGATCACGGCGAGCACCAGATTGTAGGGCGCCATGTTCTCGTGGCCGTAGTTGCGGCGCGGCCCGAGCATGATCGCCGCCACCAGGCCAGCGATGCCGGCATTGATGTGCACGACGATGCCGCCGGCGAAGTCGAGCACGCCGTCGGTCTGCAGGAAGCCGCCGCCCCATACCCAATGCGCCATGGGCACGTAGACGACCAGCAGCCAGAGCCCCATGAACCACAGCATGGCGCTGAACTTCATGCGGTCGGCCACGGCGCCCAGCACCAGCGCCGGGGTGATGATGGCGAAGGTCATCTGGTAGAAGGCGAAGACCGATTCGGGGATGGTCTTGGCGTTGGGGTGGATCGACTCGACGGTCATGCCGCCCATCAGGAAGCGGCCGAGATCGCCGATCCAGGCGCCGCTGCCCGAGAAGGCCAGCGAGTAGCCCACGACCACCCACAGCACCGTCGCCAGAGCCGCGGTCGCCAGGGTCTGCGCTGTGGTCGCCAGCACGTTCTTCTTGCGCACCATGCCGGCGTAGAACAGCGCCAGGCCGGGCAGGCTCATCAGCAGCACGAGGGCCGTGGCGACGATCATCCAGGCGGTGTCGCCGCTGTCGATCTTGGCCGGCGCTTGCTGGGCCAATGCCGGGCTCGAGATCAGTCCGCAGAGAGCAGCGGCCGTCAGGCCCCTTGCGAATGCGCTCGTGGCGAATGCGCTCATGGTTTCCCCCCCGTTTCTTCTTGTCGTCTAGAGCGCGTCGGTGCCCGACTCGCCGGTGCGGATGCGGATCGCCTGCTCGCAGGGCCAGACGAAGATCTTGCCGTCGCCGATCTTGCCGGTATGGGCGGCCTTCTTGATCGCCTCGACGACGCGCTCGACCTCGGTGTCGCTGACCACGACCTCGATCTTCACCTTGGGCAGGAAACTGATCACGTACTCGGCGCCGCGATAAATCTCCGTCTGGCCTTTCTGTCGGCCATAGCCTTTGACCTCGCTGACCGTCAGGCCCATGACTCCGATGCCGGTCAGCGCGTCACGCACCTCGTCGATCTTGAACGGCTTGATGATCGCGCTGATGAGCTTCATTCGCTGCTCCCTCCGAGGCCGCCTCGCCGACAAGCAGGGCGCCGACCGTTTGACCACGGATAGCAGGCCGTCATTCCACGCGAAAGCCGAGAATCGCCCGCGACGCAGGCAGATTGTGATCAATCCTTGGGCAAAAGAAAAAAGGCCCGATGCCGAAGCATCGGGCCTTCAGGTGCCGACGGGTGTGCGAAGCCCGACGGCGGAGGGAACTATCAGGCGGGGCGCGAGCGACCTGGTGATCCTGGGCCGCGCCCGGCCAAGCTCAGTGCACGGTCTCGCCGTGCAGGTTGATGTCGAGGCCTTCGACCTCCTGCTCCTGGTTGACGCGCAGGCCGATGGTGACGTCGATGATCTTGAGGAGCACGAAGGTGATGACGCCGCACCAGATGATGGTGGCGACGATGCCCTCGAGCTGGATCAGCACCTGCTTGGCGTTGCCGTCGATCAGGCCCGACTTCAGGCCCTTGGAGAGGTCTGAAGCGTCGATCGGGCCACCGATCACACCGACGGCGAAGACGCCGGTGAGGATCGCGCCAACGATGCCGCCCACGCCGTGCACGCCGAAGGCGTCGAGAGAATCGTCGTAGCCCATCATCTTCTTGAGCGTCGTGGCGCCCCAGAAGCAGACCACGCCGGCGACCAGGCCGATGACCAGCGCGCCGGTGGCGTTGACGAAGCCCGACGCAGGCGTGATCGCCACCAGGCCGGCGACGGCACCGGAGATGATGCCGAGCACGCTGGGCTTGCCGCGCAGCGCCCACTCCGCGAACATCCACGACAGACCGGCCGCGGCGGCCGCGATCTGCGTCACGGCCATCGCCATGGCGGCGTTCGGGCTGGCACCCACCGCCGAGCCGGCGTTGAAGCCGAACCAGCCGACCCACAGCAGCGAGGCGCCGATCAGCGACAGCACGAGGTTGTGCGGCGCCATGTTGTCGTTGCCGTAGCCTTTGCGCTTGCCCAGCACGTAGGCGCAGACGAGACCCGCGACGCCAGCGTTGATGTGCACCACGGTGCCGCCGGCATAGTCGAGCACGCCCGCGCCGCCGAGGAAGCCGCCGCCCCACACCCAGTGCGCGACCGGCGCGTAGACCAGGATCGACCACAGGCCCATGAACCACAGCATGGCGCTGAACTTCATGCGCTCGGCGAAGGCGCCGGCGATCAGCGCCGGGGTGATGATCGCGAAGGTCATCTGGAAGGTCATGAACAGCGGCTCGGGAATCGTCGCCGCCAGCGAATGCGCCTTGTCGATCTCCATGCCCTTGAGGAAGAAGCGCGACAGGCTGCCGATGTAGGAGCCCTCACCGGTGAAGGCGAGGCTGTAGCCGACGACCATCCAGAGCACGGTCACCAGGCAGCAGACGGCGAAGCTCTGCATCGCCGTGGCCAGCACGTTCTTCTTGCGCACCATGCCGCCGTAGAACAGCGCCAGGCCGGGAATGGTCATCATCAGCACCAGCGCCACCGAGGTCAGCATCCAGGCGGTGTCGCCGGTGTTCAGCCCCGGCGCCGCCGGGGGCGGGGCGGCCGGG
>JALHMM010000138.1 GCA_022844045.1 Reyranellaceae bacterium | reverse complement strand
GCAGGCATGTCCCTATCCTGCCTCCATGCGACGCAAAATCCTTCGCGCCGGATGGAACGACGACTTCCTTCTCAGCCTCTTTTTTCATATGCGATAGCCCTGCCCTCCGGGGGAAGGTATGACGGACGATCACTTCGGCATCTCGACCTTGGTGAAGAACGCGGCGTTGAACACGTCCTTGCACTCGACCTTTTGCGGCAGGCCCATATAGGTGTTCACCAGCTCGACCGAGTCGCACATCTTCTTCTCGTCGATCCAGCCGATGCCGCCTTTGGCGTAGCGCTCGGTCTTCATCAGCGCGATGCCCAGCAGCATGTTCGGCGTCATCAGCTCGACGTCGACCTCCGGCACGCGCTTCTTGAAGATCTCCATCGCCGCCTTCGGATCGGCGATCACGTCGCGCCAGCCCATGTAGGAGGCCTCGAGGAAAGCCTTCAGCACGGCCGGCCGTTCCTTCATCGTCTTGGCGCTGGCGATGATCGACATCGAGTACATGTCGAAGCCGAAATCGGCCCAGTTCATCATCACCACGTTGCCCTTGCCGGCGGCCTTCTCGTAGAGCGGCAGGCCGGTCGAGTAGTCGCCGACGCCGTCCATGCGCTTCTCGGCCACCGCGGCGATCTTGGCCGCCGGCTCGATGTTGACCCACGAGACCTTGGCGGCGTCGACGCCGTTGAGCTTGGCGAAGGCGGGGAACATCTGGCGCTGGCTGTCGCCCGGCGGCGCGCCGAGCGTCTTGCCCTCGAGGTCCTTGGGCGTCTTCAGCGGCTTGCTGGCGAGGCTGAAGAAGTTCATCGGCGTCTTGTCGAACACCATGCCGACCACCTGCACCGTCGTGCCGCGAGCGCGCGAGGCGATCACCACGGCGGCGTCGGCCAGGCCGGCGTCGGCGCGGCCGGTATCGACCTTGGCGATCGAGTCGCCCGAGCCCTTGGAGTTCTCGAGCGTCACGTCGAGGCCCTTGGCCTTGTAGTAGCCCTTCTCCAGCGCCACCCAGTAGGCGGCGTGGTCGCCGACCGCGAACCAGTTCAGCGCGAAGGTGACCTTCTCCTGCGCCGACGCGGCACTGGCCATCGCCAGCAGCGCCGCCAGCGCGATCGATCCCATCCTCAGCATGTTGCCTCTCCCTCGTTGCCTCGTTCACTCCACGCCTTCAGCCCACGGCGCCCAGAAGCGCGCCGCCAGGACCACCACACCATAGAGCGCCAGGCCGATCGCCGAGATCCAGATCAGCGCGGCGAAGGCCACGGCGGTGTTCATGCTGCTCTGCGTGTTGGCGATGATGTAGCCCAGCCCGGCCTGCGAGGCCACGAACTCGCCGACGATGGCGCCGACCACGGCGGCCGTCGCGGTGATCTTCAGCGCGCTCAGGATATAGGGCAGCGCGTTGGGCATGCGGATCTTCAGGAAGATCTTCCACTTCGGCGCCGAGAAGACGCGGCCGAGATCGAGCATGTCGGTGTCGACCTGCGACAGGCCGACGGCGGTGTTGATGACGACGGGAAAGAAGCCGATCAGCGCGCCCATCACCATGGTGGGCACGATGCCGTAGCCGATCCAGATCAGCAGCAGCGGCGCGATCGCCACCTTGGGCAGCGTGTTGACCAGGACCAGGAACGGCATCAGCGCATTGGCGATCAGCGGCGACCAGGCGATGGCGGTGCCCAGCGCCACGCCGACGATGGCCGCGATGAAGAACGCGCCGACTATCTCCAGGCTGGTGATCCACAGATGCGGCCACCACGAGAAGTCGGCGTGCCACAGGGCGTTCCACACCATGCGCGGTGGCGGCAGCAGGTAGGGGCGGATCTCCAGGGCGGTGACGGCGAGTTGCCACAGCGCCAGCAGCAGCGCGAAGAGCGCCAGCGTCGGCCAGTACCGGCCTGCGAGTGCGCGCAGCGTCATCGCCTCGATCTCTCTGCTATCATGCGCCCCCGTCCCGCGCCGGAGTGATGATATTCCGTGAAACTGTCGCTGTGCAATGAAGTGATCCGCGAATTGCCCTTCGCGCGCCAATGCGCGCTGGCGCGATCGCTGGGTTACCAAGGCCTGGAGGTCGCGCCCTTCACCTTCGGCGACGAGGCCTATGCGATGACGGCCGCCCAGCGCGCCGAGATCCGCACCGCCTGCGCCGGCGAAAGCATCGCAGTCAGCGGCCTGCATTGGCTGCTCGCCGCGCCCGCCGGATTGTCGATCACCACCGCCGACCGCACGGTCTGGGGCAAGAGCGTCGATGTCCTGCGCGCGCTGGTCGAGCTGTGCGCCGAGCTGGGCGGCGACTATCTCGTGCACGGCTCACCGGCGCAGCGGCGCGTCACCGAAGTCGATGACGCCAAGCGCGCCGAGGAGGCCTGGCGCATCGCGGCCTCGGAGTCCGGTCAGGCGGGCGTGACCTACTGCATCGAGCCGCTAGCCCGCCCCGACTGCAATCTGATCAACACGCTGGCCGAAGCGGCGGAGGTCGTGCGCCGCACCGGCAATCCGGCGCTGCGCACGATGATCGATACCCTGGCGGCCGCGCACGAGGAGCCCGAGCCGCCAACCGATGCGATCCGGAGGTGGATGCCCAGCGGGCTGCTGGCGCATGTGCAGCTCAACGATCGCAATCGGCGCGGGCCGGGGCAGGGCGACGACAAGTTCGCGCCGGTGCTTCGCGCCTTGAAGGACACAGGCTATACCGGCTGGATCGCCATGGAACCCTTCGTCTATGAACCGGATGGCCCGACCTGCGCCGCGCGCATGATCGGCTATGTCCAGGGGCTGATGGAGCACGCGTCGTGAAGGTGAGACTGGAGGCCGCCGACCGTTTCGAGCGCGACCACAAATTGCGCCTGCCGTTCCGCTTCGGGGTGATCACCGTCACCGAAGGCACGCAGGCGATCTTGCGCGTGCGCATCGGGCTGGAGGATGGTCGGACCAGCGAAGGCGTCGCGGCGGAGGCGCTGGGCGCGAAGTGGTTCGAGAAGAGTCCGGCCTTTAGCGACGCGCAGAATCTCGACCAGCTGCGCCAGGCGCTGCAGATCGCCATCGAGCACTACCAGGCGCGCGGCTGGGATACGCCGTTCGGCCTCTACGCCAATACCTACCGCCAGCAGATCGCGCGCGGCGAGGCGCTGGGTCTCAATCCGCTGGTGTCGTCCTACGGACCTGCTCTGATCGACCGCGCGATCCTCGACGCGCTGGGCAAGGCGACCGGCCAGTCCTTCGCCGCGATGATCGCCGCCAACGTGCCGGGGATCACCGCCACCGATCTCACGCCCGACATCGAGGCCGGCCATCTCGCACGCTTCCTCGCCGGCCTAAAGCCTGCCGACAGCATCGCGCTTCGTCACACTGTCGGGCTCGTCGATCCGCTCACCGCCGCCGACCGTCCAGTATCGGAGCGCGTCAACGACGGCCTGCCTGAGACCTTGGAGGAGGTCGTCACCTATTACGGCGGCCGCTACTACAAGCTCAAGGTCGGCGGCAATGTCGCGGCCGATCTCGATCGGCTCACGCGCATCGCCGCGGTGCTCGACCGGGGCGCCGGCGACTACCGTGTCACCTTCGACGGCAACGAGCAGTACGACGATGTCGAGGGCATCGTCGAGCTATGGCGCAAGGTCGAGGAGTCGCCGTCGCTGTCCAACATGGTGAAGCGCACGCTGTTCATCGAGCAGCCGATCAAGCGCCAGAACGCGCTCAGCCGGCCGGTGACCGATCTCGCGAAGTACCGGCCGGTGATCATCGATGAGTCCGACGGCGAGCTCTCGACCTTCCCGCGCGCGCTCGCGCTGGGCTATGCCGGCGTGTCGAGCAAGAACTGCAAGGGCTTCTACAAGTCGATCCTCAACGCCGCGCGCGTGGCGAAGCTCGGGCCCGGGCACTTCATGTCGGCCGAGGACCTCACCACGCAGCCCGGCATCAGCGTGCAGCAGGACCTCGCCCTGGTCTCGCTGCTGGGCATGACCCATGTCGAGCGCAACGCGCATCACTTCATCGACGGCATGTCGAGCGCGTCGGACACCGAGCAGAACGCCTTTGTCGCCGCGCATCCGCTTCTCTACGAGAAACTGCCGGACCGCCCGGCGCGGCTGCGCGCCAAGGGCGGCACGATCATGCTGGGCTCGCTCGGCTGCCCCGGCTTCGCCGTCGGCGCCGATCTCGATTTCACCGCGCTGCGCCCGATGGCGCCGGCGCCCCGCGAGAAACTGAAGGCCGCCGCATGAGCACGTTGCCGAAGCGCTTCGACACGGTCGAGGCGATGGAAGATTTCATGACCACGCCCTCGCCGCGGCTGATCGCCGATCTGGCGAAGGCGCCGGGCGACATCCTCGTGCTGGGCGTCGCCGGTAAGATGGGCCCGACCTTGGCGCGGCTGGCCAAGCGCGCCGTGCCCGATCGGCGCGTGGTCGGCGTGGCGCGCTTCAGCGAGAAGGGTGTGCGGGAGTCCTTGGAGAAGGCCGGCGTCGAGACGCTGCAGGCCGATCTGCTCGATCGGTCGGCGCTCGAGGCAGTGCCCAAGCTGCCCAATGTCGTGTTCATGGCCGGCCGAAAGTTCGGCGCCACAGGCGACGTACCGCTGACCTGGGCGATGAATGTGCAGGTGCCGGCGATGGTGGCGGAGGTGTTCAAGTCGTCTCGCATCACCGTCTTCTCGACCGGCTGCGTCTATCCCTTCGTGCCGGTCGAGAGCGGTGGCGCGACGGAGGACATGCCGGCGGTGCCGCCGCCAGGCGACTACGCCAATTCCTGCGCCGGCCGCGAGCACATGTTCTCCTATTTCTCGGCGCGGCATGGCACGCCCGGCCGGCTGTTCCGTCTGAACTACGCCATCGACATGCGCTACGGCGTGCTGCACGACATCGGCCGCAAGGTGCGCGACGGCGAGACCATCGATCTGTCGATGGGCCACGCCAATGTGATCTGGCAGGGCGACGCCAACGAGGTGGCGCTGCGCTGCCTTGCGCACGCCACGACGCCGACCTCGCCGATCAACGTCACCGGGCCCGAGACCTTCGAAGTCGCCGCCGTCGCGAGCGAGTTCGGCAAGCTACTCGGCAGAGCGCCGAGTTTCACCGGCAAGCCGGCGCCGACCGGCTGGATCAACAACGCCGCACGCATGGTCAAGGAGTTCGGTGCGCCGAGTGTGCCGCTCAAGACCATGATCGAGTGGAACGCCGACTGGCTGTCGCGCGATATGGCCACGCACAACAAGCCGACGCACTACGAGGTGCGCGATGGCAAGTACTGACCTGCTCGACGTGCGGCCCATCGAGGCCGAGCACGCCGAAGCGGTATGGCCGCTGTCGATCGAGGCCGGCTGGAACCAGAACGTCGCCGATTGGCGCTTCATGCTGGGCGCCGGCCGCGGCTTCGGCCTCGTCGGCCCCGATGGCACATGGCAGGCGAGCTCGCTGGTGCTGCCGCTGGGTCAGCGCCTGGCGTGGATCAGCATGGTGCTGGTGACGAAGGATCGTCGGCGCGGCGGCGCAGGTACAGGGCTGCTCAAGCGCTGCATCGCCGACGTGCGCGAGATGGGCGCCGTCGCCGGGCTCGATGCCACCGAGCTTGGCCGGCCGATCTACCTGCCGTTGGGATTCCACGACCTCTACTCGATCCGGCGCTGGCATCTCGACGCCGCGAAGAACACGGTGGCGCCGCCTCAGGGCATCGAGATTCGGCCGGCGACGATCGCCGATCTGTCGAAGCTCGCGACCTACGACCGGTCGCTCAGCGGCATGGAGCGACCCACGATCCTGGCGCATCTTCTGCTGCGCCAGCCCGGCCTCGCCTGGATCGCCCAGACGCCATCGGGTGCGATCACCGGCTATGCGCTGGGCCGCGAGGGTCGTGTCGCCACCTCGATCGGCCCGGTGATCGCCGACAGCGAGCCGGTCGCGCTGGCGCTGATCGCCAGGGCGACGACGTCGGCGGCGGGCCCGTTCATCATCGACGTGCCGGAAGCCCATCGCGATGTGCGCAAGTGGATCGAGGGACAGGGCGGGCAGACGCCCCGCGCCTATATGCGCATGACCCTGGGCACCGCGAAGGGCCTGGACGATCCGAGCCACGTCTTCGCGCTGGCCGGGCCGGAGTTGGGGTAGCATGTCCCGGTTGCCGGGCCATTTGGGGGACAATTCGAATGACCGCGCCGAAATGGCTTCCTGCCGCATGCATCGGCATCGGTATCGCAGCGGGCGTGCTTGCCCAGAACAATGGGCTTGGCCTCGAGACGCGCATGCTGCGTATCCTGGCGGGGGCGGGCGTCGCGGCGGTGGTGGCGCTGATAGCGCTCGGCATCGTGCATTTGCTGACAAAGCGACGCGCCTGACTTCAAACAGGACGCCATCCTGCGTTACGATGGCGCCATGACACTGGCCTCCGCTCTCCACTGGCGCGACCTCCCGGCGCCCGTCCTGTCGATCCTGCGCCACGGCGCGGTGATCCCGGCGCATCCCCTGGCGCTCGACGCCGATCGCCAGTTCGACAGGCGCTCGCAGCGCGCGATCAGCCGCTACTACGTCGATGCCGGTTCGGGCGGGCTGGCGGTCGGCGTGCATTCCACGCAGTTCGCGATCCGCGAGGTCGGCCTGTATAAGCCGGTGCTGGAGCTGGCGATCGAGACGGCGCGCGAATGGACCGACCGGCCGCTGGTGATGATCGCCGGCGCCGTCGGCAGGACGGCGCAGGCGGTCGAGGAGGCGCGCACCGCGCGCGCCATGGGCTATCACGCGGTGCTGCTGTCGCTGGCGGCGCTGAAGGGTGCCAGCGAGGACGAGCTGATCGAGCATTGCACAGCGGTGGCCAAGGAAATGCCGCTGGTCGGCTTCTACCTGCAAACCGCGGTGGGCGGCATCCAGCTGTCGCGCGGCTTCTGGAGCCGCTTCGCCGCCATCGACAACGTCGTGGCGATCAAGGTCGCGCCGTTCAACCGCTACCGCACGCTCGACGTCGCCTTCGGCATCGCCCAGGCCCAGGCGGAAGAGCGGATCACGCTCTTCACCGGCAACGACGATCACATCGTCGCCGATCTGGTGACGCCGCTGGTCGTGCGCACCGGCAACCGCGAGGTCACCTTGCGTTTCCGCGGCGGCTTGCTCGGCCATTGGAGCGTGTGGACGCGTGGCGCCGTCGAGCTGCTGGAGAGGCTGAAGCTCGCCGTGTCGAGCGGCGCGGCGGTCACGCCCGAGACCTTGGCGCTCGACTCATTCGTCACCGACTGCAACAGCGTCGTCTTCGACGTCGACCACGATTTCGCCGGCTGCATCCCCGGCTGCCACGAGATCCTGCGCCGCCAAGGTCTGATGACCTCGACGCACTGCCTCGATCCGCACGAGACGCTCAGCCTGGGCCAGAGCGCGGGCATCGATCGTCTCTACGCGACCTACCCCGAGCTGCACGACGACGCTTTCGTCGCCGCCAATCTCAGTCGCTGGCGCGCGTAGAGAATTTACCTTCCCCCGGAGGGGGAAGGCGCCCGTAGGGCGGATGGGGGATGTTGAAGACGAACGAGGAGTCCGTCTTCAACATCCCCCATCCGTCAGCGCTTCGCGCTGCCACCTTCCCCCTCCGGGGGAAGGTAGAGCTAATTCAGTCCGTACAGCCTTGCCACATTCTCGCTGGTGATCTTCTTGCGAACCGCCGGCGAGAAGTTCGCCAGGTTCTCGTCGAGCACCTTCTTCGAGTCGGGCCACAGGCAATCGGGGTGCGGGTAGTCGGCGCCCCAGATGATGTTGTCCTCGCCGATCATCGGCACGATCGGCTCGAGGTACTTGTCCTGCTGGTAGGTGACGTAGCCCTGGCGGCGGAAATAGTCGGAGGGCTTCATCTTGAAGCCGAGCGCGCGGGCGCGGTCGTGATATTCGGTGTCGAGGCGGTCGAAGACGTAAGGCAGCCAGGTGCAGCCCGATTCGCCCAGCACGAAGTTGAAGTTGGGATACTTCTCGCAGGCGCCCGAGGCGAGCATCGAGACCAGCACTTCCATGGTGTCGAGCTGGAACAGCGCCGAGCGCACCAAGCGGTACTCGGTGAAGTACTCCTTCTCCATCGCCGGAGTGTCGGGCGCGCGCAGCGCCTTGAAGCCGGTGGAGTGGAAGGAGATCGGGAACCGGCACTCGGCGGCGGCTTCCCACAGCGGATACCAGTCGTGATGCCACAGCGGCAGCGACATGCGCTTGAAGGCGAGGTCGCCGCCCTTGATGCCCATCTTGGCGCAGCGCCGCACTTCGGCGGCGGCGGCGATGGGGTCGTGGTTGGGCACGATGGCCAGCGGGAAGACGCGCTTGGCGTCGGCGCGCTTGGCGAAGTCGGCGACCCAGTCGTTGTAGATGCCGTCGCACCATCCCCGCATTTGAGGGTCGGCGATCATCTCGTTGATCATCAGGCAGCCATAGACGATCTCGGCGTCGACGCCGTCGCGATCGAGATCGGCGATGCGCAGCTCCGGCGTGGTCGGCCGCGGCTTGGCGCCCCGTCGATAGTCCCAGCGGAAGCCGGCGGCGTGCATCTCGTCGACGTGATGGAACGAGCCCTGCTGGTACTTCAGGAAGCCCGGCCCGACGCCGTTCCACATGCCCTTGTCCTGCGCCTCGACGAACCAGTGCAGGCCGTCGTCGAGCTCCTCGCAGCGCGGCGCCAGCAGCTTCCACTTCTTGGGCGCAGCCTCCGACCACAGGTCGGGCGGGCAATAGGTGAGGTCGATATGGTTGTCGCCGGAGATCAGCCTGTCCGTCATGGCTCACGTGCTCCTGCTGGCTTGGTAGGGGGAGGGTAGCCCCGGCCGCAGGGCCGTCAATCCTCGATGGCGGTCGCCAGCCGCTGGGCGGCTATGCGCGCCCGGGGCGGGGGAAGGGAGTAATGTCGCTGCAACAACCGGAGGAACCGCTCCATGGCCAGGGGCTTGCTCGTCGCCGCTTTCGATTTTTCGACCGCGCACGCGGACGAGTTCCACGATTGGTACGACCTCGAGCACATCCCCGAGCGCGAGCGGGTGCCCGGCTTCGGCCTGTGCGAGCGCTGGCTGAACGTCGACGGCTCGCCGGTCGCGGTCGCGTCCTACGATCTGGATTCGCTCGCCGTGATGCGCAGCGCGCCCTACGAGGCGATCGCCTACGAGAACCTCTCGGTGTGGTCCAAGCGCGTCACCGGCATGTGCCGCAAGCTGCTGCGTTTCGAAGGCGAGCAGATCACCCCGGGCGAGGCGAAGGCCCCGCCAGGCGCCGGCGGCTTCCTGCTCAACGCCATGAACGTCGCGCCCGAGCACGAGGCCGACTTCAACGCCTGGTATGACCAGGAGCATCTGCCACTGCTGTCGAAGGTGCCCGGCACGCTGGCGGCGCGGCGCTATCGTAGCGGGCCGGATCCCGACGGGTCGCATCGCTACGTCGCGATCTATCACCTGAGCGGGCCTGAGGTGACCGAGAGCGCGGCATGGAAAGCGGCGGTCGACACCGAATGGAGCGCGCGCCTGCGGCCGCATTTCCGCGACCGCCTGCGCATCCTCACACGGCGCTACGTGCGCGGCGCTACTCCTCCGGCTCGGTCGTGAAGGTCAGCGGATGGCCGGCGCGCCGTCCCATGTCGGTGGCAGCGGTCGCCTTGGTCTCGGCGACGTCCTTGGTGAACACCGCGACGACGCAGACGCCGCGGCGATGGGCCGTCATCATCACGCGATAGGACTGCTCCTCGGTCATGCGGAAGACCGCCTTCAGCACTTCGACGACGAACTCGCGCGGCGTGAAGTCGTCGTTGACCAGGATCACGCGATAGAGCTTCGGCCGCTCGGTCTTCGGCTCGATCTTGGTGGTCGGCTTGGTGTCGGTATCACTCATACGGCCCTCCGACGCCCGAGGGTGTTGGTGCCACCAATGTCATCGCGCAAACCAGTCCCGTCGGCAAGAGGGTGTAAGGTTCCGCCATGACCCGGCGCATGCACCTCAACCTGTTCATCCAGAGCCGCGGGCACCACGAGGCGTCGTGGCGGCATCCGCAGTCCTCGCCGCTGGCGCTCACCGACATCGGCTACTACCAGGACCTGGCACGCCGGGCCGAGGCGGGGCTGTTCGATTCGATCTTTCTCGCCGACCAGCTGGCGATGGGCGAGGACGGCGTGGCGGCGGGGCGCACTTGGCTGGAGCCGCTCACCGTGCTGGCGGCGCTCTCGGTCTCGACGGCGCGCATCGGCCTGATCGCCACCGCCTCGACCACCTATACCGAGCCCTTCAACCTCGCCCGGCAGTTCGCCTCGATCGACCATATGAGCGGTGGTCGCGCCGGTTGGAACATCGTGACGTCATGGGCCGCGGCGGCGGCGCGCAACTACGGCGGCGAGGGCCAGGTCAGCCACGCCGACCGCTACGCGCGTGGCGAGGAGTTCATGACGGTGGTCACGGCGCTATGGGACAGCTGGGCCGACGACGCCATCGTCGATGATCGCGCCAGCGGTGTTTACGCGCGTGCCGATCGCATCCGGCCGGTCAACCATCGCGGCGAACACTACAAGGTCGCCGGCCCGCTCAACATACCGCGCGGGCCGCAGGGTAGGCCGGTCTTCGTCCAGGCCGGCTCGTCCGAGACCGGCCGCCGCTTCGCCGCGCGCCACGCCGAGGCGATCTTCACCGCGCAGATGGAGAAGGCGACGGCGCAGGCGTTCTACGCCGACCTCAAGGCGCTGGTCTCAGCCGAAGGCCGCGCGCTCGACCAGGCGCTGATCCTGCCGGGCTTGAGCCCGCTGATCGCTCCGACCGAGGCAGAGGCGCGGCGCATGGCGCGCGAACTCAATGACCTGACCGATCCCGAGATCGGCCGCAAGCGCCTGTCGGGCCGCTTCGGCGGGCATGATTTCTCGCATCTGCCGCTGGACAAGCCTCTGTCGGTCGAGGACTTCCCCAACCCGGATACAGTCGAGGCGGCGCGCAGCCGCACCGAGGTGATCGTCGGCCTGGTGCGGCGCGAGACGCCGACCTTGCGCCAGCTGCTCACCTATCTCGCGGGCGCGCGCGGCCACTACACGACAGCGGGCACGCCCGAGCAGATCGCCGATCTGATGGTCGAATGGTTCAACGAGGGCGCGGCCGACGGCTTCAACGTCATGCCGCCGCTGCTGCCCTCGATGCTCGACGTCTTCGTCGCCGAGGTGATCCCGATCCTGCGGCGGCGCGGCCTGTTCCGTACCGCCTATGAGGGGCAGACCCTGCGCGACCACTATGGCCTTGCGCGGCCGGCGAGTGCATTCTGACGAGCTGGAAAGGGAGGACCGTGATGGGCACGGCATTGAGCGCAGCGGAAGTCGCCGCCTACCACGAGCGCGGCTATCACCTGAAGGTTCCCGCCTTCTCGCGGGCCGAGGCCGACACGTTCAACCGGCGCTTCGAGGAGTCGGAGAAGCGTGCCGGCGCGTCGCTGAGCAGCGGCCTGCTGAACATGAAGCCGCATCTCGTGTTTCCCTGGCTCGATGCGATCGTGCGCGACGCGCGCATCCTCGACGCAGTCGAGAGCATCCTCGGGCCCGACCTGCTGTGCTTCAGTTCCGGCTTCTTCAACAAGGGGCCGGGCGATGGGACCTTCGTGTCGTGGCACCAGGACGCGACGTACTGGGGGCTGGCGGCGCCCGAGGTGGTGACGGCGTGGGTCGCCTTCGCGCCGAGCAACGAGCTCTCGGGCTGCATGCGCGTCGTGCCCGGCAGCCACCTGACGCAGCTTGAGCACCGCGACACCTTCGCCGAGAAGAACCTGCTGACGCGCGGTCAGGAGGTCGAAGCCACGGTCGATGAATCGCAGGCGGTCGATTTCGTGCTCGAGCCCGGCGAGGTCTCGCTGCATCACGTGCTGATCGTGCACGGCTCAGGCCCCAACCGCGCCAGCTGGCCGCGCCGCGGCTTCGCCGTGCGCTACATGCCCACCAGCCTGAAGCCGGCCGAAGGCCGCAGCAGCAGCGCGTCGTTGGTGCGCGGCGTGGACCGCTTCGGCTATCACATGGCTGAAGTGCCGCCGGAGTCCGAACTGCATCCCGACGCCGTGGCGCGCCACAAGGCGCTCGCCGAGCACAGCCTCAAGGGCCTCTACCAGACGGCAGACAAGGCCATTCCAGCCGCGCGTCTTACTTGAATCTTCCCTTCCCCCGGAGGGGGAAGGCGGCGCGTAGCGACGGAAGGGGTATGTCGAAGGCGAACGCAGGAGTCCGTCTTCGACATCCCCCATCCGCCCTTCGGGCACCTTCCCCCTCATATGCGCTAGGTTAAGCATGCGGCGAGGTGATCGCATTGTTTTATCCGTCGTCGCGGGGGTTCACAGA
>JALHMM010000137.1 GCA_022844045.1 Reyranellaceae bacterium | reverse complement strand
GCTATGATATCGGTGATCTCTTTGGCGGCCTCGGATGGAAGGCCCCGCTCGGTGAGCTGGGCTTTCATGGCGCTGGCGTCGCCCTGCACGAAATTCAACGCAACAACCGCGCTCCCTGACGCGGTGACATGGGTGACGTTGCCCATGATCGTCTGGTTGAATATCTGCCTTACCGCCTCGGCTTGCTCTGGCTCTTTTTGGATATCGGATTGCAGTGTCACCTTAACGGCATCGGGAAGGCGCTTTTCCAAGGCGATCGTGAGCTCCAGAATTCTGGAACGAACCGAGCTAACGACCTCCTGAACGGAGAACACCGAAATCGACGCCCTCACGGAGGTGCACTCATAATCGGGATATACATTGCCACGGAGCATCAGGGCCAAATTGTTCGCATTAAAGCCGAGCCCATCCTCCTTATTTGTCATGGCTTGCACGCTGGATATGCTTTCGCGAACCTTGAAAGTAGTCCAGTCCTTGCCTGCGAATTTTTCTATGAAATAGGGGGCGATCGGAGCGTTATTGATCGCAGTTCCGTACGGCCCGAAGAAATTGGCGGTATAGGATACGCCGACCACCCGGTAATCCGGCACCTCGACTTCGCGAGGATACCCCTCCGCTTCGTACCGGACCCAGTCTTCCAAATCCTCGCTTCCGAGATGAGCCGCCAGTAGGCGCAGCTTGAGGAGAATAGTGCCGAGGTCGGGTGGCTCCTTCAGCAAGCCGGACTGAATTTCGCGCAGCAAGCTCATAGAGCCACGATCCTCCGCCCAGCCAATTCGCCCATAGGTGGTGACTGCCCCAAGATGGGGCAAGGGCAATCTCACGAGGCAGGGGTGAGCCGATCCAGGGCATCGACGCGCTGGCCGAGCCAGCGCGTCGATGATCTAGGCGCAGACCAACCCGCACTCGGCATCAAACTCGTCGGTGTCGAAGTCATCGAAGAGGCTCGGGCTCGATAAAACGTCCTGCACCAAGTCCGACACCAAATCTCGCTTATCGAAAAACCCGGCCTGCTCAATCTCGCGCTCTTTCCACCATTCGGTCACGGACGGGTTATCGCGGATCAGGCGCTTGCGGATGCCCTTGCCCTTTAGGAAGCACAGGTCGCAGTTGCCTTCCCATGGCGCGAGGCCGAGGTCGAAGCCTTGCGGCAGGTCATCTGATGGGAACGCGCCAGTCGGGCCGAGCCAGAACCGCATCACGTCCATCTTGACGATCTTGGCTTTGGCGAGCGGGAAAGAGACCCTGCGGGCAGGGTCTCTGGGCACTGGCACGCCCTTCCTCTTCACAAACTTCGCGTTGTCCATGGACTTGAGGATGCGATGCCCTTCGTCGTTCCGAAGGCCGATCACCTCGGCGTAACTGCCATCGGGAAAGCCGATCGACCGTGCAAAGGCGAACATGGTTTTGACCTTGAGGAACTCTGTGCACCAGCGCTCGAAGCTGTTGGGCAAGCGTTGCTTCCAGTCGATCAGCGCCCGGAAGGGCTCACCATCGCGGGAAGCGCTATTGAACCCGACCTGCTCGAACCCATCACGCCGCCACTCCAGCCAATTGATCTTGACGCCCCATCGCGATCCGCACTCATGGACGAACCGGAGCGTTTCCTCGCGCTCTTTGCCCGTATTGGCGAAGGCAACATGGACGTTATCGGGCAACTGTCCACCGTGGGCCTCCACGATGCGATGAAGCATGTACCCGCTGGTGCGACCGCCTGAGAACGAGATTAGGGCGGGTCCATCTATGCGAAATGGGTTCATTGAGTATACCTCGAAAGCGAAACAATAGAGCGATAAAAGCAGCGCAAATCTATTGGATTATTTCCAACTGACCTACCGGGTAGGTTGGAAAAGCTCAGGCTGTATTAGCGGTTGCGCGAAATATCATTCCGTACATCGCATGGATGCACAGGAGGTGCGCGTTGCTGGCCGCTGATCGTGCGCGAGGGGGTCGGGGAGCGTCAGTCGACAATATGCGAGAGGGTGCCAAAGGGCCACTCTGAGCGCGGTTTGTTCTCGCCGGGTTCAATTCCGCAGTGAAATCGGGATGCGCAATCTTTTCAAAGGGTTGCAACAGCCAAATCGGCAAAAACGACAGGTTTGCCGCCAATTTTTTGGCAAACTTCCTGGCAACCTGTTGATATCGCAGGAGACTGGCGCTCCCTAGGGGAATTGAACCCCTGTTTCCTGCGTGAAAGGCGGGCGTCCTGACCACTAGACGAAGGGAGCGTCGGGCGTCTTATTAAGGGGATTGGGGCCGGGGGACAAGAGCGATGCGGCGGGCTATCCGGCCCGAGCCACCGATGATATCGGTGGCAGGGGGCATCGCGACAAGAGGATCAGCCCGGCAATGACCCTGCGCGACGCGGCCCCCGCGCCATCCGGTCTACTGAACCTTCTCCGCCGGCACGCGCTCCTCGCCTATTTCGCCATCGCGCTCGCCTTCTCCTGGGTGGTCGTCGCCACCTGGGTCGGGATGGGATGGCCGACCACGTTCTGGACCATCGTCGCGATCACGCTCGGCCCCACGGTCGCCTCCCTGGTGATGACCGGCGTCACCCAAGGGTGGGCGGGGATCCGGATGCTGCTGGCGCGCCTCGTGCGCTGGCGGGTTCCGCCGGCCTGGTACGCGGTCGCGCTCCTCGGCATTCCGCTGATCATGATCTTCGGGATGCTCGTGCTGCCCGGCGCCGCGGCGTCCTTCGACCCGCTCACCGTTGGGACCTGGCTCGGCTATCCGTGGCTGTTCTTCCTGGTCACGTTCCTCGGCGGCCCCTTCCTCGAGGAGCCGGGCTGGCGCGGCTTCGCCCTGCCGCGCATGCAGGCGCGGTTCGGGCCGTTCGCGGGCACGCTGCTCCTCGGCCTGCTCTGGGCGGCATGGCACTACCCGCAATACATGATGCCGGACTGGGCGGCGCAGAACGGCGGCTTCCGGCCGGCGAGCGTCGCGATCTACACCCTCTCTGTGATCCCGCTCACTGTCATCCTCACGTGGGTGTTCAACAATACCCGCGGCAGCATCCTGCTCGCCATTCTCACCCACGCGTCGATCAATGCGTTCTCGGTCTATGCCGCACGACTCTTTCCCGCCGAGGCCGAGAGCCAGCTCTACGGCATCATCGGCTTCGGCACGGCCGCCGTCCTGATCCTCGTGCTCACTCGTGGCCGACTGGGCTACGACCGCTATATCGCCGAGACAACGCCTTTCGAACGAGGATCCGCATGAAGCCCATTCAGCCCATCACCGCCGCCACCTTTGCCGTCGGCATCATCGCGTCGGCCGTGAGCGCGTCCGCCCAGACCGCGACGCGCGAGATGGTGGAGGCCGCTATTCCCAAAATCGAGGCGATGGCGCAGGAGGTGATCGACAAGGGCCTTTCGCCCGGGCTCGCCATCGGCATCGTGTTCGGGGACAAGGTGGTCTATCTCGGCGGCTTCGGCGTCCGCGAAGTGGGCGAGTCGGCAGAGGTCGATCCCGACACCGTCTTCCAGCTCGCCTCGTTCTCGAAGCCGATCGCGGCGACGATCGTCGCGGCGCTGGTCTCCGACGGGGCGATCTCGTGGGATTCGAAGATCGCCGACCTCGACCCGATGTTCCGGCTCTACGAGCCCTATCCGTCCGCGCAGGTGACGGTGCGGGACATGTTCGCGCACCGGAGCGGCCTTCCGGGTAGCGCCGGCAACGAGCTCGAGGCGATCGGCTTCGACCGGACCGAGATCCTCCACCGGCTTCGCCTGGCGCCGCCGGCAAGCAGCTTCCGGAGCGCCTACTCCTACAGCAATTTCGGCATCACCGCGGGCGCGGTCGCCGCGGCCGCGGGGGCAGGCTTCGTCTGGGAGGAGGCGGCGGACGAGAAGCTCTACGAGCCGCTCGGCATGACAGCGACCAGTTCGCGCCACAGCGATTTCCTCACCCGGCCCAACCGCGCCGCCCTCCACATCAAGGTCGATGGCGCGTGGACCGCGGCCGTGACGCGTGATCCCGACGCGCAGTCGCCGGCCGGCGGCGTGAGCTCCAGCGCGCGCGATCTGGTGAAGTGGCTGTCGCTCGAGGTGAACAACGGAAGGTTCGACGGCCGGCAGCTGATCAGCGAGGCCGCGATCGGGGCGACGCATATTCCCGTGATCATGCGCGGGCCCAACCCCATCACAGGGGAGCCTGCGTTCTACGGCCTCGGCTGGAACGTCGACTACGGCCCGCACGGCGTCGTCTGGAGCCATGCCGGGGCGTTCTCGGTCGGCGCGCGGACGCAAGTGAGCATCCTGCCGGGGGAGAATCTCGGGATCATCGTGCTCGCCAATGCGTTTCCATCCGGCGTCCCGGAGGCGATGGCCGACGCCTTCTTCGACCTCGTGCTCGACGGCGCGCCCTCGCAGGACTGGGTCGCGACGTGGAACGGCATCTACGATTCGCTGTTCGGGCCTTCGGCCATCGCCGCGATGGGCGCCGCGTTCGCCACGCCGCCGTCCGACCCGGCGCCGGCTCTGCCATTGTCGGTCTATGCGGGCGCGTACTCAAACGGCTACGTCGGCGATGCGGTGGTGGCCGACCAAGGTGGGACGCTCGTGCTTTCGCTCGGTCCCGACGGGGCGAAGCAGTACCCGCTCACCCACTTCGACCGCGATACCTTCGTCTACGTCTTCTCGCCGGAGTTGCCGGCCCTCAGGTCCTCGGCGGTCTTCTCCATCGGGCCGGACGGCAAGGCCGGCGAGCTCACGCTCGACGACTTCGCCGGTTCGGGCGCATCGCTTCTGCCACGCAAGGCCGAGTGACCGGCCGCCATTTCGCGGGCCGCATCGATGCGGCCCAAAACGTTCCGACAAGAGCCGGTACGGGCTCGGCGCTCGCGCGGGATTCGGCCGACGGCCCGCGCCGCCTTGAACTGTGATAGTCGACCAATCGAACCAATGCCGTTCGGAGCGAGGCGCCCCATGAAGCCCATCACCACCCTGAATGCGGCGGCGATCATCACCGCTGCTGCCCTTCTCGTGTCGGCCGTGGCGGCGCCGGCGGCCGAAACGCTGACGGCGGATAAGGTCATGGCGGCGCTGCCTGAGATCGAGGCTTACGCGACCGACCTGACCGAGCGCGCCGTCGTGCCCGGCATGGCGATCGCCATCGTCTACAAGGACGAAGTCGTCTACCTCAAGGGCTTCGGCGTCCGCGCCCTGGGTTCGGCCGAGCCGGTCGACGCCGATACCGTCTTCCAGCTCGCGTCGTTCTCCAAGCCGATGGCCGCCGCGACCGTCGCCGCGATCGTCGGCGGCGGCACGATCACCTGGGACAGCCGCATCGCCGACATCGACCCCGGATTCCAGCTCCATGACCCCTATCCGACCGCGGAGGTGACGCTCCGTGACCTGTTCTCGCACCGGAGCGGCCTGCCGGGGCTCGCCGGCAACGAACTCGAGTCCCTCGGGTTCGACCGCGACACGATCCTTCATCGTCTGCGCTACGTGCCGCCGGCGAGCAGCTTCCGCACCAAATATTCCTACAGCAATTTCGGCCTCACCGCCGGCGGCGTCGCCGCGGCGCGCTCGGTCGGCATGTCGTGGGAGCTCGCGGCCGAGACGTTCCTTTACAAGCCGCTCGGCATGACCTCGACCAGCTCGCGCTATTCCGACTTCCTCGGCCGTCGGAACCGGGCGACGCTCCACACCTGGTATCAGGACCGGTGGCAGGCGCTCACCAAGCGCATGCCCGACCCCCAGTCGCCGGCCGGCGGCGCGAGTTCCAACGTCCGCGACCTGGCGCAGTGGATGCGGCTCGAACTGGGCCGCGGCAAGCTCGACGGCAAGCAGGTCATCGACGCGGCCGCGCTCGCCGCCACGCACATGCCGGTCATCCCCAAGGACAAGGCGACGGCGACGGGCATTCCCGAGTTCTACTGCCTGGGCTGGACGCTCAACTATGGTCCCCGGGGCGTACACTGGGCGCATGCCGGCGCCTTCAGCGTCGGCGCGCACACGCTGATCAGCCTCCTGCCCGATTCGGAGCTGGGCATCATCGTGCTCTCCAACGCGCATCCGACCGGCGCGCCGGAAGCCGTGGCGTCCGCGTTCTTCGACCTCGCCTTTGACGGCGCGGTATCGCGGGACTGGCTGCCGGCCTTCAATGAGGCCTTCGACCTCGCGCCGGCGATCGCGGCGGCGAAGGCGACCTTCGCGACGCCGCCGGCCTCCCCATCCCCGGCGCTGCCGCTGGCGGCCTATACGGGGACATATTCGAACAGCTTCGTCGGCGATGCGATCGTGACCGAGGGAAACGGCGGCCTGGTCGTGGAGATGGGACCGAACGGCGCGGCGTCCTTTCCGCTCACGCATTTCGAGCGCGATCTTTTCGTCTACTACCCGACGCCGGAATGGCCGGACGTTCCGGTCGCGGTGACGTTCGCGACCGGACCCGACCAGAAGGCGACAGAGGTCACCTTCGACGATCTCGACGGGTTCGGCCTCGGTGTGCTGCGGCGCACGGCCGAATGACGGGGCAGGACGGCGCCGGCGTCTACCAGACGCCGGTGTTCGGCATCGAGGCCCAGGGCTCCTGCGGCGGCAGCGAGCCGTCCTTCTGCAGGATCTCGACCGAGATGTTGTCGGGCGAGCGGATGAAGGCCATGTGGCCGTCGCGCGGCGGCCGGTTGATGGTGACGCCGGCCTTCTGGAGCTTGTCGCAGAAGGCGTAGATATCGTCGACCTCATAGGCGAGGTGGCCAAAATTCCGGCCGCCGGTATAGACCTCCGGATCCCAGTTATAGGTGAGCTCGACCGGGGCATCCTCCTGGCCCTCCGGGGCGAGGAAGACGAGGGTGAAGCGCCCCTTCTCGTTCTCGATGCGCCGGGTCTCCTTCAGGCCGAGGAGATCCCGGTAGAAGCGGAGCGACGCCTCAAGATCGGTGACGCGGACCATCGTGTGCAGGTACTTCATCGGGCTCACTCCCTCTCGGACTTGGCTTTCGGCGAGGCAGCATAAGGACGTGTGCCCCAAAGGCAACCCAGTGCCGCCGGAGGTTTCCGGTCGGCCCAAAGGGGCAGCGTCTCAATACTTCCAGGCCGCAGTGTGCGACTTTTCAAACTGAGACACTACCCAATTGGAGGTAGTGTCTCAGTTTGAAATTGGTCGCTCTTGACAGCCCCTTCACGCTTGCCGCCGACTCCCCATATGCTTAGCGGTAAGCATGGCTGTTTGTCCGCGATGCGAAGGTCTATCCGTTCTCGATTGCGAGGACTGCGACGGCCTTCCAACTCCCGGCCGGACATGCCCTAAATGTGAAGGACGCGGCGTGAGGCAATGCCCACGCTGCTACGGCAAGAGCGAGGTATCAGAACCCCATGCCCAAAGGACCACACGGCGAGAAGAGGCCAGCCGACGTTATCGGCGCGGCGATAAGGGTCGCTAGAATCGCAACCGGCGAGGAGCCGGAAGAGATCACCGACGACGGCAAGGACAAGGCCGCCCAGGCACTCGGAAAGAAGGGCGGGAAGGCGAGGGCGGAGAAGATGACGCCGGAGCGGCGGGCGGAGATTGCAAGAAACGCCGCTGCGGCGCGCTGGAAAGACTCCGATTAGATATCCATCTCGTGTTGTTGCCCGAAAACCTTCCGAACGTACTTCTCGTATTCGGCTCTATCCGTTGACACTTGGGCGATGCCGAGCAACTGCCCGAGGTGCTGGCGGAGGGCTTTCACGCCCACCTCAGAGAGGAACTGATGAAGCTTCTTCTGCCGTTCCTCGCGCGTTGCGCGTTGACTGCGGGTTAGTCCAAGGATGTGACCGCTGCTATTTGCGAGGGGCCACCACACGTGGTTCACGGTTAGGTACTTAAAGTACCACGGACGACCGCGGTCAGGGATGGCTAAATTATAGAGACGATGCCATTGAGCATAGAGTTCATTGGGGAACTCTGGTTCGTATTTGCGCGCTTCTTCTGCGACATATAGCTTAAATGCGCTGATGACTTCTTCGCGGCTGGCGTCGTAGCCCGACAAAGCATAAACGAGTTGTTTGATGCCGGCCTTGGCCGAAGCGCCAACAATGATATGTGCTTGTTTCGCTAGATTCTCCTGCCGACGGAGGAGGCCGCCAGCGCCTTCCGCTTTGATAATTGCCTTACAGATATCGATCAGAATGGTGACGTCGTACCCGTAGACGGCGGTGTTCGCCACCGCCCCTATCCCTTGAAATACAATGGGATTTTCGAGTTTTTCCACCAGTTCGTCACCGAGGTAGGGCGCGATCTTCGCCCCCATTACCGTGCGGAGGAACTGCTTGCCGCTACCGCGCCGGGGGAAGCCCAAGGCCTCGCCCATCCCGCGCTGGCTGATGACTGCAGTCTTGTCCGTGTCGTCCAGGACGTAGCAGTCAACGTCGATCCCAAACTCTTCCTTGAAGCTGCCCTTGTGCGTGGCCTTAGACCCCCACCTTGCGAGCGCCGCCTTCTTGGCGATTTCACTGCGGCGGGTTGGCGGCAGGACTTCGGCCCGCATCTTGCCGCCTTTCGCGCGGCCCTGATATCCGTCATCGGTCATAGCAAGCATCCTCTCTGGTGTTGGATGCTTGCTTATACTCGTGCGCCCTGTCACGATGCAAGCATAAAGGACCGACAACGATGCTTGCATAAAGGGCTCGCTATGATGCTTGACGCTAAGCATAAACGTTCATATATTAGGGGCATGAACAAGCTGCCCCTCGAAACCCGCGTCCGCATCCTCAACATGCTCGTTGAGGGGTCGTCACTTCGGTCGGTGTCTCGCGTCTGCGACGTGTCGATCAACACCGTCACGAAGCTCCTGACCGATGCGGGCAACGCCTGTGCGGCCTTCCACTATGAGACGGTTCGCGACGTGAAGGCGAACCGGGTCCAGTGCGACGAAATCTGGTCGTTCTGCTACGCGAAGGAAAAAAACGTTCCCGGTGCCAAGCGCGCGCCGTCCGGAGCGGGCAGCGTCTGGACCTGGACGGGCTTCGATAGCGAAAGCAAATTGATCCTGTCATGGATGGTTGGCGACCGGGATGCGGAGACGGCCAACTTTTTCATGGACGATCTCGCCTCGCGGCTGGCGAACCGCGTCCAGCTCACGACGGACGGTCACAGCGTCTATCTCGACGCGGTTGCCGGCGCGTTCGCTGGCGAGATCGACTACGGCATGCTGATCAAGCTCTATGGCGGGGAGGCCGCTGCGACCACGCCAGAACGCAAGTACAGCCCCGCTGAGTGCGTCGGCGCGCGCAAGGTGCCGATCTCCGGCGCGCCGACCCGGAAGCATATCAGCACGTCCCACGTCGAGCGCCAGAACCTCAATATCAGGATGGGGCTTCGCCGCTTCACCCGACTGACGAATGCGTTCTCAAAGAAGATCGACATGCACATCCACGCGCTGTCGCTCTACTTCGTGTTCTACAATTTCGTGCGGATGCACAAGAGCCTGAAGATGACGCCGGCTATGGCCGCTGGCGTGTCCGACCGGCTCTGGTCAATGGACGATATCGTTGCGCTGGTCGACGCCCGCGCGCCGAAGCCGGGTAAGCGCGGGCCGTACAAGAAACTCGGGTAGCTCTATGCGGTCACTGCGGGCGGCCACGGTTTGAACTGCTTTGCCAGGGCCACGCCCTGTCCTTGGTAGTTGGACTTCACGTCGGTCCCATACAGCGCGCGGGTCACCCCACCGGCGATGGGAGCGTATCGAAGCCAGCCGACGATTTGACCGTGTTCCAGTGTGAATGAAACGCCATATGAACGCACCTCTAGAACGGCCTTGCTCCCGGATGCCTTGCCGTCAGCCCACCCAAAGCCGGGGTCGAAAAAGCCGGCATAGTGGACGCGGAACTCCCCCGAGCGCGAGTCGTACGGCACCATTTCCGCGGCGAGCCGCGGCGGAACGCCGACATCCTCGCAGGTTGCGAGGATATAGAAATCATCCCGGTCCAAGTTTAGCTTGCCGCCGTTGCTGTCGATCTTGTCCCAGAACTCCCGCGGGTCGTACTCGGCAACCGAGCCAACGTCGATTTTTCTGGTGTTCTTCTTCGCCTTATACCCGACAATGGCGCCAGGCCCCGAGCCTTTCAAATCGACCGTCACCGGGACCAAAAGGCCGTCTCGCAAAGGAAGCCGCTCATCGGTACCGCTCGTCAACTCGCCCCGCTCATAGTATTCTTGGACGGTGACCTGCGGGAGCGCCCCGACGCCGCGTTGGAAGCGGACTTGGCTTAGCTTCACGCCTTGGCGAACGACGATCGGGAATGTCAGTGGCGCGACCTCCAAATAGAGGTTGCCATTGTACCCCGCCTCGATTTGGTCGAAGGCTACCGCCCCATCCGTGATGAGCCGGGTCAGCACATCTAGCCGGCCGGTTGAACTCTTTGGGTTGGCCACACCCGCGATCTCCGCGGGCAGTGTGAGCGTTTCTTGCAGTTCAACGACATAGACAGCCCCGCGCTCTAGGACGGCGCCGTGTTCAAGGTCTATGCGGGGGAGACCATCGAGATCGCGAACGCGGTCCATCACGGTCCGTCCCCGCCCGGGGAGGAAGCTGGCCCGTACGCGGTAGGCCGCCTTCCCGAACCGGAGGTCTAGACTGGCTGGCTGGAACTGGTCGGGCTCGATCGGGACAAGCTTGCTCTCGATCTGTTTCTTGCGTTCCATCTCCCGCAATTCTTGATACGGGAGGACCCCGGTGCGTCGGACGCCCGCGATCGCCACAGGTTGTTCTTCCTCCGGCAAAGGAAAAAGTCTCGGGGCCGCTCCCGATTCCGCCATTCTTATTGTTCCCCAGTGCCCGCCCGCCGTTTGACCGCCGGGCGCCCTCCTGCTTCGGGGCACTCTATGCACCAAAGTGACTTGGCGCGACCCCTACATGGTTGCCGCAGCCTGTTGATACCGGGGCTAAGACCGATTCGTCTCGCGGAACTCGCATGCGTCTCGTTCATAGCTGCCATCCGTCGCAGAATTTCAAACTGAGACACTACCCAATTGGAGGACCTCTTGACTTGCGAACAGAACAAGAACATAGTTCGCATGAACAAAGAGGGAACATGATCATGACCGCGTATGTCAAGGATGTTGCCGCGATGATCGTCGTCGTCGCTTTCGTCGCCTCGATCGGGGTCGCGCACGAGACCCTTCGCCTGTTGATGTAGGGACCATTTCCGGGGAGGAGAGGGGCCGGTGCGTGGACTTGCGGCCCCCGCTCCGCAACACTCGGCGCGAAGAGGATCGCGCCATGAGTCGTATCGCGGAACAGGTCGGTTTCGTTCATCTCCGGGTCCACTCGGCCTATTCGCTGCTCGAGGGGGCGCTCCAGATCAAGAAGCTTGCGGTGCTGGCCAAGGCCGACCGCATGCCGGCCCTCGGCATTGCCGATACCGGCAACCTGTTCGGCGCGCTCGAGTTCGCCGAAAAGATGGTCGAAAGCGGCATCCAGCCGATTGTCGGCTGCCAGGTGGCGCTCGACTTCGCCGATACGCCCGAGTCGGACCGGCCGGGCGCCCCGCGGCTCAACCGTTTCAGCGACGTCGTGCTCATCGCCGCGAGCGAGGAGGGCTACTGGAACCTCGTGCGCCTGGTCTCTTCGACCTTCATGGACACACCGCCGGGCGACCGCACCCATCTCGCCTTCGCTGCGCTGGACGGCGCTTCGGCCGGACTGATCCTCCTCACCGGCGGGCCGGGCGGCCCGATCGACCGGGCCATTGCCGCCGGCCAGAGCGAACTCGCTGGCGCGCGACTCGACCGGCTCGTCCCGCTTTTCCCGGATCGGCTCTATGTCGAATTGCAGCGCCACCGCACGCCGATAGAGGAGGCGGTCGAGCCGCATCTCCTCGATCTTGCCTATGCCCGGGGCCTGCCGCTGGTCGCGACCAACGAGGTGTTCTTCCCCGCCCGCAGCGACTACGAGGCGCATGATGCGCTGATCTGCATCGCCGAGGGCACGGTGATCGCCGACGACAACCGCCGCCGTCTCACGCCGGAGCACTATTTCAAGTCGCGGGAGGAGATGATCGCGCTGTTCGCCGACCTGCCCGAGGCGACGCGGAACACGGTCGAGATCGCCATGCGGGCCGCGTTCTGGCCGCGCGTCCGGAAGCCGATCCTGCCCCGTTTCGCCGGCGGCGACACGGATGCGGCGGTGGCCGAACACGCCGAGGCGGAGCTCCTCCGGCAGGCGGCGAAGGACGGGCTGGATCGCAGGCTCGCCGCCCATGGCCTTGCGCCGGGCCGCACCCGCGAGGACTACGACACGCGGCTCGAATTCGAGCTCGGGGTCATTATCCGGATGAAGTATCCGGGTTACTTCCTCATCGTCGCCGACTTCATCCAGTGGGCCAAGGGGCAGGGAATTCCGGTCGGTCCGGGGCGC
>JALHMM010000136.1 GCA_022844045.1 Reyranellaceae bacterium | reverse complement strand
CGCGACCAGTCCGATGAGAATGATGTCGTAGTTATTGCCCACGATGGCGCTCCGCCAACTCGTCTCTAGTTCGCTTCAAATTACATAGGCCCCGAATGCGGAAAGGGCAAGGCAACCGGAAACAGCCCGATTACATCGCCATTCTATGTGGCCAGGACCACAATATCGACCAAATCCGCGACTCCACCCACCCGCCGGCCGCGGCGCCGTTCGCGCACCTGGGGCGGGCGATAGCCCTGCCGCTCGGCCAGGGCATAGGTCGCCTCGTCGGTGATGGCGCGGGTCTTTTCATCCTTGTTGTGCTTCTCCAGTTTCGCCGCGAAATTGACCGCGTCGCCGATCACGGTGAACTCCAGCCGCTCGCCGTCGCCGACGGCGCCGAAGACGACGCGGCCGGACGACACCGCCAGTCCCAGGGCGAGCGGTGGCAGGCCGGCGGCCTGGCGCTCGGCGATCCAGCGGTCCGCCGCCTCGATCACGGCATCGGCGGCGCGCAAGGCGTCGGCGGCGGCCGTCGGAGAGGCCGCCACCGCGCCGAACGAGGCCAGGATGCCATCGCCCAGGAACTTGTCGATGCCACCGCTATGGCTCGTGATCAGCGGACAG
This sequence comes from Reyranellaceae bacterium, assembly GCA_022844045.1. GTDB lineage: Bacteria > Pseudomonadota > Alphaproteobacteria > Reyranellales > Reyranellaceae > JAFAZJ01. The sequence goes on along the minus strand of JALHMM010000136.1, from coordinate 13,080 downwards.
ACCCGGCCCTGGTAGTCCTGCAGCACCCTCATCACCTCGCCCGGCGCCAGTTCGGTCGAGAGCCGGGTGAAGCCGCGCAGGTCCACGCTCAGGATGGCGACGTCGCGCAGCTCGCCTTCGCCGGCCTTGATCGACATCGCCGCGCCCCGGATGCGGGCGGCGACGCCGGGGTCGAAGAAGCGCGACAGGTCGCGCGCCGCGGCACCTTCGCTGACCGAGCGCACCAGCAGATGGCGGGCCCGCGAGATGGCCAGCGCCAGCACGGCGGTGGTGAGCAGGATCGCGATAATCTTGTCGATCTCGGCACCCACCAGCAGGGCGTTCGAGGTCATGTACTCGATGAAGTTATGCGTCCGGTTGGGAGGGCCGCCACGTCCCGAGGCGACGTAGTAGGTAAGCCAAGCCCAGCCGGCGGCGGCGCAGACGCCGCTGAACACCACGAGGCGTGCCTCGAAGCGCAGGGCACGGAGGCCGATGAACAGGAACACGTATAGAAGCGTCGGCGCCTTCAGATAGAAGGCGGCCGTCTGGGCATATTTCAGATGGAAGCTGAAAATCAGGCTCATCAGCAGCGCCATGTCGATCACGACCGAGAGGTAGATCAGCCAAGTCGGCAGCAGGCGCATGTAGGCGAGCGTCAATCGGGCAATGCAGATCGCGCCGTAGATCAGCAGGATATCCGGCTCGAGTGAGTAATCCTCCTGCACCAGGCCCTCGGCCATGCTGGTGCTCTGGTAGATGCCGGCGACCAGAACGACGATGGCAAGCTGTATCCAACCGATCAGAATCTCGCTGCGCTCCTGCTGACGCCGGATGGCGTCTCGGACGCGCTCGGGAACGTTCTCCGGTCCGCCGCCGTCGAACAACCAGCCGGTGAGGTGAGCGAGCATCAGACCTTCTCCAACCAGAGACTCGTTGGCATCGCGTCGGCCGGCTGCGGCAGCCGCGCCACCACCGAGGTCGCCAGCCGCTCGGCCATCCGCCGCGTCGCCCAGACGCTGGAGAACAGCGGCCGGTAGGCGCCGGTCGCCAGCAGCGGCGCCACGCCCTGCTGTTCGTTGTAGTTCCGCCAGCCCCAGATCGCCGGATAGTCGAACGGCAGGAAGATATCGTGGATATGCACGAGGACGCCTGCCGGCAGGCGCGGCAGGACGCGGTTGAACAGGATGTCGACGTCGCTGCCCGGCATCAGGATGTGGCTCGAATCGATGAACAGCACGTCGCCGGCCCTGAGCCCGTCGAACACATCGGCGGGTGCTGCCTGCAGGGTCGAGGGCACGACGCGTACGCCGGGCAGGCCCACGATATCGGTGCGCGGCATCGGATCGATGGCGAGGATCTCGCCGACGCCGCATTCCGCCCGCGCCAGGATGCGGGTCGAATGGCCCGACCCGACCTCGACGATGCGCTGCGGCTTGCGCTCGCGCACCAGGGTGTAGGTCACGGCGGCATCGAGCGAGGGGAACCAGGATTGTCCGAGCAGGCTCTTCAAGCCTTCGATCCCACCGGCAGCGTCATCGCCGGTATGGGCATCGACGGCGTCGAGCATGGAAGCGAACGTCGCGGCATGCCGTTCGAACAGCTGTTCGATCGCGGGGTAGGGCGGCTGCGCGCCCGGCGGTGGCAGCAGCGGCGCGTAGCGGTGCGGGATGAACCAGCCGCGCGGCGCGAGGCCCAGCACGGTCGGCAACCCCAGCGCCAGCCGCCGCCAGCGTCCGCGCAGGCTGAGTGGTCTGGTCACGGTGCGAGCGTCAGCCCTTCGTGGGCGACGATCGCGCGCGGCAGGCCGCCTGGCACGGTGCCGGGTCGGGCAATGGCCGCCTCGCGCGCCACGCCGTCCATGAAGGCGTCGTCATGGCTGGGATCGTGATGGAAGATGGCAAGCGTGCCGACTCCGGCGGCGTCGGCAATCCGCACGCCCTCCTGCCAGGTCGAATGGCCCCAGCCGCGATAGCGCGGATACTCGGCATCGGTGTAGCTTGAATCGTAGATCATCACGTCGGCGCCGCGGCAGAGTTCGACGATGGTCTCGTCGCGCTTGCCTTCGCGATGCTCGGTGTCGGTGATGTAGCAGATCGACTTGCCGCCATGCTCGATGCGGTAGCCGGTGGCGCCGTTGGGATGGTTGAGCGGCGCCGTCCGCATGCTCACGGCCTCGCCGCAGGACAACGTCTGGCCGCTCTTGAACTCCTGGAACGCGACGGACGCCTGGAAGACCTCCAGCGACACCGGATAGAGCGGCGCCTGCATCAGGTGGCCGACCACCTTCTTCAGCGTGTAGGGCTCTTCGAGGTGACCGGCCCACATGCGCACCGAGTTGCGCCTTTCGAACAGCGGTTCGAAGAAGGTGAGGCCGGAAATGTGATCGAGATGGGTGTGCGTGAAGTAGATGTCTATATCGAGCGGGGCCTGGCGGGCGAGTTCGCGGCCGAGCGTCCGGATGCCGGTGCCGGCATCGAAGATCAGCCGGCGGCCGCCCGCAGTGACTTCGAGGCACGAGGTATTGCCGCCATAGCGCGTGTACTCGGCGCCCGAGCAGGAAATGGAGCCGCGCACGCCCCAGAATCGGACTTTCAAACCATCGGCCAAGGACTCAGATACCCCCTTCCTCATTGGCCGCAGAGTCCACGGGCGGGTGGCTCGCGTCAACCAAGGCCGCCCCCCCCGGCCCAGTTCCTGCAGGGCGATCCGGAAGCCGGCGCCTCACGTATTGTTGCACGGGGCCGGTGAAATCGCCGGCTGGACCGCGTTGCCTGCGGCCTTGTTCGAGGTAATACTTACGTCATGGAAATCGACAATCACGCTTCCGTCCCGGCGATCGTCGAGCCGGCGCCGCGCATCGCGAAGTTCGCCATCGGACAGGTGGTGAAGCACCGGATCTATCCGTTCCGGGGCGTCATCTTCGACGTCGATCCGGTGTTCGCCAACACCGAGGAGTGGTTGGCGTCGATTCCCGCCGAAGTCCGGCCGCGCCGCGACCAGCCATTCTATCATCTGCTGGCCGAGAACGCGCAGACGACCTACGTCGCCTACGTCTCGGAACAGAACCTGCTGCCCGACGAGACCGGCAAGCCGGTGTCTCATCCGCAGGTTCCGCATTTCTTCAAGGAACTGAAGCGCGGCCTCTACGTCTCGCGCGACCGCGCGCTGCACTGACGAGGTTCAGTTCATCGGGAAGGGAAAGTACTTCTCGCTGATCTTCTTATAAGTCCCGTCGCTCACCATCTCGCCCAGCGCCTTGTTGAAGGCGTCGCGCAGCTTCATGTCCTCGCGACGCACGCCGGCAGCGACGCCGAGGCCCAGCGTCTGGTTGTCCTTGATGTCCTGGCCGATCAGCTCGCAGCATTTACCCTCGGCCTTCTGGCTCCACAGCCAGAGCTGCACCTTGTCGCCGAACACCGCATCGAGCTCGTCGTTGGCCAGTGCCCGCAATGCTTCGGCCAACGTGTTGTAGCGCTTGAGCTGGGCCGAGCGGCGGAAGCTCTTGTCGGCCCAGTCGGCATGCGTCGAATCCTTCTGGATGCCGATCCGCTTGTTGCGCAGCAGCGACGGCGGCCCGTCGAACGGCGCACCCTTCTGCGCGATGAAGGCGCCGGGCGAAAGGTAGTAGCGACGCGACAGAGCCATGCGCTTCCGCCGCTCGCTGGTCACTTCCATCGACGACATGATCATGTCGAACTTCTTGTCGAGCAGGCCGGGAATCAGCTCGTCCCACTTGAAGGCGGCGAATTCGCATTCGGCCTTCATGCGCTGGCAGGCCTCCTGCGCCACCTCCATCTCGAAGCCTGCAGGCATGCCCTTGCGGTCGAGATAGTTGAAGGGCGGGAAGGCCCCCTCGGTGGCGACCGTGATCTTGAAAGCCGGCGGCGTGAAGGGCGACTTGGGCGCGGGCTTGGCCGGCGCGGCGGCAGGCTTGGCCGGTGGCCGCGGCTGCTGTTGCTGCGCCGACGCCACGCCGGTGGCGGCCAGCAATACGACGACGAGCGTCAGCAGCCGCCTCATGCGATCAGCCGCTCCAGAAGCGCGTTGAGGCGCTGGCGGCCCGCCGCGGTGGCGCGCAAGCGGTCCGGCTCGATCTCGAGAAAGCCTGCCTTCACCAGCGGCGCGAGTCGGGCCTCGTCGAGCGCCGCGACGGGATCGGCGCCGGTGACGGACGCAAACGTGGCGCGGTCGATGCCGTCGGCCAGTCGCAGTCCCATCATCAACGCCTCCTCCACCATATCCTGCCCGGCAACGACCGAGCTTTCCGCCGTGCCGTGGCCGGTCCGTTCGACCGCCTCGAGCCAGGCCTCCGGCCCGCTCGCCCGCCGCGTCGCCCGCTTGGTCTCACCTTCGGCGAAACGGCCGTGGGCGCCAGGCCCGATGCCGACGTAATCCTGATACCGCCAATAGATCAAATTATGGCGGCAGGCAGCCTCCGGACGGGCATGGTTGGATATTTCGTAGGCGGGCAGGCCCGAGGCTGCGAGACGCGCCTGGGTGGCCTCGAACATCGCAGCGGAGTCCTCCTCGTCGGGCAGGACGAAGGCGCCGCGGGCATGGTCGGTGAAGAACCGCGTGCCGCGCTCGATGGTCAGTTGATAGAGCGAGAGGTGCCCGCCGGCGAGGGCGAGCGCCCGCTCCAGCTCCTCGGCCCAGGCCTCGGGAGTCTGCCCCGGTCGGGCATAGATCAGGTCGAAGGAATAGCGCGCGAAATGGCGGCGTGCGGTGTCGAGCGCCCCGAGGGCCTCCTCCGTCGAATGCTCGCGGCCGAGGAATTTGAGCGCCGCGGCATCGAGCGCCTGTACGCCCAGCGACACGCGGTTGACGCCGGCCTCGGCCAGGGTCGCGAACCGACTGGCCTCGACCGAGGTCGGGTTGGCCTCCAGGGTAACCTCGACCTCGCCGGCTTGATCCCAGAGCGCCCTGGTTCGCGCGATCACGGCGGCCACGGTCTCGGGTGCCATCAGCGACGGCGTGCCGCCGCCGAAGAAGATCGTCTCGACCCGCCGGCCCGGCGCTTCCCGCGCGGCATGTTCCAGTTCCTTCAACAACGCCTCTCGCCAGCGCGCCTGCTCGACGCCGTCGCGGACGTGGCTGTTGAAGTCGCAGTAGGGGCACTTCGACTTGCAGAAGGGCCAATGGACGTAAACGCCCAGCGGCGGCGCACTCATCTGAAGCAGGCCTCGACCATCATCCGGAAGGCTCGGCCGCGATGGCTGATGGCATTCTTCTCCACATCGGACATTTGCGCCGTAGTGCGCGTGTCGCCTTCAGGCCGGAAGCACGGATCGTAGCCGTGGCCGCCGCCGCCCCGCGGTGGCCAGACGATGCTGCCGTCGAGCGTGCCGTGGAACAGTTCGAGATGCTCGTCCGGCCAGGCCAGCGCCAGGACGCAATGGAAGGTGGCGGTGCGGGCAGCATCCGTGTGCGGCACATGACGTGCTGCCAGCTCGTCCTGAATCCGGCGCATGCCGACCATGGCATCGCGCGTGGGACCTTCCCAGTCGGCGGTGTAGAGGCCGGGTTGGTTGTCGAGTGCGTGCACGCTGAGACCGGAATCGTCGGCCAGCGCCGGCAGGCCGCTGGCCCTGGTCGCGGCCAGGGCTTTCAGCATGGCGTTGTCCTCGAAGGTCGTGCCTGTCTCGTCGGGGGCCGGCAGGCCGAGTTCGCCGGCCGAGACGATATCCACGCCGAAGGGAGAAAGCATCGTGGCGATCTCGCCCGCCTTGCCGCGGTTGTGGGTGGCCACGACCAGCTTGGGCAAGACGAAGCGGCGCGGCATCAGTTTTTGCCGCCCCTCATTGGCCGATCGCCAGCCGCTGCAGGCGCGCCAGTTCGCCCACGCCTTTCTTGGCGAGCGTCATCAGTTCGAGGAACTGAGCCTCGCTAAAGGGCTTGTCCTCCGCCGTGCCCTGGACCTCGACGATGCCGCCATCGCCCGTGAGCACGAAATTGGCGTCGGCCTGGGCTTTGGAATCCTCAGGATAGTCGAGATCGAGCACCGCCGCACCCTCGAACAGGCCGCACGACACCGCGGCCACCTGGCCGGTCATCGGGTTGGCCGTGAGCTTGCCGTCCTTGATCAGGCGCTCGAAGGCGAAATGCAGCGCCACCCAGGCGCCGGTGATACTGGCGGTGCGGGTGCCGCCGTCGGCCTGCAGCACGTCGCAGTCGATATTTATTTGCCGCTCGCCCAAGGCGGGCAAATCGACCACGGCGCGCAGCGCGCGGCCGATCAGGCGCTGGATCTCCTGGGTGCGGCCCGACTGCTTGCCGCGGGCGGCCTCACGGTCCGTGCGGGTATGGGTCGAGCGCGGCAGCATGCCGTATTCGGCGGTGACCCAGCCGCGCCCCGAATTACGCAGGAACGGCGGCACTTTCTCGTCGACCGAGGCCGTGCAGAGGACATGGGTTTCGCCGAACTTCACCAGGCACGAGCCTTCGGCGTAGCGGGAGAAGCCCGGGTCGAGGGAGATCGGGCGTAGTTGGTCGGGGCTGCGGCCGGAGGGGCGCATCGGCTTCTCCTGAAGGGGGCTTCTCCTGATAAGGGCGGCCGGTGTAGCGCCCGGACGGCCCTAAATCCAGCGATCCCGGCAGCTTTCTGGGCCGCTTCATTGACCCGACCCCTTGCACTACCTACATTTTTTCCATGGCGATCCACCGCATCGGCTCTCCCGGAGGCGTCCTCGCGGACAGTCCCTCCGGCCAACGGCAGACGGCATCGGTCGCCGAGCTGAACGACCGTGCGCGCGAGGTGCTGCGCCTGGTGGTCGAAAGCTATGTCGAGACCGGCGAGCCGGTGGGCAGCAGGGCGCTCACGCGCAAGCTCACCGAGACGCTGTCGCCCGCCACCATCCGCAACATCATGGCCGACCTGCAGGATGTCGGGCTGCTCTATGCGCCGCACACGTCGGCCGGGCGCCTGCCGACCGATGCGGGGCTAAAACTTTTCGTCAACGGCCTGCTCGAGGTCGGCAACATTTCCGAGGAGGAGCGCAGCAGCATCGAAGCGCGCTGCGCCACCGTCGGTCGCAGCGTCACCGAGGCGCTGGAGCAGGCGACCACCTTGCTGTCGGGCCTGTCGCGCTGCGCCGGCCTGGTAATGGCGCCCAAGACCGAACAGCCGCTGAAGCACATCGAGTTCGTCAATCTCGGACCCGGCCGCGCGCTGGTCGTGACGGTGACGCAGTCGGGCCATGTCGAGAACCGCGTCATCGACACGCCGCTCGGCATGCCGCCGTCGGCGCTGGTCGAGGCCACCAATTATCTCAATGCCCGCCTGATGGGCCGCACTTTCGAGGACGCGCGCCGTCTCATCCTGGAAGATCTGAAGCTGCAGCGCGCCGAGCTGAACGACCTCACCGCGCGGGTGATCGAGTCGGGCCTTGCGACCTGGGCTGGCGAGCCCGGCAGCGCGCTGATCGTGCGTGGCCAGGCGCGGCTGCTCGAGGACATTACCGCCATAGAAGACCTCGAGCGCGTGCGAATCCTGTTCGATGCGCTCGAACGCGGCGAGGGCTTCGTGCGCCTGCTCGAACTCTCCAACACGGCGACGGGCGTGCAGATCTTCATCGGCTCAGACAATCCGCTGTTCGCCAACACCGGCTGCTCGATGGTGGTGGCGCCGTTCCGCGATTCGCAGGAACGCATCCTGGGCGCCATCGGCGTCATCGGTCCGACCCGATTGAACTACGCCCGCATCATCCCGCTGGTCGACTATACCGCGCGTGCGATCGGGCGCGTGGTCGGGTAAGGCGCCTTCACGGGCGCCGGCTCACCAGTCCGCTTCGTCGAAATCTTCCAGCGCCTTGGCCTCGGCCTCACGTGTCGTCGCGGCCTCGTTGGCCGGCAGGGTCAAAACCCTGAGCCGCGTCTCGGGGCCGATCAGCGGCACCAGTTCCAGCAGGTCGGTCCGCGAGAAGGCGACGCAGCCCTTGGTCGGCGCATAATCCTCGCGCGCGATGTGGAGGAAGATGGCGCTGCCCCATTCGCCTTCGGGCGGATCGTCGTTGTAGCCGACCACGACCACGAGGTCGTAGAGCCCGTCCTCACGCCACATCCTCTCGGCGCTCCAGTCGTTGGGCACATGGACCAGCCGGTTGTAGGTCGGCGACTGCGGATCGTCGCACCAGCCGTCGTGCTCGGCGATCGGCCGCGCCGGCAGGCGGACCTTGGGCAGCACCAGCCGGTCGTTGCGGAAGTAAATCCGGCGCAGCGGATATTCGCCGGCCGGCGTTGCCGCATCGCCCTCGACCTTGTCCTCGCGGATGCCGCCTCCCCCCACCGTGCAGCGCCACTTCAGGGGCCCCAGCGTTGCCCACCCCAGCGAGGTTTCGGCCGAATCGGCCTGCACGATCAGGATGTTTTCGTCGGTCATTGCCTAGCACTCCGGTGCCCTTCATAAAGGCACGCTTCTGAGGGAGAAAGCGATGGCTTATGTCGTGACGCCACCGGCCACCGTCGGCGTGCCGGTCCATGGAACCGGCGATCTCTTCCCGGTCCGCCGCATCTTCTGCGTCGGCCGCAATTATGCCGCCCATGCCCGCGAGATGGGCCACGATCCCGATCGCGAACCGCCGTTCTTCTTCACCAAGCCGGCCGATGCCATCGTCATCTGCGCCGACCCCAGGAACCCGACCAGGGTCGCCTATCCGTCGGCGACCAAGAACCTGCACCACGAGATGGAGCTGGTGGTGGCGATGAAGTCGGGCGGCACCGACATCGCCATCGACAAGGCCCTCGACCATGTCTTCGGCTACGGCGTCGGCCTCGACATGACGCGCCGCGATCTGCAGAACCAGGCCAAGGACATGGGCCGGCCGTGGGACATGGGCAAGGGCTTCGACCAGTCCGCGCCGATCGGCGAAATCTACCCGGTGTCGAAGGTCGGCCATCCCTCCAAAGGCACCATCCAGCTCGACGTCAACGGCAAGACCCGCCAGAAGTCGGACCTCAATGCGCTGATTTGGAGCGTGCCGGAGACGATCTCGTATCTGTCGGGCCTGGTGGCGCTGGCTGCCGGCGACCTGATCTATACCGGCACGCCCGACGGTGTGGCGGCGGTGGTCAAGGGCGACACGCTGGCCGGCTTCGTCGACGGCTGCGGCACGGTCACCTGCGTTCTCGTCTGATCATCGGACCGCGGGCCTCCAGGCCCGCTTCATGATGATGAGCGGGCCTGGAGGCCCGCGGTCCGTCAAAGTTGTTGAGCCTTGAACGTATCGCACTTCCGGTAATCGCCGCTGTCGAGACCGATGCGGAACCAGCGGGTGCGCTGGGCACTGCTGCCGTGGGTGAAGCTGTCGGGAACGATGCGGCCCTGGGTCTGGCGCTGCAGCTTGTCGTCGCCGATCGCCGTCGCTGCCGCCATCGCCTGCTCGATGTCCTTGTCGTCGATCATCCTGCCGCCGCGCTGCTGGTCGGCGCGGTGGGCCCAGACGCCGGCGAAGCAATCGGCCTGCAGCTCGGTCCGCACCGACAGCGCGTTGCCGTCGCGCTTGCTCATGCTCTGGCGCATCTCCTGCACCTTGCCCGAGATGCCGAGCAGGTTCTGCACATGGTGGCCGATCTCGTGGGCGATGACATAGGCCTGCGGGAACTGGCCGGGCGCGTGGAAGCGTGCCGCCAGCTCGTCGAAGAAGCCGAGGTCGAGATAGACGCGCTGGTCGGCCGGACAGTAGAAGGGCCCCATCGCGGCCTGGCCGACGCCGCACTCGGTCCGCGTGGCGTCGCGAAACAGCACCAGCCGCGGCTCGCGGTAGACCTTGCCCATGTCGCGGAAGATGTCGGTCCACACCGTCTCGGTACTCTTCAGCACGCGCGCCACGAACTGCGTCTCGGGATCGGCCGCGGGCCGCTGGGCAGGACGGCTGGCCGGCGATGAGGGGGTTGAAGTCTGGGTCGTCGGCGCGCCGCCGCCGGTGATGCCGCCCAGAATCTCGCCCGGGTCGGCACCGAACAGCAGCGCTACCACGATGAAGCCGATCACGCCCAGGCCGCCCGTGAAGACACCGCCGCCACCGCCGCCACCCATGGGAATCGGGAAACCGCCACCGCCGCCGAAACCGCCGCCGCTGTCGCCGCGCCGGTCCTCGATGTTGCTGCTCTCGTCGCCGTCCATCTGCATGGTGGGCCTCCGTCTCCTTGGCCTATAGTGCGTATCCAATGAGCCTGACGGTCGCCACCTGGAATATCAACTCGGTCCGCCTGCGGATCGGTAACGTCGAACGGTATCTGCGGTTGCGCAAGCCGGACGTCCTCTGTCTGCAGGAAACCAAGTGCCCGGACGAATTCTTCCCACACCGCGCGTTCGAGGTCCTGGGCTACACCCATCGCCTCGTCCAGGGCATGAAGTCCTACAACGGCGTGGCGATCCTCTCGAAGGTGCCGTTCACCGCCACCACCATCCACCATCGCTGCGGCAAGGAGGATTGCCGCCATATCGAGGCCGCGCTCGATCTCGGCGGCGATCCGATCCTGCTCGACAATCTCTATATCCCGGCGGGCGGCGATGTTCCCGATGTCGCCCAGAACGTGAAGTTCGCGCACAAGCTCGACTTCTACCGCGAGATGGCCAAGTGGTACGTCGCCCACAGACCGCGGCCGCGCGCCCGCAAGGGCCTGCGTCGCATCGCCGTCGGCGATCTCAACGTGGCGCCGCTGGAACACGACGTGTGGAACCACAAGCAGCTGCTCAAGATCGTGTCGCACACGCCCGTCGAGGTCGATCTGTTCGCCCAGATGCAGGCGTCGCTCGACTGGATCGACGTGCCGCGCCGCTTCGTGGCCGCCGACAAGAAGCTCTATTCATGGTGGAGCTACCGCAACAACGACTGGCGGGCTTCGAACCGCGGTCGCCGGCTCGACCACATCCTCGCCACGCCGGCGCTGTCGGGGGCGATCAGCGGCTACCGCATCGACGCCGACCTCCGCGATTGGGAGAAGGCGTCGGATCACGTGCCGGTGCTGGCGACATTCGAGATTTAGGGAGAACGAACCATGTCAATTATCGGAGTCCTGCTGATCGGCCTGCTCATCGGTTTGCTGGCGCGCTTCATTACGCCGGGGCCGAACCCGCGCGGCATCATCGTCACCATGGTGATCGGCATCGTGGGCGCCGTGATCGCCACCTACGGCGGCCAGGCGCTCGGCCTCTACCAGTTCGGTGAGCCGGCCGGCTTCGTCGGCTCGGTGATCGGCGCCGTGGTGCTGCTGGTCCTGCTGAGGCTGATCGGCCGCTAGCTCACGCGATAAAGGAAATATCGATCCTGCGGCACGCCGGCCGGCTCGGGCAGGCGCTGCCAGCGCGGCACTTCAAGCGACTGGTTGGCGAGGATGTAGCTGCCCGATGCCGCCAGCGCGTCCAGCGCCGGGCCGAGCCAGGCGCCCATCGCCATGTTGGCGGCGTGGTCGCCGGTGCCGAGGTCGGTATGGATCAGCGCCGCCGTCGCGCCCAGCTCCCGCGCGGCGCGCGGCAGCGCCTCGCGCGCCTCGCCCAGGAACAGCCGGTCGTGCGGCGGGATGCAGTCGGGATGCGCCGCCACCTGGCGCTCGAAGACGTAGATGTCGCGGCGCGGGAAGAGGTCGCGCAGGTGATCGTAGGTGCGGCCGTTGCCGAGGCCGACCTCGAGGATCGGACCGTCCAGCCGGTCGACCGCGGGCTTGAGGAAATTCAGGCAGTCGCGCTGCGCCTGCATGCGCGCGATGAAACTGTCGAGACGGCTCATGCGCAGCGGTCAGGCGGGCCGGGTGGCGGCGCGCAGCTTCTCGTTGGTGTCCTCGAGGCGATGCGCCAGCTCGCGCATGATCTCGACCGCCATCTGCGGAAACTCCGCGACCAGGCGATAGAACATGTCCTTGGTGATCTTGAGCGTGCTGAGCGGTTCCTTGGCCTTGATCGTGGCGGTACGCGGCACGTCGCACAGGATGGCGATCTCGCCGAAGAAGCTGTTCTTCTTCATCTCGGCCACGGCGATCTGGCCGCCCGCCGTGTCGATCAGGACATCGGCGGTGCCGCCCAGGATGACGTACATCGTGTCCCCGGGATCGCCCTGATGGCAGACCTCCTGGCCGACGGCAAAGTTCACGCGTTCGCTGGTGAAGGCCAGCAGTTTCAGCTTGGCCTGCTCGATCTTGGAGAAGATCGGCACCAGCTTGAGCAGTTCGACTTCTTCGTTGAGGTTCATTGCGTCCTCCTCGTTACCGTTACGCCGACGCCATCAACTCGGTGTAGAGCCCGCCGCGCGCCGCCAGCTCGGCCGGCGCGCCTTGCGAGGTAACCCTGCCGGCTTGCATGACCACGATCTGCTCGAACGGCTCGGCCTGCGCCGGGCGGTTGGCGATCCACACCACGCCGCGCTTCTCCGCCGTCGCCGTCGCCAGGATGTTGTCGCGGATGCGGTCCTGCGTGCGGCCATCGAACATGGCGACGGCCTCGTTGACGATCAGGAGCTGCGGCCGCTTGATCAGGGCGCGGGCGATGCCGAGCTTCTGGCGCTGGGTCGCCGGCAGGCGCTTGCCGGCAACGCCGACATTGTACTCCAGACCGACCTCGATCGCCTGGTCGCGCAGACCGAGCTCGCGCAGCACCTCGGCGATCAGCATGCCGATCCGGGTCTCTGCCTGAGCCTGGCCATAGACCAGGCGCCCGAACAGAATGTTGTCCTGCAGGGTGGCGGCGCTGTTGTAGCGCTCGAAATCGTAGAACTCGACGGCGCCACGCAGGTCGGCCGGCAGGCCCTCGGCGAAGGCATGCCGGGCCGCGAGGATGCGCCCCTCCATCTCGGCATCGATCAGGCCGAGACGATGGCGGGCCTCGATGTAGCGGAACGGCAAGGTCATCAGGCGCCGCCGGTCGGCTTCGGGCACGGCCTCGATACCCTTGCCGCCCAGCCGTTGCAGCAGCAGCCGCACGTTGGGCAGCTCGTCGGCCGAGATGAAGCTGTACTGCTCGAACAGAGGATTGTCAGGCGACAGGCCCGAGAACAGCTCGACCATGGTCTCGGCGATGCTGAGGCCCATGCGCTGCAGGTCGAGGTTGAGTCCGGTCGCCTGCAGCACCGATTGCACGTAGGCATCGGCCGCGATGTTGTCGCCGTC
>JALHMM010000135.1 GCA_022844045.1 Reyranellaceae bacterium | reverse complement strand
GGCGGCGCGGGCACCGGCGGCGTGGCGGCCGCCGGGACGACCGGCGTGCCGGGATTGGCATCGCCACTCTTGCCCGGCGGGACCGGCGTCATCGGCGGCGCGCCCGGCGCTCTTGGCGCACCACCCGGACCGAGCAGGCCGCCCGGATCGGTGATCGTGCAGACATTGCCGGCCAGCGCGTCGCGCAGCTTGGCGATCTGGTCCTCGATGTCCTTGTTGCTCTTGCGCTGCGCCTCCAGCGCCTTCTCGAGCGCGGCGACGGCGGCGGGATCGGGCTTGGCCGGTGGCGGTGGCGGCGGCGCCGGCGGCGCCTGCACGGTGACGCTGACCAGCGGGCGATAGAACAGGTACCAGCCGAGGGTGAGCCCGAGCAGCAGCAGCAGGATGCCGCCCGCGACCAGACCCACGACCCTCAGCCCGCTACCCTGGGGCTTTTCTTCCGCCATAGCCGTACCGCCTCATGCGCTCGAACGCGGGCACCATCATAGCCTGTGGCACGGCCGAATTATGGCCGATCCCCGGCCGCAAGGCGACACTCCGTGTCAGCCCGCGACACGCCCGAAGCGGCGCAGGATCTCGACCAGCTCGGCGGCCTTCAGCGCCCGGACCGTCTTGCCCGGCGGCTTGAAGCTGGGCGTGTCCTCGGCCGCCAGCATGGCGTTGAGCACCGCCTCCTCGACCGCGTCGATCACCGCGAGATAGACCGGATCGAAGCGGTCATCGTCGAGCGCCTGGAGCTGCCACAGCGGCGGCGCCCGGCCCGGCAGCTCCATCGGGTTGGCGGTGCTGATCGCCAGGAAGAGATCGCCCGAACCGTTGCCGCCATAGGTGCCGCCACGGCCGATGCCCAGCGCGCCGCGCCGCGCCACCCGGCGCAGCTGGTGCGGCAGGATCGGCAGGTCGGTGGCGATGATGCCGATGATCGAGCCGCGCTCGCGCGGGAACAGCAGGTCGTGGCGCAGATGGGCGCCCACCGGCACGCCGCGCACGGTGAACTGATCGCGCCGCCCGTGATTGGCCTGCACCAGCACGCCGATGGTGCCCGACACGCCCTCGATCGAGACCGTGCGCGAGGCGCTGCCGGTGCCGGCCTTGAACTCGTAGGCGATCATGCCGGTGCCGCCGCCGACATTGCCCTCGGCCACCAGCCCGCCCGTGGCGCTATCGAGCGCGGCGAGCACGTGCGCCTCGCTCACGTGCTGGCCGTTGATGTCGCTCACGGTGCCGTCATAGGTCTCGGCGACCACAGGCATGGCCCAGAGATGGTCTGACGCGAAGCGCGGATACCTGCGGATCATCCACCGCACGGCGGCGTGATGCACGATGCCGACGCTGTGCGTGTTGGTGATGCAGATCGGCCCGTTGACGTAGCCGCCATCCTCGATCCAGTGGCTGCCGGTCATCTCGCCATTGCCGTTGAAGCGGTGGATCCCAGCCCAGACCGGGCGCATCGCCGCCTCGTCGGCGCGCGGCACGATGGCGGTGACGCCGGTGCGCGCGTCGCCTTCGACGATGGTCGTCAGTCCGACGGCGATGCCCGGCACGTCGGTGATGGCGTTGAACGCGCCGGGCACGCCGTCGAACGGCACGCCCGCTTCCCGCGCGCGGGGCTTACGCTCTTTGCTCACGCGATCACCTTCTGAATTCGCTTGTCGACCGCTATACAGACGCACGGTTCGCGAGGGAGGGAAAGACCATGAAGGTGTTGATGACCGGCGCCGCCGGTGGCGTGGCGCGCATGACCCGGCCGATGCTGCGCGAGCTCTATCCCGATCTCGTGCTGAGCGACGTCAAGCGGCCCGACGATCTGCGCAACGACGAGACCTTCGCCCCGGCCGACCTCACCGACCTCGCCGCCGTCGAGGCGATCACGCGCGGCATCGACGGCGTGATCCATCTCGGCGGCGTCTCGGTCGAGCGCCCGTGGGACGAGATCCTGCCCGCCAACATCATGGGCTGCCACAATCTCTTCGAGGCGGCGCGGCGCAACGGGGTCAAGCGCGTGATCTTCGCCTCGTCGAACCACGCCATCGGCTTCTACCCGCGCACGCGGCGCATCGGCACCGACAACGCCGTGCGGCCCGACGGCTACTACGGTGTGAGCAAAGCCTTCGGCGAGGCGATCGGCGCACTCTACGCCTACAAGCACGGCATGCGCGTCACCAGCCTGCGCATCGGCAATGTCGGCGACAAGCCGATCGACCTGCGCCGCCTGTCGATCTGGATCCACCCCGAGGATCTGGTGCAGCTTTTCGTCATCGGCCTGGAGCACCCCGAGGTGCGCTGCGAGATCCTCTACGGCATGTCCAACAACGCGCGCGGCTTCTGGGATAACCGGCGCGCCCTCGAACTGGGCTACGATCCCGCACATGTCGCCGAGCACCACCGCGACGAGGCGCTGGCGGCGCAGGCCAAGCTGCCACCCGATCCGATCGGCGACTGGTTCCAGGGCGGCACCTTCTGCGCCGACGGCTACGACAACAAGGACGGCCTGCCGCGCACCTGAGCACAAGCCTCACCCTGAGGAGCGGCGCGCAGCGACGCGTCTCGAAGGGTGGGCAATCCGCTCGGTGCCTGTTGCCCATGCTTCGAGACGGCCACTTCGTGGCCTCCTCAGCATGAGGCTGGGGTCATCACACTGATGCTCCGCGGGCAATGGTGCCTGCGCGGCCGGCGTGGCATGGTTAGTGCAACCCGGGAGGGCGAGGAGCCATCATGACCAGCCGCATCAATCCGAACCGCTTCACCACGCGGCCGGAGATCGAAGGCACGTTCGGTGTCGTCACCTCGACGCACTGGATCGCCACCGCCGTCGGCATGGGCATCCTCGAGCGTGGCGGCAACGCCTTCGACGCCGCCTGCGCCACCGCCTTCACCTTGCAGGTCGTCGAGCCGCACCTCAACGGGCCGGGCGGCGACGTGCCGGTGATCGTCCACGACGTGCGCAAGGGGCGCACCGAGGTGATCTGCGGTCAGGGTCCGGCGCCGGCGGGCGCGACCATCGCGCATTACCGTGGCCTGGGCCTCGACATGGTGCCCGGCACCGGCCTGCTGGCGGCTTGCGTGCCCGGCACCTTCGGCACCTGGATGCTGCTGCTGCGCGACTACGGCACGATGAAGCCGCGCGACGTGTTGGAGGCGGCGATCGCCTATGCGCGCGACGGCCACGCGATCGTCGAGCGCGTCTCGGCCACCATCAACACGGTGAAGGACCAGTTCGCGCAGCATTGGAAGACCTCGGCCGACCTCTACCTGCCGGGCGGCAGCGTGCCCAAGCCCGGCACGATCTTCCGCAACGTCACCATGGCCGAGACCTACACGCGCATTCTCAAGGAGGCCGAGTCGGTGGGCGGCAATCGCGAGAAACAGATCGAGGCGGCGGCGCGCGCCTGGTCGCATGGCTTCGTCGCGGAGGAGATCGACAAGTTCTGCCGTACGCAGGACGTCATGGACACCAGCGGCCGCGCACACAAGGGCGTGCTGAACGCCGATGACATGGCGAGATGGACGCCGTCGGTCGAGGCGCCGACGACCTACGACTACGGCCGCTACACCGTCTGCAAGCCCGGCCCTTGGAATCAGGGTCCGGTGATGCTGCAGCAACTCGCGCTGCTGAAGGGCTACACGCTCGACGGCATGGATCCGACCAGCGCCGAGTTCATCCATCTGCTGGTCGAGGCCTCGAAGCTGGCCTTCGCCGACCGCGAGAAATTCTACGGCGATCCCAACTTCGTCGACGTGCCGATGCAGACCCTGCTGTCGGACGCCTACAACGCCGAGCGCCGCAAGCTGATCGCAGACAAGGCCTCGATGGAGCTGCGACCCGGTGAGGTCGCGGGCTTCGGCGGCGTCGTGACCTTCCGCAAAGCCGACGCCTCGCGCAGCGCCGTGGCCGCCAGCGGCGCCGGCGAGCCCACCGTGGGCCGTCTCGGCGAGGCGCGCGGTGACACGGTGCATTTCGACATCATCGACCGCGACGGCAACATGGTGACCTCGACGCCCAGCGGCGGCTGGCTGCAGAGCTCGCCGGTGATCCCCGCGCTCGGCTTCCCGCTGGGCACGCGCGCGCAGATGTTCTGGCTCGACGAGGGCAAGCCCGGCACCCTGGCGCCCGGCAAGCGGCCGCGCACCACCTTGACGCCGACCATGGCGCTGCGCGACGGCGAGCCCTATCTCGCCTGGGGCTCGCCCGGCGGTGACCAGCAGGATCAGTGGATCACCCAGTTCTTCCTGCGCCATGTCCATTGCGGCATGAACCTGCAGGAGGCGATCGACGCGCCGGCCTGGCACAGCGAGCACTTCCCGATCTCGTTCTTCCCGCGCACCGCGCGGCCGGGCGTGCTGGTGCTGGAGGGCCGCGTGCCGAAGGAGACGGTGAAGGAGTTGGAGAAGCGCGGCCACCTCGTCGAGGTCGGCGACGACTGGTCGGAAGGCCGCCTCACCGCCGCGTCTCGTGAAGGTGTGCGCCGCAAAGCCGCCGCCAACCCGCGCGGCATGCAGGGCTACGCGGCCGGACGATGAGGATCAGGGCAGCTTTACCTTCCCCCGGAGGGGGAAGGTGGCGCGCGATGCGCGACGGATGGGGGATGCCTCAACGCACGCGGTGTTCGTCTTCGACATCCCCCATCCGCCCTTCGGGCACCTTCCCCCTCCGGGGGAAGGTAGGTACGGCATGACCTGGTCGATCGTCGCGCGCGATCCCTCGTCGGGCGCGCTGGGCATCGTGGTGGCGACCAAGTTCTTCGCCGTCGGGGCGCGCGTGCCGCATATCGCCACCGGCGTCGGCGCGGTGGCGACGCAGGCGATGGTCAATCCGTTCTACGGCACGCGCGGCATCCGATTGCTCGGCGAAGGCGTGCCGGCGGCCGAGGTCATCACGCTGCTGACCAAGGACGATGACGGCCGCGACTCACGGCAAGTGCATCTGATGGACTCGGCAGGCCGGTTTGCCGCCCATACCGGCGCGTCGTGCGTCGACTGGTGCGGCCACCTGATCCGCGACGGCTTCAGCGTCGCCGGCAACATGCTGGCGGGCGCCGCCGTGATTGAGGATACGGCAAGGGCTTACGAAGCGAATGCCGCCCTGCCCTTCGCGCAACGGCTGATCGCGGCGATGAAGGCCGGCGAGGCGGCGGGCGGCGACAAGCGCGGCAAGCAATCGGCGGCGCTGCTGATCCACGGCACGCAGGATTACTCCGACCTCGACCTGCGCGTCGACGATCACACCGATCCGCTGGCCGAGCTGACGCGGCTCGAAGCGGTGAGTCGCGAGCACTGGACGATCTTCCGCCAGTTCATGCCCTCGCGCGAGAAGCCTTCGGGTGTGTTCGACCGCGCGGTGATCAACTCCGCCGTCGCCAAGGCGCAATCGGAACGCTGATGGCCACGCCGATCCTGGAGGTCGCCGATCTGCGTGTGAGCTTCGCCGGCGACAACCGGCGCGACACGCTGGCGGTCGACGGTATCGGCTTCAGCCTGCAACGCGGTCGCACCCTGGGCATCGTCGGCGAATCGGGCAGCGGCAAGAGCGTGACCTCGCTCGCCATCATGGGTCTGCTGCCCAAGGACACCGCGCGTGTCGGCGGATCGGTGCGCTTCGACGGCGAGGAACTGCTGCGCGCGCCGGAGGCGACCTTGCGCGATCTGCGCGGCGATCGCATGGCGATGATCTTCCAGGAGCCGATGACGTCGCTCAACCCGAGCTACACGATCGGCGACCAGATCGGCGAGGCGGTGATCCGCCATCGCGGCGCGTCCAAGCGCGAGGCGCGCGCGCGGGCCATCGAGATGCTGCGCCGCGTGCGCATCCCCTCGCCCGAGCAGCGCGTCGACGACTATCCGCACAAGCTCTCCGGTGGCATGCGCCAGCGCGCGATGATCGCCATGGCGCTGGCCTGCGATCCACGCCTGCTGATCGCCGACGAGCCGACCACGGCGCTCGACGTCACCATTCAGGCGCAGATCCTCGATCTGCTGCGCGACCTCCGCGCCGAGGGCGCGGCCTCGATCATCCTGATCACGCACGATCTGGGCGTCGTCGCCGAGCTGGTCGACGAGGTGGCCGTGATGTACGCCGGCCAGATCGTCGAGCGCGCGCCGGTCGAGGTGTTGTTCAGCCAGCCCCAGCATCCCTACACGGTGGGCCTCCTGGGCTCGCTGCCACGCCTCGACCAGAAGCGTGAGCGCCTGGCGGCGATCGACGGCGCCGTCCCCGACATGACCGCGCCGCCGCCGGGCTGCCGCTTCGCCGCGCGCTGCCCCTTCGTCGAGCCGGCCTGCCGCGAGGGCGAGATGCCGACGATCGCGCTGAGCGACACCCACCTCACCCGCTGCCGCCGCGCGCCGCTGGAGCGGCTGGTGGGATGAGGGGAGTCATGTTCATACCTTCCCCCGGAGGGGGAAGGTGCCCGAAGGGCGGAAGGGGGATGTCGAAGACGAACTCCTGCGTTCGTCTTCGACATCCCCCTTCCGTCAGCGCTTCGCGCTGCCACCTTCCCCCTCCGGGGGAAGAATCATGACGCCCCTCCTCCAGGTCGCCGACCTGTCCAAGCAGTTCGTCGCGCGGCGCGATGTGATCGGTCGGCCGACCGCGACGGTGAAGGCCGTCGATGGTGTGTCGTTCGATCTCGCCGCCGGCGAGACGCTGGCGCTCGTCGGCGAATCCGGCTGCGGCAAGTCCACCGTCGGCCGACTGCTGCTGCGCCTGATCGAGCCTAGCGGCGGCACGATCCGCTTCGACGGCCAGGACGTGCTGTCGACCGGCAACGCCGGCGCGCGTCGCCTGCGCCGCGACGTGCAGCTGATCTTCCAGGATCCCTACGCCTCGCTGAACCCGCGCATGACGGTGGGCGAGATCCTCGGCGAGCCGCTACTGCTGCACAACGTCGTGCCACCGGACCAGCGACGCGGGCGCGTGGCCGAGCTGCTGACCACCGTGGGCCTGCGCCCCGACTATCACCGCCGCTATCCGCATGAATTCTCCGGTGGCCAGCGCCAGCGCATAGCTATCGCTCGCGCGCTCGCGGTCGAGCCCAAGCTGATCGTCTGCGACGAGCCGGTCTCGGCGTTGGACGTGTCGATCCGCGCCCAGGTGCTGAACCTGCTGCGCGACCTGCAGCAGCGCCTGGGGCTGGCCTATCTCTTCATCTCGCACGACCTCGCGGTGGTGAAGCACATCGCCACGCGTGTCGCCGTGATGTATCTCGGCCGCATCGTCGAGATAGGCGAGGCCGCGCAGGTCTTCGCCGAGCCGCGCCACCCCTATACGCGCGCGCTGCTCTCGGCGATTCCCGTGCCGGCGCCGGGCGCGCGGCAGGAACGGCGCATCCTGCAGGGCGACGTGCCCAGCCCGATCGCGCCGCCGCCCGGCTGCCACCTGCACACCCGCTGCCCGCACGCGATCGATCGCTGCCGTGTCGAGCGGCCACCGCTCGATCTCGGCGGCGGCCATGGCGTGGCCTGCCATCTGTGGCGGCAACTGCCCCCGGCCGGCGAGGCGCTGCCCAAGGAGCTGGCGCCCAATCCTGTTCTGGAGAAGCTGCAAGCGGCCTTCGTGCGGCGGGCGGAAGAAGTAGTTTGACGGCGCGTTTCTTGCGTGGCGGGGCGCGACTGATCGGAGGCATCATCGCGGCCGATCCACGATTTTGACGGAACGACAGGGAGGGGTGCCATGAGACTTCGCAACACCATCGCCATCGCGGCAGTTGCGTTGGGTATCGCGAGCGCGGTCCAAGCGCAGACGACCCTGCGCATCGGCCTGGCCGAGGATCCCGACGTGCTCGATCCGACCTTGGCGCGCACCTATGTCGGGCGCATCGTCTTCTCGTCGATCTGCGACAAGCTGTTCGACATCGACGCCAACCTCAAGGCGGTGCCGCAGCTGGCGCTGAGCCACGAGACCTCGGCCGACGGCAAGACGGTGATCATCAAGCTCAGGCCCAACGTGGTGTTCCACGACGGCGAGACGTTCGACGCCGAGGCGGCGAAGTACAGTCTCGAGCGCCACATGACCATGCAGGGCTCGTTCCGCCGGCCGGAGCTGGGTCAGGTGGCGAGCGTCGAGGTGGTCGACCCGCTGACCATCAAGCTGAACCTCAAGGCGCCGTTCTCGCCGCTGATCGCCCAGCTCACCGACCGCGCCGGCATGATGGTGTCGCCCAAGGCCGCGAAGGAGGCCGGCGACAAGTTCGGCAACAAGCCGGTTTGCGCCGGGCCCTACCGGTTCGTCGAACGCGTGCAGCAGGACCGTATCGTCGTCGAGAAGTTCGATCGCTACTGGAACAAGGACAACGTGCACATCGACAGGATCGTCTACCTGCCGATCGTCGACAGCACGGTGCGCCTGGCCAATCTGCGCTCCGGCGCGCTGGAGCTGATCGAGCGGCCGCTGGCCACCGACATCAAGACCATCCGCGCGATTCCCAAGGTCAAGCTCGTGACCGCGGTCGAGATCGGCTATCTCGGGCTGAGCATCAACCTCAACAACGGCCCGGCCGCCAGCACGCCGCTGGCCAAGAATCCCAAGGTGCGCAAGGCCTTCGAGCTGGCGCTCGACCGCGACGCGATCAACCAGGTGGCGTTCAACGGCGAGTTCGTGCCCGGCAACCAGTGGGTCAGCCCTCAGCATCCCTTCTACCAGCAGAGCGTGCCGATCCCGAAGCGCGACGTGGCGAAGGCCAAGGCGCTGCTCAAGGAAGCCGGCATCACCGACAAGATCACCATCGACTTCATGGTGCCCAACAACCCGGAGGCGCGGCAGGTCGCCGAGCTGATCCAGTCGATGGTCGGCGAGGTCGGCTTCGACATGAAGATCCGCGTCACCGAATTCGCGACCTCGCTGAAGCAGGCCGAGGACGGCAACTTCCAGGCCTTCCTGATCGGCTGGTCGGGCCGCACCGATCCCGATGGCAACATCTACGTCTTCGCCACCTGCAACGCGCCGCAGAACAACTCCAAGTACTGCGATCCCAAGACAGACGCCGATCTCAACCGCGCACGCGAGGTCAGCGATCCGGCCGAGCGGAAGAAGATCTACGAGGCCGTGGCACAGCGCATGATCGGTGCCAACGAAGGGCACGTGGTCTACCTCTATCACCGCCGCGTGCTGATCGCTCACCAGGAGCGCCTCGAAGGCTTCACCCAAATGCCCGACGGCCTCGTGCGCGTCGTCGGCCTGAAGCTGAAGTGAAGGTAATCGACCAGATACCTTCCCCCGCTGGCGGGGGAAGGTGGCGCGAAGCGCCGGATGGGGGTGGCTGGTGCGACAACCTCACCGGTCGAGACTGACCGCTATGCCCACACCCCCATCCGCCCTTCGGGCACCTTCCCCCGCAAAGCGGGGGAAGGTACTCGGCCCATGCTGAGCTTTCTCGGCCACCGGCTGCTGCAGCTGATCCCGACGCTATTCTTCGTGTCGGTGATCATCTTCGGCCTGCAGCAGCTGCTGCCAGGCGACCCGGCGCTGATCATGGCCGGCGAGGAACGCGACCCCGAGGTGCTTGAGCAGATCCGCAAGCAGTACCGCCTCGATCAGCCGATCCCCGTGCAGTACTTCTACTGGATCAAGGGGGTGCTGTCGGGCGACCTCGGCGAATCGATGCGCATCAAGAAGCCGGTGGCCGAGCTGGTGCTGGAGAAGCTGCCGGTCACCCTGCAGCTCGCCTCGATGGCCATCGTCATCGCGCTCACCATCGGCATCGGCGCCGGCGTGATCTCGGCGGTGAAGAAGGACACCTGGCTCGACTACGCCGCCAATGTCTTCGCGCTGTGGGGCATCAGCACGCCGAATTTCTGGCTCGGCATCCTGATGATCTTCCTGTTCTCGGTGCAGCTGGGATGGCTGCCGGCGTCGGGCTACGTCAGCCTCTGGGAGGATTGGCGACAAAGCCTCGCCACCACCATCATGCCGGCCTTCGTGCTGGGCAACGCCATCGCCGCCATCCTCATGCGCCACACCCGTGGCGCCATGCTGCAGGTGCTGACCAGCGACTACGTGCGCACCGCGCGCGCCAAGGGCCTGGTCGAGCGCGTCGTGGTGATCAAGCACGCCATGCGCAACGCGCTGACGCCGATCATCACCTTGGGCGCGCTGGAGCTGGGCACCTTGCTGTCCGGCGCGGTGCTGACCGAGCAGATCTTCACCATTCCCGGCTTCGGCAAGCTGATCGTCGACGCCGTGTTCAACCGCGACTACGCGGTGGTGCAGGGCGTCGTGCTGGTCACCGCCACCACCTACATCGCGCTCAACCTGCTGGCCGACATCGCCTACGTGCTGGCCAATCCGCGGCTGAGGGGCTAGCGCGGATGTCGACATTCCCTTTCCTATCGATGATGGCCTCACCCATACCTTCCCCCGGAGGGGGAAGGTGGCGCGGAGCGCCGGATGGGGGATGTCGAAGACGGACTCCTGCGTTCGTCTTCGACATCCCCCATCCGCCCGTCGGGCACCTTCCCCCTCCGGGGGAAGGCAATACCGAGTCGTTCGCGGCGACGGGGGCTCGCTAATGGCCGTCGTCACCGCCAGTGATAGCGCCGAGACACGGCCTGAGACCATCGAGAGTCCGGGTCGGCGTGCCTGGCGGCGGCTGAAGCGGCGCAAGGGCGCGATGCTTGGGCTTGGCGTCGTCAGTGTCATGGTCGCGGTGGCGATCCTGGCGCCATGGATCGCGCCACACGATCCGATCAAGCAGAGCTGGTCTGCCGTGCGCAAACCGCCGTCGGAGCTCTACTGGCTGGGCACCGACGAGGTCGGTCGCGATGTGCTGAGCCGCATCATCTTCGGCGCCCGTGCCTCGCTCTCGGCCGGCCTGATCTCGGTCAGCATCGCGCTGGGTATCGGCGTGCCGCTGGGCGTCGCCGCCGGCTATATCGGCGGCTGGATCGACGCCCTGATCAGCCGCATCACCGACGCCATGCTGGCGACGCCGTTCCTGATCCTGGCCATCGCGCTGGCGGCCTTCCTCGGACCCTCGCTGGGCAACGCCATGATCGCCATCGGCATCACCGCGACGCCGATCTTCATTCGCCTTACCCGCGGCCAGGTGATGGCGGTGAAGGTCGAGGATTACATCGAGGCCGCGGCCGCCGTGGGCAATCCACGCTGGCGCATCGCGGCAAGGCACATCCTGCCCAACATCCTGCCCGCTTTGCTGGTGCAGGCCACGCTGGCCATCGCTACGGCGATCATCGCCGAGGCGGCGCTCTCCTTCCTCGGCCTGGGCCAGCAGCCGCCGGCGCCGTCCTGGGGCTCGATGCTCAATACCGCACAGCGATTCCTGACCAACGCGCCGTGGATGGCGATCTGGCCCGGCGTGGCGATTTTCCTCGCGGTTCTGTCATTCAACCTGCTGGGCGACGGACTTCGTGACGCACTTGATCCCAAATCGCGATAGGCCTATTTCCAGCCGAACCATGAAGTCCGTCTTCCTGATCCGGCACGGCGAATCGACCTTCAACGCGATCTACGCCAAGACCCTGGTCGATCCCGGCCTGATCGACGCCCCGCTATCCCCCACCGGCGAAGCCCAGGTCGTCCAGGCGCGCGCGCAGGCGCAGGCGCTGAAGGTCGAGCTGGTTGTCAGCACGCCCTTCACCCGCGCCCTGCAGACCGCGCGCGGCCTGTTCGGCGAGGCGCATCCCCTGGTTATCGAGTGCCTGCATCGTGAACGCGTCGTCGCGAGTTGCGACATCGGCCGTTCGCCGAGGCTGCTCGCCGCCGATTTCCCGGGTCTGTGCTTCGATCACATCGGCGATCCGTGGTGGCATGCCGAGGATGTCGACGACAACGGCATCCCGCAGGAGCCACTCGAGGTCGTGCATGAGCGGATCAGCCAGTTCCGCGCGTGGCTGCGGTCGCGGCCGGAGAAACGCATCGCCGTGGTCGGCCACAGCGCCTTCTTCTTCCACATGACCAGCCACAAATTCGCAAACTGCGAGATCCTCGAGACGACGGTCTAGGAACTTCCGTTCCCATCGCGCATTAGCCAGCCATGTCCCCAGTCGTCGACAACCCCGCCCGCAACCGCTTCGAGATGAACGTCGACGGTGCCGTCGCGTTCGTCGACTACCGCGACATGGGCGATGTGCTGGTCGTGCCGCACACCGAGGTACCGCGCGCACTGGAAGGCCGCGGCATCGGCACCAAGCTGGTGCTGGGCTCGCTCGACCTGATCCGCGCCTCGGGCCGCAAGGTACGGCCGCTGTGCGGCTTCTACGCCCAGGTCATCCGCCGCCACCCGGAGTACGGCGACCTCCTCGCCTAAAGCCCGTTGGGCAGCTGCGGCAGGCTCAGTTCCGGATCGTACCAGGACGCGCCGTCGGATCGCCAGATATGGCACTTCGGCTGGCCCGGCGCCGGCGTGTCGAGGCAACCCAGGCGCAGCAGGATCGTCGGCTGCGCCGGCCGGTTAGCGACGATGTGCGAGCCGCAATTCGAGCAGAAGCTGCGGAGCTTGCCGGGCGAGGACTCGAAGGACTTCAGCAGCGCCTCGCCGGCGACCCAGCGGAACGACGTCCTGGGCACCGCGGCGACGGTGGAGAAAGCCGCGCCATGCGCCTTGCGGCAGGTCCGGCAGTGGCAATGCACGAAGCCGCCCAGCTCGCCATCGACCTCGTAGCGCACCTGCCCGCACAGGCAGCTTCCGCTGATCATGCCGCTCTCGCTGTCCAGCGCAGCGGCAGGACATCGCGTCGCCGCCAACCGCTTTCGACCGTCAGGCGCCACTGGCGTTGCGCGTTCGGCAATGCCTGCCCGCCGGACCAGTCGATCTCGACGCGGCCGCGCACGACCAGCGTATCGCCCCGCGCGAAATCGACGAACAGCAGCGCGGCGCGGGAGTCCAGCAGCAGGTTGCCGAGCGTGTTGAAGAAGCGGTTCCCGCGATAGTCGGGGATCACCAGCGACTCGCCCTCGATGCGCACGAAGCCCAATGGTCCGCCGCGATGCGAGATGTCGAGGCCGCTCTCCGATCCCGAGGCGATGAAGAACGTGTCCGCGCGGCGGATCAGATCGCGCGCCTGATCGTCGAGGCCGGCGAAATGCTCCGGCGGCGTCGGGTTGATCGCCTCGTGCCACGTGGCGTCGCGCGGATTGATGTATTGCGGGCAATTGCCGAAGCTCTGCTCGATCGCCAAGGTCAACGCGCGATCGTCCGCCGCGGCGACGTGACCGTTGGCGCGATTGCGGCGGCGCGTCGCCAGCTCGATGCCGAGCAGGCCGAAGCCGGCACCCGGCGTCAGCATCGCGCGCACGGGATCGTGTGGATCGGCCGTCATCGCCACGCGCAAGGTCGTCGGATCGGGGCTGGAGATGAAGCCCGGCAGACCAGCCAGCATGGTCGGTACCGGCCAACCCGTGCCGTCGCGCGCGGCGATCAGCACATAGGGCAACAGCGCGAAGAAATCGCGATGCTGATCGGGCATGAAAGGACGGATGGCCGGCGCTTGCGGTGTGGGAACACCCGCCAGGCGCTGCGCCTGGTGTTCGCCGGCGTGGAAGGGAGCGTCGATGATCTGGTTCATGACGCCAAGATACTCTTTCTCAGAACAGCGGAAACGTCGTAGTCTGAAAGTCATACTTTCAGTTTTAGAAAGGATCGAACCTGGACCGCCTGGACGAGCTGGCCGTTCTCGCCGCCGTGCTCGACGACGGCACGCTGGCGGCCGCGGCGCGCCGGCTGCGGCGATCGCCGCCGATGGTGAGTCGCATGCTGGCGGCGCTGGAGGCGCGCGTCGGCGCGCGGCTGATCGAGCGCACCACGC
>JALHMM010000134.1 GCA_022844045.1 Reyranellaceae bacterium | reverse complement strand
TGTTGGCGATCGGAATGTTGAACAGCGCGAGGATGAAGAGGATGGCGGCGAAAACCTCGGATACGGTCCGCCAAAACAGCGACGCGTTCCAGAGCAGGGGGACGTACTTGACCACGTCGGCGGCGATGACGATCGGCACCAGGAGAGCGGTGGCGAACAGCCCGCGGAAGAACAGGATCTCGCCGAGCGGCATGACCGGGCTCGCGAGCTTGATCAGCGTATCGTTGATCAGAAACAGGAGATTGGCAGCGGAAATGGCCAGGATGCCGCGGAGGTTCTCGCGAAATGGCGTCATCTGGGTCGCTGCTATGTGGAGCCGCGCCAAGATGCGCGTCCGCCTGACCGGCGCGTGAAGGAGGTCTTCGCGAGCGGCAATTGCCGCGGGGAGGACGGGTGAAGCGCTGGATATGCAGCGCCCGGCGCGCGATGTCGAGTCGCCGGGCTTGTGTCGCTACAGCAGCGGCGACAGTTGCTCGCCGGCGCGGATGAAGATCATGGGGTCGGTGGCCCGCCCGTTCACCCGGATCTCGTAGTGAAGGTGGGGGCCGGTGGACCGGCCGGTGCTGCCGGTCCGGCCGATGATGTCGCCCTTGGCGACGGACTGGCCCTTCTTGGTGACGATCTTGCTCAGATGGGCGAAGCGCGTGGTCAGCCCGCCGCCATGATCGATCTCGACCATGTAGCCGTAGCCGCGATTGTAGCCGGCGCTGATGACCTTTCCCGGGGCCGTGGCCTTCGCCGGCTCGCCCGACGGGGCGCGGAAATCGATGCCGGAGTGCATCGCGGGACGGCGCCGGAAGGGGTCGGTGCGCATGCCGAACCGGCTCGTGATGCTCGCCCGGCTCATCGGTGTCATCAGCGGCAGTCCGCTGGCGGTTTCCTTGAGGGTCTCGAAGTGCTCGATCTGGGCAGTCGCCAGTTCGACGCCGTCACGGAAGGTCTCGGGGTCGGCATCGCTCGGCATCGGAATGAACGGACCGCCCATTGCGTCCTCGTTCCCCTTCGCCTTCGGCACATTGCGCCCGACCTCCTCGAGGACGGTCGCGATCCGCCCCGACCGCTCGGCGGCGTCGGAAGCGACCTCCTCCAGGAAGGCAACCTGATTTTCGGCGAGATCGTCGAGGGAGGTCTCGACCACGGCCAACGCAAGCCCCGGGTCGCGGTCCGCAGGAGCGTCGATGCTTCCGGTCGTCAGGTCGTCGACGTCCTCCGATGCTCCGTCCTCGAAGGCGGCATTGTCCGGCACCACCAGCCCTGCGCTCCTTGCCGCCCTGCCGAGATCGGCGAGGCTCTTCTGGCGCTGGTCGAGGAGCGCCTGGCGGCTCGCGACGTCTTCGAGTCTCTCCTCGAATTCCTCCTGGTTGAGGAGTTGTCTGCCGGACAGCCGGTCGATATCGGCGCGGAGCGAGGCGATGCGATCCTCGTAGGCAACCCTCTGCCTGGCCTGACGGGCGAAGGACGCTGCAAGAAGGTCGTCCCGGAAGACGAGATAGCCGGTCGCCGCGAAATAGCTCACGAAGAACAACCCACCGAGCACGGCCACCGTCACGGCAAGCCACGGACGCAAATGCACCTCGCGAATCGCCCGCTGACGAACGATGTAGATGCGGAACGCCGGCTTTCTGGGTTGGGTCCTGGGTCGGCTCGCTGTGGCGGTCGCCATCATCTCCACCGGGCTGGATCACGGTCGGCCGGAGTAGAGAAGCTTAAGGTTAACAAATCATTGGAGATTCCTGTGTTCTTCTCCACAATTCACAGGGTTCAGGCGGCTCTTGCGGCCTCCAGAACGGTAGGGACATGACCCTTCACGCGCACGTTCCGCCATATCCTCAGGATCTTGCCGTCCGCCCCGATCAGGAAGGTGGAGCGGATCAAGCCCATCGACTTTCGTCCGTACATCATCTTCTCGCCCCAGACGCCGTAGCGCTCGATCACCTTGCGATCGGTGTCGGCGGCGAGGGTCACACCCAGCTTGTGCTTCGCCTTGAACCTGTCGTGGGATGCCGCGCTGTCCGGCGAGATCCCAATCACCGTCGCCCCTGCTCGCTCGAAGTCAGTCAGGGCGGCGGTGAAGTCGACCGCCTCGGTGGTGCAGCCGGTCGTGTCGTCCGCCGGGTAGAAATAGAGGACGACCTTACGCCCTTTGAAGTCGGAGAGCCTGATGGCGCCGCCGCCAGCGGTGGGGAGTTCAAAGTCAGGGGCCTTGTCGCCTTCAGCAAGCGTGCTCATTGTCGCCTTCCTTTCGTCGCGATGCTCACTTTCATGGGGCTGGTGCAGCCCAGGCGCAAGCGCCGCAACGCGCGGACGCCCGGCAGGTATCCCCTCCGCCGGCTCGCGAATTCGAACGTCAAGGGAACCTCGGTCGAGAGCGACAGGACCTGCATGCTCTATTCCACCGTACCCTGGTCTCGCGCGGGAACCCGCGCTTGACCCTGCTTGGGCATCATCTGACGGTCTTCGGGCCGCTGAAGGGCGGCCCGATCAGGATGACCCTCGTCGCAATGTCGGCGGTCGGCATGCTGGCGGTGGTGGTTGTCGTGGCGACCGCCGCCATCGTCTTGTCCGGAGCGATCGAGATTGGCTTGATACGCGATCGGGTCCAGGCAGCGCTCGCCGAGCGCCTCGGGCCAGAACTCACGGTGAGCGTCGGCAAGACCGTGATGCGCGTCGACCCCGAGCTTGGTCTGGTCGTCGATGTCGAGGCGGTGGACGTGGTGAACTCCGATGGCGTGGCTGTGCTGTCGGTCCCTGTCGCCCGGCTTGCCGTCGATGCCATTTCCCTTCTCGGCCTGACGGTCGCGGTAACAAGAGCCGAACTGTCCGCGCCGCACCTCGTGCTCGTCGGCGATGCGAACAGCGGCTTTCGGCTCGATGGGCCGACACCCAGGTCCACGGAAGCGCCCGATCCGATCGTAGTCGGATCGACAACAGCAGCGCCGGCAGGCGGCTTCGCCGAAATCCCGGCCGCGATACAGTCGCTCGACCGCGTGCTCGGCGACATGACGGGGACGCCGGACGGCGCCGGTCTTTCCCTGGCGCTCACTCAGGGGAATCTCACGCTCCGCGATCCGGCGAGCGGGGCTGTCCGCGAGCTCAGCGACATCGATCTCACCATCGAGGTTGGCGATGGCGACGGCGCCCTGACAGCCGAAGGCTCTGCCCAGGGGATCACGGGCCGGTGGAGCGCCAGCCTGACGCGCCGCGCCGACGTCGAGACGGGCGAACGGGTCATCTCCGTGAGCTTCTCCCAGGTCACGCCGGGGGATGTTTTCCCTGATCTCGCGCTCTCGGAAGGGGCGGCAGGCATTGAGGCCCCGCTCTATGGAAGCGTCGCGTTCGTCCTGGGCAGTGACGGCATGAAGGAGGCCAAGGGCCGGCTCGACCTGGGTGCGGGGGTGTTCACGTACGGTGACGGCGGAGAGGGTATCCTGCTCGACGAGGCCACAATCCGCGCGCATTGGGACGTTGCCGCCCGGCAGATCGTCGTCGAACCATCGTCGATCCACATTGGCGACACAGGCGGCACCTTCACTGGCGTGGTCCAGGACGCGGGCAGCGGACGCTACGCCTTCGCCTTCGAATCGCGTGACGCGATCCTGGCGCCGCGCGACTCCGGCGAGGAGCCGCTGGAGACCGACTTGATCGAACTCTCGGGCAGCGCGGACCTTCGGTCGAGCATGCTCGATCTCGACCGCGTCATCATCCAGACACGCCAAGGCTCCTTTGCCGGGGCCGGCCGGCTTGGCTTTACCGGCGAGACGCCGTCTTTCGCCATGGCGGCCGAACTGACGCCCATGTCGATAGCGACATGGAAGCAGATGTGGCCTCCCTTCCTCGCGCCCGGCGCCCGGCGCTGGGCGCTGGACAACATCCTGGGTGGCCGCATCGCCTCGGCGCGGTTCGATGCTTCGGTCCCGGCGGGCGTACTCTTCCGCCCCGAGCGTCCGAACCTTGTGGCGGACTCCTTCAAGCTGGACCTTCATCTCGAAGACGTGACGGTCCGCACCTACGGCGGTCTGCCGCCAATTTCCGCGGCCTCCGGACACGCGGTGCTCGCGGGCTCGACGTTCGGCCTCGATCTCGCCTCCGGCGTCGTGACGACGGCCTCAGGGGCCACAGTCGCGGTCGCCGATGGCGCATTTGCGATCGACGACGTCTTCGACCCCGGCAGCGACGGGGTGATCGAGGTTCGACTCTCGGGCGACGCCAGCGCAATCGGGGAGGTCGCCAACTCCGAACCGTTCCAGGTGCTTGACGAGCGCGGGCTGTCCCATGCTGACCTATCCGGGAGGGGCGACGTTGCGGTGTCCGTGAGGGTGCCGCTCGACGAGGACAACGACCCCGGGGCGGAATTCGACTGGAGGGTCGTCCTGACCGGCACCGGCCTTGCGAGCAGGAAGGCGGTCGATGGCCGGACATTCAGCGACGCCGACGTGACGATCGCCGTCACCAAGGATGAAGTCACCATCAATGGAAGTGCTCGGATCGACGGGGTGCGCGCCGAGGTGAGCATGGCCCAGCCGCTGACGGAAAGCGGCGATGACGCGCCCGGCGCTCAGCAGGCAGCGTCGCTGGCGCTCGATCGCGAGGCGCGACTGAAGCTTGGCCTCGACATCGAAGACATCATTTCGGGTACGATCGACGCGCGGGTGCAGAGCTTGCCGGGCGGGGGCGAGCATTACGACCTGGACCTCCGGCGGGCGCGACTGGTGATCCCGGGCGTGGGCTGGTCGAAGGGGATAGGTGTCCCGGCGACCATGAAGTTCGATCTGACCTCGGAAGAGGGGGGATCGCGGGTCGAGAACATGGTGCTGTCCGGCGAAGGGTTTGGCTTTGAGGGCTCGGCGCGCCTCCGGGACGATCAGGGACTTGTCTCGGCAAGCGTCAAGCGGTTCCGGCTCCGGCCGGGGGACGATGTGTCGATTGAACTCAGCGCCAACGCATCGGGCTATGCGATCACGGCGGAGGGGACGTCTTTCGATGCGCGCGGGGTCATCGCCGAGATGATGGGTGACGTCGAGGATGGCGGGGATACAGCCAACGTCACCGTCGAGGCGAAAGTCCGGAAGCTCCGCGGCTTCGGGGACCGGACGATCAACGATGCCGCGGTCTCGTTTACCGCGAGGGATGGCGTGCCGCGCGCACTCAGCCTCTCCGGCGCGATGCGGGGCAAGACGCTCTTCGTCGACTATGTCGATGATCTCGCCCGTGCATCGCTGAAGGCGGGCGCTGGCGATGCGGGCGCCTTGCTGGAGTATCTCGACATCTACGGAAGGGTCGGTGGGGGACATCTCGCCGTCGCCGCGGAAAGGCCGGCGCCGACCGGCCCGTTGGCCGGCACGCTCTCAATCACCGGGTTCGCCATCCTCGACGAGCCGGCGATGGAGGAGGTGATCGCGCGCGCGCGTCCGCGCAACGGGGGAAAAATCGATACGACGCGAATGCATGTCGAGCAGATGGATGCCGTTTTCCGCTACACCGGGGACGAGATCTTCGTCGACGAGGCCTTCCTCCGCGGTGCGGCGATGGGCGCCACCTTCAACGGGGCGTTCGATCTGGTTCGCTCCTTCGTGTCGATGAGCGGGACATATATCCCCGTCTACGGCCTCAACAACGCCTTCAGCCGGGTTCCCGTCGTCGGACGCATCCTCGGCGGAGAGAACGCCGAAGGGCTGATCGGCGTCACCTTCAAGGTCGAAGGCTCGATCGACGGCCCCTGGGTCTACGTCAACCCGCTGTCGGCGGTCGCCCCGGGGATGCTCCGGAAGATATTCGAGTTCCGCTGAGACGGGCCGGGCTATCCCGGTCGGACCAGCACGTGCTTCTTCCGCCCGAAGGACAGCTTCAGAACGCCTTCAGGCGTGAGGTCGCCGCGCGACAGCAGCAGCGACGGGTCGCTGACGCGCCTGTCGTTGACGCTGATCGCGCTGTTGGCGATCGCGCGGCGCACCTCGCCATTTGACGCGGCAAGGCCGGCGCGGATGAACAGCGCGGTCACCGGGATGCCGGCGTCGAGCTCGGCGGCGGGGACATCAATGGTCGGCAACGCCTCGGCGCTCGCGCCCTCCTCGAAGGTGCGGCGCGCAGCCTCCGCCGCCTCGTCCGCGGCAGCGCGGCCGTGGAGGAGTGCGGTCGCCTCGGTGGCGAGCATTTTCTTGGCGTCGTTGATTTCCGCGCCTTCGAGAAGTTCGAGGCGCCCAATCTCGTCGAGCGGCAACTCGGTGAACAGCTTGAGGAAGCGGCCGACGTCGCCGTCCTCGGTGTTCCGCCAGAACTGCCAGTACTGATAGGGGGACAGGAGGTCGGCCTTCAGCCAGACCGCACCTTGCGCGGTCTTGCCCATCTTGGCCCCGGACGACGTGGTGATGAGGGGACAGGTCAGCGCGTAGAGCTGCGGGGCGCCCATGCGGCGGCCAAGCTCGAGGCCGTTGACGATGTTGCCCCACTGATCGGAGCCGCCCATCTGCAGCACGCAGCCATGGCGTCGCGAGAGTTCAACGAAATCATAGGCCTGAAGGATCATGTAGTTGAATTCGAGGAAGGACAGTTCGTGCTCGCGCTCGAGACGGAGCTTCACGGAATCCATCGCCAGCATGCGGTTGACGGAAAAAAGCCGGCCGACGTCGCGGAGGAAATCTATGTAGTTGAGGGGCGCGAGCCACTCCGCATTGTCGGTCATCAGGGCGCCGGTCGGCCCGTCATTGAAGTCGAGAAAGCGCGCGAAGACCGCCCGAAGGCTCTGCTTGTTGGCCTCGATCTCGTCGTAGGTGAGGAGCTTGCGCGTCTCGTCCTTGCCGGACGGGTCGCCGACCCGGGTTGTCCCCCCGCCCATCAACGTGATCGGCTTGTGGCCCGTCTTCTGGAGCCACCGGAGCATCATGATCGAGAGAAGGTGTCCCACATGCAGCGACGGCCCGGTGCAGTCGTAGCCGACATAGGTGACGACCGGCTCCTTGAGGGCCATCGCGTCGAGCCCCTCGGGGTCGGAGCATTGATGGATGAATCCGCGTTCCGAAAGCACGCGCATGAGGTCGGACTTGAAGGCGGTCATAGGTCACCGGGGACAAAATTGCCGCCCGAGGCGGCGCGGGAAGCCGTATAACAGCGCGACACGGACTTCACCAAGAGGCGAAGCCATGCTCACCGGGACTCATCTGATCATCTATACCCGGGACGCGGACGCGGACCGGGCCTTCTTTCGCGATGTCCTTGGTCTTCCGTCGGTCGATGCCGGGTCGGGCTGGCTGATCTTCGCGCTGCCGCCCGCCGAACTCGCCTTTCACCCGGCCGACCGCGATGCCGGCCACGAGATCTTCCTCCTCACGGACGATGTCGACAGGGTTTACCGGGATTTGACGCGACATCACGTACCCTGTGGGCCGATCGTGGAGGAACCGTGGGGGCGGGTCACGCGGCTCACCTTGCCCGGCGGCAGCCACCTCCGCATCTACCAGCCGAGGCATGCGAGGCCAGCGACCTGACATGAAGACCGTGATCGGAATGATGAGCGGCACCTCGATGGACGGGGTCGACGCGGCGGTACTTGTCACCGACGGCGAGACGATCGGGGGATCAGGGCCGACGCTCTTCCGGCCCTATGCCGAAAGCGAAAAGGCGTTGCTGCGCAAGGCCTTGGCGGAGGCGCGGACAATTGCCGACCGGACGGAGCGGCCGCCGGCCCTGGCGGCGGCGGAAGCGATGGTCACCGAAGCCCATGCCGAGGCCGTGGCCACACTTCGACGGAACTTCGGGAAGCCGGTGCAACTGATTGGATTTCATGGCCAAACCGTGTTCCACGCGCCCGAGCGGCGGCTCACCGTCCAGATCGGCGACGGGCGGAAGCTGGCGGAGCGGACAGGCCTTCCGGTGGTGTTCGACTTCCGCGCCGCCGACGTGGCCGCGGGCGGGCAGGGGGCCCCGTTCGTTCCCCTTTATCATCAGGCGCTTGTGCGGAATTCCAGACTGAAGGGCGACGTCGTGGTCGCCAATATCGGCGGGGTGGCGAACATCACCCGGATCGGGGCGGACGGGGGGATAAGTTCGGGTGACACCGGCCCCGGCAATGCGCTCATGGACGATCTGATGCGGGCGCGGACGGGCCGGACAATGGATGTCGACGGCGCGACGGCGGCAGCCGGCACGGTCAGACGGGACCGGACAGACGGACAACTTGCGACGCCGTGGTTCGACCTGCCCATTCCGAAGTCACTCGACCGCGATGCCTTCGATTTGGGCTTCGTCGAAGATCTGCCCCTTGAGGACGCGATGGCGACGCTCGCCGCCTTCACCGCCGGCGCGCTGGCGAAGGGGATAAGTGTCGCGGGCGGCGCCGACGTCATCGTCGTCTCGGGCGGCGGGGCGCACAACCCGGTGCTGCTCCGGATGCTCAAGGAGGCGACCGGGGCGGAGGTGAAGCGCGCCGCCGACCTCGGCTGGGACGGCGACTTCGTCGAGGCGCAGGCCTTCGCCTACCTCGCGGCGCGGAGCGTCGGCGGCCTGCCGCTCAGCCTGCCCGAGACGACCGGGGTGCCCTATCCGATGCCGGGCGGGGTGCTGGCCGAGCCGGAGGGAGTGCCGGCGTAGGCTTAGGGAGTCCCGGGAGCGCGTCGGATGGCGATTGAACTTCGACGCATCGCATAGTACGTTTCTGCCATGATCCGGTCGTGGCGTAACGCGGCGAGCCGCAAGGTCTGGCAGGGCGAGCGGCCGTCTCAGTTTCGCGGGCTGGACTTCGATGCCGCGGTCGATCTGCTCCTTGCACTCAACGTTGCAAAGTCGCTTCAGGACCTGAGCCCCTTGAAGAGCGTTGGACTTCACAAGCTGAAGGGTGAGCGCCGGAACCAGTGGGCGATGACGGTGAATGCGCGTTGGCGGATTTGTTTCGCGTTCCGGAAGGGCGATGCCTTCGATGTCGAGATCGTCGACTACCACAAGGGATAGACCATGACCCCCATTTCCCACCCCGGCCGCCTGCTGAAGCGCGAGCTTGCCGCGCGCGGCCTCAGCGCCAACCGGCTGGCGCTCGATCTCGGCGTTCCCTCGGGCCGGGTGACCGACATCCTCAACGGCCGCCGCGCGATCAGCGCCGACACCGCGGTGCGTCTCGGACGCTATTTCGGAAATGGGTCGCAGTTCTGGCTCGACCTTCAGGGCCAGTACGAGATCGCCGTGGTCGAGCGGGAGAAGGGCGCCGAGATCGCCCTGCGGGTCAGGCCCGCCGACGCGGCGTGACGGCGTCGGAGTTTGCGTAAGAGCGTTGTCGCGGTTGGGGGCGCGCACAACCCGGTGCTGCTCCGGATGCTGGCCGAGGCGACCGGGGCGGAGGTGAGGCGCGCCGCCGACCTCGGCTGGGACGGCGACTTCGTCGAGGCGCAGGCCTTCGCCTACCTTGCCGCGCGGAGCGTCGCCGGACTGCCGCTCAGCCTGCCGGAGACCACCGGCGTGCCTTACCCCATGCCGGGCGGGGTGCTGGCGGAGCCGGAGGGGGTGGCGGCGTAGGGCGGCGTGCGAGCGCACCACGCCTGTCGGCTCACTCAGCGGCGTCGCGCTTCAGCTCGCCCGCCGCGGCCATGTCCATATGAAGCTTGATGGCGTCCATGTCGAAGCCGTTCGGCCAAGTCAGCACGCCCATCTCGACAAAGACCTTGGCGAACTCAGCTTCGTCGCGCAGCGGCTCGACCTTGGGTCCGGGATCGCGGAAGAGGTCGGCGAAGTCATGCTCGCCGAAGCTATTGTCGGAGAACGAAACCCGCAGTCGATGGCCGCCCAGCGGTTCGATATCCACGACCTTCACGATTGTGAATCTCATGCATCCGCTCCCGGTACGCGGTTGAACGGCACTTTCCGACGGCCGCGCGTCCACTTGTCCATCAACTCGGCGCCGTGCGCCAGCACCCAGTCGCGGACCAGTTTCTCGACCTTTGGCGGAAGCCTGCCGCCGATGTTTGCGCCGGTCTCGATGGGGAACAGGGCCTCGAAGCCAGCGTAGAACGCATGCACATGCGGCGGCGCATGGTCCGTCCAGTACATCTGAACCGTGGCGCCGAAGAATGTCGAGATCGTCGGCATCCACGCGCAACAACTTCATGCCGCCGAGGTGACGATGCGGCGTTCCCGGTCCGCAGCATAGGAGAGCGCTGAGCGAATATCCTCCGTGGTCAGCTCCGGATAGTCAGAGAGAAATCTCTTCATGCGACATGCCGGCTGCGAGCCAGCCGAGAATGTCCGCGACCGCGATGCGCATGCCGCGGATGCAAGGGCGTCCGCCGCGCTTGCCCGGTTCAACGGTGACGGTATGGCGATAGTCGGAAGACATGGCAGGACGTTATCACAATGGGACGGAGCGGCGTAGGGCGGGTCAGCCCGAAGGGCGTGACCCGCCGTGTTGGGCCCGAAGTGTTGGGAAGGACGGCGGAATACCCACGGATCAAGTCCGGGGTATTTCGCCCTACGCGCTGCGCCTACCTCGCCGCGCGGAGCGTCGCCGGCTTGCCGCTCAGCCTGCCGGAAACGACGGGTGTGCCGCACCCGATGCCGGGCGGGGTGCTGGCGGAGCTGGCGAAGAAGGCGGCGTAGGGGCGGGTCAGCCCGAAGGGCGTAACCCGCCGTGTTGGGCCCGAAGTGTTGGGGAGGACGGCGGAATACGCTTCGCTATTCCGCCCTACTCGCTTGCTACCCACCAGCTAGATTGTGATCCTATTCTCGCTTTAGGTAGATTCTTCGCGAAGGTCGGTACCAATGATTGTGCCTCTAACGGTCACTGAGGCGGCAATCCAACGGCCTCCGAAAGAACCCCGATCCATGACTGCTGTTCGGAAGTTAGCTTTCCTTCTGCATCGAGGGCCTTAAGGATAGTCAGCGCTTCCGAGTGTAGGATCGCTGAGTCAGTCGCCACGTCAGCCGACAAGACAAGCGATGCTACCAGTTTCAACTGCGTTTGCAGGTTCTTTGGATCGATTGCGGCGAGTTGCCGTGTTATTTTTAACTCTTCCTCGAAGGCGACGCGCGCCCCGGCGCGATCACCAGCCTGCAGACTCAGTTCAGCCACCTTTAAGAGGCTGCTCGACATATCGTGCCGTGCCCCGTCATCTTGGGACGCATTGTCGACCAACTGTCGAAGAATGTCCACGCTCTCGACAGCAGCAGATACCGCCTCGGCAATACTCCCCGCGTTTTGCTTTGAGTCAGCAATCTGAAGAAGAGCCATCGCGAGCCCTCGCACTGCTTGGGTATCCTGCGCGTTGCTTTCAACAATGCCACGACGTATATCAGCTTCCTCCTCAAACAACTGGACTGCGCTGTCTACATCGTCAATTTTTAGATACGCATTTCCTAAATGCTGCAGAGAAGTAGCTAAGTATCTCTGCTCATCAATGTCTCCTGGGTGCATTTTTGCAATGGTGCGTTGAATGTCCAAACTCTCGCGCAAGGCCTCTATGCCCTCGATATCGCTACCCAAACGAATTCGAATGTTACCAACTCTCTGGAGAGTAGTTCCGAGATCATTTAGAATTTGAATATTAGTTGGATCAATCCTCACCATTGATCGATTTATCTCTAATGCTTCTTCAAAGCTGCTCTGGGCATCACTAATGCTGCCAGTATCTCTCTGCAGATCTCCGATGGAATTTAACACTAATACAATATCTCTTTGTATTTCCGCACTATTTTTATTGTTTTCTGCCAACGCGAGATTGATCGCCAACGCTTCCTCGTAAACGTCCAATGCGTCTGCAGCATTGCCAAGCTGCAGGTGAGCCTTGCCGAGACCTAGATGGATGGCAACTAATCTCCGTTGCACAGTTAAGTAGTTTGGAGCCATCAAGGCTAATTCTTGGCCTTTCGACAAAGCCTCTTGGTAGTAAAATAGTGAGTTATTCCAGTCGCCAATATGATATTTTAGATCACCGACATTTATCAAACTTATTAATAGATCATCGATTACTTTAATGGAAGTCGGATCGTTTTCTGACAGTTTACGTCGTACGCTAAGACCGTCATCGTACGCCTCAAAAGCGCCAATAATGTCTCCGACCGCCTTCTTCGCATCACCGAGTCGATCGAGAGTTAAAGCGAGGTCACGCTCGATAAGATCGGAATCTATCTCGCTATCGACTAATTGAGTCACTATGGAGAGGCTTCGATTAGCCATTGTCAATGCATCACTGTGAGCGCCACTCCGAAAATAGATGTCGGAAAATAGACTATACATCACACTCTCGCTGCGCAACAATTCGGCATTATGGGGCAAAGCAAGACGTAAGTCGGCCATAGTCTTCTGGACGGTATTGAGTATTGTTCGGAGGGTTTCAACGCGCATCCCGGAGGTGTCTTGAAGGCCTTGAACAACGTCGAATATCAGGTTGTCCACCGCCTCCTTGGCCGCAGCAAAGTTACGTTCCGCACGGCTTTTCTCGTCCTCAGCGATTGCGGCCTGTTCCTCGGCCCGTAACCGCTCAGATTCTGCGACTGCCGCTTGTTCGTTGGCGCGCATCGCCTCGGCGTCCGCCCGCCACGCCTCGCTGACCCCGTACCAAGCAGTGCCCGCGGCGAGCATGGCGAGCAGGCTCGCAGCGACGAGACCGAGGCGGGTGCGCTGGGCGACCGTGCGCTGCTTGTCGGCGGCGTCGCGAGCGGCTTCGGCAGCCTTCTTCTGCGCTTCGGCGAGTTTCCGAGCCTCCTCCAGCTCGCGGTCGCGGCGGGCGGTGTCGGCGGCGCGGGCGGCGGCGAGGTAGGCGCGGTCGGACGGGTCGAGGGACGCGGCGAAATCGTCGCAGGCGAGCAGCGCCTCGGCGTCGTCGAGGCGGCCGGCGGCGTGGGCCAGCCAGTCGGGGGCGCGGGCGTTGGCCTCCCAGTCGCGGGCGGCGCGCTTGACGCTTTCGAGCGTGGAGAGGGCGGCGAAGTCCTCTTCCAGCCAGCCCTGGAGGAGGCCCCACTGGCGCAAGAGCGCCTCGTGGGCGGGCTCGACGGTGGTCTCGCCGGTGTCGGGGTTACGGTCGGTGGCGAGCAGCCGCGCGGCGATGAGGTGGGAGACGATCGGCCGTGCCTCCTCGGGTATCTCGCTGAGGCGGGCGACGCGGCGGCGCGGGGCGCCGGTCTCGGGGTCGATACCGGCAAGCCACGGGATGAGGGCGCGGCGGAGGAGCGCCTCCCGCGCCGCACGGTCGCGCGGCACGGCGGGATCGCTGTCGGCGGCGCGGAGCGCGCCTTCGACCGCGGCGTCGATCGAGCCCTTGATGCCGCCGATCTGGCGGTACTCGGAGAGGCGGAGGTCGCCGTCGCCGCCGTGCTCCAGATAGAGCCGCTCCAGCGAGAAGGCGAGGAGGGGGAGGGCGTCCTTGGCGCCGCCCTGCTCGACATCGTGGAGGAGGGCCGCGGTCAACGCCGGCTCGACCTTGAGCGGGCGCTTCGTCTCGGCAAGGCGGGCGGCGGGGCCCTCGATGACGGTCTGGTAGGCGCCTTTGGGCAAGGGCGGGAGACTGAGCGTCTCCTGCCGGACGCCTTCGAGCGCCGGCGCGGACTGGAGCCGCTCATAGGCGTCGGAGCGGATGGTGGCGATGACGATGAGGTTGGAGGCGGCGTCGGCGGCGAGGTCGCGGAGGAGACGGAGGAAGGCGTCGGCCTCGGCCGCGCCTTCGGCGAGGAAAAGCTCCTCCGCCTGGTCGATGGCGAGCACGATGCGGGGCGGGTGCGGCCGGCTCTCGTTGGTCCCGGCCGGCGCGCGGACCTTCTCGGCCAGCGCCGCGAGGAGGGCGGCGACGGCCGGCGCGCCCTCGTCGATGGCGGCCTTGACCTCGGCGCGGGTGTGGCCGAGGCCGGCTTTCTTCACCGCCGCCTCGAGGCTGCGGATCAGCCCGGTCTCGCCGGTGATGGCCGCCCGCTCGGGCCGGACGATCGGCAGCGGCAGGA
>JALHMM010000133.1 GCA_022844045.1 Reyranellaceae bacterium | reverse complement strand
CGCCAGCGTCTCCGCGCCGGCCGGGCGCGGCGCGCGTCGCCGGGTGGCGCTGGGCGGTGGCGACATCGAGCTTATCGACGAAAGCTACAACGCCAGCCCGATCGCGGTGCGCGCCATGCTGTCGAATGTCGCGATGGTCATGCCCGCTCCTGGCGGCCGACGGGTGCTGGTGCTGGGCGACATGCTCGAGCTCGGCGCCGAGGCCGAGGCTGCGCATGTCGGGTTGGCACCCGACATCGAGGCGGCCGGCGTATCGCAGGTGTTCACCTGCGGGCCGAACATGGAAAAGCTGCGGGCGGCGCTGCCGGCGTCGCTGCGCGCGGTCCATGCGGTCGATTCGGCGCGGCTGGCGCAGCGCGTTGTCGAAAGGCTGCGCGCCGGCGACGTCGTGGCGGTCAAGGGCTCGCTGGGCTCCAAGATGAAAGTGGTCGTCGACGCCATCCTGGCGATGGGTGCGGTGAGCGGCGGACCGGGAAAGGGCTGAACGGACGTGCTGTTCTATTACCTGGCGCCGCTGGCGGACCAGTTCTCGCCGATGAATCTCTTCCGGTACATCACGTTCCGGGCGGGCGGCGCCTTCATGACCGCGCTGCTGCTGTCCTTCCTGATCGGCGGCCGGCTGATCGCCTGGCTGCGTAGCCGTCAGGGCAAGGGCCAGCCGATCCGCGAGGACGGTCCGGAGGGCCATCTGCTGACCAAGAAGGGCACGCCAACGATGGGCGGCTTTCTCATTCTGATCGCGCTCACCGTCGCCACCCTGCTGTGGGCCGACCTGGGCAACCGCTACATCTGGGTCGTGCTGCTGGTCACGCTCGGCTTCGGCGCGATCGGCTTCCTCGACGACTTCCTCAAGGTCACCAAGCGCAACACGGCGGGCCTGCCGGGTTGGCTGAAGCTGGCGGTCTCGGTCGTCTTCGCCGTGGTGGCCATAGCCGTCGTCGCCGAGGCCTCGCCGGCGCCGCTGCGCTACCAATTGGCGCTGCCTTTCCTCAAGAACGTGCTGGTGCCGCTGGGCCTCATCGGTTTCTTCGTCTTCGCGGTGCTGGTGATCGTCGGCGCCTCCAATGCCGTCAATCTCACCGATGGCCTCGACGGGCTGGCGATCGTGCCCGTCATCATCGCCACCGGCGTTTTCGGGATCATCAGCTACTTCGTCGGCCACTCGGTCTACACCAACTACCTGCAACTGCATGGCATACCGGGTTCCGGCGAGCTGGCGGTGATCTGCGCCGCGCTGATCGGCGGCGGGCTGGGCTTCCTGTGGTTCAACGCACCGCCTGCCATGGTCTTTATGGGCGACACCGGCTCCCTGGCCATGGGTGGTGCGCTGGGCGCCATCGCGGTGATCATCAAGCACGAGATCGTGCTGGGCATCGTCGGCGGGCTGTTCGTGCTCGAGACCGTGTCGGTGATCGTTCAGGTCGTGTCGTTCAAGCTCACCGGCAAGCGCGTCTTCCGCATGGCGCCGCTGCACCATCACTTCGAGAAGAAAGGCTGGGCCGAGCCGACCATCGTCATCCGCTTCTGGATCATCGCCACCATCCTGGCGATGGCCGGGCTGGCCACGCTGAAGCTGCGGTGAGGCGCCGATGATCGACCTCTCCGCCCTTCGCGGATCGCGCTTCGTGGTGCTCGGGCTCGCCCGCAGCGGCCTCGCGGCGGCGCGCGCGCTGAAGGCGGCGGGGATCGAGTTCACGGCGTGGGACGACAACGCGGCCAAGCGCGACGCACTGGCCGCCGAAGGCGTGCGCATCGCCGATCCTGCGGGCATCGACTGGTACGGCGTCGCCGGTCTGGTGATGAGCCCGGGCATCCCGCATTCCTTTCCCAAGCCGCACCCGGCGTCGGCGGCGGCGAAGATGGCCGGCGTGCCGTTGATCGGCGACATCGACCTGCTCGCCCGCAGCGGCTCCAAGGCGCGCTTCGTCGGCATCACCGGCACCAACGGCAAGTCGACGACGACGGCGCTGATCGGCCATGTCCTGCGCACGGCGGGCGTCGACTGCGAGATCGGCGGCAATCTCGGGCCGGCGGCACTGGATTTCCGGCCGCTCGGCGCCGACGGCGTCTACGTGCTGGAGATGTCGTCGTTCCAGCTCGAGTTGGTGCCCAGCCTGCGCTTCGACGTCGCCGTCTGGCTGAACATCACGCCCGACCACATCGATCGCCACGGCGACCTGGCGGGCTACATCGCCGCCAAGCGCCACATCTTCGACAATCAGCGACCGACCGATGTCGCCGTGATCGGCGTCGACGACGAGGTGTCGAAGGCGGAGGCCGCACGGCTCACGGGCAGCCGCAGGACCATCGGCGTCACGGTGAAGGGCGCCGCGCCGTCGGGCGTCGCGGTCGACGGCGGCATCCTGCGCGATGCCGGCGATGGCGCGACGGTCGATCTGCGCGGCATCAAGACCCTGCCCGGCGCGCACAATTGGCAGAACGCCGCCGCCGCCTGGGCAGCCTGTCGCGCGCTCGGCCTGTCGGCGACGGCCGTGGAACAGGGGTTGCGCAGCTATCCCGGCCTGGCGCATCGCCAGGAGCGCGTCGCCGTCATCGGCGACATCGTCTATATCAACGACAGCAAGGCGACCAACGCCGACGCCACCGACAAGGCGCTCGCCGCCTACGATACGATCTACTGGATCGTCGGCGGCACGGCGAAAGCCGAGGGCATCGCGCCGCTGTCGCAATGGTTCTCGCGTGTCGTGCACGCCTTCCTCGTCGGCGCGTCGAGCGAGCCCTTCGCCGCCACGCTCGAGGGCCGCGTGCCGTACACGCGCTCCGGCGACCTCAAGACCGCGCTCGACCAGGCGCACGCCATGGCGCAGCGCGAGCGTCGCGCCGGGGCCGTGGTGCTGCTGTCGCCGGCCTGCGCGTCCTACGACCAGTGGCCGAACTTCGAAGCGCGCGGCGACGCCTTCCGTTCCATGGCGCGCGCGCTGCCGGGCGCCGTCGTCGAGACGGGGGCCGCGGCATGATCACGGTCTCGCGCAACGACACGTCGGTCGTCGGTCGCTGGTGGTGGACGGTCGATCGCTGGACCCTGGGCGCCATCCTCGTGATCATGGCGCTGGGCATCATGATGACCATGGCGGCCTCGCCGCCGGCCGCCGAGCGTATTCCCGTCGAGTCGTTCCATTTCGTGCGCCGTCAGCTGATGTTCCTGCCTCTGGCGCTGGGTGTCCTGC
The DNA here is from genome assembly GCA_022844045.1 of Reyranellaceae bacterium. Taxonomy (GTDB): domain Bacteria; phylum Pseudomonadota; class Alphaproteobacteria; order Reyranellales; family Reyranellaceae; genus JAFAZJ01. The sequence goes on along the minus strand of JALHMM010000133.1, from coordinate 11,023 downwards.
TGATCGCCTCGATGGCCTCGCCGCGCATGGTCCGGCGCCTCGCGCTGCTCATCTTCGCCGCCAGCGTGGTCGGGCTTGTCGGCACCTATGTGATCGGCACGGAGATCAAGGGTGCGCGCCGCTGGCTGTCCTTGCCCGGCTTCGGCACCGTGCAGCCGTCGGAGTTCGTCAAGCCGAGCCTCGCGGTGATCTCCGCCTGGCTCTTCGCCCAGAAGAAGCTCAATCCGTCCTTTCCCGGCTATCTGCTGGCGACCGTGCTGTTCCTGTTCGTCATGGGCTTGCTGGTCGGCCAGCCCGATCTCGGCATGACGATCGTCGTCGCCGCGGTGTGGTCGGCGCAGTTCTTCCTCGCCGGCATGCCGATCTGGGTCGTCGGCTTTGGCGCGATCGGCGCGGTAGGATCGATGGTGGGCGCCTACCTTGCGTTCCCGCACGTGCAAAGCCGCATCGACCGGTTCATCTATCCTGACTCGGGCGACAACTATCAAGTCAACATGTCGCTCGAGGCCTTCGGCAGCGGTGGCCTGTTCGGCCGGGGGCCGGGCGAGGGCACGGTGAAGGCGCTGCTGCCGGATGCCCATACCGACTTCGTCATGGCGGTGGCCGGCGAGGAGTTCGGCCTGATCACCTGTCTGTTCATCGTCGCGCTGTTTGTCTTCGTGGTGTTGCGCTCGCTGGTGCGCTCGATGAAGGAGACCAGCCTGTTCATCATGCTGGCGGCCAGTGGTCTGGCCATCCAGTTCGGCCTGCAGGCGGCGATCAACTTCGCCTCCACCATCCAGCTGATGCCGGCCAAGGGCATGACCTTGCCGTTCATTTCCTATGGCGGCTCGTCGGCGATCTCCGTGGCTCTCGCGGTGGGCATGCTGCTGGCGCTGACGCGCGAGCGCGCCGGCCTTGGGGAGGCGGCGTGAGCGCGCAGCCCGTCGTCCTCGCCACCGGCGGCACCGGTGGTCATGTCTTTCCGGCCGAAGCGTTGGCCGGCGAGCTCGTCGCGCGCGGCGTCAGCCTGGCGCTGATCACCGATGATCGCGGCAGGCAGTGGCCCGGCGAGCTGGCGCGCCATCCGGTGCACCACGTGCGCGGCGGCAGCCCGAGCGCCGGCGGCATCGCGCGCCGGCTCGCCAACACGCTGGGCCTGGCGATGGGCACGGCCGAAGCCTTCGGCGTGATCGGCCGGGTGAGGCCCTCGGTGGTCGTCGGCTTCGGCGGCTATGCCTCGGTGCCGACCCTGCTGGCGGCGCGCTTCCGCGGCGTGCCGCGCATCGTGCACGAGCAGAACGCGGTGCTCGGTCGCGCCAATCGCGTCGCCGCGGCCGGCGCGCGCGCCATCGCCACATCGTTCCGCAAGGTCCGTCACCTCGCCGATGGCGATCCGCGCATCCATCTCGTCGGCAATCCCGTGCGCGACGCGGTGCGCAGCCTGCGCGAGGTGGCCTATGAGCCGCCCGCCGCCGACGGGCCGATCCGCATGGTGGTGATCGGCGGCAGCCAGGGCGCGGCCTCGTTCAGCACGGTGATTCCCGAGGCGATCGCCGCGTTGCCCGACGGGCTGCGGCAACGCCTGCGCTTGGCGCAGCAATGCCGCGCCGAGGATCTCGAGCGGGTGCGTTCCTTCTACGCGGCGCGCGGCATCGATGCCGAATGCGCGCCGTTCTTCCGAGACTTCCCGGCGCGTTTGGCCGGGGCCCACCTCGTTGTCGCGAGGGCGGGGGCGTCGACGGTGGCCGAGCTTACGACTTCCGGCCGGCCATCGGTCCTCATCCCCTTCCCCCACGCAACTGAGGACCATCAACGCGCGAACGCCCTGGCGGTCGACGAGGTGGGCGCTTCCATACTGCTGCCGCACGAGGCCTTCACGGCCGACGCGCTGCGGCGGCAGCTCGAGACCTTGTTCGCCGATCCGCGGCGGCTCGCCGACATGGCCAAGGCGGCGCGCGACGCCGGCCACCCCGATGCCGCGTCGCGCCTGGCCGATATCGTCGTCGGCGTGATGAACGGGAGTGCGCCCAGGTGAGAGCCCTGCCGCTGAATATCGGCCTGATCCATTTCGTCGGCATCGGCGGCATCGGCATGTCGGGCATCGCCGAGGTGCTGCACAATCTCGGCTACAAGGTCCAGGGCAGCGATCTCACCGACAACGCCAACTGCAAGCGGCTGGCCTCGCTGGGCATGAAGGTCATGATCGGCCATCGCGCCGAGAACGTCGGCGCGGCGCAGGTCGTGGTCGTGTCCTCGGCGGTGAAGCCCGACAATCCCGAGGTGCTGGCGGCGCGCGCGCGGTTCACCCCCGTGGTGCGCCGCGCCGAGATGCTGGGCGAGCTGATGCGCCTGAAATGGTCGGTGGCGGTCGGCGGCACGCACGGCAAGACGACGACGACCTCGCTGATCGCCGCTCTGCTCGATGCGGCGCATCTCGATCCGACGGTGATCAACGGAGGCATCATCAACGCCTACGGCACCAACGCGCGGCTAGGGCAGGGCGACTGGATGGTGGTCGAGTCCGATGAATCCGACGGCTCGTTCCTGCGCCTGCCGGCGACCATCGCCGTCGTCACCAACATCGACCCCGAGCATCTCGACCACTACGGTGATTTCGACGCGCTGCGCGCCGCCTTCGTGCGCTTCGTCGAGAACATCCCGTTCTATGGCTTCGCCGCGCTGTGCAGCGACCATCCCGAGGTCCAGGCGATCATCCCGCGCGTCGCCGATCGCAAGATCGTCACCTACGGCCTGGGCGCCAGCGCCGACGTTCGCGCGCTGAACCTCAAGCTCGACCGCAACGGCGCCGATTTCGACGTGATGATCGAGAATCGCGCGACCAACCAGTCGGCGATGATGACCGGGCTGCGCCTGCCGATGTTCGGCCAGCACAACGTGCAGAACGCGCTGGCCGCCATCGCCGTGGCGCACGAGATGGGCATCGACGACGAGACCATCAAGCGCGGCCTGGCGGGTTTCAGCGGCGTGCGCCGCCGTTTCACGCGCACCGGCGAGGCGCACGGAATCACGGTGATCGACGACTACGGCCACCACCCGGTCGAGATCGCCGCCGTGCTGCGGGCCGCGCGCCAGGCCTATGGCGGCTCGGGCGCGGTGATCGCCGTGGTCCAGCCGCATCGCTACACCCGCCTGCGCGATCTGCGCGACGACTTCGCGCGTTGTTTCGGCGACGCCGACGCCGTGGTGGTCGCCGACGTCTACGCCGCGGGCGAGGCGCCGATCGCCGGCATCGATCGCGACATGCTGGTCGAGCGCGTCGGCCGCGCCGGCCACCAGCGGGTCTTCGCGCTCGACGGCCCCGGCCAGCTGCCCGCGCTGGTGTGGAGCATCGCGCGGCCAGGCGACGTGGTGGTCTGCCTCGGCGCTGGCAACATCACCGCCTGGGCGCACGCGCTGCCCGGCCAGCTGCAACAGCTCGCGACGCAGCAGGCGCCGCGCGCCGTGGCCAATGATCCCGGGTCGGTCGCATGATGGCCGGTGCTCGTTCCGCCCCGCATCTGATCGACCGGCTGCCCAAGGCGCGCGGTCGCTTGACCGCCGATGCGCCGCTCGCACCGGTCACCTGGTTCCGCGTCGGCGGTACCGCCGAGGTGCTGTTCCGGCCCGCCGATATCGAGGATCTCTCGGCGTTCCTCGCCGCGTTGCCGCGCGATATCCCGGTCACGGTGCTCGGCGTCGCCTCGAACCTGCTGGTGCGCGACGGCGGCGTGCGCGGCGTGGTGATCCGCCTGCTGCGCGGTTTCGTCGATGTGCGGGTCGCCGGCACGTCGGTCGTCGCCGGCGCCGGCGCGCTCGATCTCAACGTGGCGCTCACCGCGCGTGACCACGGCGTGGCCGGGCTGGAATTCCTGAGCGGCGTGCCGGGCACGATCGGCGGCGCGCTGCGCATGAACGCCGGCGCCTATGGCGGTGAGATGAAGGATATCGTCGAGCAGGCCGAGATGGTCAGCCGCGACGGCGCGCGGCGCACCCTGTCGGCCGCCGAGCTGGGCTTCACCTATCGCCACTGTGTCGCGCCCGAGGACGCGATCTTTGTCAGCGCCACCTTGCGTGGCCGCGCCGGCGAGCAGGGCGCGATCGGCGCGCGCATCGTCGAGATCGACCAGGCGCGCGAGGCCAGCCAGCCGCGCAGCCGCACCGGCGGCTCGACCTTCGTCAACCCGCCCGGCGCCAAGGCCTGGGAGCTGATCGACCGCGCCGGTTGTCGTGGCCTGCGGATCGGCGGCGCGCAGGTCTCGGAAAAGCACTGCAACTTCCTGATCAACACGGGTGACGCCACCGCGCACGACATCGAGACCCTGGGCGAGGAGGTGCGCCGTCGCGTCTTCGCGCAAAGCGGCGTGGCGCTGCAGTGGGAGATCAAGCGCATCGGCGCGTTCGCTGCGGCGCCCGTGACGCCGGGAGCGCCGGCATGAGCAAGCGCGTCGCGGTCCTCAAGGGTGGCTGGTCGCCCGAGCGCGAGGTGTCGCTGATCACCGGCCGCGAATGCGCCGCCGGCCTGCGCAGCGCCGGCTACGATGTGACCGAGATCGACGTGACGCGCGACCTGCCGGCGCTGATCGAAGCGCTGCGCCCGGCCAAGGGCGGCGGCCCCGAGGTCGTGTTCAACGCGCTGCACGGCAAGTGGGGCGAGGATGGCTGCATGCAGGGCGTGCTCGACATCCTGCGCGTGCCCTACACTCATTCCGGTGTGCTGGCCTCGGCGGTGGCGATGGACAAGCCGCTGTCGCGCCATATCTTCAACTCGCTGGGCATGCGCTGCGCCGAGGGCATGGTGATCGAGCGCCGCGCGCTGCTGTCGGGCGATCCGATGCCCCGGCCCTACGTGGTCAAGCCGATCGACCAGGGCTCGAGCATCGGCGTGCACATCGTGCGCGAGGGCGGCAATCTCGCCGCGGTCGAAGAGGCGGAGGTGAAGTTCGGCGATCGCGTGCTGGTCGAGAAGTACGTGCCCGGCCGGGAGCTCACCGTGGCGGTGCTGGGCGATCGCGCGCTGACCGTGACCGAGCTGCGCCCCACCGTGGCGTTCTACGACTACGAGGCGAAGTACACCGAGGGCGTCACGCAGCATCTCGTGCCGGCGCCGATTCCCGACGCCGTGCGCGACCTGGCGATGGACTGGGCGCTGTCGGCGCATCGCGCGCTGGGCTGCTCGGGGCTGACACGCGCCGATCTGCGCTGGGACGACAGCAAGCCCGGCACCGAAGGGCTGGTGATCCTCGAGCTCAACACCCAGCCCGGCATGACGCCGCTGTCGCTGGCGCCGGAGCAGGCGAAGTGGGCCGGAATCGAATTCCCGCAGCTCGTGGCCTGGCTGGTGGAGAACGCGCGATGCCCGCCGTAACCACCACGCCCTTCGGCAAGGACATCGATGTCCGCCCGCGTCGCGGCGCCTCGCGGCGGCCGGGCGCGCCGCGGCCCGGCACGGCACGGCCCACGCATGGCCGCAAGACCCCGCACAAGCGCTTTCGCCTGCGGGTGTCGTGGCGCGCCGCCGTCATCCTGGGCGTCGTGGTCATGACCCTGGGCGGCGGCGCCATCGCCGGTTACGCGCTGTGGAAGAGCGGCGCCGTGGACGACGGCAAGGCCTGGATCGAGGGTGCCAAGAAACGCGTAACAGGATTCGCGCCGTTCCCGCTGATGGACGTCACGGTCGAGGGCCGCAAGCACGTCACCAAGGACGCGGTGCTCAAGGCGCTCAACGCCGCGCGCGGCGATTCGCTGCTGACCGTCGATCTGCACGGCGCGCGCGAGCGGCTCGAGCGCATCGAATGGGTCGAGTACGCGGCCGTCGAGCGGCGCTGGCCCGACACCATCCATGTCGCGTTGCGCGAGCGCCAGGCCGTGGCGCTGTGGCAGTCGAAGACCATCGGCGTCGATGGCGCGAGCGTCGCCGAATACATCCTGATCGACCGCTCGGGCCGCAAGGTGCGCACCGTAGATCCAGCGGAGAGCTCGGTGCGCTTGCTGCTCTCCGGCGAGGGCGCGCCGGAACAGGTCGCCGGGCTATTCCTGCTGCTGCAGGACGCCAAGCCGATCGCCGACAAGCTGCGCGCCGCGGTCTTCGTCGGCCAGCGGCGCTGGAACCTGATCCTCGATGGCGGCCTGCAGATCCGTCTGCCGGAGGAGGGCGCCGGCGAGGCGCTCAAGCGCGTGCTCGAGCTGGATCGCAGCGACCAGTTGCTGTCGCGTGACCTTTCGGTGATCGATCTGCGGCTGCCCGACCGCATCACCTTGCGCCGCGCCGGCGCGCCCGATCCGCTGCTGTCGGTGGGCGGGCGCTCGGAGCCCGCGCCATCGTCACCCCCATCGCCGCCGGCAACGACTGGTGGCCCAGCCAATCCCCCCGTCGCCAGGCCCCCGGCGACGCAACCTGCCCCAGACGGCAAGCCGCGCAGCGGCCAGAAGACTTGAAGGGTGAGTAAAGTGATCAAGGCGAGGAACGGTATCGTCGCGGCGCTCGACATCGGCACGAGCAAGGTCGTCTGCTTCGTGGCGCGGATCGACGGCTCCGGCCTGCGCGTCATCGGCATCGGCCAGCATCACTCGACAGGCCTGCGCTCCGGCAACATCGTCGACATGGAGGCCGCCACCCGCGCGATCTCCTCGGCGGTCAGCGCGGCCGAGGAGATGTGCGGCGAGACCGTGCGGGAGGTGCTGGTCGGCGTCGGCGGCGGCCAGCCGGCCTCGCACAACCAGCAGCTCGATGTGCAGGTCGGCAACCACGAGATCGGCGAGCGCGACGTGCGGCGCCTGCTGTCGCAGGTGCACCTGCCGGCGGAGACCGCTGATCGCGACCTGATCCACACCCTGCCGATCGGCTACACCGTCGACGGCTCGGCGGTGGTCGAGCCACGCGGCATGTATGGCGAGCGGCTGGGCGGGCAGATCCACCTGGTGACGGCGGCCACCGGCGCGATGCGCAACCTCGGGATCTGCGTCAAGCGTGCCCATCTCGACATCGCCGACCGCGTCGTCTCGGCCTATGCCTCGGGGCTGGCCTCGTTGGTTGCCGACGAGCGCAACCTCGGCGCCACGCTGGTCGATATGGGCGGCGGCACCACCTCGATCGCGGTCTTCTATGACGGCCATCTCGTGCACGTCGATTCGATCCCGATCGGCGGCATGCACGTGACCAGCGACATCGCCCGCGGCTTATCGACGCCGATCGCCGACGCCGAGCGCATGAAGACCCTGATCGGCCGCGCCCGCGCCAAGCCTAACGACGAGTACGACATCATCGACGTGCCGCTGATCGGCGAGCAGGAGCGTACCACTCCCAACCACGTGCCGCGCAGCATCCTGGTCGGCATCATCCGGCCACGGGTCGAGGAGACCTTCGAGCTGGTACGCAGCCGGCTCGAGGCCAGCGGCGTCGACCGTCTGGCGGGCGGCCGGGCCGTGCTGGTCGGCGGCGCCAGCCAGCTCGACGGGCTGGGCGACGTCGCCGCCGACATCCTGAAGAAGAAAGTGCGCATCGGCGGGCCGATCCGTGTCGCCGGCCTGGCCGAGTCGACCGGCGGTCCGGCCTACGCCGCCTGCGCCGGCCTGCTGATTCATGCCGCCCAGCAGGCCACCAGCCAGCCGCAACAGGCGAACCAGACAGCCGAGCCGGCTGTCGGGCGCTTGGGGAGAATTGGCAGTTGGATACGTGAGAACTTTTAGTCTAGAATCGCGGGCGGGACTGGCACTCCCCATCTGACCGGCACAAAAAACGCCGGCGCCGTCGACGGTCACATCAAAAAATACCGCGACGTCATCCAACGAAGATCACCCCTCGTCTACGTGTGGAGACAATGCCATGACGATTAGCTTGTCGCTCCCACAGCAGGAGTCCGACCTAAAGCCGCGTATCACCGTGATCGGTGTGGGCGGCGCTGGCGGCAATGCTGTGAACAACATGATCAGCTCGGCTCTTGAAGGCGTGGAGTTCGTGGTCGCCAACACGGACGCTCAGGCCCTCGGGCAGTCGCTGGCAGATCGCCGCATCCAGCTCGGCATCAGCATCACCCAGGGTCTCGGCGCCGGTGCGCGTCCGGCCGTGGGCAAGCAGGCCGCGGAGGAAGCGCTTCCCGAGATCATGGCCGCCCTCGAAGGGTCGAACATGGTCTTTGTCACCGCCGGCATGGGCGGCGGCACGGGCACCGGCGCCGCGCCGGTCATCGCCCAGGCCGCGCGCGACCAGGGCATCCTGACCGTCGGCGTGGTGACCAAGCCGTTCCACTTCGAGGGACGGCGCCGCATGATGATGGCCGACGACGGCATCTCCGAGCTGGAGAAGTTCGTCGACACGCTGATCATCATTCCCAACCAGAACCTGTTCAAGATCGCCAACGAGAAGACGACCTTCGCCGACGCCTTCAAGATGGCCGACGACGTCCTCTACTCGGGTGTGCGCGGCGTCACCGACCTGATGGTGATGCCCGGCCTGATCAATCTCGACTTCGCCGACATCCGGACCGTCATGGGTGAGATGGGCAAGGCGATGATGGGCACCGGCGAGGCCGAGGGCCCGGATCGCGCCAAGGCCGCGGCCGAGGCTGCGATCTCCAACCCGCTGTTGGAAGACGCCTCGATGAAGGGCGCCAAGGGCGTCCTGATCAACATCACCGGCGGGCTCGACATGACCCTGCTGGAGGTCGACGAGGCGGCCAACCGCATCCGCGAGGAAGTCGACCCCGACGCCGACATCATCTTCGGCTCGACCTTCGACGCCGCCATGCAGGGCCGCATGCGGGTTTCGGTCGTCGCCACCGGCATCTCCGCGGCGGTCATGACCCAGCCGCAGCCGACCCTTATCAACATGGACAACCGGTCGATCCAGACCGGCCAGCCGCACCTGCAGCGCATCATTACGCCGCAGCGTCCACCGTCGGCCTACGCCACGATCCCGCAGGCGCCGCCGGTCATGACCGCGGCTCCGGCGCCGATGGCAGCGGCTGCGCCACCACCGCCGCCGATGATGGCGCCGCCTCCGGCGCCGGTGGCGGAAGCCGCCGCGCCCGCCATGGCCGAGATGGCCGCGCCCGAGCCGGTCGCCACGCCCCCGGCCCCGACGGCGGAGATGGTGGCCGAGTCGACGGTCGAGATGGCCGCGACGGCGCCTGCCGAGTTGCCGTTGGCGGCGCCGGTCATCGAGCCGACCATCGCCGCCGCGCCGCGCATCGAGGCCGACATGCGTGCGGGTCGCCTCGCGCCGGCCGTCAAGCCGGCGCCGGTCGCGGTCAAGCCGCCGGAACCGGTACGCGCGCCGACCGTGGTCACCAAACCGAGCCTGCTCCAGAAGGTGACCGGTCTGATCGGTGGAACGAGGCCGACGGCGCCCGTGGCGCCCCAGCCGGTCGCCGAGACGCCCAAGGTGATCGAACCCCTGCCGCCGCAGCGTCCGGCCGCCGTCGTTACCGCAATCCAGCCGTCGCTCAGCGGGTTGGACGCCACGTCCCGCGCCAAAGCGACGCGCGAGGAGGATGATCTGCAGATTCCGGCGTTCCTGCGCCGCCAGGCGAACTGACCGCGTTGGCCGGGCGGTCACGCCCGGCCGGTTTTCGTATCTCCACACGTTACTTCCGGGGGCCTTCGCGCCCCCGTTTTCTTTGCCGTCCTATGCTATAAGCCGGGCTGCCGGCGTATCCCCAGTGCCGGTGCGACGGAAGAATCCATGACGGTCAGAATGAGGCTGGCAATGCGACGGTACGCGGGTGCGGCGGCGAGGGCGCTGGCATTGGCGACAACCCTGGCGCTGGGCGCCTGCGGCATATTCGGCGGCAGCGACGACGACAAGACCTACGCCGAGGCACCGGTCGAGGCGCTGTACAACCGCGCGCTCGATTCTCTGGGCTCCAGCGACTACAAGAACGCCGCCAAGGCCTTCGAGGAGGTCGACCGCCAGCACCCCTATTCGGTCTGGGCGGTCAAGGCGCAGATCATGCTCGCCTTCTCCCACTACCAGGCCAACAAGTACGACGACGCGATCATCGCGCTCGACCGCTTCATCGGTCTCCATCCCGGCCACCGCGACGTGCCCTACGCCTACTATCTGAAGGCGCTGAGCTACTACGAGCAGATCTCCGATGTCGGCCGCGACCAGCGCATGACCGAGCAGGCGCTGACGTCCCTGGGCGAGGTCGTGAAGCGCTTTCCCGACACGCCCTATGCCCGCGACGCGCGTCTGAAGATCGACCTCGCCGTCGACCATCTCGGCGGCAAGGAGATGGAGGTCGGCCGCTTCTACCAAACGCGCAAGCAATGGGTCGCGGCGATCAACCGCTACCGCCGCGTCATCGAGCAGTACCAGACCACGACGCACACGCCCGAGGCGCTGCACCGGCTGGTCGAATGCTATCTCGCGCTGGGCGTGGCCAACGAGGCCAAGATGGCCGCCGCCGTGCTGGGGCATAACTTCCCGGGCAGCGACTGGTACGCCGACACCTACTTTCTCCTCGAAGGCGTCGATCTGCGGCCGGAGAAGGACGAGCGCTCCTGGCTCGGCCGCGTCTGGCAATCGATCTTCTGATGCTGCGCTGTCTCTCGATCCGCGACTTCGTTCTGATCGAGAAGCTGGACCTCACCTTCCCGACGGGCAAAGGCTCGCGCCTGGGCGCGCTCACCGGCGAGACCGGTGCCGGCAAGTCGATCCTGCTCGACGCCTTCAGCCTCGCGTTGGGCGGCCGGGCGGCGCAGGGCGTCGTGCGGACGGGCGCGACACAGGCCGTGGTCGGCGCCGAGTTCACCCTGTCCGATAGTCACCCCGCGCACGCCATCCTCGCCGAGCAGGGCGTGGCCGACGAGGGCGACACCCTGCTGCTGCGCCGCGTCGTCGGCGCCGACGGCCGCGGCCGCGCCTATGTCAACGACCAGCCCGCCTCGGTCGGCCTGCTGAAGCGGCTGGGCGAGACGCTGGTCGAGATCCAGGGCCAGTTCGAGCAGCACGGTCTGCTGGTGCCGGTGAACCATCGCGATACGCTCGACGCCTTCGGCGGCCTCGACGCCGTCGCCGCGCGCGTCGAGATCGGAAGAGCGT
>JALHMM010000132.1 GCA_022844045.1 Reyranellaceae bacterium | reverse complement strand
GCGCCGCGGCCGGCGGCATCGTGGGGGCGCTGGTCGACGCCGGCCTGTCGCAGGAACACGCCGACGTCTACTCGGAAGCCGTGCGGCGCGGCTGCACCCTGGTGAGCGCGCGCGTGGCCGATCAGGAGGTCGCCGGTATCCAGGCGATTCTTGAGCGCTACGGGCCGATCGATCCGGTACAACGGGGCAGCGACTACCGCAAGGGCGGCTGGACCTGCTTCGATCCCAAGGCGCCGGCCTATACGCCGAGCGAGACCGAGATCGAGCGTATCCGCCGTAATTGACGAGACTGCGAGACTTAATGTCTTGTCCTCGCCGGCGGGCGAACCAATTCCGGCGTTGAATTCCATACTGACTGTCATTGCGTAAGCAAACACGACGTCGCGCCCTGTCCAAATGACTTGTTCGCGTAATCTCAACAGACGAAGGTCCCGTGGCGTGACACTCAGCTTTCCGCCCGGCCTCGGTCGCCTTCTCGTTCTCCTGCTCCTGGTTTGCGCACCGTGCTCGATGGCCTGGGCCGCGGGCGGCGCCCATATCGTCGACGATTCGGAGGTCATCGATCCCGGCACCTGCCAGCTCGAGACCTGGCTGGCCGGCTTCGACGGCAGCGGCGGTGGCGGCGGCTACGCCGACGCCACCCCCACCTGCACGCTGTCTTCCCTGCCCCGGCTCGAGTTCGGCCTGCAGTTCCAGCATTACTGGTATGGCAACACGACCGGCTCCGACCAGCTCCTCGGACCGGCGCTCAAGGTCAACCTGATCCCGCAGGCAACCGGCGTCGGGCTCGGCCTCGCCTTCACTGGCGGCGTCAATCTGGCGACCGGCGAGTTCGCGATCGGCGCATTGGTCATGCCTGTGTCGATCCCGCTCGACGACAAGACGCGGATCAACCTCAACGCCGGCTGGCAGTTCTTCCGCATCCTCGAGCCTCAGAACGGCTTCTTCTACGGCGCCCAGATCGAAACCAAGATCGGGTGGGAGGAAGTCAGCCTGATGCTGGAAGTGTTCGGCCGGCAGCCGGGCTTCACCGGCGCCCAGATGGGCGTGCGCTGGCGGCCGAACGACGGGCCGCTCGAGTTCGATCTGCTGGCCGGCAGCTACTTCGACACGGTGAACGCCAAGTTCTTCACCATCGGCATCACCTTCCGCTACTGACCTTCAGGTGCCGCAGAAAGTCCTGTATCCGCTCTGGTCGCCGACCGGCGGCTCGGCATAGGAAGCGAACTCCGGCCGCTCGTCGAAGGGTCGCGCCAGCACCGTCATCATCTCCTCGAACGGCGCATAGTCTTCGCGCTCGATGGCAGCAGCCAGTACCGCCTCGACCAGATGGTTGCGTGGAATATAGATCGGGTTCGTCGCATGCATCGCGGCACGACGCGCGGCGCCGTCCTGCGATTCGGTTGCAAGGCGCTGGCGCCAGCGCACCGCCCAGGCATCGAAGGCGGCGGGATCGAGGAATTGATCGCGCACGCCAGTGTCTGCAGCGGCATCGGCCGCGGCATCGCCCAGCCACCGAAAGGTAAGCGTAAAGTCGGCCTGGTTCTCGGCCATCGCCTTCAGGAGATCCTCGGCGAGGGCCGCATCGCCCTCCTGCTCCGTGAAGAGGCCGAGCTTGCGGCGCAGCCCGCTCAGCAGGGCGGCAGCATAGCGCGGCTGGAAGGTCGCGAGCACCTCGTTGGCGATGGCGAGGGCGGCCTCGCTGTCGTCGGCCAGCAGCGGCAACAGCGTTTCGCCGAAGCGCGCCAGGTTCCACGGCGCGATGCGCGGCTGGTTGGCGTAGGCATAACGGCCCTGGGTGTCGATCGAGCTGTAGACCGTGGCCGGATCGTAGGCGTTCATGAAGGCGCAGGGCCCGTAGTCGATGGTCTCGCCCGCGATCGAGGTGTTGTCGGTGTTCATGACGCCGTGGATGAAGCCGACCAGCAGCCATTGTGCGATGAGCCTGGCCTGGCGGTCGATCACCCGCTCGTAGAGCGCGCGATAGGGCTGGGCCTCGGCGCGGGCCTCGGGATAGTGGCGGTCGATCACATGATCGGCCAGCAGCCGCAACGCCTCTAGGTCGTCGCGGGCGGCGAAGAACTGGAAGGTGCCGACGCGGATATGGCTCGACGCCACGCGCGTGAGCACCGCGCCCGGCAGCTCGGCCTCGCGCCACACCGGCTCGCCGGTGCTGACGGCGGCCAGCGACCGTGTCGTCGGGATGCCCAGCACGAACATCGCCTCGCTGACGAGGTATTCGCGCAGCACCGGACCCAGCGCCGCACGGCCGTCGCCGCGGCGCGAGAACGGCGTCGGGCCCGAGCCTTTCAGCTGGATGTCGCGGCGCACACCGTCGCGGTCGACCACCTCGCCCAGCAGGATAGCGCGGCCGTCGCCCAGTTGGGGCGAGAAGCCGCCGAACTGGTGGCCGGCATAGGCGAGCGCGATCGGCGTCGAGCCCTCGGCCACGCGGTTGCCGGCGAGAATCTCCACGCCCTCGGGCGAGGCCAGCACGTCGGGATCGAGCCCGAGCTGGCGGGCCAGCGCGTGATTGAGTTTCAGCAGCCGGGGCGCCGCGACCGGCGTCGGCGGCAGGCGCGCATAAAAGCGCTCGGGCAGCCGGGCGTAGCTGTTGTCGAACGGCAGGATAAGTCCCGAAGCGTTTGTCATGATGGTCCAATAGATGGGGTCGGCGACTATCCCATGCAACGGGCCGAGGGACCAGATGTGTGGCATACTCGCCGCCTATGCGTCCCCTGATCGCACTCTCTTTGTTGCTGGCACTGGCCGTCGCACCTCCCGCGTTCGCCGCGCCGATCGACGATGCCAATGCCGCCTATCAGCGCGGCAACTATGCCGCCGCCGAAAAGATCCTGCTGCCGATCGCCGAAGGCGGCAACGCCTACGCCCAGTACCGGCTTGGGCTGGTCTACCTCGAGGCGATCGGCGAGATGAGGAGCCCCGAGGAAGCCGCCAAGTGGCTCGAGTCGGCGGCGCTGCAGGGCCAACCGCATGCCCAGTACAAGCTCGGCATCCTCTACGTGAACGGCAACGGCGTCCCGAAGGACTTCGTGCAGGCCTATATGTGGCTGAGCCTGAGTGCGCGCAGCATCGCCGGCAGCGGCTCCGAGGCCGTGCGCCAGCGCGACCTGGTCGCGGCGCGGATGTCGTCCTCGCAGGTCGCCGAGGCGAAGAAGCTGGTGCAGAAATGGCGGCCGATGAAGTTCGAGACGGAAACACCGCCCCCGCAACGCTAGAAGGCAGCCTGGCTAGAAAGCATCGGGCCAGCGTTCCGTCAGCGCCGCCACCATGTCGTCCACGCGTGCCGCCAGAAGACGCTCGCCCTTGAAGGCGGACGCCCGCGAGGCGTCGCCGGTGGCCGCGGTCGTCTCGAAATCGCCCTCGGGCGCGAGGCGGTCCATGCGTACGCCGCGCGGGTCCAGGGCCAGCATCACCGAGGTCTCGCGCTCGTCGGCGTGACCGCCGTCGCGATTGTCGAACAGCGAGTCGGCCTTCGCGCCGAGGAGCCGCATGTGCAGCACCGCGACCTCGCCCAACTCGCCCGCCACCTCGTCGAGCGGCGTCTCGGTCGAGACGCCGGTGTTCAGGATCGCGATCCGCCGCACGCCGTGGCCGCGCAGATTGCCCAAAAGCTCGCGCATCAGCGCCTTGAAGGTGTCGGCGCCGAGATGCTGGCTGCCGGCAAACGAGGTGAAGGCGGGATAGAAGCCGAAGCCCACGACCGGCGCCGCCACCACCGGCAGCCGCTCGATCAGCCGCTGGGCCAGCGCCCGGGCCGTCAGTGCATCGGTCTTGAGCGGCAGGTGCGGACCATGCGCCTTGGACACCGCCCCCACCGGCACCACGACGACGGCACCGCCATCGAAGCGCGCCCTGGCCTCCTGCCAGGTGAGATCTTCAAGCCACGCGCCGTGCCCGGTCGTCATGGTCGATGCTTAGCACGGCTCAGGGGCCCCACGGCAACGGTACGCGCTTCGGCGGCCGGCCGGGCGGGCCCATGACGATCATCTTGCGCCAGCGTGCGTCGGGCGCTGAGTCGTCGAAGGCGATACGGCCGCCCGCCATCGCGACGCCGAGGTCGCGCCAGACCGCGGCGAGGTCGACGGGCCGGGCGCTCACGACATAACGGTCGATCAGGCGGCGCAGGGCGGGCGTTCCGATGGCGCGGTCGCAGATCGCTGCATAGGCGTCGAGCGTCGCGCGCTGCGAGCCGTCGAGGCCGCTCCACAGCACACCGCCGAGGCAATCCTCCAGCCCCTTGGCGCCGTCGGTCGATCGCCGCATTTCGATATCGGCCAGCAGCATGAAGATCGCGCCGCCCCAGTAGTTCTCGCGGCCCGACGCATCGCCCAGTCCGCGGGCAAAGGCCGCCACCCCTTGCGGCATGTTCGTCACCCATTCGCGCCACACGTCCTGCTCGGTCTTCCAGCCGGCGCGGGCGCGGATGATCGGCTCGACGTAGGTGGCGGCGCCCTCCATGAACCAGGTGCCTCGGCCGCGGATGAAGGCCATGCCGGTATGGATCAGCTCATGCACCAGCACCCAATCGTCGAACAGGCGGCGCTGGTCCATGTCGGCGCCGACCTCGATCATCACCGTCGGGCCACCGCCGGGCACAGTGCGGCCGTAGCCGATGCCACGCCGCGACACCGGCACGAGGACCAGCAGCATCTGCCGGGCCGTAAAGCCCTGCCAGTAGTTGGTCTCGGCCTCGGCCGTGCGCCGCACCCAGTCCAGAAGCTCGACGCGCTGCCCGGCGGGGAAGCCGTCGAGCATCGCGAGCCGCAACACGCCCTGCCCTCCGACTTGGCCGGGTCGCAAGGATCCCGGCAGCGGCACGGCGAGGTCCTGCAGATCGAGACGCCCCAGCACGGTATAGCCCGCAAAGCGCGTGGTCGTTCCCGTCAGGCGCCAGGCGTCGCCGACCCGGGGCAGGCCTGACGCGAACACCAGGCCCGGCGCGGTGGTCATGCGGATGTCGATGGTCGGCAGATGGGTATAGCCGAAGGGTTCCAGCAGCCAGCCCGACAACAATGAGATCACGCCCTCGCCGCGCTGCTGCGCTTTCGATGGCGAGTCGACGGCGCGCGCATAGCCGGTGAGATCGTAGCGGTAGCGCGCCTCGACGAGACCGTTCACCGGCTCGACCCGCCAGCCGCCCGGCGCGATCGGCTGCGCGGCGCCCGACCCGTCGCGGAACGACAGGACCTTGGAGACGGAGAAATCGCCCTCGGCCTGGAAGGTGAGCGCGCCCGCCGAGCGGCAGCGATAGACGATGTCGAGTTTCAGCCCGTCGCTTTGCGTGAGGTTGCCGTCGACGGTGCAGTCCTGTGCCCACACCGGTGCGGACAGCAGCATTGCGACGAGCAGCACCGTGCGGAACATGGCCGACGCTACCATGTGCTAGGCTGGCGGCAATGAACACGGTCGTTCACGTTTTACGGCGCATGGGCGGCCGCGCCACGACGCTGCTGCCCTTCTCGCTGCTGCTCGGCCTCCTCTTCCAGGATTTCGCCGCCGTTATGCGGCCGCTGCTGATGCCGCTCGCGGTGGTCCTGCTGATGCTGGCGCTGGCGCGCACCGACTGGGACCGGCTGCGCGAGCTGCTGCGGCGGCCCGGCCTCGCCATCACCCTTTCGCTCCTGAACCTGATCGCCGTACCGCTGGTCGTCTGGCCGGTCTGGCAATCGCTCGGCCTGTGGCCGGGCCTGATCGCGGCGCTTTGCCTGAGCGCCATGGCGCCCGGCATCATCTCGGCGGCCACGACCGCCGCGTTCCTGCGTCTCGATTCGTCATTGGCACTCCTGATCTCTCTGCTCACCAACTTCCTCGTGCCCTTCACCCTGCCCCCGCTGGCGCTGTGGCTGCTGGGCCTCGACCTCAAGATCGGCCTGCTCGATCTCAGCCTGCGGCTGGCGGCGATCGTGGCGCTGGCCCTTGCCGGTGCGATCGCGATCCGCCGCTGGCGGGGGCGGCGCATCGCCCAGGAGGGCGCGGCGCTCGATGGGTTGTCGGTCGTGGTCCTCATGATCTTCGCCATCCCGCTGATGGACGGCGTGGTGGCCCGCGCGCTCGCCGAGCCGGTGAAGCTTGCGGGGTTCGTCGCCGGCGCCTTCGGCGGCATGCTCCTGTGCAACCTCGTGATGGCCATCGGCATGCTGCCCTTCCTCGACCGCCGCACCGCGCTCACGGCGGGCTACTGCTCGGGCGGCCGGCACAATGCCTTGCTGATGGCGGTGCTGCCGGTCACGGCCGATCCCGACATCTTCCTGTTCATTGCCGCCGTGCAGTTCCCGATCTACCTCATGCCGGCGTTGCTGCAGCCGCTTTATCGCCGCTTGCTCAGGTCGACGTAGAAGCCGGCCAGCAGATCGAGCACGTCGTAGACGGGCAGGCCCAACGCCGCTGCCAATGCCACTTTGTACGGCGGCAGATTGGTGCATTCGAGCACGACGGTGTCGACCTCCGGATGCCGCGCGACGAG
The DNA here is from genome assembly GCA_022844045.1 of Reyranellaceae bacterium. Lineage (GTDB taxonomy): Bacteria > Pseudomonadota > Alphaproteobacteria > Reyranellales > Reyranellaceae > JAFAZJ01. The sequence continues at coordinate 8,987 of JALHMM010000132.1, read as the reverse complement.
ATCGCGTCCCGCCGCGACCACCTCGCGCTCCACGACATCGCGATCGAGCGTGAGGCCGTTGCGCAGGAATGTGCCTGCGAAGGAACTGTCCTCGGGCAAGCCCACGAACGGCGTGTCGCCGGGGGCACCGACCGCCTCGAAATGCGCCGGCGTCAGGTTCTTCGCCGACGCGGTGATGACGCCGACCTTCTTCCCTTTCATCCGCCCGATATGCAGCAGCGCCGAGGTCGCGACCGGCACCGGCGACACCGCGGCGAGATCGTCCTGGTAGAGGGCAAGGAAACCGCAGCTCGTCGCGAGCCCGACCGCGCCTTCCGCCGCCAGCGCCTCGGCGTTGGCCTTGAGCGCCGCCAGCACCCGCGGCCGGTCAGGATGCGCCGTCACCGCGTCCGCCGAGCCGATGCCCTGCATTGTGCGGAAGATCACCGGATAGTCGAACGAGTCCGTATTGCCGATGTCGCCGACAATGCGCGGAAAGCGCGTCTCGAGCATCAGGATGCCGAGGGGTTTCATCATGTTCGTCGTCTTGATCATCCAAACTATTCCCGTCGTCCTGAGCGGAGCGAAGCGTAGTCGAAGGACCTCTTTTAACCGTCGATTTCACCGGACAAATCCCGCCAGTCCGGATTCGATCGATTGATGAGTGCAATCTTCTTGCTGCGAGTCCAACCCTTCAGTTGCTTCTCCCGGCGGATCGCGTCCGGCGCCGTTTCGCAATGCTCGACGTAGATCAGCCGGTTAATCTTGTACTTCGCCGTATGAATCACCCGTCCAAGCCGGTGTTCCTCCAGGCGTCGCGACAAATCCGTCGTGATGCCAATATAGAGAGCCCGCCCGGTCGCACTCGCCAGTATGTAGACTGCGGGCTGCCGCACAAAAAAGGTCCTTCGACTACGCTTCGCTCCGCTCAGGACGACGAGCGGCCGGGCTCCGGCCATGCCTTCGGCGCACCGCGCGCGGACTCGAACCACCGGGACAGGCGCATGACGCCGAGATCGTCGAAGCGGTGGCCGGCGATCTGCAGGCCGATGGGCTTGCCTTCTCTGGTGTAGCCGCAGTTGATCGAGGCGGCGGGCTGTTCGCTCATGTTGTAGGGCATGGTGAAGGAGATGTGCTCCAGCGGACGGTTCACGTCATTGGTCGGCGTCTCCCACTCGGCCGCGTAGGTCGGCACCGGCGACACCGGCGAGATCACGAAATCGAACGGCTGGGTCGCGCGCGTCGTCGCGGCGCGGATCGCCATGTAGTTGTTCACGCCCTTGATCACCATGGTACCCGAGACATCGGCGCCGCCACGGCACCAGTCGGCGATGAAGGGCAGCACCTTGGCCTGCCGCGCGTGGGAGAGGGCGGAGAAATCGACCCAGCTCCGGACCCGCCAGAAGAGATCTTGTAAGTGCAGCATGTCCGGCGAGAGAAAGGGCTGAACGGGCTCGATCACGGCGCCCGCGAGCGCGAACAAGCGCGCCGCCGCCTCGATCGCGTCCTTCACCTCGGGATCGACCGGCAGGCCCGAGCCCGCGTCGAGATGCAGCCCGATCTTCAGGCCCTTCGGTTCGAGCGGACCTGCGTTCCAGTCGATGGTCGCGGGCGGCAGGTTCATGTGATCGCGTGCGTCGGGCTTATAGAGCTCGGCCATCAGCAGGGCGGAGTCCGCTACCGTGCGCGTCATCGGCCCGATGGCCCGGCCGAAGAACGGCGGATCGACCGGCACGCGGCCGAGACTGGGCTTCAAGGTGAAGATGCCATTCCAGCAGGCGGGCAGCCGCACCGAGCCGCCGATGTCGGTACCGAGATGGAGCGGGCCATATCCAGCGGCGGCGGCGGCGCCTGCACCGGCGCTGGAGCCGCCGGGATTCCACGCGAGGTTCCACGGGTTGCGCGTGAGCGGATGGAAGGAGCTGCGGCCCGACGAGAGCATGCCGTAGTCGGGCATCGTGGTCTTGGCCAGGATCACCGCGCCCGCTTCGCGCACGCGGGCGGAGGCCGGCGCGTCCGCTGCGGCCGGGATCAATTCGGTGGCGGCGGTGCCGAGCGGCACGGGCACGCCCTGGGTGGCGATATTCTCCTTGATGGTGATCGGCACACCGTCGAGCGCGCCCACGGGAGCGCCCTTCTGCCAGCGCTTCGCCGATTCGGCGGCGGCCCTGCGCGCGCTGCCGAAGTCCGGCGCATAGAGCGCCTTCAGCTTCGGCTCCCACGCCTCGATGCGGGCGATGACGGCATCGACGGCCTCGACCGGCGAGAGCTTCCTGGATTTGTAGGCGGCGAGCAGCTCGACGGCGCTCATGTCGTGTATTTGGGTCATGGCGGCACGCTAGCCCCTCTCCGTCCGGCAAGCCACCGGTCCACGTCTGCTGCGCTGGCGAGCCGCACCGGCTGCTCGTCGTCGCCGGGGAACTGGAAACGCGCACGATGATGGGCGAACACCTCGGGCGCGATATGATGACGAGCCCCGGTGCGCGCGTTCTCGGCGAGGCGTGCCTCGATGACTGCAGGCGGCGTGTCGACGAACAGCAGGACGAACGGCACGCCTGCCGCCCGGGCCACCGCGGCGAAGCGATCGCGCAGGAAGCGATGCGAGAAGGTGTCGTCGACCACGACGCCGCGGCCCGACGCCAGCACGGCACGCGCCGTGGCCGCCGCCATCAGGCTGGTCTTCTCCCATTCCGAATCGTCCATCACCGTGCCGCCGTCGAAGCCGCGCGCGGCGTTGATCGCGTCGTAGGAGATCAACTCGGCGCCCGTGGCGGCGGCGACTTGGCGGGCGATCGTGGACTTGCCGGAGAAGGCGAGGCCGCAGAGCGCGATCAACTCAGGTTTCATCCTTCTTCTCCTCCCCCTCACCTAGCCTCTCGCCCTGGCGGGGGAGAGGAACATGAGTGTCATACTCCTCTCCCCCGCCAGGGGGAGAGGTGGGATGAGGGGGCGACGCGACCTCCACGACTTCGGGAGGTGCGATGTCCGCCGGAGCAGCGGGCAAGTCGTTGGCGGCACTCGCTTCTTCGGCCTTGGCCGGGGACGCCGGATGCGCGGCAGAAGCGTGCATTTTCGAAATCTCCAGTTCCTTCATCCGAAGCTCGTGGGCGCGCTGCTCGCGGCGCTCCTCACGACGCTCCTCGCGCGCCTCGGCACGGGCGCGGGCCGCGTCGTCCAGCTTCATCAGGAACATCAGCGCCCGGTCGTCGTGGATCACCTGCTCGCCGATCTGCTTGCCGCGGAAGAAGATGGGCCGCGAACGCGTCTCGCCGGCGCGCAGCCTGAGATCGTGGCTGTTCTCCCGATAGCGCTCCTCGACGATCTCGTCGCAGCGCCGGGCGAAGGCCGGGAATTTCTTCCGCCAGCGCCGCACCGTGCTCTCGTCGACGCCGATGCGGGCGGCGGCCTCGCGATAGGTCCGGCAGCGGCGGAAATGGTTGAGGAAGCGGACCCGCTGCCGCCAGCCGCGCTGCGCCGTCACGGGCCGCTTGGGCGACGGCGGGTCGAGCAGCGCCCGCTCGATCGACTTCGGCGCATTCTCAATCCGCGCGGCGCTCGCCTTCGCTTCCTGGGCCTCGTGCGCTTCCCGGTTCTCCTCGCGGGCCTTCGCCTCGATCTGCGCCAGGCTCATGCCGATCATGTGCGGCGGCGGCCGAAAGCTGCGGCCGTGAAGGCGCATGAAATGGGCGGCGTCGGTCCAGCTCATGCCCCCGATCGGGGGCGCCCCGGCAACGCCGATCGGACGGTTTTGATCGTAAAAAGACATCCCCTTCCTCCTATCCCGTGGCCTTTTTCAGGCCGAAACTCCTCTGTTAGAGGATATATAGGGAAGGATAGGATAGGAGTCAAGAGGTGGCGATCACCGTCTTTCCGATGACCAGGGAAAATTCACGTACTGGTCGCGGGTGTCGTAGCAGATGTTGCCATACATCCTGAGATACACCGCCCGGCGCGCCGGGTCGGCATAGACCGCCGCGGGATCGGCCATCTCGGCCTCGTATTGCGCCATGTTCTCGAGCGACAGCGCGATCGGCAGGACATCCATGGCCTGAGGGATGCTTTTGCCCTCGAGCCAGTCGGCGGCGTAGTGGCCCATGGCATACCCAAAGACTGGCGAGGCCAGGCTGATGCTGGCCTTGTAGGGGCCGCCCGCCGCCTTGATCTCCTGGATGGCCTCGGGCTCGCCGTCGATGCCGCCCAGGAACTGGTCGGCCCGCGCCTTGCCTGCCGCCCGCAACGCGGCGAGCGCGCCCAGCACCACCGTGTCGGCCCCCAGCACGACATCGACAGTCGGATTGGCCAGCAGGATGGTCCGCATCGTGGCGGCCCCGCCCTCCTTGTTCACGGTCTGCGGCGAGAGGTCGGCCACGATCGTGACGCCCGGCAGGGCCTGCAGCGCATCGCGCATGGCCACGAAGCGCGGCGCCAGGAACTGCAGGCTGTCGTGCGTGAGCAGCACGACCCGGGCCTTGCCGCCCAGGCGGCGGCGTATGTAGGCCGCCGCGGCATCGCCCAACACCTTGCCCGTCTGGTATTGCGGGGCGTTGAGAAGCAGGGTGGCGGGCGGCGGCACGACGGTGCCGACATAGCCTCCCGCCCAGATCTGCTGTTGCAGGCTGCGGCTGAGTGAGAGTGCATCGACGGGCGCTGCCACAACCGCGCCGACGCGCGCGCTGCGAAAGCCCTGGACCTGCTCGACCTGCCGGGCCGCGTCGTTGCGCGCCAGCTCGACACGATAGTCGAGCCCGCGATCCCTGGCGGCGAGCGACAGGCCGCGGGCAACGCCCTGCATGAACTGGCGCTCGTTGTCTTGTGCGAATCCGAGAACCTTGAGCAGTGCCGGGGGTGCGCCGCATGAGGGCGCCGAAGGATTGAACAGGGGAAGCACGGTCGGCACGGTGAGGCCGGCCGGCCCATCCTGTGCCCTCCCATCTTGTGCGCTCGACTCGAGCGGGATGCCTACCAGCAGGCAGGCCGCCACTATCGCGGCGACGCGGGCCTTACTTGCCGGATGCATGCTCGTTTCGTCCCTGTTCCCGCGCGTTGGTTGTTGCCGCGACTGTAGGATAACGGCGCAACCGGCGCGAGGCTCCGTCCGAAAACGTCAGACGGCCGGCAGCGGGAAAACCAGCCGCGCCGCCGTGCCGGGCTCCCGGGCAAGATACTGGATCCTAGCGCCCATGGTGGCGGCGACGCCGTTCACCACCCGCGTGCCGAGGCCGGTGCCTTTGGCTGGCCCGCTGTCGGGGCGGCCGATGCCATCGTCCTCGACGACCAGCTCGGCGCGGCCGTCCGGCAGGTCCTTCAGGCGGACGCGGACCTCCCCCCGCCGATCGGGGTAGGCGTACTTGAAGGCGTTGGTCACCCACTCCGCCACGATGATGCCGAGGTTGACGGCGGCGTCGGTCGGCAGCTTCAGCGGCTCGAACTGGTAGCTCAGCGATGCGCCGTGGCCTTCCTGGCGCATCGAGGTCTCGAGATGGTCGCACAGGCTCGACAGATACTCGTCGAGCGCCACGAACCGCACGTCGCCCGCCGTGTAGAGGCGCTTGTGGATCAGGGAGATCGCCAGGATGCGCGCGTAGGTCTCGCCGAGAGCTTCCTTCGCGGCCTTGTCGGTCAACGCGTTGGCCTGCAGCGTCACCAGCGAGCCCACGAGCGAGAGGCTGTTGGCGACACGGTGGTTGACCTCGGCCAGCAGCACCTCGGCCCGGTCGCGCGCCTGGGCGACATCGGCGGTGCGCCGCGTCACCCGGTCCTCGAGGTTGGTATTGAGCAGACGAACCTCGTCCCGGGCCTGTGCGATCTCGCGGGTATATTGCGAGAAGGTCACGACAACGCCGCCGATCACCAGCACGATCACGGCCGCGCCGCCGATCGATACCCAGCGCAGCATCGTGGCGTTCGTCTGCTGCTCGCGCAGGCCTGTCGTCAGCCGCTCGTCGGCGGCGCGCATGAGGGCGGAGAGGAAGACATTCGCCTCGTCCATCAGCGCCTTGCCGCGATTGGAGCGGATCAGTGCCAGCACCTCGGCGTCGCGGCGGTCGGCCTTGAGGGCGATCGTCTGGTCCATCTCACCGAATTTCTCGTCGACCAGCGCCGTCAGCCGCTCCAGCAGCGGATCGACCTCCCTCTGATCGGCGAGGCTGCGCTTCAGCGCCCCCAACTGCCGAAGCGCCGTCGTCTTGGCGTTGTCATAGGGCGCGAGATAGATCTCGTTGTTGCTGACCAGGAAGCCGCGCTGGCTCGATTCCGCGGTTTGCACGGCGCTTCGCAGTTCAGCCGCCGCCTCGCGCGTGTCGCGCGCCCCGATCGCCTCGTCGAAGTACACCTGGGCGCGCTCGCCGAGCCAGATCGTCATCCCGACGATTCCGAGCAGCGTCAGGAAGCCGACAGCGAGCAGGGCAATCGTGGATTGGACGACGAAACGGGTGCTGATCGGCATGCCAGCCAAGCCGATGCCTGCTTTTTCAGCCTCGCACAAGGTCGCAGAAGAACGCTCCGCCCTGTCACCAGCTCCCGTAGTGCTCCACGATGCTCCGCCACAGCGCATTGCGCTCCGCGCCGAAGCCGTCGCCGGTGCTGGTCGCGTCGCGCTGCACCGCCGTGATGACCAGCGCGAGGCGGAGCTGCGGATCGACGAAGATCGATTGGCCGAAGACGCCCAGCAGGGCGAAGCGCCGGCTGGCGCCGGGATAAAGCCAGAACTGGTAGCCATAGCCATAGTAGGGCGTGGCCTTCCCCGGCGCGAAGGCGGCCGGCTGGCGGCGGAAGTCCGTCGCCTCGATCAGGTAGTCGCGCGGGATGATCTGTTTTCCGTCGCGCACGCCGTCGTCGGCCAGCAGCATCGCGAGGCGCCCCCAGTCGCGCAGCGTGGCGTTGAAATTTCCCCAGGCATACTCGAAGCCGCCCGGATCGACGGTCCAGGTGGCGTCGGCCTCGGCGCCCATGGGCTGCCACAGGCGCTCAGTGACATAGGCCGACAGCCCCTGCCCCGTCGCTCCCTTGACCACGAGGCCGAGCACGATGGTCTCGACCGAGGCGTACTGGAAGCGCTGCCCCGCCGGCGCATCGCGCGCCTCGAAGGAACGCAGCGCCGCGACCGTGCCGTCGCGGAACTGCCGGGACACGTATTTCGACAGATCGTCGCCGCCGTCGTACTTCTCGCTGAACGTGACGCCGGAGCCCATGCGCAGCAGCGCCCGTATCGGCGTCTCGCCGTAGGCCGAGCCGCTGAGCTCCGGGACATAGACCGCGGCGTTGTCGTCGAGCGAGCGGATGCGGCCCTCCTGGAGCGCGATGCCGACGGCGATGGAGGTGATCGACTTCGCCATCGAGTTCGACAGCAGCCGATGCGCCGGCGTGCGGTCGTATTGATAGCGCTCGAGCTGCACGACGCCGTCCTTGATTACCATCAACCCGGTGATCCGCCGGCGCGCGAGGAAGTCGTCGATCGCGCGGCCCTGGTAAGTGTAGGCGGGCGGGGTGGCGGCTGCGGGCAATTCGCGCGGCTTGCCGGCGCGGGGCAACCGCCGATGCGGCAGGATGCTGTCGAGATGGCTGAAGGAACCGACGCGCACCCGCTCGTCGTAGAACCAGGTCGCGCGCGTGCCGACGGGATAGCCGAGGGACTTGCCGAGAAGCTCCTCGTCCGGTGCTGCGCGGGCGGAGGCCCCGCTGCAACAAAGCAGAAGCGCGGCGATCAAACTCCGCCTGAGACTTGCGTTGGGCATCCGGAGACTCCCCCTCGTCGGAAAGCCTATCCGTGAAGCCCCGGCTCTTCTAGGGGCGGCCGATCTCGATCAGCGCGCGGCGCAGGGGCTCGCTCGAGACGTGAAGCAGGCCGTGGTGCATGGGATCGCCCAGCTCGAGGAGCATGAGAACGGCGCCCGTCACCGCGAACGCCGAGATGAAGAAACTCGTGATCACCGTGGCGTTGACCGGTGCGAACAACCCGAAGCTGACGAAGATGAGCGCAAGCCAGAAGATCAGCACGAAGAGAAACTCCACGGGAACCGTGGTGCCGGGATTCTCCCAGAGCAGCCACCGTTCGGCGTAGATGTTGGCCGTGATGGCCAAGGCCTGCGACTGCAGCGCGGGATGCCGCCGGTCGGCGGATGCCAGCGCCAGGTTGGCCTCGAGAAGCACGTCCAGCAGATCGGCGGTCTCCCGATTGGCGGTCGATGGCGCCGAAGCGGGAAACAATTCCTCATGCTTCTTGGCCGCGTAGGCACGCAGGGCCGCACGCGCCCCGTTCGCTTCCGGGCCGTAGATCCGCAGCACGTGATCGAGATTGATGAGGTCGGAACTGAGCTTCTTCACGATCCCCGTATTCGCCGAGAAGGAACTGTTCGCCGACGACAACATCAGGGCGAGGACCAGGGACGTGAGCGACGCCACGATACCGGCCGACAGCTTGACCGCCGTTGCCGACCCGTCGCTCAGGTGATGTTCCGGCAGGGACCGCGCAATGAAGATGCCGATCAGGGAGCCCCCGAACATCGCAACAAAGGCGGCCACGGAGATATACAGATAAGAGCTACCGATCATCAGACCTCACACCACGGGTACCGACCACGCGGACCCATGGTGTAGCTCTACTCTCTTCCAGAGGCGTCCGCTCAATCGAGGCGGATGCCGGCGTCGGCGATGACCTTCTTCCAGACCTCGGTTTCGCGCGTGATTTGGGTGGCGGCTTCGGCCGCCGTGCCGGCCAGCGTCTCCATGCCGTGCTTGCCGTAGGCCGCCTGCACCTCCGGCGCGTTCAGCGCCTTGTTCATCAGGGTGGTGAGCGTGGCCACGTTCTCGGGCGGCACTTTCGACGACACCACGAGGCAGTACCAGTTGGTGGCGGCATAGCCCGGGAACCCCAGTTCGGCGATGGTCGGTATCTCGGGATCGAAAGGCGAGCGCTTCGCCCCGGTGACGGCGAGCGCGCGGATACGGCCCTCGCGCATGAAGGCGGTGGCGGTGGGGGCGCTCGCGATCAGCGACGGTATGTGGCCCGC
>JALHMM010000131.1 GCA_022844045.1 Reyranellaceae bacterium | reverse complement strand
AGCGGGTGGAAGCCAACGACCCGGACCATTACGCCAATACGCTGCTGGACTCGGTTCTCACCGGCTGGACCCGCCCCAATACCAGGGTAACGGTCCTCCAGGACTGGATGAAGGACCGAAGGGCCGAAGTCGACGACATCAACGGCCTGGTCGTGAGGGAGCAGGCGAGGCTTGGCGGCAGCGCGCCGGTCAATGCGGCGCTGGTGGCGATCGCCAATCGCATCGAAAGCGGAGAACTCAAGGCGGATCCCTCGAACGCGGATATGCTGACGGCGCTTCTCCGCCCATAGACCGGGCGCGGCTCATCGCAGCGCCACGAGGATGCTGAAATGACCTCGGATAACGCTGAGAGGATTCCGGTATCGATCGTCACCGGGTTTCTCGGAAGCGGCAAGACCACGCTCATAAGCGCCCTGCTCCGTCAGCCGTCGATGGCCGGCACGGCGGTGATCGTCAACGAGTTCGGCGAGGTCGGCATCGACGACGCGGTGTTTGCCGACGCGATCGGCGGCGATAGCGTCGCGCTCCTGGCGAATGGCTGTCTTTGCTGCACGGCGGGCAACGATCTCGCGCGGACCGTCTGGGGGCTCGTCCGGCGCGATCCCGCACCGAACCGCATCGTCGTGGAAACCACTGGCCTGGCCGATCCGCTTCCGATCCTGCATCGTCTGATGGGCGATCCGCGGCTCCGGCTCTCGACGCGTCTCGACGCCGTCGTCACGACGGTCGATGCGCCCCATGGGCTCGACATGCTCCTGCGCCAGCCGGTGGCAGAGCGACAGGCCGCAGTGGCCGACCGCTGCGTGATCACCAAGGGCGACATCGCCTCCGCGTCGACCGTGGAGGCGATCCGCGGGCGCCTCGCCGCGCTTAATCCCGGGGCCTCGGTCCAGGTCGCGAATTTCGGGGCGATCGATGCGGATGCGGTATTCGGTGCCTCGCTACACGACCAACGCGGGGGCGAGCCCCACCTCTCCCGCTGGCTTCGACTTCAGGAAATTCAGGGCCAACCACTCCATCGGAGCCCCCGTCACCGCGCAATCCGCTTCAGTGGCGAATCGGCCGGGGCAAGGACGTGGCTTGTCGAAGAGACGCGCCCGATATGCTGGAGAACCCTCGCCCCGCGCCTGGTTGATATCATCGCGCGTCACGGGGACACGCTCTTTCGGGTCAAGGGCGTCATCCGTACCATCGAGGACCCGCGGCCGCTCGTGATCCATGGCGTCCAGCGGATGTTCCATCCCCCAGCGCGGCTCGCGCGATGGCGGATGGCGCCGACAACGGCCGTCGTCGCCATCGGCGACGGATCGGCCAGCGACGCCGTCACAGAGATTGCCGAAGCGCTTGCCGAGGCCGTGGCGACCGAACCGGTCCAGACCGCGGTGACGGCAACGTGGTGCGATTCACCCACACCGAAACCTCTATCGTCTCAGCAGAAATTCTCCACAGACGGCTCTAAAGATCGAAGTCGTTAGTCTAGCCGTCAGGGCACTTCGGCGGGCAGGCGCCGGTCGCCCCGCAAGACGTCGGGGTGATGTTGACGAAGCGGGTCGAGCCCTTGGGGTTGTAGGGGTCGAGCACGGCGACGATCCTGCCTTCGCCGCCCCGCGTCATCGGTGAGCCTCTAAACCGATCCTCTGGTGCCGTAGCGGATCGTGTTGGAATTCGTGTGACGCAGCCTCCGGTGGGTTGAAGGTATCGGTTCAGGCGGCGAGGTCAATCGGCGGTTTGCCGACCGTCATGGTGAGCGTCTGCCAGCCATCGACCTTTCGCCTGTTGATCTGACCGGAAGCGAGCAGCGCCCAGAACAGCATCGCCGCGGTGTCGGCCGACGGCAGCACCGTCTGGGTCTTGATCCGCCGCTTGAACTCCTCGTGGAGGCGTTCGATGGCGTTGGTGGTCCTGGCGCTTCGCCATTGCGATGGCGGCAGGCGGGTAAAGGCGAACACGGCGTCGCCGGCCTCTTCGAGGTTGTCGGCCACAGCCCGGTGGCGGAGCCGCCACTTGCGGATAAAAGCCTTGCGTCGCTCTTCGATCTCCTCGGCGGTCGCGGCGTAGATCATGTCGGTGTAGTCGGCGGTGATCTCCTCGTGCAGCCGCTCGGGCGCGTGGCCGAGCAGGTTGCGGTGCTTATGAACCGTACACCGTTGCAGGGGCACGCCGTTCCAGACGGCGGCGATCGCCTTCTCCAGGCCCGGCGCGCCATCGACGATCAGGAACTCCGGCCGGCGCAGATCGCGGGCGATCAGGTCGTCGAGCACGGTGCGCCACGCCTCCGTCGTCTCGCCGCCCATGTCCTTGACCGCCAGGAGAACCTTCTGGCCGTCCTCGCGCACGCCGATGACGACGAGGAGCGAGATCGAGGTTGCCTTGCGGTCAAGGCGGACGCGGACCACCGTGCCGTCGAGGATGAGGCGCACAATCGGCTCGTCGGCCAGCGCGCGGGCGTTCCAGGCTTCCCAGTCGGTCTTCACCTTCCACCACACCCGGCTGACGGTGTCCGACTGCGCCGCCGAACAGGGCCGCGAGCGCCCGCGAACACGGCGGGTGTTGGTACCGGCGAGATAGGTCGACGCAATCAGCGCGTCGGCGGCCTTCGTCCGCCGCTGGTAGGCCCTGAGCGACTTGCTCGTCCACTCCCTCGTCGCGCCATCGCTGGCCTTGAGGCGGGCCCGCGGCACGGTGATCTCCGTCTTGCCGAACGTGCCCGTCAGCGTCCGCACTCGGCTGCCCTGCCGATGGCCGGAAACGCCGCCGGCGCCCCCGCCGCTCGCGGCGAGTTGCCGGGCATAGCGCGGGCGGGCGAGAGCAACGTCGAACTCGGTCCGGATCATCGTCTCGATGAAATCGCGGACCCGATCGCGCAGGCCAGCCTCGATTCGGATCGAACCAGTCGTCGAAGAGACAAATCGCCGTCTCGGCATCAGGCTGAATGGCATCGGGCTTCGTGGTAGTGCTCGTCATGGCGTGGTCGCCTGTCCAGCGCGTCAACGCTGGACTCTTTCGGGTTGAAGCACCCGGAGACTACGCCACCATCAATTCCAACCAACTTCGCGACAGGACCGCGAGTGTTCCGTCGGGATAGTGGCGTAGCTTGACCCACACTCTGACGAAGTGCGCCCGCATCGGGCTTGGCGGCAGTTGCAGCCTGAGGCCGTCATAGGCGACGGTGTTGTCGCGGGCGACCACCCGTTCCTCCTCGCTGCAGAGAACCTCCCGCAGGTGGAGCGGACCGACAGGGACGAAGCCGCTCTCGGCGACCTCGGGGCGGGCGGGCGAAGCGCGCGTTGTGCTCGGGCAGATAGACCTCGCTGATGAAGCGGTTGGCCGCCTCGATCTCCCTGATGCCGGCGAGCTTCAACTCCTTCGGCAGGCGTCCCTGGAGCGTGCCGAACATTCGCTCCGAGCGCCCGCGCGCCTCTGGCGAATTGGCCGGGATGTGCTCGATCCTGAGATCATGCAGCGCCCGGCCGACCTGGCTCAGCCGCCCCTTGTCGACCGCCTCGCCGGCCTTCGGTGTATGGAAATAATGGCTGCCGCGATCGGTGTAGAGGCTTGATGGCAGTCCCTTCATCGAAAGCGTCTCATAGAGCCCCCGGAAGCCCGAGGCGGTACCTTCCTCCTCGACCAGAAACGCCGAGTAGACCGTGCTCGTGGCGTCGTCCATCGTCGCCACAAGATCAAGTGGCGCCTCGCCTTCCAGCCAGGCGAAACGGCTGGCATCCTGATGCAGCATCATACCCTCGCTGGGCTTGCGGGGGCACTTGCGCCGGTGCGCCCCGCGACGCTTCGTCCGTTCGACCAGCCCGGCCGTGTGCAACTGGGTCTTGGTCCAGGTGTAGCCCCAGCCGAAATTGTGGCGCTTCACCAGGTGCGCGTGGAAGTGCTTCACGCTCCAGCCGGCATGGTCCCGACGATAGGCTTCAAGCATCCAGTCGACCACGTCGATCGGAACCTGCCGCACCGACACCTTGCCAAGCCTCTTGTCCAAAAGACCGTCCGGTCCTTCGTCCTCGTAGCGCCGCCGATGGCGTCGGAACTGCCGCTCCGAACACCAAAGCAACTCGCCCGCATCCAATGCCGAAATCTCCCGCCGATCCCAACGGCTCAGCACGTCTATGAACTTCTTCATCCTGCGTCCTGAAGCCACGCTGTCCGGTTCATCGTCCCGCCTCCTCGCGGCAGGACAAAACCGGACAACTCGTGTGCTACCTAACCCGGACAACTCATCTGCTCGCGACATTCCCCGCTGACTGAGCTTGCGCCACCACCCGGTACGACTATATTCCGGCCGTCCGTCAATTTCGGACGCAGAAGGAGGGGTGGCCGAGTGGTTGAAGGCGCACGCCTGGAAAGTGTGTATACGGGAAACCGTATCGGGGGTTCGAATCCCCCTCCCTCCGCCAGAACGACCGAGTTCAATATTCTCCGGTCGCGGATGCGGCCGTGAAACGCCGAGGAATCGCGCGGTTCGGCCGCAGACCTCTGGACTGCGCTCGCAGGCAACATTGCCTGTGACGTTCTCTCTCCGTTGAAATTCTCTCGACCTGTGGACTAGACGGCCTGCAGTACGGATAATCAAGAGCCTGATAGTGTTCGATTTTTTCCAGCCACATCCTCCGTCGGTTTCGCATCTCCGCCGCCCACCAATTGCGCTTTGCATTTGATCCTCGAGCCGTCCTCAGGCGGGACTAGGAGCTAGAAACCGGCATTAATCCGCTGTGAGCCGGAAACCGCGTCTGAGTCATTGAGTTCGATCGCCTGCTGCAGCTTGGCGATTTCAATTCGAAGCGCCTTGATCTCCTCGACCAGCGGCGCCGTTTCGTCGCGGATCATGTCGCGTTCCGCCGTGCGCCCCTCGGTCGCGACCTTTTCCTGTTCTGCCTGCATCGCATTGACGACGATGCCGATGAAGAGGTTCAAGACGGCGAAGGTGGTGACGACGATGAAGGGCACGAAGAACGCCCAGGCATAAGGAAACGCCTCCATGACCGGGCGAACGATGCCCATCGACCAGCTTTCCAGGGTCATGACCTGGAACAGGGAGTAGGCGGAGGCACCGAGCGTGCCGAACCAGTCCGGGAATTGCGCGCCGAACAGCTTGGTCGCCATGACCGAGAACACGTAGAACAGGAGGCACAGGAGCGCGCCGACGGCGCCCATACCCGGCAGCGCGGTTAGCAAGCCGCCGACCACCCGCCGCAGCGAAGGCACGCGGGTTATGAGACGAAGAACCCGCAAGACCCGAAGCGCTCGCAACACCGAGTAGGGTCCGGTTGCTGGCACCAGCGCAATCCCGACGACAAGGAAGTCGAAGACATTCCAGGGATCGCGGAAGAACGCCTGCCGGAAGACAACGATCCTCGCCGCGATCTCGACGACGAAGATGACGAGAATGACCCGATCGATGGCCTGCAGGAGCGGCCCGTAGGAGGCCATCACGGCCTCGCTGGTCTCCAGCCCGAGGATGATTGCGTTGACGATGATCAAGACGATGACCGCGCGCTCCGTGCGCGGATCGAGGACGATGGAGCGAAGCCAGCCGGTCACGATGCCTCCCGGCCGAAGCCGCATGGTGTCGGTGAACTATGGGTCGCCTGGCGGAACCGGCCGCGGCCACGGCGCGGGATGGGAACCAGGGTCATGGAGGTCGATCCAGACCGTCAGGTCATCTCCGCCCCGTGCCGGGTAGCGGTGCGAGTCTTCCAGAGGGAGAACAGGACCCCCAGCGCGATGATCGAGAGCGTCACGCCGAGCGAGATGGCCGGGTCGAGCTTGCCGACGATCTGGTTCCAGAAGATCTTCGCCCCGATGAAGACGAGCACGATCGCGAGCGCGTATTTGAGGTACTCGAAGCGATGCACCATGGCGGCCAGCGCGAAGTAGAGGGCGCGGAGGCCGAGGATCGCCATGATGTTCGCGGTGTAGACGATGTAGGTATCCGTCGTAATGGCGAAGATCGCCGGGACCGAGTCGACCGCGAAGACGAGGTCGGCGATGTTGATCATGACCAGCGCCAGGAACAAGGGAGTGGCGAACCGTGCCAGCTTGCCTGTTGCCGGATCGACCTTGCGAACGAAGAAATGCGATCCATGCATCTCGGTCGAGACCCGCATGCGCTTGGAGAGGAAGCGCACGATCGGGTTCTTCGACACATCGCTCTCGCCTTCGCCAACCACAAGAATCTTGATGCCGGTGCCGATGAGAAAGACACCGAAGATGTACAGCACCCACTCGTATTGCTGCACGAGCGCCGCACCGAGCCCGATCATGATGCCGCGCAGCACCAGGACCGCGATGATGCCCCACAGCAGCGCCCGATACTGGTATCTGGCCGGGATGGCGAAGTAGCCGAAGATGAGTGAGATCACGAAGACGTTGTCGATGGAGAGGGCCTTCTCCAGGGCGTAGCCCGTGAAGTACTCGATGCCCGCGGTTGGCCCCATCGACCACCACAGCCAGACACCGAATAGGACCGCGACCGCGATGTAGAACGCGGAGAGGATCAGGCTCTCGGCAATCCCCAGTTCCTTGTCGTTCCGGTGGAGAACGCCGAGGTCGAAAGCGAGCAGGGCGCCGACAACCACGAGAAAGGCGAACCAGAGCCCTACGGACTTGCCGAGAAAGTCACTGGCCAGGAAGTCGGCTAGCAGTTCCATGGAAATCCTTGCGTATGCGGGGGGTTTTGGGAGGGTCTTTGCACCATTCAGCGGGGCTATGAGTCATTCCGGCAGCGCCGTGGGCCGGAGCACGCGGGAGGCCCGAAGAGGCCGGACCCGCAGCACGGCGAAGCTCCCTCTTGGCTTCCCGGTTCTCACGGTCGCGCTCCCGGCCTTGGCGTTTCAGTGCGCGAGCAGCACTGGCAGCGGCGGGTTGGCGACGATGCTCTTGGTTGCCCCGCCCAGGACGAAGTCACGAAGCCGAGAGTGCCCATAAGCGCCCATCACCAGGAGGCCGAGGTCGCGCGCCGAGACATATTGCTCGAGGGCCTGGCCGATCGTGCGGCCGCGCGCCGCCTCCTCATCCACGACGATCTCGATGCCGTGGCGCTCGAGGTGCCTTGCGAGGTCGGCGACCGTGCGCCTTGTGTCGATCGTCTTCTCCTCCTTGATCGTCACCACCCGGACAGTCCTGGCATGCTTCAGGATCGGGAGCGCGTCCGCTACGGCTCGGGCCGCGGGCCGGCTGAAATCCCAGGCCACGCCGACGACATCGAGGGACCGCGCCGCGCCAAGTCTCGGCGCCTCGGGCAGGACGATCACCGGGCGACCGGATCCGAAAATCACGCTCTCGGCGACATATTGCTGAAGGCCCGACACTTGGCCCACCGGGATCATAGCAACATCGTATGTCCGCGCGTGTTCAGTGACGGCGGCCGGCAGCTCCGAGGTCGTCGACGTCTCGATGATCTGCGCATGCGGAACACCGCGCTCGTTCGCCAGCCTCTCGAAAAGGCTCAGAAGATCCTGCGCATTCGTCACGCTCTTCTGCTGCTCCGCCGCGACCATTCCCGATACGTCGAGCAGCGCGTTGGCAAGCACGTTGCCGGGCCTCGGAAGTTCGATCCTGAACGTCAAGGCAGAAACATGCGCACCCAATGCCGCCGCGATGTCGATGCCTTGCTTGATTACCGCAGCCGGAGTCGGCTCGGGGTAGCTGCTCAGATGGAGCAGGGCGTCCTTGAAGGCCATTCTTCTATTCTTCCCTTACGAATGTGCTGCTTCTGGTTCATCATGCGGCGCGGCTCGCGTTGCATGTGAATGTCTCGCGGCCGAAAACGCCCGCCGCCGATCGACGGACGGTGCCCCAACCGATGCTTCCAGTGCCGGAGTCAGAAGCCTTCGTCGTTCGAGGAATGCCCGTGACGACTGGGCCGACGCCATGACGCGACGCCTTAATCCGTCGCGCTCGACTGGCGCAGCGCTTCCTTGTGGAATTCCCACAGTTTCCGCCTGACGTCCGCGTCATCTATTTCGACGCCATGCTCAGCGAGGTCGCTTCGGACCTTGCAGACGATGTCCGCATCACCGTCGACTTGGTAATCCGAGAAATGGACGCTCCTTGCGTAGGGAGCCATTTCGGCCCCCTGCAACCCTAACTGTCGACCGGCCCACAGTGCCATCAGGGCATTTCTGCGAGCGATGACGTTGTGCGTCGTGTCCGACTCGATACACCAGTGTGCCGGCATGGTCCGACCGTCGGCGTGACGATGGATGACGGTAGCAGCGCCGGGTTTCTCAGTTTGCATCGGTCGTACCTTCTCCTTCATGGGATCATCCCCGGGATGCGGCGGAAGAGTTATCCACCGGATCGCAGCGCAGTGCAGTTCGACAGCTAAGGTCTGGCGGGGCTTGCGGCGTCGAGCTTGCCCGACGCCGCTGCCCCCATTTGGGCTCTACTCCTGGAAGTCGATGTGCTTCGCAGACATCCAGCCGGTCGAGCGCAGGTACTCGACGTGACACCAGTTGCCGTCGCATTTCGTCACGGTGAACGGCACATTCGGCCAAGCTAGGCAGATCGCCGGGTGGTTTACCCCCGGGCCCGACCGGATGTTGACGAACAGACCGTCAGTCGTCGCTTTGGTATTCGCAAGGGCCGGTGCGGCAAACCCGGCCAGCAGGGTCGCAGCGATCATTGCAGAACGGATCATCGATTCTCCTCCTTCAACACGCTCACCTCGCCACACTGGCGATGGTTCGGGGATTGGCTACTCGGGACAGTGGGTCGGCGCACTGCCAGTTGCGCGGGAGTGCCGTCAAGCGTTGCTCGATCTGCGACCGTTGGGAGAGCGGCGCCGGATGACTGGCACCAGGATGCCTTGGCCGTTCCGGTCGAGCCGTTCCATGAATTCGATTCTGTCGTGGAATCGCAGCCTGTGGCGAGCATGCTCGTCCGCAATCCGGGCCTCCACGACACTCGGGCGTTTTTTGAGCGATTTCAAATGCTGGTTCATGGCTTGCTACCTCCTGTTGCCTTCCGACGGATGAGAGTTGGGAAGTACTGGTCGATAGCGCCAATTGATTGTTGTAATGTTCCTGATAGTACCAATCTATCATAGATGCCTTACCGCCCTTCCGTCCGCCAACTCGAATACGTCCTCGCCGTCCACGACCTCCGGCATTTCGGCCGGGCGGCCGAGCGCTGCGGCGTCTCCCAGCCAACCCTCTCGGTTCAGATAGCGACGGTCGAGCAGAGCGTCGGGGTCCCCCTGTTCGAGCGGACGTCTTCCCAAGTCGTGCCGACGCCCGCGGGGGAGATGCTGGCCAGGAGCGCGAGGCTTGTGCTTGCGACGGTCGACGAGACGCTGAACGAGTTGGCCCGCCACACCGCGGCGCTGGGCGGCACCATACGCCTCGGTACTCCCCCGACCTTCGGGCCGTACTTCCTGCCGCGGCTGCTGCCCGGACTTCACGAGCGCTACCCCGACCTTCAGGTCTACATCCGCGAAGACAGTCCCGCGGCTCTCGAGGCCGCGGTGGCGGAAGGGTCGCTTGACTGTGGTCTTGGACCTTCTCCCGAACGCCCGGGGCTGACATTCCGCCGGATCGGGGTGGAGGCGATCTATCTCGGGGTTCCTGCCGAGCACCCGCTGGCGCGGAGATCTTCGGTCAGGGCCGCCGTACTCCAGGGAGAGCGACTCCTTGCCCTTGGCAGGGGCCACAGGCTGCTCGAGAACGTGCGGCATCTGGCCGAACTCTCGGGCGCCCGTATCGTCGAGGACTTCGAGGGCACGAGCCTCGATGCGATCCGGCAGATGGTGTCGATCGGCATGGGTCTGTCGCTGTTCCCGGAACTGTATGCGCGGGCTGAATTCCGTGAGACCGACAACGTCAAGCTGCTTAAGATCGAGGACTGGCATGAGCGTCGCGAGGTTGGCTTCTATTGGCGCGAGAAGAGTGGTCGAGAGATGCACTACCTCACGCTTGCCGAGATAGCCATGATCGCCGCTCGGCAGCTCGGCATCGGCGAGGAGAATCGCCTCTGACGCCGTGGCCCTCTACCTCCGCGGCGCGGTGCGGTTCGCGTCTTTTTTAATGAGTCACCAGTGATGAAGTCGCGTCGGAGGACGAGGTCAATCGACGAGGGCCGGTGTCCGGTTGCGGCTGTCTGCGCCCACGACGACTGGCATCGCCTCGTCCTGCCGCCCTTCCAGCGGCAGTCCCTGCAAGCTGAACATGGGTGACCGAGCCCTTACGTACGCAGTTCTCCCGCCATCCCCGTCTGCGCGTTTCGTGCTCGGCGGCAAGCGTGCCTGCTCTGACTTGACCCCTCAAGCTAGACGGGACTTTACCTCCGACAAGTTGGAGACGACTTCATCAACTATCTGCTGCGTGAGCTCCGCCGGGTGGGCAAGGTCAAAGCTCGAAACGTCCTCTCTGACGGCATGGCCGACGAGATGATCCTGGATGTGGCGGATAGCGGCGAGGTGATTGAGCGTCCGATCGCCCTGCCGACCCGGCTCGCTTCGGGCGCGGTACTTCAGTTGCGAGCGATGTACCCCCTCATCATCTAGAACCAGCAATCGCTCCACCACGATTGGACCGGCTGCGTGCCCAGCGAGGCTGCGCGTGATGTAGCCGGGGAGAAGGTGCACGCCCTCGAGCAGGACACTCCGACGCTCGGTCGCGAGCCGCGCCGCAACCGCAACCGTAGCTGATGCGACAACGGCCGCTTGGCGCTCGAAGCCGGCGAACGCCGGCGGAATGTCGAGCTCATAGGTCGAAGCATGCAACTCGGGAAGGACGGTCGAAGGAATCACCGTCCGCAGGACTTCCCGGATCGTATCGGTGGTGACGATGCGTGAGATGCCAAGCCGTACCGCGAGCCTGGTGGCCACGGTCGATTTGCCGACCCCCGGCGCTCCCGAAAGGACCACGACGAGCGGGCGACCGGTACGCTTTGCCTCTCGCCATGATCGGTACCTCTGCCCGAAGGATGGGCCGGCGACACGGTCGATCGTCTCGGCAGCAAGGGAAGCGATCTGATCGGCGCCGACTTCGGCAACTCCCGCGCTATCGAGCTGGCGCTGAATCTCGCTCGCGATGCGATAGGCATCATCGGTGGGTAGTCCCGTAGCCAGAATGGCGCTGGCCATGATCCCGCGCGAGAACGGTAGATCCAAGCCTACCCGATCGCGAATGCGGACGCTCGTTGACCGTGATGCAACCAAGTCGATCGGCATCTGGAGGTCTCCTTCCTCGACGTCGTGACGGATCAACCATGTGGTGGCGAGCGGCGAGGCCCTCAAGACGGGGACGGCGAAATCATCTCGCGCCGTCTCGCGTCAGCCGTTGCCGGGCCGCACGACTCCATCTTGTGGACCGTCTCCCAACAGGAACACCGGCGGTCGAGAACGAAGCCTCGGACCCCCGAGAGTGTTCACGCTCGGCGATCATGTATCAGCGTCCGCAGGAGCGGATTTGGGAAGCGGCGGCCGATTGTCACGCCGTAGAAGGTCTCGGCGATGCCCGGGAGGGAATCTCCGGCGATGAGCACGCCCGCTTCGATCTCGTCCTTCACCACGATCGGCGGCAGCACCGCAAGGCCAATGTCCTCGCGCGCGAGGAGGCGCATCATCGCCATGTCGTCGACCTCGGCGACGATCCGAGGGCGTACATCGAGCTGGTCGACCAGCGCGTCGAAGCCAATGCGGACGCTGGTCTCGGCGGTCGGCAGAATCACGGGGTGCCTCCTCAGCCGCTCGGCGAGGGAGCAGCGCTCGCTGAACCGGGCCGGCGTGCCGATCAGGCTGACCGCACGCTCGGCGAGGCGATGGGAGACGAAATGGGTCACGGCGTGGCGCGCCGGCGGCTGGTTGACGAGGACGATGTCGAGGCTGAGGGCGGCGAGGGAGCGGAGCAGCTCGGCCGTCCCGCCCGAACGGAGGACGAGCTCGACATCGGTCCGGCCGAGCAGCGGCCGCAGGAACTCCATCTGGAAATTGCGTGACAGGGTGGCGAGGGCACCGAGACGGAGGGCCTGCCGAGCCGCGCCGGCTTCGCGCAAGGTGCCGAGCATTTCCTCGCCCGTCGAGAAGATCGCATCGGCATGATCGAGCGCGATCCGGCCGGCCTCGGTCAGATGCAACTGCCGGCCGCGCCGCTCGAACAAGGGATGGCCGAGGCTCGCCTCGAGCTTCCGGATCTGCACCGACAGCGCGGACTGGGTAAGGTTCAGCCGGGCCGCAGTGCGGGTCAGGTTGCCGTCGTGAGCGACGGCCCAGAAGTAGCGGAGGTGATTGTAGTTGAGGGCGCCCATCGTTCGTTCATAGCGAATGATAGCGTGCAAACAATGCATTTTCTTGCCTGCCGGCGCTCTGCTACCTCCGCTGGACCCTGCCCCCTGGATAACCCACCCGTGTCGCCCTATCTCGTGCCGCTGGCAATCCCGCTGCCGCTGATCCTCGCCGCCGCCTTTGCCTTCCTTCGCCCCGGGCGCCGCCCGTCGATGGTGGCGATGGCCGCCGAGGCCGGCGCGGTTCTCGCCGCGCTGCTGGCGGTCGCGGCGCTCGTCCTCCTGGTCGTCGCGGGTCCGGGCGACAGCGGTCTCATCGGTCTCGCCGGCATCGGGCTCTCGGCCAAGCTCGACGCGGTGAGCGCGGCGATGCTGGTGCTCGTCACCTTCGTCGGCTGGATCGTGGTGCGCTACGCACGGACCTACCTCGACGGCGAGGACCGGCAGGGCGCCTTCACAGGCTGGCTCTGCGCGACGCTGGCCTCGGTGCTCTTCCTCGTTCAGGCGAACAATCTCGGGCAGCTGGTGGCAGCGTGGGTCGCCGCCAGCCTGACGCTCCATCGCCTCCTGCTCTTCTACCCCGGGCGGGTGGCAGCCCGGCGGGCGGCCCGCAAGAAGCAGCTCTTTTCGGTGATCGGCGCGGTGGCGCTGGCCGCGGCCGCCGGCCTTCTCACCTTCGCCCATGGTACGACCGACATCGACGCGATCAACGCGACGGTCCGCGCCGACGGCGCCGCGACCCTCACCCTCCTCGCGGCGGGCCTCCTCGCCGTGGCGGCGCTCCTCAAGTCGGCGCAGTTCCCGACCCACGGCTGGCTCACCGAGGTGATGGAGACGCCGACGCCGGTCTCGGCGCTGCTCCATGCCGGGGTCATCAATGCCGGCGGCTTCCTGCTCATCCGCTTCGCCGACGTGATGCTGAGCGCCCCGGGCGTCCTTGCCGTGCTGGCGATCATCGGCGGATTTACAGCCATCTTCGGCGCGCTCGTCATGCTCACCCAATCCGCCGTGAAGACCTCGCTCGCTTGGTCGACCGTGGCGCAGATGGGCTTCATGATGCTGCAATGCGGGCTGGCGCTGTTTCCGCTCACCCTCCTCCACATCGTCGCGCACTCGCTCTACAAGGCGCATGCCTTCCTTGCCTCGGGCGGTGCGGTCGGCCAGATCGCAGCGATCCGGCGGCCGGGGCCGGTGGCCATCCCAAACGGCGGCGCCGTCGGCCGCGCTTTCGCCCTCGCCCTTCTCATCTACGCGTCCATCGGTGCCGGCTTTGGCCTTGCCTTCGGTTTCGAGCACAAGTCCGCCCAGGCCCTGGCGCTCGGCGCGATCCTCATCTTCGGCGTCGCCTATCTGCTGGCCCAGGGGCTGGCCGATGCCGCGCCCCGCGTCCTGACGCGGAAGACCGCCCTCTACGCAGCGGCGGCAGCGCTCGGCTACTTCACGCTCCAGACCGCTGCCGAGTGGCTGACCGCCGGAACCCTACCCGCAACACCTTCGCCCGGCCGGCTCGAATGGGTGCTGATGGCCCTCGCGATCATGAGCTTCGGGCTGGTCGCCGTGGCCCAGGCGATGCTCCCGCTGTGGGCCGGCCATCCCGCGGCGGCAGGTCTGCGCGTGCACCTCGCCAACGGGCTCTACGTCAACGCCATCCTCGACCGGATTCTCGACGGCCGGCCGGCCCGCACGACGCCATGACCGCCGTACCAGGGAGCACCATCGCGATGCCGATCCCCACCATCGCCCCCGCGGATGTCGCCCCGCCCGCGGCCGCGACGCGCGCCGCCCTGTCCATCCCGCCGCTCTGGCCGCTCGCCGCGAGCGTCGCCGTCAACCCGTTCCTCGGCCAGTCGGGGGAGCCCCTGGCCGGCGCCGCCGCGCGGCTCGCTCGGGTTGCGGGCGTCGCCGCCACCATGCCGCGCGTCTGGTTCGCGGCCCGCATCCACTCTGGCGATATCCGCGACGACGACCTCATGGCGGCGATGGCGGCAGCGGCGGGCTGGTCGCGGCCGGCGTCGCTCGCGGAGTTGAAGGCCGCGGCCGCCGGGGACCGGCCCATGCCGTCCGCCCTGCCGACCGTCGCCGACCTCGCCGCGGCGGCGTCCGGCGTCGACTGGCCCGGACTGGTCGCCGAGCGTATCGGCCTTTGGGCGGGCGGCTACTTCGACGAGGGGCAGGCGCTGTGGGCCGCGCCGCGGAGCGGCGGCGCCTATGCCGCCTGGCGCAGCTTCGCCAGCCACGACCTGACCCCCGAGATCGCCGGCCTCAGGGGCTTCGCGTCCTTCGTCGCGCGGCTGCCGGCGACGGCGGACCTGGCGGTCGCCGAGGCTGTCCGGGAGCTCGGACTCCCCGACGCGGCGCTGGACGTCTACTTGCACCGGCTACTGATGAGCCTCGGCGGCTGGGCGCAGCTCGCCCGCACACGGCTGTGGGAAGCCGAGCTCGTGGGCGGCTCCGATCCGACTGTCACCGACCTGCTGGCGATCCGCCTCTCCTTCGAGGCGGCGCTGGTCGCCCAGTACGCACCAGCCATGGCGACCGTATGGCAGGAGGCAACCCTCGCCTACGCCGGGCCGGTCGACCCGAGTCGGGACGACATCCTCGATTCCGTCCTCCAGGAGGCCTCCGAGCGGGCGGCGCAGCGCCGGCTGGCGACGGTCCTTGCAGCGCCCCCCGCCCAGCCCGGCCGGGGCCGCGCGGCACTCCAGGCGGCCTTCTGCATCGACGTCCGCTCCGAGATCTTCCGGCGAGCGCTCGAAGGGATCGACGCGCGCATCGAGACGCTCGGCTTCGCCGGCTTCTTCGGCATGCGCGTTGCCCACCGGCGCTTCGGCTCCGACGTCGAGGAACTGCGGCTTCCCGTTCTGCTGGGCCCGACCTTCCTGTCCTGTTCCGGGGACGACGCGCCGGCCACCGCAAGGCGCCGCGCGGCCGCCCGCATCACGGCGCGGGCGAAACGCGCCTGGGGCCGGTTCAAGCTCGCCGCCGTGTCGTCGTTCGCCTTCGTCGAGGCCACCGGCCCTACCTATGTCGGCAAGCTCCTCCGCGACGGCCTCGGCCTTGCCCGGAGCACGGCGCCGAACGACCCCGCGCCGCGGCCCACCCCGCCGCTCGACCCCGAGACGCGGCTGGCCACGGCCGCCGCTGTGCTGAAGGCGATGTCGCTGACGGCCGGCTTCGCGCGCCTCGTCGTCATTGCCGGCCATGGGGCGAGTGTCGTCAACAACCCGCATGCCAGCGCGCTCGATTGCGGTGCCTGCGGCGGCCACTCGGGCGAGGTCAATGCGCGTCTCCTCGTCGGGCTTCTGAACGACCCGGCGGTGCGCGGCGGCCTTGCCGGACGCGGCATAGCGATCCCCGCCGACACGCTGTTCATTGCCGCGCTCCACGACACCACCACCGATGCCGTGGTGCTCTACGAGGCCGACCATCCCGCCCCGGCCCATGCCGCTGACATCGCGGAGGCGCGGCGCTGGCTCGCGGCGGCCGGCGCGCTCGCGCGGGGCGA
>JALHMM010000130.1 GCA_022844045.1 Reyranellaceae bacterium | reverse complement strand
GCCGACGCCGCGCGCGTCGCGGCGGCGTGGGCCGCGTGGCGCGCCGCCGAGAGCGCGCGCGTCGAGGCCACGGCCGCTTTCGAGCAGGCGCAGCGCGACGAAGAGTACCTGCGTCACGCAGTGGCCGAACTCGACAAGCTCGATCCCAAGGCCGACGACGAGGAGGCCTTGGCGGCGAAGCGTCAATTGCTGCGCCACGGCGCGGCGATCGGCGAGGCGGTGGTGCAGGCGCTCGACGGGCTGGAGCGGGACAAGGGCGTGACCGGCCAGCTGTCGTCGGCGCATCGGTTGATCGAGCGCCAGGCTGGCAATGCCGCCGGCCGTCTCGACGCGGCGCTGGGCGCGCTGGATCGCGCCCTGTCGGAGGCGGCCGAGGCGGTGGCGCAGCTCGAGCAGGCGCGCGATAGCCTGGGCGCCGATCCCGGCGCGCTGGAGCGTGTCGAGGAACGGCTGTTCGCGCTACGCGCCGCGGCGCGCAAGCATGGCGTGCCGGTGGGCGAGCTGGCCGGGCTGCGCGGCCGCATGGCCGACCAGCTCGCCGCGCTCGACGATGGCGAGGCGCGTCGGCGCCGGCTGGAGGCCGAAGCGGCCAAGGCGCGCACGGCCTTCGTCGGCGCGGCTGAGGCGCTGTCTGCCGGACGCGGCAAGCAGGCGGCGAAGCTCGACAAAGCCGTGATCGGCGAGCTTGGGCCGTTGCGCCTGGAGCGCGCGAAGTTCGTCACGCGCATCGACCGGCTGGCCGAAAAGGACTGGTCGGCCTCGGGTGTCGATCGCGTCGAGTTTCTGGTGTCGACCAATCCCGGCGCGCCGCCGGGTCCGATCGGCAAGATCGCCTCGGGCGGCGAGCTTTCGCGCTTCATGCTGGCGTTGAAGGTGGCGATGGCCAAGGTCGGCGACGTCGCCACCGTGGTGTTCGACGAGGTCGACAGTGGCGTCGGCGGCGCCACAGCGGCGGCGGTGGGTGAGCGCCTGCGTCGGCTGGCGCGCGATCTGCAAGTGCTGGTCGTGACGCACTCGCCGCAAGTCGCGGCGCTGGCCGACCAGCACTGGCTGATCCGCAAGACGTCGAGCCGGACCAAGGCGGCGACGGAGGTCGTGCCTTTGGACGCCGCCGGCCGGCGCGAGGAGCTGGCGCGCATGCTCGCCGGCGCCGAGGTCACCGCCGAAGCGCGCGCCGCGGCGGATCGCCTGATGGCGGCGCGGGCCTGAGCATGACTTCGACGCAGCCACAGTTGATGTACCTCTCCTGTCATTCCGAGCGAAGCGAGGAATCCAGGCGGGCTTCCTGGATTCCTCGCTTCGCTCGGAATGACAGAACGAGTCTGTCCCTGCGGGATACGCTCTAGGAGACGAGGGATGTCGCGCGCGGCGAAGGTGGTCGAGCAGATCGCGGCCGACAAGCTCACCAAGCGGCAGGCCAATCAGGAGCTGGCGCGCCTGGCGCAGGAAATCGCGCGCCACGACAAGCTCTACCACCAGCAGGACGCGCCGGAGATCAGCGACGCCCAATACGACGCGCTACGCCAGCGGCTGAAGGCGATCGAGGCCAGGTTCCCCGAGCTGGTGACGCTGGACAGCCCGTCGATGAAAGTGGCGCCGGCGCCGTCGGCCGGCTTCGCCAAGGTGCGCCACGCCCGGCCGATGCTGTCGCTCGACAACGCCTTCGCCGACGAGGAGATCACCGAGTTTCTCGAGCGCGTGCGCCGTTTCCTCGAACGCGAGATCGCGCTGGATGCCGATGCCGAGATCGCGCTGACCTGCGAGCCCAAGATCGACGGTCTGTCGCTGTCGATTCGCTACGAGAAGGGCGAGCTGGTGCGCGCGGCGACTCGCGGCGACGGCAGCGAGGGCGAGGACGTTACCGCCAATGTGCGCACGCTCGCCGATGTACCGAAGAGGCTAAAGGGCAAGGCGCCCGATGCGCTCGACGTGCGCGGCGAAGTCTATATGCGCCGCGCCGACTTCGTGGCGCTGAACGAGCGGCAGGCGGCCGCCGGCGAGAAGACCTTCGCCAACCCGCGCAATGGTGCTGCCGGCTCGCTGCGCCAGCTCGACTCCACGATCACGGCGGATCGGCCGCTGCGGTTCTTCGCCTATGCCTGGGGCGAGGCCGAGCCGCGCGCCTGGGACACGCAGCACGACTTCCTCAAGCGGTTGAGCCAGTGGGGCTTCCAGGTCAATCCGGAGGCCAGGCTCTGTCGCACGACCGACGAGGTGCTGGCGTTCTATCGCGATATCGGCGCGCGCCGCGCCGCGCTGCCCTATGACATCGACGGTGTGGTTTACAAGGTCGACCGCGTCGACTGGCAGGCGATCCTGGGCTTCGTCAGCCGCTCGCCGCGCTGGGCGATCGCGCACAAATTTCCGGCCGAGAAGGCACAGACGGTGCTCAACGGCATCGCCATCCAGGTCGGCCGCACCGGTGCGATGACGCCGGTGGCCGAGCTCGAGCCGATCAATGTCGGCGGCGTGCTGGTGGCCCGTGCCACCCTGCACAACGCCGACGAGATCGAGCGGCTCGATGTGCGCGTCGGCGATACCGTCACCATCCAGCGCGCCGGCGATGTCATTCCGCAGGTTCTGGGCGTGGTGATGGAGCAAAGACCGCGCGGCGCCAAGCCATTCCACTTTCCTGAGACGTGCCCGTGCGATCTGAAGACGCCGGTGGTGCGCGAGGAGGACGGCGTGGTGCGTCGCTGTTCCGGCGGTCTCGAATGCCCGTACCAGCAGGTCGAGCGCTTACGGCACTTCGTCTCGCGCCAGAGCTTCGACATCGAGGGCCTGGGCTGGACGCACATCGAGAATTTCTGGCGCGACGGCTTGCTCAAGCAGCCGGTCGATCTGTTCCGTCTCCGGCGCGATGATCTGCGCAAGCGCGAGGGCTGGGGTGATCAGTCGGCCGACAAGCTGGTCGCCGCCATCGACGCGCGCCGCACGATCGCGCTCGACCGCTTCATCAACGCGCTGGGCATTCCCTCGATCGGTGAGGCCACGGCGAAGGCCCTGGCGCGCGAGTACGGCGACGCCCAGTCGTGGTTCGACGCCATGCGCGCGGCCGGCGGCGAGCGCGCCGCGAAGCCTGATCCGACCAAGAAAGAAAAGGCGGCCGCCGACGTGGGCGAGGCCTATGGCCGGCTGTGCAACGTCCAGGACATCGGCGTGACCACCGCCGACAAGATCGTCGCGTTCTTCGGCGAGGGGCACAACGAGACCATCATCCGCCAGCTCTTGGGCGAGATCACCGTCGAGCCGTTCCGCGCGGCCGCGGTCGCCACCGACTCGCCGTTCTCGGGCAAGGTCATGGTCTTCACCGGCACGCTCCAGGCGATGAGCCGCGAGGCCGCCGAGGCCAAGGCCGAGTCGCTCGGCGCCAAGGTCACCGGCTCGGTATCCAAGAAGACCGACTTCGTCGTGGTCGGGGCCGACGCCGGGTCGAAGGCCAAGAAGGCGGCGGAGCTGGGCGTGCGCATCTTGAGCGAAGAGGAGTGGCTGGCGATGGGCGGCGGCTGATTTTTCGTGATCGCCGCGATGCGTGCAGGGTGCGCGCGTATAGTCATTGGACGCATATTCTGTCGATCCCAGAAGCCTCCAGCCGGTGCCGTGAAGCACCTATGCATTGATTTTTGGGCATCTTCCGCCGTTGACCGACTCCCACGCCATGCATACTTTGGCGGGGTGTTTCAGACCTGCCGCATTTCTGGCGGGCAGGCGTTCTCTCCCAGCGTACCCCATCGATAAGGCCCGATGCTGACGGATCTCCTCCCGCCCTGGCTGTCCATCGCCGTGTTCGCCTGGACGCTGCACATGGTCGTCTACCATGGCATCGCGCTGGGCTTCGACTGGCTGGACGCCACAGGCCGCCTGCAGCACTTCCGGGTGCGCCGGCCGGAGCGGCGCGGCTATGCCGCTTTGCTGCCGCGGGTGCTGTTCAACCAGTGCATCATCCTGCTGCCCTGCATGCTGGTGCTGGAGTGGACCGGCCTGGCCTTCGTCGGCGAGCCGCAACTCGATGCCAGCTGGTTCATCGCCTCGCTGCTGCTGATGGCGGTGGGCCACGACGTCGTGCAGTACATCGGCCACCGCCTGATGCACCGGCGTTCTCTGCTGCGCGTGCTGGGCCACCACGTCCATCACTCGACCGGCGCCAGCCGCGCCGTCAGCGCCTGCTACATGAGCGGGCCGGACTTCTTCCTCGAGATCGTGCTGCCCTATCTGCTGCCGTTGGTGCTCATCGGTGGCGGCGGCTCGGATCTGCTGTTCCACGTCGTGACCATGAGCCTGGGCGCGATCGGCGGGCTGTATGAGCATTCCGGCTTCGATTTCGCCCGCGCGCTGCGCGGCGAGAAGTC
Organism: Reyranellaceae bacterium; assembly: GCA_022844045.1. GTDB lineage: Bacteria > Pseudomonadota > Alphaproteobacteria > Reyranellales > Reyranellaceae > JAFAZJ01. The sequence goes on along the minus strand of JALHMM010000130.1, from coordinate 11,458 downwards.
GACGCCGCTGCGCACGTCGATCTGCAACTTCATCGCCGACAAGGTCAGCAGCCACGCCCATGCCGAGCATCACAAGCGCTCGACCGTGAGCTTCAGCGACGGCTTCGGCAGCCCGGGCCTCTGCGACACGGTGTTCCGCACGCGCTGGGATCTGGCCGACGGCGCCACCGAGCCCCCGGGGGCCGCGCGTCCTGCCCACAGCGACGGTGGTGCCGCCGACTGACCCAGCGTCGTCCGCATTTATCCATTTGAGATCAAGAATGTGACGTATTGTTACGGCTCCCTCGGGGGCCGTGACGCGTCTCGGGTCAGTCCATCGGCACCGGCGTCAGCACCGGCCGGCCGGCGAAATGGGCGTCGAAATTGGCCAGCGCCGTCTCGCCCATCGCCCGGTTGGCCTGGCGCGTGCCGCCGCCGAGATGCGGCGTCATCACCACGTTCTCCAAGGTCATCAGCTTGGGGTGGACGATCGGCTCCTCCTCGAACACATCGAGGGCGGCGCCGGCGATCACGCCGGCTTCCAGCGCGTCGGCGAGCGCCGCCTCGTCGACCGCCATGCCGCGCGAGATGTTCACGACGTGGCCGAGCGGCCCGAGCTTCTTCAGGAGCTCCATGTTGATGATGTGCTTGTTCGAGGCGTCCGAGCGCAGCGCGACGATCAGGAAGTCGGACCATTCGGCGAGTTCCAGGGCGCCGGGCAGATAGGCCCACGGCGCGTCGGGCTTCTTGCTGCGGCTGTGGTAGCCGACTTCGGCCTCGAAGGCGGCGATGCGGGTGGCGATGCGCAGGCCGATCGCGCCCAGGCCGAGGATGCCGACCTTGGCGCCCTTCAGCCCGAGGATCGGCGGCCACAGATGCGCGCCGCGGCGCACCCACTTGCCGGCGCGGATATAGCGATCGCCCTCGGCGAGGCGCCGCGACGACGCCAGCAGCAGGCCGACCGCGATGTCGGCCACGGCGCTGGCGTTGGAGTCGGCGGCGTTGGTGATGACGATGCCGCGCTCCTTCGCCGTCCTCAGGTCCATGCGCTCGAAGCCGGTGCCGTAGCAATGGATGATCGAGACGTTGGGCAGCGCGTCGAGCATGGCGCGGCCGCCCTCGCCGATGCTGCCGACGGTGGCGATGGCGCGCACGCGGGGCTTGAAGTCGTCCGGCACCATATGCGGCGCGATCTCGCGCGTCGGGAACGGCCCGAAGACGTCGAAGCGCTTGTTCAGCTCCTCGGTGAACCACGGCGAGAAATGATAGAGCGCGAGCAGGCCGGGCTTATCGTTGGCGGACATATAGAGAAACCCCCGTCATCCTGAGCGCAGCGAAGGATCTCGCGGTATTGAGGTCACGTCGATGCGCGGTGTCCGTTCGCACCACCGCCGGGTCCTTCGCTGTCGCTCAGGACGACGGTGGTGATGTCACAACGGCCGCGTCGCGGCCTCGAGCCAGGCGCGCGCCTCGCCATCGAGCTGCGCGCCCACGACCTCGCGCACCCGTGCGTGATAGGCGTTTAGCCAGGCGAGCTCGGGGCCGCTCAGCAGCGCGACCTCGATGCAGGCGCGGTCGATCGGCGCCAAGGTCAGCGTCTCGAATTCGAGATAGGCGCGATCGGCGCCCTCGATCTTCGCCTCGCGCACGGCGACGAGGTTCTCGATGCGAATGCCGTAGGCGTCGGTCTTGTAGTAGCCCGGCTCGTTGCTGACGATCATGCCCGGCCGCAACGCGACGGCGTTGTGCGCTTTGGAGATGCGGTGCGGCCCCTCGTGCACCGAGAGATAGGCGCCGACGCCGTGGCCGGTGCCGTGGTCGTAATCGAGCCCCGCCTGCCACAGATGATAGCGCGCCAGCGCGTCGAGCTGCGAGCCGGTGGTGCCGACGGGGAAGCGCGCCATCGCCAGCGCGATGTGGCCTTTCAGGACGCGGGTGAAGCGGTCCTTCATCTCGGCGCTGGGCTCGCCGATCGCCACGGTGCGGGTGACGTCGGTGGTGCCGTCGCGGTACTGGCCGCCGGAGTCCACGAGGTAAAGTTCGCCGCGCCGCAGCTTGCGGGCGCTGCGCGGGCTGGCGCGGTAATGCACGATGGCGCCGTTGGCGCCGGCGCCGGAGATCGTTTCGAAGCTCAGGTCGCGGATCGCGCCGGTGGCCTCGCGCAGCGCCTGCAGCTTGTCGGAGGCGGCGATCTCGTCGGTCTCGCCCTTGGTCGCTTCGCTCGCCAGCCAGTGCAGGTAGCGGCTGAGCGCGGCGCCGTCGCGGCGATGCGCGGCGCGCACGCCGGCCAGCTCGACCTCGTTCTTGCACGCCTTGGGCAGCGCCACCGGATCCATGTCGCGCACCAGCTTCGGCTCGCCGCCGGCGCCCGAGGCGAGGCGATCGAGCGCCCAGCGCGGCGCGGTCTGCGGATCGAGCCACACCGTGCGGCCCTCGCGGCCCAGCGCTTCGAGCGCGCCGGCCAGCGCTTCGGGGCGCTGCAAGGCCACGCCGTTGCCGAGATGCGCGCGCGTCGCCGCCGGCAGCTTGCGCTGATCGACGAAGAGATCGACGCCGGCATCCTTGCGCAAGAGCGCGAAGGACAGCGGGAAGGGCGTGCGCGGGACGTCGCCGCCGCGCACGTTGAGCAACCAGGCGATCGAGTCTGGCTGGCTCAGCAGCACGGCGTCGGCGCCCTTGTCGGCCACCGCCTTGGCGATGCGCGCGCGTTTGTCCTCGCTCGACTCGCCAGCCAGCTCGACCGGCTGCGGGATCACCGGCGAGAGCGGCGGCGGCGGCCGCGACGTCCACACCGCGTCGACGGGATTGCCCTCGACCGGCACCAGGGTGGCGCCGGCCTTGGTGCAGGCGGTGGCCAGGCGCTCGGCCTCCGACAGGCCATGTAGCCAGGGATCGAAGCCGAAGCGCGCGCCCGAAGCCAGGTTCTCCGCCAGCCAGGCATCGGGCGTGGTCGCGGGATAATCGACCGGCGCGTAGAGCGAGACGTCGACCTGCTGGCGCACCTGCAGGGTGTAGCGGCCGTCGATGAAGATCGCGGCCTTGTCGGCCAGGACCACGGCCCAGCCGGCCGAGCCGGTGAAGCCGGTGAGCCAGGCCAGGCGCTGCGCGGCGCGCGGCACGTATTCGCCCTGATGCTCGTCGGCGCGCGGCACGATGAAGCCGTCCAGCCCGCGGCCCTTCAGCTCGGTGCGCAGCGCCGCGAGGCGCTGGACCGCCTCCCCGGCCGCCAGGCCGCTATCGCCCAGGCCGTCGGCGCGGTTGGCCAGGGTCTCGCGCAAGGCGGTCAGTTCGGCGCGGACCTGCGGGCTGGCGTTCGCGGCTACCAGCTCGACCCATTCGGCGCCGGCCAGGCTTTCGGGAGCGGCGGCGATACCGGCCATCAGCGCGCTCAGCTCGTCGGGCGCGTAGGACCGGCCATTGGATCGCAACAAGTCGGCAAGTCGGGCGAGACCGTCGTCGGGTGTCGACATTGGAACAAACCGTCGGATCAGAAGGGCGTCTTGTGCGCACCGTACGAGGCCGTGCGGGCGGACGCAATAAACGAACCTGATGTCTCGATTGTCATGGTGCATTGCAGCAGTGAATAATTGTTCATAGCATGCTTGTTTTGCATGGCTGCTTCATTTCCTTAGCACTTATCGCACGAAATCAATGACTTATATTGCTTCCTGTACAGCGTCGGAGGACCCGACCCAGTCATGAAGGGGGCGAGAATGACCTCAACCCCGGGACCGAAAGTGAAGGAACCCATGTTTATCTCGTCCAGCACACCCGCCTTCTCGAGCTTTGGCAGCGAGTCCGCGCCGACGCCGGCGCGTGGTGCGGACAAAGTCCGCCTCGATCAGGTGGACCGTCAAACCATCGAGTATCAGGCCCGCGTCCATCGCGCCGAGGTTGTCGGCGAGATGATTGGCGGCGGGATCGCCAGCCTCTGGGGGCATATCCGCACGGCCCTTCGCCGCCGCAAGGCGGTCGCCGAGCTGGACGCCCTTGATGACCGCATGCTGGCCGATATCGGCCTGTCGCGCAGCGAGATCCGCGCCGCTGTCGACAGCGCTGCGGGCTTCGGCCCCGACCTGCTGGTCGGCCCGGGTGTCACCAAGTCGCGCAACGACAACAGCTACGCCCGCGTCGCCTAAAGCTTCCGCGTCTCCCTGAGCGCGCGCACCTCCCCATCCCCCGCGCGCGCTTCCCTGAAAGGGCCGGCTTCCAAGCCGGCCCTTTTTTCGTCAGCGCCTCAGCGTTGGAGCACCAGGGTGCGCCAGTCGGCGCCGCCCGCCTCATGGTCGATGCCGCGGCTCAGCGCGAAGCCCTGCGCGCGATAGGCGGCGAGGACTTCGTCGGCCTGCTCGACGAGCAAGCCCGACAGGATCAACGTCGCGCGCGCGGCCGCGGCGGCCGCGAAAGACGGCGCCAGCCCGACCAGCGGGCCGGCGAGGATGTTGGCGACGATCAGGTCGTAGGGCGCGCGCGACGCCAGGGGCGGCGCGGCCAGCCCCTCCGAGAGATGAAACGCGCACAGATCGGCGACGCCATTGAGCTGGGCGTTCTCGCGCGCGACGGTGATCGAGTCGGGATCGTTGTCGCCGCCCAGGATCAGCCGTCGCCAGGCCAGCGCCATGGCGATGGCGAGGATGCCGCTGCCGGTGCCGACATCGACCGGGTTGCGGATAGCGGCCGGTTCGAGCGCACCGATCGCCTCGAGACAGCCGCGCGTCGTGGCGTGCGTGCCGGTGCCGAAGGCGAGGCCGGCATCGATGCGCAGCGCGATCGCGCCGGCCGGCACCGCTTCGGTCGCATGCGAGGGATGCACCCAGAAGCGCCCGACGCGAAAGGGCTGGAAGGAGCGCTGGTTCTCCGCCACCCAATCGGTGTCGGGCAGCACCTCGATGGCCCACGCCGGCACCGCAAGGCCGGCCCGCTTCGCCGCGGCGCCGATCGCCTCGCCCAGCAGGGCGCGAGTCGCAATGTCTGGCCCCGAGGTATCGGCCGCCTCGCCGTAGACCTCGCTACGCCACGGCCCATCGCGCGTGGTCTCGACGGTCGAGACCACGAGGCCGTGGTCGACCAGCGCGTCGGACAAGGCGCCATCGAACGCCATGGCAGCGGGAGCGGGGATAGTGACGGCGATCTTCCAAGCGGGCATGGCGTGCCCTAGCACGCGGAGCGTGCCTACCGCGAGCATCTGCACACCGCCGGCTTGCTGCCGCCGCGAGTTGAGCCGGACGCGCCGTATTGTGGACTGGCGGACGAGAGCGGAGTCTCGTAGATCGGCTCCCGGAGCCCCTGGAGTCGGCCGCATGAGAACGATCGATTTCGAAACCTTCGCCAAGCAGGTCGCGGCCCGCAAAGCCGAGTTGGGCCTGACCGGCGACAACTACGTACCGCGCAACGACGGGCGCCGACGCACGCCCGAGAAGCGGGTGATCCTGCCTGAGTTGAAGCGGATGAACAGCCCGTTCCTTGTCGGTGTCGATCTGGATCCTCGGGCACAGGAGGAGGACGATGCAAGTCGTTGATTTCGAGGAGTACGAACGGCAGTTGGCGGAGCGTAAGGCGGCGCTTGGCTTGACCGGCTACGACTTTGTGCCACGCAACAGTGGGCGCCGACGTACGCCTGAGAAGCGGGCGATCCTGGCTGAGTTGAAGCGGATGAACAGTCCGTTCCTGGTTGGCGTCGATCTCGATCTGCCAGCGAGCGAAGACTGAGTCAGAGTTACCGTCCCCCGCCAGCGGGGGAAGGTAGGGTTCACGCCGCCTGGACGAAGCTGTCGAGGACCTTCTTCAGGCCGGCCTTCTCGAACTCGACATCGAGCTTGTTGCCGTCGATGGCGGTGACCAGGCCGTAGCCGAATTTCTGGTGGAAGACGCGCTGGCCGACCGTCAGCGAGTCGGCGGGGCGGTCGCCTTGCGCGCGGCGGTCGTCGAAGGTGTCCTCGCGGCCGAAGCGGCCGCGCTGGAACTGGCCGCGGCCGCTGCCCGAGCCGCGCGTGGCGCCGCCGATCTGGCGCGCGCGGTTCCAGTCCGGACCCCAGTCGACGCTGTCGACATCGACATCGGTCATGCCCGCGCCGCCGCGCAGGCCGCCGAAATGGCCGGTCGAGGCCGTGCCGTAGAGCCCGGCGTCGGACGACGCATCGACGTGGGCGGGCGGCAACTCCTGCACGAAGCGCGAGGGGATCGCCGCTTGCCACTGGTTGAAGACGCGGCGGTTGGCGGCGAAGGAGATGTAGACCCGCTTGCGCGCGCGCGTGATGCCGACATAGGCCAGCCGGCGCTCTTCCTCGAGGCCCGACAGGCCGCTTTCGTCGAGCGCGCGCTGGTTGGGGAACAGGCCTTCCTCCCAGCCCGGCAGAAAGACGGTGTCGAACTCCAGCCCCTTCGCCGCATGCAGGGTCATGATGTTGACCATGTCGCCGCCGGCCTTCTCGTTGCCTTCGGTGACCAGCGCCACGTGCTCGAGGAAGCCCGACAGCGTGTCGAACTCCTGCATGGCGTTGATCAGCTCCTTGAGGTTCTCCAGCCGGCCTGGCGCCTCGGGCGCGCGGTCGCGCTGCAGCATCTCGGTGTAGCCGGACTCGTCGAGCATGGTTTCCGCCACCTCGACATGCGGCATGCCCTCGAGCATGCCGCGCCAGCGATCGAAGCTCTTCATCAGGTCGGTGAGCGTCTTGCGCTGCTTGGCCTTGAACTCGTCGGTCTCCAGCGCGCGCCGCGTCGCCTCGAACAGACTCACGCGCTGCGTCTTGCCGATGCCGCGCAGGGTCTTCAGCGCCGATTCGCCCAGCCCGCGACGTGGCGTGTTGTAGATGCGCTCGAAAGCGAGATCGTCGTCGGGCTGCGCGATGATACGCAGGTAGGCCATCGCGTCGCGGATCTCCTGGCGCTCGTAGAAGCGCGGGCCGCCGATCACCTTGTAGGGCAGGCCGAGCGTGATGAAGCGTTCCTCGAACTCGCGCGTCTGGAAGCCGGCGCGCACCAGGATGGCGATCTGCGACAGCGCGTGCTTCTCGCGCTGCAGCGCCTCGATCTCCTCGCCGATGGCGCGCGCTTCCTCGTCGCCATCCCATACGCCGCGCAGCCGGACCTTGTCGCCCTCGGCCATGTCGGTCCACAGCGTCTTGCCCAGACGGCCCTCGTTATGGGCGATGACGTGGCTGGCGGCGGCGAGGATGTGCGGCGTGCTGCGGTAGTTGCGCTCCAGGCGCACGATGGTGGCGCCGGGAAAATCCTTCTCGAAGCGCAGGATGTTGCCGACCTCCGCGCCACGCCAACCGTAGATCGACTGGTCGTCGTCGCCGACGCAGCAGATGTTGCGCTGCTGATCGCCGCCCGGGCCGCCGACGCCCTGCGCCAGCAGCCTGAGCCACAGATACTGCGCCACGTTGGTGTCCTGATACTCGTCGACCAGGATGTAACGGAAGCGCCGGTGGTAATCGGCGAGGATGTCGGGGTGCTGCTGGAATAGCGTGACGCAGTGCAGGACGAGGTCGCCGAAATCGGCGGCGTTGAGCTGCGCCAAACGCTCCTGGTACTGCTTGTAGATGTCGACGGCGCGGCCGTTGGCGAACTCCGCCTGATCGTCGTGGTTGCCGACCTTGTCGGGCGTCAGCGCGCGGTCCTTCCAGCGCTGGATCACGCCGCTGAGCACGCGCGCCGGAAACTTCTTGTCGTCGATGCCCTCGACTTCCATCAGCTGCTTGAGCAGCCGCACCTGGTCGTCGGTGTCGAGGATGGTGAAGTTGCTCTTCAGCCCGACCAGCTCGGCGTGCCGGCGCAGAATGCGCACGCCGATGGAGTGGAAGGTGCCCAGCCACAGCCCGTCGGCGGCGTGGCCGATGAGCTGGCCGACGCGGTCGAGCATCTCCCGTGCCGCCTTGTTGGTGAAGGTCACCGCCAGGATCTGGCTGGGAAAGGCTTTGCGCGTGATCAGGATGTGGGCGATGCGGGTGATCAGCACGCGCGTCTTGCCGGTGCCGGCGCCGGCCAGCACCAGCAGCGGACCCTCGGTGTGCTCGACCGCCTGGCGCTGGGTCTCGTTGAGCTTGCCGAGATGGTCGACCGTGACGGGCATCGGCGGCGGCGGCGCGGGCACGAAGCCGCGGCGGCGCGCCCCGGGCTGCGGGCCCGGGTCCTCCGGCTCGTCGGTCAACTCGAAGGGATCGGACATGAGGCCCCTATAGCATGGGGATGGCGCGGTCGACGGCGGCTTTACCGCGCGCCTTGTGGACGCCATGCTCAGAGTGCTGAGCCCCCTCAGAAAGAGAACCGAAAATGCGGCCGATCCTTGTTCTGGCGATCCTCTGGCTGACGGGCGGCGTCGCTCTGGCCCAGACGCCGGCGCCCCCGACTCCCGCGTCCCCGACTCCTGCCGGCAAGACTGCGCCAGCCAAGCCGCCGGCCGGTCCCAGCTTCGACTGCACCAAGGCCAAGAGCGGGCGCGAGAAGGTCGTCTGCGCCAACGCCGATCTGGCGGCGCTCGATCGCACCCTGGCCGAGGTCTACACCAAGGAGCGCGCGCGGCGTGACGCCACCGGCCAGGCCGACCTGCAGCGCGAGCAGCTGCGCTGGCTGGCCGGCGTGCCCAATACCTGCGGCGTGCCCGACACCGCCGGGCCGGAGCGCTGGGCCGAGCCGCAGCGCAAGTGCCTCGCCGATCTCTATCGCGCGCGCACCACGGCGCTGGCCGGCGCCGCGACGACCACGCCGGCGTCGAGCTCGCCGCAATCGGTGATCGGTCGTTTCACCCTGGTGCTGCCGGGCGATGCGGGTGGCGGCCGCCTCACGGTCTCACCGGCGGCCGGCGGCAAGTATCGGGTGGTGATCGAAACGGTGATCGGGCCGACGGCCCATACCTGCGCCATCGACACAACGCAGGGCGTCATGGAAGGCGGCATGGTGCGCGTCAGCGCGCCGGCCGAAATCTATGACCGCGTCACCGCCGGGATGAAACCGGCGCGGTGCGAGTTCCGCATCATGAGCACGATGGAGGGCGTGAAGGTCGATGTCGGCGAGTTCCAGGAGGCCTGCCGCACCTTCTGCGGCATGCGCGCGTTCTTCCACGGCGACTACAAGCGGGCGAAGTAGATCTACCTTCCCCCGCTGGCGGGGGAAGGTGGCAGCGCGAAGCGCTGACGGATGGGGGTGGCTCTTGCGGCCAGACGTGGTCTGTCTTGCGCGATCACGTTCGTCTTCGACAGCCACCCCCATCCGGCGCTTCGCGCCACCTTCCCCCGCCTCCGGGCGCGCTAGCGCGCCCTTGGGGGGAAGGTAGGAGTGCAGCCCTAACCCACGCCGCCGCGGGCGGCGTCGAGCAGCGTGCGCATCAGTGCGGCGTCGTGGATGACCCGGGGCACCTTGTTCTGGCCGCCGAGCCTGCCGCGCGCCTTCATCCAGGCGGCGAAGCAGCCGGGCGGCGCGACGACGATCCGGGGCGGTGCGATGCCGACGCCCGGTGCCCGATGCGCGCGGTAGTCGTCGTTGCGTGCGCAGAGTTCGCGATCAAGCGTGCGCGCCAGGGTGGCGGCGATCGCCGGATCAATGGGGCGGCTCGCTTCGACGACGTAGACGTGGCCGCCCGGCGCATCCGGCCAGTCCTGCGGGCGATGGATGCCGGGTAGGTCGCGGCAGATGCCGTCAGCGGCGAAATGGGCGGTGGCCACGCTATAGTCGATCACGTCGATCGCGGCCTCGGTGGCGGCGACGCTGAGCGCGGCGTCGATCTCCTCGCCGATCAGGTGCTCGCCGAAATCCGACAGCATGTAGCTGGTGCGCCCAGTGATCAGCAGGCGCGGCGGGTCGAGCGTGACGAAGCGCACCGTGTCGCCGACGACGTAGGACCACAGGCCGGCGCAGCTGCTCACCACCAGGGCGTAGTTCACGTCGGTCTCGACTGTGCCGATGCGATGACGCGTCGGCTGGGCCGACTCGAGCTCGCCGACCGGCACGAACTCGAAATAGAGGCCGTGATCGACATTGAGGCGCAGCCCTTCGCCGTAGCCGCGATCGGCAGTGGCGAAGAAGCCTTCGCTGGCGGGATAGACCTCGCGCAAGTCGGGAGTCGTCGGCGCGAGCAGTTCGGCAAACCGCCGGCGATAGGGATCGAACCGCACGCCGCCATGCAGCAGCAGCGCGAGGTCGGGTAGCGGCGTCGGCGCTTCGCCGCGCACGGCGCGTTTGGTGCGGAGACGTTCGAGCAGCAGCAGCAGCCAGCTCGGCGTGCCGGTCAATGTCGTGATGCGCTGATCGATCGCCGCTCGTGTGATGCCCTCCAGCTTGGCTTCCCAATCGGTCAGCAGGGCCAGCGCTCGCGGCGGGAAGACCAGGGGTTCGGCGTACCAGGGCAAGGTCGCGGTCGCGATGCCGCTCAGGTCGCCGGCCCGCACGCCGGGCGCCGGTGTCTCGAGCGCGGTGCTGCCGCCCAGCATCAGCGAACGGCCGGACAATGCGGCGGAGCCGGGCCGGGAGGCGAAGTGATAGGCGAGCGCATCGAGACCGGCGCGGCGGTTGGACGCCAGCATGGCGCGCGTCACGGGAATGCGCTTGGTGGTGCCGCTGGTGGTGCCGGAGCTCAGCGCGAAGAATGGGATACGGCCGGGCCACGCGATATTGTCGAGCAGGGGCCAGGCCGGGGCGAACCAGTCGCGCCAGAAATCCTCATAGCGGCGCAAGGGAACCGCGGCGGCGAAATCGTCAAGACTCCGCAGGCGGGCGAAATCGTGCGCGCGGCCGAAGCGGGTGCCGGTGGCGACGCGCAGCAGCCGCGCCAGTGTGCGCCGCTGGGCGCTCACGGCATCAATGCGGCTCGACGCGCGAGCACGCGCCGCCACCAGCGCGCGGATCACCGGGCTCAGCAGCATGTACCGCTTCCCATCACGTGCAGAGCTATCGCATGTGGATTGTTGGCTGCGTTCGGGCCGCGTCGCTCCAGCGACGCATCATGAGCGCCGCTGGAGCGGCGCGGCCCGAACGCTATTGAAGTCGCTGCCAGGTCGGGGCGCGCCACTCCAGTGGCGCGTCTTGTTGCTCGTCCGCCGCGCCACTGCAGTGGCGCGCCCCCAGCCTTGACAGCCATGTGCGATCGCCCTGCCCTCATAGGCGATGGCCTTACGGCTTCGGCCGCAGGGCCATGGCGCGCGGGAACTCGCGCGCGATGGTATCCGGCCGCAGCGGCACGCGGATGTACTCGCGTCGCTGCCACATCGGCAGCTGGTCGTCGTAGGCCGCGCTGCCGAGCCAGCCATCCTGGCCACCGAACAGCAGGAACCAGTTGGCGTCGGGGTCGGCCATGTCGGAGATGTGGCGCGATTGCGAGCCGTAGCGCGCGTCGTGGCGGCCGTTCACCAGGTCGTGCGCCGTCTTCATGACGGTCTCGCGCGAGCCGCCCGCCGGCAGATCGGCGACGATGAAGCTGCCACCGATCACCGGCGCATTGGCCAGCAGGTGGGCGGCGCGCAGGCGGTGCATGTCACCCCAGGTG
>JALHMM010000129.1 GCA_022844045.1 Reyranellaceae bacterium | reverse complement strand
GCGGGCGGCGTCGTCGGCACGCTGGCGACCGCCGGCGGTTTGGCCTCGGGCGGCGCGGGCGGCGCGGGAGGCGGCGGGCAAAGTTCGACGGCGCGGCGCACGCTCTCGCGCAGCGAGGCGAGCTCGACGTCGAGGTTGCGCTCGCGCGCTTGAAGGTCACGCAGCTCGTCGGTCAATGTCGCGGCTTGATCGCGCGCGATCGGCACCACCGACCGGCTCAGCTGCTGCCGCTGTGGCGCTTCGCGGAAGACGCTGACCGCCGGGCCGACAGGCGTGCAGCCTCGCAGCAGCCACGATGCGATCAGCAGCAGCGCGATGGTCAGCAGACCGACGAGCAGCGCGCGCGCCCAGGGGAAGGCGGCGCTAGCCGGCAGCACGGCGGCGCCGGCCGCCATGCGCGGCGGCAGCGTCGCCGGCACCATCGCCGCCATCGGCATCGTTGGGGTGAAGGGTGCGGGCGCAGGCAAAGACGGCGGCGGCAGCACCGCGCCCGCCGCTTCGGGCTCGTAGCCCCAGCAGACGATCACCGGCTGATCGCCGACCAGGAAGAGGTAGTCGTTCGACGGACGCCGCACCGCGAGATGCAGGGCCTTGCCCAGCAGGCGCGCGTCCTGGGTGTCGCCGGCTTCGAAACGCTGGGCCAGCACCTCGATGTCGCTGCGCAGGCGTTCGACCTCGTCGAGCACGCTGTGCTGACGGTCGACCGGCAGGGCGTTGAGCGGCACGGCCTCGCCGGCCGCGTCGGCGTACCAGTCGATGGCGCGACCGAGATCGTGCGGCACCGGCTCGGCCAGCAACGCCGCGTGGCGCGGGCCGAGACGGCGGCGGATCGCGCCGCGAATCTGCTCCTGCGCGTGGTGCAACGGCTCGCCACGGACGCCCAACGGCCGCACTCCCGTGAGCGTCGTCCTGACCAGCGTGCTGTGGTTCACCGTAAGTGTTCCCGTTCCATCGCCTGATGCGTGGTTCCTCCGCCACGCCCCGGCTTAGAAGCCGAAACTGGCTGGGGAATCGGGCGAAATGGCGGCGTCGTTGGCCTTTCTCTCGACATCAGCGGCCCGACATCGGCGGTTACACGGCAAGCCAGCGCAGCAGGGCCGCGTTGACCGAGGCGGGCCGTTCCATGGTCGACAGATGCCCGCATTCCTCGACGATTTCGAGTTCGGCGCCGGGGATCGCCGCGGCGATCTCCCGCGACATGGCGAGCGGCGTGGCCGCGTCCTCGCGACCGCAAAGGACCAGGGTGGGGCAGGAGATGGCGCCGAGCGACGGCCGGCTGTCGATGCGCCGCAGCAGTGCGCTTTCCTGGCGCAAATAGGTCGCCGCGCCGATGCGCCTGGCCATCTTCAGCACACGGTCGACCAGGACCTCGTCGCCCAGCCGGGTGAGTGGGATGAAGCGCGAGAGCTGCAGGCCGACCATCACGTCGACATGGCCATTGGCCACCAGCCGCATGCGGCCTTCGCGGACCTTGCGCTCCTCGGCCAGGATGTCGCGGGCGTTGGTGTTGAGCAGCGCCAGGCGGCTCACGCGCGCGGGCTGCTGGCGCATGATCTCGAAGGCGGTGATGCCGCCCATCGACAGGCCACACAAAGCGAAGCGCGCCGGCGCGGCGTCGAGGATGGCGCGCGCGATGTCGGGCACCGTGTTGTGCCGGGTCTGCTCCATCGTGATGCTGACATCGGCGTGCGCGGAGAGCGCCGGAGCCTGATCGTGATAGAGATCCTCGTCGCACAGCACGCCCGGCACTAGGATCAGTGGTTCTTTCGCCACCCGTCCGTCTCCCCCCGACACGTCGCGCACCTTCTCCCGTCTACTCGCCGGCGGCAAGATTTGCGGATGATCCAGGAATGCGCTGCGCCGTTTGCATGCGCGCATCAATCTTGGATCGGCACCAGATAGTACGGGTTCCTTTTTTGCGCTGCGAACAGATACCAGGCGGTTGCACCGATATGCGGGCTGTTGGAGAACAACCAGGGTTTGGTTTCGCCGGTGGATGGCCATGTCCTGTTGAACCCGGTCGTCAGCCCGCATTTGGACGCCGCGGGCAGTGCGCCGGCCGGTCTTCCGGTCGTCGACTGCGCCAGCCGCAGATGATGGAGGAGAAGATCTGCCTCGCCCGCGCGGCCAAGCGTGTTGAAGGCGGCGGCCATCTGGGCGGTTCCCTCCCACCAAGCGCCATCGCCGTCGAGGCAGTTGAAGTCGAAAGCGTTGGGCGGATTGCCGGCGCGGCATTGCGCGTTTGCCCAGTCCAGTGCCGGCGCGAAGGCCGTGGGTGTCCCCATGCCGAGGACGGCCCACGCCTGGATGTCGACTGGGATTGGCGAGCGGTTGATTGCGGTGCCGCCGGGCTGGCTGCCGGTCCACAGATGCCACGGCTCCGACTGGGCGCTGCGCATGCGCTCGACGAAGATGCGGGCGTGCCGCGCCTGGCCAAGCCAATAGTCGCGCTCGCTTGTCGAGCGAGCGGCGACCGTGGCGGCGAGCTGTCGGAACAGTGCGTAGGCGTCGATGTTGTGCTCCGTGCTGCGCCAATCGGCCCTTGCCTGGCCCGCCGGGTCACCCGCGGCCCGTTCGTGCCCTTCATATCCGCCGCTGAAGCCGCCCAATTCGTCGGCGACACGGGCGTGCGCCACGATCCATTGCGCGAGCCTAGTGGCGGCGGCGAGGTATCGCCCATCGCTTCTGGCGCCCAACCGCCGATGGGCTTGCAGGAGCGCGATGGCTGCCCAGCTTATGTTGCCGGTATCGGTTCCTGCCGCCGCTTCGTCCTCGACGAATTTCTGACGAGCGCCGGTCGATTCGCCGGGAAGGCGCGTGCAATCGCAGCCGGGATCGATCAGCTCACCGCTGGCATAGGCGTTGCGCAGCCGTCCGTCTTTGAACGTGCGGTCTTTGTCCTGAGCGACCACCATCGCTCGGGCGATCAGCTCGGCACGATGGAGATCGTCGTCGGCGCCGCGCGCGAGGAAGGCAAGCAGGGTCAGCGCCTGGTCGTATAAATGGGCGATGTTTCGCGGTGCGCCGAGCCGACAGCCGTCGGCGACATAACTCTGCACAAAGCGAGGCTGGTGGAGCAGGGAGATGTCGGTGGACAGATCGCTGATGTCGATCCTGGCGGGATGAGGATTGGCCGCGAAGTTCACCGTCACCGACAAGACGCCGAGGATTGAGGACAGATCGGGTTGCGGCGCCCCACTAAGCGAGATCGTGAATTGCCGCCATTGCTCGCTAAGCCTCACCTGCCGATCGAGCGGAGAGATCGAGTCGCGAAAAACACCCGAGCGGGTAGCGCCCACGCGAAACCCGACCTCCATGGGCTGGTCGGCCCTTGCCCAGAAAGTGATCTCCCTTGCGCCCGTGAGGTCGCGGCCGCGCTTCTCGCCCCAGTTGTGCTCGGGGTACTGGAAGACCACGCCCGCCCAACCAGCGACCGCTTTCTGCGGAAGGAATCGGATGCGCACGCCGGCGTTGCCGGTTGCCGGATTGAGCACATCAACGGCTTCGATCTCGACGGCGCCGAGGTCGCCCATCTTGCCGGTGGGATGGTAGGACGAGAACTCCGGATCCGCGCCAAGCTTCATGCGCGCGTGGTGGCGGTCCATCTGCCAGCGCAGGAAGTCATAGGCCTTCTCGATCGATGCCCCCATATCGATGGTCGCGCCTTGCTGCGCGCGGGCAGTGGGAACCATGCCTGCCGCCAGCAAGAAGACGGCAAGCGGAGCCAGGCGCCAAAGTGTCCGTCGAAACAGGGGCATCTTGCGCTCTCTGTGTCTCACGCGATTAGACCATCTGTGAGCTTGGAAGGGTATCGTCACAGCGGCATGTTGCTGCGGCACTCGGCTTGCGGACGGCCAAATGGTCGGGCAAGGACCATGCATGACGGGGATCGTGCTGTCTTTGCTCGCCGCCGCGGTCTATGGCGCCGGCGACTTCGTCGGCGGCCTCGCGGCGCGGCGCGTGTCGGTGCTGTTCGTGGTCGGTGTCGGCCAGGTGGTCGGGCTGGTCGGTCTCGCCGCGGTGTCTTTGGTGCTGCCTGCTGAACAGGTTCGATCGGCCGATCTGTGGTGGGGCGCGGTCAGCGGCCTGTCGACCGCCGTGGGCATCACACTGCTCTACAAGGCGCTGGCGACAGGCCGCATGAGCGTGGTGGCGCCCATCACCGCGCTCTGCGCCCTGGCGGTGCCGGTGGCCTTCGCCTTCGTCGTCGGGCTGACGATTAGCCTGCTGGCGGCGTCGGGCATCGCTGTGGCCGCGCTCGCCGTGGCGTTGATCAGCCGAGAGCCGGACCGCGCTGGCACATCGCGGACCGGGGCCTTCGGCGCTGTTGCGTTGGCGGTCGTCGCCGGGATGGGCATCGGCGTGTTCTACGTCACCATGGGTCGCACCGACCCGGCTTCGGGACTGTGGCCGTTGGTGGCGGCGCGCGGTGTGTCGACCGCGCTGTTCGCGCTGACCGCCCTGGCGATGCTGCGGCGCTGGCGTCGGGTCGCCGCGCCGGCGGGCGTGCTGTGGCGATGGGCGGCGCTCTCCGGTCTGTTCGACAGCGCCGCGAACGCGCTCTACCTGCTGGCCAGCCGAGAGGGCAACCTCGCGGTCGTCGCCACCCTGACCTCGCTCTACCCGGCCAGCACGGTGTTCCTGGCGGCCGTGGCGCTGGGCGAGCGGTTGCGGCTGGCGCAGATCGCCGGGCTGGGGTTGGCCACCGTGGCGGTGGTGATGATCGTCATGGGTCGGTAAGGTCAAGATGGCGGAGCAGGTCCGGGGCGGAGCGTGATGTGAGCGGAGCGACGGGCACGGCGGCAAAGGGAAGCGGGCGTGACTTGCGCCTCGATTTCTTCCGTGGCGTGGCGCTGTGGTTCATTTTCGTCGACCACATCTACGACAACATCGTCAGCTGGCTGACGATGCGCAATTACGGATTCAGCGACGCCACCGAGGTCTTCGTCTTCATCTCGGGCTATACCGCGGTGATCGCCTATAGCGGAATCATGGCGCGGCGCGGCTGGCTGATGGCGGCCGCCCGTATCGTGCGCCGCGTCTGGCAGCTTTACGTCGCGCATATCGTGCTGCTGGTCGCCTTTGTCGCACAGATCGCCTATTTCGCCGTGACCCACGACAAGAAGGCGCTGATCGCCGAGATGAACCTGCTGGGCTTGATGGAGGAGCCGTTCCGCAGCTTCGTCGACGCCATGCTGCTTAAGTTCAGGCCTATCAATCTCGACGTGCTGCCGCTCTACATCGTGCTGTTGGCCAGCCTGCCGCTGGCCTTGCCGGCGCTGCGGCGATGGCCCTGGGCGGTGTTGGCGGCTTCGCTGGCTCTCTACGTCGCCAGCCGCGTCTTTGGCTGGAACCTGCCGGCGAGCCCCGGCGACAACGTCTGGTTCTTCAATCCCTTCGCGTGGCAGCTGGTCTTCTACCTAGGCGCCTCGTTCGCCGCGGCGGGCCGGATGGGCGAGCGGCTGGCGGCGTTTCGTCACTGGCTGGTGCCGGTCACCCTGGCCTATCTCGTGTTCAGCTTCTTCATCGTAATGTCATGGCAAATCAAGGCTTTGTCGGGGCTTGTACCGGACTGGCTGGGGCGAGTGATCTATCCAATCGACAAGACCAATGTGGACGTACTTCGTGTGGTCCATATTCTTGCCCTGGCTTATGTTGTACAAACGTTCATTCCGATCGGCGCGGAGTGGTTGCGCTGGCGGATTGCTGAACCCCTGCGGCGGTGCGGTGAGCACTCTCTCCAGGTTTTTTGCCTCGGTACTCTTCTGTCGTTCACCGCGCACCTGGTGACGGAGTATTATGGCAATGCCATCTGGTCGCAGATTTTTGTCAGCATGGTGGGCATCCTGATCATGGTGGCCTTCGCCTACATGGCGCATTGGTACAAGAGAAGCGAATCGTCACCGGCGCCGCGCGTCGCTGTGGCGGCGGGGACGGGGAATGGTTGAGACCGCCGGATGGATTCGCCGCGGCGCCATGGCGCTGCTTGTGTCGCTCGCGACGGTGACCGTCGCGCAGGCGCGCGACATGGCCGCGTGCAAGACCGACGGCCCGATGCTCGACCTCGGTATCGCACTCGACGCTACGCACAAGGCGGCGATGGAGCGTAAGCAGCTGCGCATCGTCGCTATCGGCTCGTCTTCCACCCAGGGCTATGGCGCCGCGCCCGGCAATTCCTATCCGGCCCAGGTGATGAAGCGGCTGGGCGAGACCCTGAAAGGTGTCGAGATCGTCGTCTTCAACCGCGGAGTCGGCGGCCAGGATACCGACGCGATGGCCGATCGCATCGAGCGCGACGTGATCGCTGAGAAGCCCGACCTCGTGATCTTCCAGGCAGGTACCAACGCCGCGCTGCGCCGCATCCCGGTCGAGCGCTTCACCCGCCGCTTGGATCTCGGCATCGAGCGCGCGCGCGCCGGCGGCGCCGATGTCGTGCTGATGGACCTGCAATACGCGCCGGCGGTGATCTCGCTGCCTGACGAGGAGATCTATGTTGCGGCGATGCGCGAGGCCGCGCTCCGGCACGGCGCCGGCCTGTTCCAGCGCTTCAACATCACCAAGTCTTGGTACGACAAGGACAATATGACCTGGTCGGACTTCATGACCACCGACGGCCTTCACCTGAACGATTTCGGCCAGAAGTGCATTGGAAAGCTGCTCGCCAAAGCCATCGAGCGCATCGTCCTCTCCCGCGCCACCGGCTCGGTGCGGCCCAAGCGATAGCGATGTCCGCGATCCCGCCCCGAGAGGGTGGGGCTGTCGCCTGTGGCTTGTTGGCTGTTTTGGGGCCGCGCCGCTGAAGTGGCGCGCGTCCAGCCTCTCGCGACAGCCGTAGCGGCAGGAAGAAACCCCTGAGCCACAAGCATCGGATGCCCCGATTCGGCGCCCGTAGCTGCGGAAATAGAAGACGGCGAAACGTTCTTGTACACCTGCTCCAGTCATTCCGATCGGAGCCCCGCATGTCACGCGACCGCACCCTGCCTTCGGACTTCTGGACCTGGGAGGCGGTCATCGACTGCTCGATGACCGCCCGCCTCTTGTTCCTCGGCCTGTGGAACTTCGCCGACGATCACGGCGTGCAGCCGCTGCGCCCGCGCACCATCCGCATGCAGGTGTTTCCCGGTGATCCGATCGATGAGAGCGCGGTACGCGCCCTGATCGAGGAGCTGGTGACGCGTGGGCTGGTGCGCATCTTCACGGTCGAGGAGCAGGACTACCTGTCGGTGATCCACTGGGAGCAGGTCCAGCGGGTCAGCCGCCGGGCGCGGCATCGCTATCCGGCCGATCCCGCCAAACCGGTGCCGGTCGAGCCGGCGGCGCCGCCGCGAGCCGCGGCCCCCACGACCGACGGCGTCAGGGTGTCATCGCGTTGGCGCAAGGCGATTCGCTTTCGCTTGGGCAAGTCCTGGCCGGGCGGGCCGCCGCACGACCTCGAACGCTGGATGGCGCGCTGGCTAGTCGAAGGTCACGACCTGCAGCGCGACGTGCTGCCGGCGATCGACGCGGTCTGCCAGGCCGGCGCCACCGGACAGCCGTTATCGGGATTGCAGGCGGTGTCGGACCATCTGGCTATCCATTCCGTCGCCCGGCGGGCCAAGGGGGACGTCGACTCCGACCGCCTCGCGCATTGAGGCATCCCATCCGGCGCCGCGTGCCAGCCCATGAGCGGTAGCCTTGCCCCTCCAGGGGAAGGTAAGGCTACAATCGTCTCATTCGATTTCGTGGAAGGTAGCGCCATGCCACGTCGCTTCGTCGACCTGTCGATCTATCTCGAGAACGATGTGATCTCCGATCCCGTGCCGTTCGGGCCGAAGATCGAATACATGAAGCACGAGAACACGGTCGGCCAGATCGCCGGCTTCTTCCCGGGTCTGAAGCCCGAGGACATGCCGGATGGCGCCGGATGGGCGGTCGAGACGGTGCGACTCAGCACGCACAACGGCACGCATCTCGACGCGCCCTATCACTTCCACCCGACGATGAACCACGGCGAGCGCGCCATCACCATCGACGAGGTGCCGCTGGAGTGGTGCTTCCAGCCGGGCGTGAAGCTCGACTTCCGCCACAAGCCCGACGGCTACGTGCTGCAGGTCGCCGACATCGAGGGCGAGCTCAAGCGGATCGGCCACGAGCTCAAGCCGCTCGAGATCGTCGTCGTCAACACCGCCGCCGGCGGGCGCTATGGCAACAACGACTACGTCAATTCCGGCTGCGGCATGGGCTACGACGCCACCATGTTCCTGCTCGAGCGCGGCGTCCGCCTGACGGGAACCGACGCCTGGAGCTGGGACGCGCCGTTCTACTTCACGGCGCAGAAATACGCCGAGACCAAGGATCCCTCGATCATCTGGGAAGGCCACAAGGCCGGCCGCCACATCGGCTACTGCCACCTCGAGAAGCTGCACAATCTCGAGGCGCTGCCGCCCGACGGATTCATGATCTCGTGCTTCCCGCACAAGATCCGCGGTGCCTCGGCCGGCTGGACGAGGGCGGTGGCAATCTTCGACGAATGATATCGAGACCGTCGGTGGGATGCCGACGGTCCCCGGGACGACGCTTACGCCAGCGGTTCGGGCTCTTCCGCCGGGACGTTGATCTGGAAGACGTTGAGCGTCATCGACACCAGCATGTAGTAGCCGCTGACGCCGACGAGATCGACGACGCCCTGCTCGCCGAAGGCGTCGATGGCGCGCTTGTAGTTGACGTCGCAGACGCGGTTGGTCGCGAGATACTCGCTGACGAAGTCGTAGACCACGCGCTCGACCTCGCGCTTGAACGGCGGTGACTGATAGGTGCGCACCGCCTCGACGATCTCCGGCGCCAAGCCAGCTTCCTTCGCCAGCCGGGCATGGGCGTAGAATTCGTATTGCGCCTTGAAGCGGCGGCCGACCAGCAGGATGGCGAGCTCGCTGAGATCCTTGGGCAGCGAGTTGTTGAAGCGGCAGTACTCGCCCAGGCGCTGCGCGCGATCGGCCAGCGCCGGGCTGCGCAGCCACGGCTCGAACGGGCCGCGCAATCCACCGCGCGGCCCCTTGATGATGCCCTCGGCCGCCGCTTTCTGCTCCGGCGTGAGCTTGTTGATGTCGAGCGGCGGCAGGCGGGGTGGTGCACGCATGGATACGTTTCCTCCTATGGATAGTTGGCGTCGTTCTGGCGCGAGCGATGGGGATCGGCAAGCATACCGCCGGCTACGGCGAACATGGCCGCCGGCGCCGATTCTCCGCGCCCGCGATGACGGGAATCATATCGGGCAGTCGGCCTCGCCTTTCCGGCTGGCGTTGGGCTGCGCGAAGATGTTGTCGATCATGTTGCGTCCGGCGCCGAAGGCGTCGTTGGCGCCGACCCGGCAGCTGGCATTGGCCGACCACAGAAGCTCGCGCGACTGCAGGCCGTGGATAGTCATCGAGATCGACAGCAGATCGTTGCGGCTGCCGCCCGGTCGCGGCTGCTCGAAGGCGCGCGCCGGACCCTGCGGCGTCGGTCGCTGCGCATCGATGCCGGTGCGGCGGTCGATCGGATCGTCGCCGCGGCCGCTGGCGGCGGGCGGAAGGCCGCGCTGCAGATTGACCTGCAGTTTCAGGATATGGCCGCCGCTGAAGCCGACCTCGTGGCCGGTCTTGGCCAGCTTCTCCATCACCAGGCGGCGCAGGTCGCGGCCCAGCTCGCTGTCGGGCGACAGGTCGACTGCGATCTTGCCCGCGGGAATGCCGCGCGTGGTGCGCACCTCGAAATTGCCGACCGGCGACTGGGCGTGCGCGGTCGCGCCGCCCGCCAGCAGCGCCGCGAAGAGGAACGCGACCGACGTCTTCATGTCAGCCGATCCCAGCCCGGCTCGTCACGGTCGAGCAGGCGCTTGAGCGCGGCGAAGTGGTAGTCGATCTGCTGGCTCTCGCCGGCCATCTGGCGCGCGGTGCGTTCGACAACCTGGGTCGGGATGATCTCCAACGGCCGGCCGGTCTGCATCGCCATCACCTGCACCATAGCCGCTCGCTCCAGGTAATAGAGATCGTCGTAGGCTTGGGCGACCGTCTTGCCGGCGACGATGATGCCGTGGTTGCGCAGGAACATGACCGGCTTGTCGCCCATGGCGCGGCAAATACGGTCACCTTCCTCATTGTCGAGCACCAGGCCGTTGTAGGTCTCGTCGTAGCCGATGCGCTCGTAGTAACGGAACGCGTTCTGCGTGCACATCTCGAGCTTGCCGCTTTGCAGCGTGGTCAGCGCCGTGGCGTAGGGCATGTGTGTATGCAGCACGACCTTGGCCGTGGGATTGCCGAGATGGATGCGGCCATGAATGTAGAAGGCGGTGGCCTCGACCGGATGGCGGCCTTCGATGATCCGCCCGGTGGCGTCGGTCATGACGATGTCGGCCGGCGTGATCTCCGACCAGTGCAGGCCCTGCGGGTTGATCAGGAAGCGGTCGTCGTGGCCGGGCACCACCATGCTGAAATGGTTACAGATGCCCTCGCTGAAGCCGTGGCGTGAGGCCCAGCGCAGCGCCGCAGTGAGATCGATCCTGGCTTGGGTGATCGGATCATGCCGGGTCATCTTTGCGCGTCCTCCTACGAGATGGCGCATCTTTCCTGAGGGGCGCGACATGCCCAAGTGAAAACCGACAAATCGCGCGGCACAGGTCTTGTAATTGAGCATGGACTCATTAACTGGTTTGTCATCTCGGCCGCGTATCAGGGCGGCCCCATCGCCAGCCGGAGGACACGGATGACAGGGGCCATTACGCTGGACGCTGCCGGTTTTCCCGGAAAGTGGGTCGATCGCCTGATCCATTCGCCCGTCGGCGACCTGATCGCCCGTCCCTGGGTCGATCCGGTCGGGCTGGCGGCGCTGAAGCGTTGGTATTTCCCGCTGTCACGGCTCTGGGCGGCCGCGAATATCGCCGATGGCTCAACCGACACCTTCCGCGCCGCGATTGGTGGTGCGGTGCCGGACTACGGTCGCTGGTCGGTGCGCTATCTGGAGACCATCCTCAAACGCCACGAGGCCGCGCGGCGGCGCGCGATCACAGCGCGCGGCCTGTGGGAGCAGGCGGCGTTCGGCGAGTCGGCGATCACGCCGGAGGCGCTGGCGGCGCTGGACGACGATCGGCGCCGCCGCGCGACCGCGCATCTCGGCACGCGCGCTTTGTTCTATCCGCTGCTCTTCGCCGCGCGACCGCCGATCGCGCGCTGGCACGTGGCCTCGCGCGACGCGGTGGAGGCGGCCTACGGTCCAGTCCGAGACGATCCGGCCGCAGCCTATCGCGTGCCCGAGACTTTGACGGATGTGGAGCTGTCGCATCCCGCCGCCGGTCCCGGGCTGCGCGAGCGCTGGCTGCGCTATCGCTCGCCGCACGCCCGACTGGCGGCGATGCCGGGCACCGACATGGTCTATGCGCGCATCGTCGAGCCGTCGTCCGATGCGCACGTGCCCACGCTTGTGGTCGGCAGCGGGCTCTGCCTCGAGACGGACCTGCTGTGGCGCTCCATCGACAGCGCCAATCTGCTGGCCCGAACCGGCTTTCGTGTCGTCGAGATCATCTCGCCGTTCCACGGCCTGCGCTGCCCGGCCGGCTCTTATGGCGGCGAGCCGTTCTTCGCCACCGCGCCGCTGGGCACGATGGACCTGATCATCGGCCAGACGCTCGAGACGGCGGTCCTGATCGACTGGTGCCGTCGCCACTTCGGCGGACCGATAGCCCTGGCTGGCATCTCGCTGACCTCGTTCGTGGCGCAGCAGACCGCGGTGCGCTGCGGTGACTGGCCGCAGAGCATGCGGCCCGACGCGATCGTGCTCATCAGCCATTCCGGCCGCATCGAAGAGGTGACGTTCAACGGCGCGCTGGTGCGTACGTTGGGACTCAACGCCGAGCTCGACGCGGCGGGCTGGTCGCGCCCGGAGCTGCTGCGCTGGGAAGCGCTGCTGAATCCTGGGGGTGCGCTGGCGCTGCCGCCCGAGCGCATCGTCTCCGTGCTGGGCAGCGGCGACACGCTGCTGCCCTTCGCGACCGGGCTGGAGCTGACGCGGGCGTGGAACGTGCCGGCGAGCAACGTCTTTGAGCTGCGTGTCGGCCATCTGACGATGCCGGTGGCGATGATGCGGGACGACCGGCCGCTGGGACGGCTGAAGGAAATCCTCGGAGTCTAGAGACTCAGGCGATTTCGCGGCTGAGCTTGTTGCGCACGGCGCGGGCGAAATCGCCGAAGCCGTTGGCCACCATCATGAAGGAGCCCGGGCCACCGACGACATTCTCCTCGTACCAGCGGTCGAGATCTCGTTCTGGCGGGCGCCCGAAGTTGGGCTTGTCGCTGACGATCGGCAGGCCATTGATGACGATGTTCCTGGCCACCAGCTCGTCGCGCACGATGTCGGCCGGCGGGCCGTTGTTGTTGCGGCCGTCGCCCGAGACGTCGATCACCATGCGGCGGGAGTTGAAGGGCCCGCTCTCGAACTTGCCGGCGGCGTAGCGCATCGCCGCGCCGACGCCGGTCCAGCTATGCGGCTCATAGGGCAGGCCTGAGATCCTGGCCGCGATCCGCTCGCAGGCCGCCTTGCTGTCGACCAGGGTCCAGTCGATCGGCGTGCGCTGCATCTGTGGCCCTGCCCACTCGACGTAACACAGACCGATGCGTTGCAGCGGGCCTGATGTGATGGCGTCGACGATGCGCTGGTCGGTCAGCGCGCGCGCATAACCGTCCTTCTGTAGCTCATATTCTTCGGCATCGACGCTACGCGACACGTCGACCGCCATTACCAGCCGCAGATCGACGTCGATCGGATCGGCCAGGGCCTCGCGCGCAGCGAGCGGGACAAGCACCGCGCCGGCCGTCGCGCGCATCATCTGACGACGCATCATCCGCATGACCCTCCGGGTCGTTCGCCGTATATGTTCCGCCAAACCGTGTCCTAGGCAAAGGCAAGAGTGATGCCACTGAGCGAAAGCGCGCAACGGGTGGAGAGCTGGCTGGCTGGCCGCGGACTGCCTGGCCGTGTCAGGGAAATGACAGAAAGCACGCGGACCTCGGCCGAGGCGGCCGCGGCGATCGGCTGCACCGTCGCCCAGATCGCCAAGTCGCTGATCTTCCGCGGCCGCGACAGCGGCGCGCCGTTGCTGGTGGTGGCCAGCGGGGTCAACCGCGTCGACGAGAAGAAACTGGCGGCGTTGGTCGGCGAGCGGATCGCGCGGCCCGACGCCGAATATGTGCGCGCCGTCACCGGCTTCGTCATCGGCGGCGTGCCGCCCGTGGCTCACGACCGCGCGATCCGCACGCTGATCGACGCCGATCTGCTGGCGCTCGATCCGATCTGGGCGGCGGCCGGCACGCCGGTGGCGGTGTTTCGGCTGTCCGCCGCCGAGCTGGTCACGCTGACCGCCGGTGAGGTGGCCGATCTCAAGGTCGCGTGATAGGGGAAGGCGACCCTCGACAGGAAAGCATCGTCTCGTGGATACCAGCCTGCTCGCGCCGTTCCTGCCTTTTGTCCTGACGGACGCGACGATTCCCGAACTGCCCAACCACTACCGCGGCAAGGTGCGCGACAACTACGACCTGCCCGACGGGCGCCGGATCCTCGTCGCCAGCGACCGGCTGAGCGCTTTCGACATCATCCTCACGGCGCTGCCGTTCAAGGGTGAGGTGCTGACCCAGACGGCGCGGTTCTGGTTCGACGCCACGCGCGACATCTGCGCCAATCACGTGATCGAATATCCCGACCCCAACGTGCTGGTCTGCCGGCGGCTGAAGATCATGCCGGTGGAGATTGTCGTGCGTGACTACCTTGCCGGCACGACCTCGACCTCGATCTGGTCGATGTACAAAGCGGGCAAGCGCAAGATGTACGGCGTCACGCTGCCCGATGGGATGCGCGAGAACCAGAAGCTCGAGGCCAGCGTCATCACCCCCACGACCAAGGCCATGGACGGCGCGCACGACGCGCCGCTTACACCCGATGAGATCGTCGGGCGCGGCCTGCTGACCCAGGCGCAGTGGCGGGAGACGACGCGGCTGGCGCTGGCGCTGTTCGCTCGTGGCCGGGAGATCGCCGCGAAGCATGGGCTGATCCTGGTCGACACCAAGTACGAATTCGGCTTCGACGAGGCCGGCAACATCGTGCTGGCCGACGAGATCCACACGCCCGACAGCAGTCGCTATTGGTTCGCCAATTCGTATGCCCAGCGCTTCGCTTCCGGCGAGCGGCCGCAGAGCTTCGACAAGGACTTTGTGCGCACGTGGGTGACGGCGCGCTGCGATCCCTACAAGGAACCGGTGCCGGTGATTCCCGACTCGGTGATCCTCGAGGCGGCGCGTGTCTATATCGAGGCCTTCGAAATGATCACCGGGCGTGGCTTTACGGTACCGGCGAAGCCGACGCCGGTGCTCGACCGCATCCGTGCCAACCTCGCGAAGTATGTCGGGAGCGCTGGCGCTGCCAAGCTATAGCGCAGCGTAGTCGATCGGCGCGTCCTTGTTCAGCCGCGCCATCGGCTCCGGCATCGGATACTTCAGCCCGGTGGCGCAATTGAACAGCATGGCGCGCTCGTCCTTGCGGATGCGGCCGTCGCCTAGCGCCTTGACGTAGGCGGCGTAGGTGGCGGCGCCCTCCGGGCACAGCAGCAGGCCCTCCGCCTTGCCAACCTCGATACGCGCCTGCTCGATCGCTTCGTCGTCGACGGCGATGGCAAAGCCGCCGGAGTCGCGCACCGCGTCGAGGATCAGGAAGTCGCCGATCGCCACCGGCACGCGGATGCCGGCGGCCACAGTGCGGGCGTTCTGAAACAGCTCGGCGTGGCGGGCGTTGCTTTCGTAGGCCTTGACGATCGGCATGCAGCCGGTGGCCTGTACCGCCACCATGCGCGGCTTGCGCTTCAGCCAGCCCATCGCCTCCAGCTCGTTGAACGCTTTCCACATGCCGATCAGGCCGGTGCCGCCGCCGGTCGGGTAGAGGATGACATCGGGCACGTCCCAGCCGAGCTGCTCGGCGAGCTCCAGGCCCATCGTCTTCTTGCCCTCGATGCGATAGGGCTCCTTCAGGGTCGAGAAGTCGAACCAGCCACCCTGGGCCTTGCCCGTGCCGACGATCTTGCCGCAATCGTTGATCAGGCCGTTGACGCGGTAGAGCCGGGCGCCCTGCAGCTCGGTTTCGGCCATGTTGATCACGGGCGTGTCGTCGGGGCAGAGCACGATGCTCTCGATGCCCGCGCGCGTGGCGTAGGCGGCGAGCGCAGCGCCGGCGTTGCCGTTGGTGGGCATGGCGATCTTCTTGACGCCCAGCTCCTTGGCCATGCTCACGGCCATCGCCAGGCCGCGGGTCTTGAACGAGCCGGTGGGCAGGCGACCTTCGTCCTTCACCAGGATCTCGCCGCCGCCCAGCCGCTTGGCGAGCGTCGGCAGCGGCACCAGCGGGGTCCACATCTCGCCCAGCGTGACGATGTTGCGGCTCTCGCTCACCGGCAGCAGCTCGCGGAAGCGCCACATGTCCTGCGGCCGGTCTTTCAGCGCCTCCTTGCTCACCGCCTGCTTGGCCGCCTCGAGGTCGTAGCGCACGACGATCGGAAAGCCCTTGGGCGAGAGATTGTGCAGCGTGTCCTTCGCCAGCTTCTCGCCGGTCATGCCGCATTCGAGATGGGTGATGTAGCTGCGCACCGCGCGACTCCTGGACAATGGACCGTGAACAAGGAAAAGCGCCGCCACCGCGCGGTAGCAGCGCTTTCCCAGGAAATGATCAGGATAGCGCGTTCACGGGGAACGCGCGGCGATCAGTTGTCGTCGTCGCCGTCGTCGTCGCGGCGCTTGCGGTCGCCACGATCGAAGTCGCGCCGGGGGCGATCATCCGATGGCGGAGGAGCAGCCGGTGCACCGCGGTCAAAACCGCCGACGCGCGGCGGATAACCGCCGCGACCGCCACCACCACGGTCGAAGCCGCCGCCACCGCCACCGCCACCGCCGTAGCCGCCGGCGTC
>JALHMM010000128.1 GCA_022844045.1 Reyranellaceae bacterium | reverse complement strand
ATACCGCGCGGAACGCCGTCTGCAGATCGGCGAGCGCCAGCGCGCTCATGCCGCCACGCCCATGCCGAACGCGGCGCGCTCGCGATCGGCGCGCGCCGCCTCGTCGAGCAGGACGTCGAGCTCGGGCACGTCGGTGTCCCATTCGATCAAGGTTGGTCGGTCGCCGATGCGCTGCAGCGTCGCGCGCAGCAGAGCCCAGACCGGCTCGGCGACCCGCGAGCCGTGGTCGTCGATCAGGATGGTCTCGCCGTCGGAATCGTTGACCGCGTGGCCGGCGAGATGGATTTCGCCGATCGCCGCTTCAGGCAACGCCGCGAGATAGGCCTGCGCATCGAGCCGCATGTTCGAGCAGGTGACGTGGATGTTGTTGACGTCGCACAGCAGGCCGCAGCCGGTGCGCGCGACCAGGGCGGCGAGGAACTCGGCCTCGCCGATGGTCGAATGCGTGAAGCGCAGATACGACGAGGGGTTCTCGACCAGCACGCGGCGGCCCAGGCTGTCCTGCAACCGCTCGACATTGCGGCAGACCACCTGGAGCGATTCCTCGGTGTAGGGCAGCGGCAGCAAATCGTTGAGATAGGCGCCGCCGGTCACGCTCCACGACAGGTGGTCGGAAATCAGGTCGGGCTGCAAGCGCTCGACCAACGCCTTGACCCGCGCGAGATGAGCCGTATCGAGACCTTCGGCGCTGCCCAGCGACAGGCCGACGGCGTGCACGCTGAAGCGGTAGTCGGCGCGCAGACGCTCGATGCGCCTGAGCGCCGGGCCGCCGCCGAGATAGTTCTCGGCGTGGATCTCGAGGAAGCCGACCGTGGGCTTGCGCGCCGGCAGCTCCTCGAGATGGCGCGCGCGCAAGCCGATGCCTGATGGCAGCGTCGGCTGCGCGCCGCCGGCCATGGCCGGCTACTTCTTCGCCGTCAGCGAGGCGCCGACGATCTTGGCGCAGGTGCCCTTGGGGACCGCGATCCAGGCATCGGCCTGCGCGTCCTTCTTCGACGTGCCCGAGCACGACGAGGTCGCGGTCTGGCAGTCGTTCTGCCCGGCCTTGACGATGCCGTAGCACTTCTCGGTCTCGACCTTGGCCTGCGCCATCACGGTGCCCGGCAGGCCGATGGCGGCGGCGACGGCGGAAGCGATCAACAGTTGCGACGTCTTCATGGAAGCCCTCCTGATTACGATGCGCGGAGCCTAGCGAGGAAACCGCCCGCGCCCGAATCAAGGTGCCTGAAATTCCCGTGAGACGCATGTCATCGCTGGCTATCGCGACGATAGCTTGCAGCACCTCTACCTTCCCCCGGAGGGGGAAGGTGCCCGAAGGGCGGATGGGGGATGTCGAAGACGAACGCAGGAGTCCGTCTTCGACATCCCCCTTCCGTCGCTCCGCGCCACCTTCCCCCTCCGGGTGAAGGTAAGATTCAAGCGGATCAATTTCCGCGCGCGACGCGGAAGCCGATGAGGTCGCCGCGGAAATCCTGGGTGCCGCGGTTGCGCATGGCCGAGCGCACCAGGCGCGGCTCGCTGACCCAGCCGCCGCCGCGCGCCATGCGCAGCGAGCAATCGCCCTTGTCCCACACCGCGCCATTGGCTGGCGCGCCGACATAGTTGGTGTTCCAGCAATCGGCGACCCACTCCCAGGCGTTGCCCATCATGTCGAAGAGACCGAAGGCATTGGGCTCGAACTTGCCCGCCGGCGCGGTGAAGACATAGCCGTCGGTGCACAGGAACATCTTGGCCGGATCGCGCGCCTGCCTGGTCTGCGCCGCGCGCGTCTCGTCCGACACGTTGGCGTAGCGGCAAGCCTCCTCGCGCTTGTCGCCCCAAGGGCGCGTGGTCAGCGAGCCGCCGCGCGCGGCGTATTCCCATTCGGCCTCCGAGGGCAGGCGGTAGCTCTTGCCGGTGAGCTTCTTCAGCCACTCGACATAGGCCTGCGCCTCCTTCCAACTCACGCAGACCACGGGATGGTCGTCGCCTTGTTCGAAGCCGGGATTGCGCCAGTCGCGATCGGCCTTCTCCGACGGCCGGCCATCGGGACCCAGGCCGACACAGGCCTTGCCGACGACGTAGCCGGTGGCCTGGACGAAGGCGGCGAACTGCCCACGCGTCACCTCGGTGCGGCCCAGCGCGAAGCTGTAGTCGATGGCGACGCGGCGCTGCGGCTCGGCACGACCGCGATTGTCCGATGGCGTGCCTTCGCGCTCCTCCTCGCCCGGCGCGGCGCCCATCATGAAGGTGCCGGAGGGGATGACCACCATCTCGGGACAGGTCGGGCAGTCACGAAATCCCTGCTGCGCGGCAAGCGGTCCGCCCATCAGCGAGCCAGCCACAACCAGCGACCATCGAAGAGCACGCATCCTGTATCCCATGATTTTCCACTCCCTGCGCTCGCGATTCTGCCGCGCGCGCAGCGCACAGTCCACGCGACTCAGCGCAACATCGCCTCGGCGCGCGCGAGGTCAGCGACGGTGTTGACGTTGAGGAAGGGATCGCTCGAGCGGCGCGGCCAATCCAGCGTCGCGAAGTCGTGGCGGCGCGCAAAGACCTCGATCGAACGCACGCCCTCCTCGCTCACCGCCGTACGCAGCGCGTCGAGCAGCTCGACACGCCAGATGGCGATGGCGTGATGCGTGCGGCCGCGATAGCGCACCGCCAGCACGTCGGCTTCGGGCACATGCATGTGGCCGGCGAGATAGACCGTGAGGTCTGCGGGCAGCAGCGGCACATCGGACGGCACGGTCAGCAGCCACGACGCGGCGGGATGATGCCGGCGCATCCACTCCAGCGCCGCGAGCACACCGGCCAGCGGCCCCGGCCGCCTGCCGTCGGGATCGCGCGGCAGGGAGTCGAGCACGACGGGCACGTCGAAGCCGCGCCACGGCCCGGCCTCGCCATGCGCGCTCAGCACCAGGTCCATGACCTGTGGCCGCAGGCGGTCGATGACATGCGCCAGCATCGGCCGGCCGGCCAGTGGGCGCAGCGGCTTGGGAGGCCCCGCGCCCATGCGGCGGCCTTCGCCGCCCACAAGCACTGCGCCGATCAGGCCGCCGACGCGAACTGGCCGGGCGATAGCGGGATGGATGCGTGGCATGGCTGGACTATAGTCTCCTTCTACCTTCCCCCGGAGGGGGAAGGTGCCCGAAGGGCGGATGGGGGATGTCGAAGACGAACGCAGGAGTCCGTCTTCGACATCCCCCATCCGGCGCTTCGCGCCACCTTCCCCCTCCAGGGGAAGGTAGAAGACTCCATACCAGAGGAAACGACCATGGCCGCGACGTCCGAGCAGATCGCCGACTATGTGATGAACCTGCGCCGCACGCGCGCCACGGTGGGCTGGTGGCCCAAGGCGCTGACGCCCGCGAGCGAGGACGCCGCCTACGCCGCGCAGGACGCGCTTCTCAAGCGCGTGATCCCCGAGGATGGCGAGGTCGTCGGCTACAAGATCGGGCTGACCTCGCCGGCGATCCTCAAGCAGACCGGGCTGAAGAACCCCGCCTATGGCGCGATCCGCAAGTCGCGCGTCTTCGAGCGCGAGGTCACGCTCAAGGCCAGCAACCACGTACGCCTGGGCCTCGAGCTGGAGATCATCCTCACCGTCAACGCCGACGTGCCGCCGCCGCCGGCGGGCAAGCTCTACACCAAGGACACCATCACGCCCTTCATCGAGTCGGCGCGCGCCGGCTTCGAGTTGATCGAGGATCGTGGCTCCGACTACAGCCGGCTCTCGGCGATGGCGCTGATCATCGATGTCGGCTGGAACTGGGGCTCGCTGCTGGCACCGGTCAATCCCGACTGGCGCAAGCTCGACATCGGCAATCTTAAAGGCACGGTGTCGTTCGACGGCGAGGAGGTCGCTTCAGGGAATTCCGGCGACGTGCTGGGCCACTGCGTCAACTCGCTGGCCTGGGTCGCCAATCGCCTCGCCGATCACGGTAAGATCCTGAAGAAGGGCATGATCGTCTCGACCGGCTCGATGGTCGCCTGCCAGTTCATCCCTGTGGGCACGACGGCGGTCGGCCGCATCGAAGGCCTGGGCGAGGTCACCGTGCGCTACGAATTCTGATGCGGTTGGGGCCGTGCCACTCTGTCATTCCGAGCGCAGCGAGGAATCCAGGGTAGCCGCCTGGATTCCTCGCTGCGCTCGGAATGACAGTAGCGCCGCTGGAGCGGCGCGGCCTGAAGACATCAGACACTACTTCGCCGCCATCAACTCTGCATCGCGGCGCAGCGCCTCGACCGGCAGGCGATGCACGCTGGCCGCGCCGATCGCCAGGGCGTCGTAAGGACCATCGAAGAGCGCCGCCACGGCCTGGTCGCGGGCGTTGAGCCCGCCGGTGTAGGCGCCGTAGGACGGCAGGATCAGCCGCGCACCGTCGGTGAGGAAGCAGCGCCGCCGCAGGCCGCGTCCGCGCACCACCAGCGACGCCACCGGATGGTAGTGGCCCGAGACCTCGCCGCCGGTGTCGGTCAGCGGCAGGGACAACGCCTGATGACGGAACACCAGCGGGCCGAAGGCCAGCTCGACGCTGGCCTGCCCGCCCCATTGGCGCGGCGGCGCGGGGTCGTGATTGCCGGTGATCCAGATCCAGTCCCGCGCCGTGCCGATCAGGCGCAGGATCTCCGCCGCGTCGACGGCATCGACACGCGACGCGGCCTCGCTGTCGTGGAAGCTGTCGCCGACGCACAGCACGACGCGCGGCCGCGTTTGCTCGATGGCCCGCGCCAACCGCGCCAAGGTGGCGCGCGTGTCGTAGGGCGGCAGCAGCTGGCCGGTGCGCATGCCGTACCAGCTGCCCTTCTCGAGATGCAGGTCGGCGACCGCGAGCAGCCGCTCCTGCGGCCACCACAGCGCGCCGTCGGGCCGCGCCACCAGCTCGACGGCGTTGCAGGTAAAGGCGAGCCCGCCTACGGAACGCGTAGCCGGCGTCGCGCGTTCGCGACGGAGTGGCTCGAGGTGATCGGCGGGTTGCATGACGATTGGTGACGTTGTTGGTTTGGCGCGCGAGACAGGGGACACGGAGCTTACACCCGGACACGCGGGTGCGGAAACGCCGCCGGTGTGTCGCGTTGACCCGCCGGCGATCCCCGGCCATGGTCACGCCATGCGCGCGCTTCGCCGTTTCGCGGCCTGCCTTGTCTCACTGTCGCTGCTTGCTGGCACACCGACGCTGGCCGCCGACCTGGCGCCGCATCGCTCCGAGTACGTGGTCCGGCTCGGTACGGCGGTGAACGGCGCGCAGATCGGCACGGCGCGCCAGCGCTTGACTTTCGACTGCCGCCACTGGCGCATCGAGCGCGATGTCGGCTTCGCCTTCGTGCTGACCGCCATGCTGCGCTATTCCACCGAGTCGCGGCTGCGCGGCGAGGAGACGGTCGGCGGCGGTGCCTTCGCCTACGAACTGGAGCGGCGCATCAACGACCACCCCGAGCGCATCTCGGGTAAAGCGACCAGCAGCAAGGTCGGCGGGACCGCCGAGATCCGCCTGCCGGCGCGCACCATCGATTTCGCGATGCCCGGCGGTACGGCGCTGCCGGTGGCGGCGATCGCCGCGGCCATCGACCGGCTGAAGGCGGGCCAGACGGCGTTCTCCTTCACCATGTTCGATCCCGAGGTGACCAGCGACGTGATGACGGTCGATGCCGGCATCGCCACGCCGGAGTTGCTGCGCCCGCCGCGCGCCGATTCGCCGGCCGGTGCGCTGAACACGCAGGCCTGGCCGATCACCATCGCCTTCTCGCGCACCCGCTTCCCCGGCCGGCCGCTATTCACGTTGTCGATGCTGCTCTATGACAGCGGCGTGATGGACCGCATCAGCGTCAGCGCCGGTCTGGTCACCGCCGGCGCCGACCTCACCAGCCTGGTCATGGAGCCGCGGCCGGACTGCCCCCTGTCCTGAGGTCATCCAACCCGCTGCCGGCAACGTAACACTGCCACGCCTTAACCCCCGGGCCTGGTTGATCCGCATGAACAAGACGGCAATCGTGTGGCTGCGCCGTGACTTCCGGCTGCACGACAACCCGGCGCTCAGCGCCGCCGTGGCGCGCGGCGGACCCGTGCTGGTGCTCTTCATCCTCGACGAGGCGAGCGATCGCTGGCGCCCGGGCGGCGCTTCGCGCTGGTGGCTGCACCACAGCCTCACCGCGCTCGACGAGTCGCTGCGCCATCGCGGCGGCCGGCTGGTGCTCCGCCGTGGCGACTCCGCCGCTATCCTCGACGCGGTCATCGCCGACACCGGCGCCGACGCCGTCTATTGGAACCGGCGTTACGATGCGCGCGGACGCGCGCTGGATTCCACGATCAAGGCCCGCCTGCGCGAGCGCGGCCTGACGGTGGAGAGCTTCAACGGCGGTCTGCTGTTCGAGCCCTGGGCGATCAAGACGGGAGGCGGCGGTCCCTTCCAGGTGTTCACGCCCTTCTGGCGCGCCTGCCTTGGCGCCGAGCCGCCCGCACCGCCACTCGACGCGCCGACGCGGATCGTCGCGCCGATCGCCACCGTCGCGTCCGACAGGCTCGAGACGTGGCGTCTGCTGCCCGTCGCGCCCGACTGGTCGGGCGGACTGCGCGAGACGTGGGACGTGGGCGAAGACGCGGCGCGGCGGCGCCTCGCGGAATTCCTCGACGGGAAGCTGGCGAACTACCGTGAGGAGCGCGACCGGCCCGATCTCGACTCGACGTCGCGCCTGTCGCCCTATCTGGCCTGGGGCGAGATTGGTCCACGGCAGGTCTGGCACGCGGCGCACCACGCCAGCGCCGGCGGACGCGACACCGGCAAGTTCCTGTCGGAGCTGGGGTGGCGCGAGTTCTCCTGGCACCTGCTCTACCACCACGGCTCGCTGCCCGAGGAGAACTTCCGGCCGGCGTTCGATCGCTTCCCATGGGCGGGCGACGAGGATGCGCTGGCCAGTTGGCAGGCGGGCCGCACCGGATATCCCATCGTCGATGCCGGCATGCGCCAGCTCTGGCGCACCGGCTGGATGCACAATCGCGTGCGCATGGTGGTGGCGAGCTTCCTGGTAAAGCACCTGCTGGTGCACTGGCGTGCCGGTGAGGAATGGTTCTGGGACACGCTGGTCGACGCCGACCTCGCCAACAACGCGGCGAGCTGGCAATGGGTCGCCGGCAGCGGTGCCGACGCCGCGCCCTACTTCCGCATCTTCAATCCCGTGCTGCAGGGCGAGCGCTTCGATCCCGACGGCGACTACGTTCGCCGCTTCGTGCCCGAGCTCGCGCACCTGCCCAGCGCGTGGATCCACAAGCCATGGCTTGCGCCGGCCTCGGTGCTCGCCGCGTCGGGCGTGACATTGGGCAACAACTATCCGCGGCCGATCGTCGAGCACGACGGTGCCCGACGGCGCGCACTCGCCGCCTTCCAGGCGATGCGCGGGGACGACGACGGGCGCGGGGCCCGCACGTAGCGGCAAGCAAAAGCGTTGAGCCATCGGCAACGGATGCTTGGATTGGCTCGCCGTAGCCGCGGAAATTGGAGATGGCGAAGTTTTTCGGTACACCGATCTCATCGTTTCGATCGGAGCCTCGCTCATGTCCCGCGACCGTACCCTGCCATCGGACTTCTGGACCTGGGAGGCCGTCATCGACTGTTCGATGACGGCCCGCCTGCTGTTCCTCGGCCTGTGGAACTTCGCCGACGATCATGGCGTGCAGCCGCTGCGGCCACGCACCATCCGCATGCAGGTGTTTCCCGGCGACGCGATCGACGAGAACGCGGTGCGCGCGCTGATCGATGAACTGGTGACGCGCGGGCTGATGCGCATCTTCGTGGTCGAGGGACAAGAGTATCTCTCGGTGATCCATTGGGAGCGGATTCAGCGCGTCAGCCGGCGAGCACGGCATCGCTATCCGGCCGACCCCGCCAAGCCCGTGACGGTCGAGGCGACGGCACCGCCGCGGCCGTCCGCCGCCGCATCCCTCGCGCCCGACGGCGTCAGGGTTTCATCGCGCTGGCGCAAGCAGATCCGCCGGCATCTGGGCAAGGGGTGGCCGGGCGGACCGCCAGCCGACCTCGAACGCTGGATGGCGCGCTGGCTGGTCGAAGGCTACGACCTGCAGCGCGACGTGCTGCCGGCGATCGACGCGGTCTGCCAGGCCGGCGCTGGCGGACAGCCGCTATCAGGATTGCAGGCGGTATCGGCCTACCTGGCGTCCCGCGCCTTGGCCCCGCAGGCAAAGGAAAGTCCAAGTCAAATCAGCCAGATGTGATAGTCCAGCTCTCTCGGGGGGACAGGTCGCGATCATCCAGCGACCCCCCCCCAACGTACAGTGCAAGACCGCCCATGCGGGTGGATTGCGGGCGGAGAGGGCGTAGTGAGAATCGCGGTTATCGGTTCGGGCGTGGCGGGTCTCGGCGCGGCGTGGTTGCTGTCGAGTCGTCACGAGGTGGTGCTGTACGAGCGCGAACGGCGCTTCGGTGGCCATAGCGACACGCGCGAGGTGACGATCGATGACCGCGCGATCGCCGTCGACACCGGATTCATCGTCTACAACGAGCCCAACTATCCCAATTTGATGGCGTTGCTGAGCCATCTCGACGTCGCCACTTCGTGGAGCGACATGAGCTTCGGCGTCAGCCTCGGCGGCGGACGCTACGAATACGGCAGCGGCTGGCTCTCCTTCCTCGGCCAGCGCTCCAATCTCGCCAATCCGGCGCACTGGCGATTGCTGCGCGAGATCACGCGCTTCAACCGCGAAGCGCCCGAGCTGCTGGTGCGCGCCGAGGACTGCACCTTGAGCCTGGGCCACTATCTCGAGGAGCGCGGCTTTCGCGCGCCGTTCACCGATCGCTACCTGCTGCCGATGGCGGCGGCGATCTGGTCGACCTCGATGCGCGACATGCTGGACTATCCGGCGCGCACCTTCGTGCGCTTCTTCGCCAATCACGGATTGCTGCGCGTCGCCGATCATCTGCGCTGGCGCACGGTGAGCGGCGGCAGCCGCAACTATGTCGCGCGCCTCGTCGAACCCCTGCGCGCGCAGGCGCGCCTCGGCATCGGCGCGACGCGCATCGAGCGCGATGGCGCCGGTGTGCGCGTGCGCGACACGGCGGGCCAGTGGGACCGGTTCGATCGCGTGATCCTCGCCACGCATGGCGATCAGGCGCTGGCGCTGCTGGGCGACGCCTCGCCGCGCGAACGCCAGGTGCTCGGCGCCTTCCGCTACACCGCCAACGCGGCGGTCCTGCATCGTGACGTCCGCCTGATGCCGCGCCGCCGCCGCGTCTGGTCGAGTTGGAACTACGTCGCCGACACCGGCGCCGTAGACGCGCCCGCCAGCCTGACCTATTGGATGAACCGCTTGCAGAACCTCGGCGACGCCCCAGATATCTTTGTGTCGCTCAATCCGACGCGCCCGCCGTCGCCGGAGCTGACCATGGCCGAGATGCGCTACGACCACCCGTTGTTCGATCGCGCCGCGCTCGAGGCGCAGCGCGCGTTGCCCGCCCTGCAGGGCGAAGGCGGCGTGTTCTTCTGCGGCAGCTACGCCGGCTACGGCTTCCACGAGGACGCGCTCGCCGCCGGCCTCGGCGTCGCCGAGCGGCTGGGCGTGCGGCGGCCCTGGCGTCTGCCGGAGACCGAGCGGCCGCCGCTCGCCGATACGCCGCACCTGCCCGATCTCGGCGATCTCGTGCCGCTGCCGACGCCCGCGCCGGTACCGGCGCGTGTGACACGCACGTGACACGCGCCGTCGAAGGTGGCCTCGTCCTCGGCAAGGTGTTTCACAAGCGCCTGCGTCCGCGCGCGCACGCGTTCCGCTACGACGTGCCGTACTTCTGCGTGCCGCTATCGCGTACGGACTGGATCGATCGCGGCGGCCTCGTCGACCTGAAGAGCGCCGACCATGGCGCGCGCGACGGCTCGCCGCCGCTGCCCTGGATGCGCGCGATCCTCGCGCAATATGCGCTGGATCGCGTCTGCGACGACGAGATCCTGCTACTCACCCTGCCCCGGCAGTTCGGCTACGTCTTCAATCCGGTGAGCTTCTGGTTCTGCCTCGACCGCGACGGCGGGCTGCGCGCGGTGCTGTGCGAGGTCGCCAACACTTTCGGCGACACGCACAATTATCTCGTCGCCCATGACGATGGCCGGCCGATCGCGCGCGAGGACTGGATCGAAGGGCGCAAGGTCTTCCATGTCTCGCCCTTCCTGCCGATCGAGGGTGTCTACCGCTTCAGCTTCGCGATCGACGAGCACGCGGTCGGTGCTCAGGTACATTACGGCGACGCCGAGGGCCTTGTGCTGGCGACCGGAATCGCCGGGCCGCGCCGCACCCTCGACCGGGCGGCGGTGTTGCGCCGCTACGTGGCCAATCCGCTGGTGGCACTGGCCGTGATTTTCCGCATACACTGGCAAGCGTTTGGGCTGTGGCGCAAAAGGACCCGTTACCATCCGAGGCCGGAGCCGCCGGGAGAGATGCTCACACGATGATCGGTCGCCAGAGGATCGCCCGCCAAAAGACCACCCGCGATGGCCTGCCGCTGGCCGCGCTCGTGGCCTTGAGGGCGCTCGATCGCCTGAAGGTCGGCACACTGTCGCTCGGCCTGCCCGACGGCCGCACGCGCCGCTTCGCCGGCGGCGAGCCTGGGCCCGAAGCGACCATCCACGTGCGGGACTGGCGGGTCTTCGCGCGCGTGCTGTCCTCCGGCGACATGGGATTCGCCGAGGGCTACATGGCGGGCGAGTGGGACTCGCCCGATCTCGTGCGCCTGCTCGAACTGATGGCCGCCAACGAGGCGGCGCTGAGCCGTGTCGCGCGTGCGTCGTGGTGGCGCCGCCAGCTGCTGCGGCTGTCGCATCTGCGGCACGACAACACCAAACGCGGGTCGCGGCGCAACATCCACGCGCATTACGATCTGGGCAACGCCTTCTATTCGCTATGGCTCGACCCGACGATGACCTACTCGTCGGCGCTCTATGACGGCGACAGCGCGCGTGCGCTCGACCATGCGCAACGCGCCAAGTACGAGCGCATCCTCGATCGATTGGGCGCGCGCCAGGGCGACACCCTGCTGGAGATCGGCTGCGGCTGGGGCGGCTTCGCCGAAACCGCGGCGCGCCGCGGCGTGCGCGTGCGCGCCATCACCATCTCGAACGAGCAGCTGGCCTACGCGCGCGAAAGGCTGAGCCGCGCCGGGCTGGCGCATATCGCCTCGGTCGAGTTCCGCGACTATCGCGATGTCGAGGGCACATACGACCACATCGTGTCGATCGAGATGATCGAGGCGGTGGGCGAGCGCCACTGGCCGAGCTATTTCGACGCGCTGAAGCGCCACCTCAATCCCGGCGGCCGCGCCATCGTCCAGGCGATCACCATCGCCGACGATTGCTTCGAGCGCTATCGCCGCGGCGCCGACTTCATCCAGACCTACATCTTCCCCGGCGGCATGCTGCCCTCGGCCGAGACCCTGCGCGCCCAGGCCCGGCGCGCCGGCATGGCGCTGGCCGGCGCGCACGCCTTCGGCCGCGACTACGCGCGCACCCTGGAGGTCTGGCTCGGCCGCTTCGACGGCGTGGTCGAGCGCGTGCGTGGCTTGGGATTCGACGAGCGCTTCGTACGGATGTGGCGCTATTACCTGGCCTATTGCGCCGCCGGCTTCGCCAGCGGCCGCACCGACGTGGTTCAGGCCGAATTCACCCATAGCTGACGCTTGGCGCGCGGCCCGCGAAGCCGCATAGTCGCCGCCAAGAAAAGTCACAGGAAGGCTATCCCTTGCAAATCGCCGCCGCCGCCGGTTCGCCGGACTCGACGACGCACGTTAAGCTGCCCTTCAAACGACTGGTCGCCTACGCGACGTTGCAGCTGCCGCTCAACATGGCGGCGCTACCGGTCGTGCTCAACGTGCCTAAATTTTACGGTGACGCGCTGGGATTATCCTTCGCCGCGCTCGGTACCTATCTGCTGATCACCCGCATCATCGACGCGCTGCAGGATCCGCTGATCGGCTACATAAGCGACCGCATGACCAAGCGGCCGCGCGGGCGCCTGCTGTTCGTCGCGATGTGCATGCCGATGCTGGTCGGCGGCTTCTTCATGCTGTTCGATCCGCCGTCGAAGGAATCGCTGGGTGTCGTCGGCCTGACGGTGTGGCTCATCGCGGCGCTGATCATCGTGCATCTTGGCTACGCCGGCGTGTCGATCAGCTACCACGCGCATGGCGCCGATCTCACCGACGACTACAACGAGCGAACGCGCGTCACCGTGGCGCGCGAGGTCTTCGGGCTCACCGGCATGACCTTGGCCGTCGTACTGCCGGCGCTGCTGATCAATCCCAACATCCACAGCGAGATCGCCGAGGCGTGGAAGGCCGCCACCGCGGCGCTCGCCGCCGCCAAGGCCGGCGGCGACGCCGCCGCCGTCGCCGCCGCGCAATCCGTCGTCACCGGCCTGAAGCAGGCCGCCGAGATCGAGGGCTACGGCATCTTCGGCATCCTGTTCATCCCGATCGCCATCCTCTGCTTCCTGCCGAGCTATCTGTGGTCGCCCAACTCGGTGCATCCGCCGGTCGTCCGCAAGGGCCGCGCCTCGGTGTTCCACGACTTCCTGGCGCCGCTGAAGAACCCGCGCTTCCGCCGCCTGCTGCTGGTCTTCGTCGTCAACGGCTCGGCCCTGGGCATCGCGGTCAGCGTCATGCTGTTCTATGTCGAGTACGTGCTGAAGGGCACGACGGTGCAGGCCGGCATGGTGCTGCTGACCTACTTCATCTCGGCCGCCGCCAGCGTGCCGTTGTGGATGTGGCTGTCGAAGCGCACCAGCAAGGCCGCGGCCTGGTTCGCCGCCATGGTGCTGACGGTGGTCTCCTTCGGTGGCGCCGGCCTGATCGGCGAGGGCCAGATCTGGCTGTTCATCGCCGCCGCCGTGCTCACCGGCTTCGCGCTGGGCGCCGACTATGGCCTGCCGCCCTCGATCCTCGCCGACATCATCCACGCCGAGGAAGGTGCCGACTCCAAGGGCGAGACCGGTGCCTATTTCGGCCTGTGGGCGCTGTCGACCAAGCTGGCGACGGCCGTGGGCGCGGCGTTTTCGCTGCCCGTGGCGGCGATGCTGGGCTTCGATCCAGGCAACGCGAAGTTCGATTCAACCGGGCTGGTCGTCACCTACATCATGCTGCCGATCGGCGTGAAGATCATCGCCGGCCTGCTGATCTGGTACATCCGCATCGAGGCGATGCGTCCCTCGGTGCGCGACGTGGTGCTGCAGGGGAAGTGATGCGCCCGCGCTCGTGCGCCGCATTCCTTTCGGTGTCGTCGTCTTCATCGCCGTCCTCGTCGCGCTGGCCGGGCTCTTCAGCCTGCTGATCGAGGACATCGACACGTTCGAGGAGCGCACCGGCCTGTTCGATCGCATCGGCTCGTGGATCATCAACGGCATCGTCGCGCTGATCGGCCTGCTCTGCGCGCTGACCACGGCGTCATTGTTCTTCCCCCGGAGTTGGGGGCCGAAGGCCGGCAT
Source organism: Reyranellaceae bacterium (assembly GCA_022844045.1). Taxonomy (GTDB): domain Bacteria; phylum Pseudomonadota; class Alphaproteobacteria; order Reyranellales; family Reyranellaceae; genus JAFAZJ01. The sequence goes on along the minus strand of JALHMM010000128.1, from coordinate 2,596 downwards.
TGGCGGCGCGATCGCCTGCGCGCTGATCGCGCTGTTCTGCCTGCGGGTGCTGTGGCTCGGCGGCGTCTGACTTATTGGCGCCGGCGCCCGATCAAGCGATGAACGACAGCGTCTGCGGCTGGCGGACGCCGAAGTCGCGGTTCAGGCCCCACCATCTCTTGGCCACCGTGCCGAAGACGTTGCGGAAGTCGAGGGTGTGCTTGAGGTCGCCGTCCTGCAGGTCGGTGAGCGAGGGATAGGCGCCGTGCAGGCCGCCCTTCACCGCGCCGCCCATGACGAACTGCGGTGACGAGGTGCCGTGGTCGGTGCCACCGCTGGCGTTGGGCTTAACGCGGCGACCGAACTCGGTATAGGTCATCACCATCACGTCGTTCCAGCGGCCGCCGGCGATCAGGTTGTGGCGCAGGGTGGCCAGCCCGCGGCCGAGCTGGCCGAGCAGGCGCTCGTGCGTCTCGCGCTGACCGGCATGCGTGTCGAAGCCGCCCAGCGCCACCTTCACCGCCAGCACCGGCACGCGCGCCAGCAGGATGCGCGTCGCCAGCTCGAGCTGGTTGGCAAGCGGCCCCTCGCCATAGGGCTTCGCTGGCGTCGGCGCGCCCTTCATACGCTCGGCCAGCCCGAGCGAGGCGGCGTGCGTCTCGGCGCGCACCCTCAGGATGTGCTCGAGCGCCGGGTTGGTCGTCGGCGGGCGGGCGCCAGTCTCGCGCATCGCCTTGGCCTGGTTGATGAAGTTCTCGGCATCCTGCATGACGATGGTGTGCAGGTCGCCGCCGGTCGCCGGCAGCGCGTTGTTGTCGATGACGACGCTATCGAGGCGCCGGTCGACCGGCCGCTTCACGCCGGCGAAAGCCTGCGCCAGCCAGCCCTCGCTGAGCGTCTGGCTCGCCGCCGAGGCGGTGTCCCAGATCTCGATCGAGCGGAAATGCGAGCGGTTGGGATAGGGATAGCCGACGCCCTGCAGGACCGCGAGGTCGCGCGCCTTCCACGACTCCATCATCGGCTCGAGCGCCCGGTGAAGGCCGACGCGCTCGTCGAGCTGCAGCACGCGATCGCGCGCGATGGCGAGCCCCTGGCGCGACGGCTGATAGGCCGCGTCGGCGTAGGGCACCAGCGTGTTCAGCCCGTCATTGCCGCCCCTGAGCTCGACCAGCACCAGAATGCGATCGAAGCGCGGGTTCGACGAGGTGGGCGCGGGCGCGGGCGCCGGTGGTGCCTGGCGGTTCTGCGCCCAGGCGCCGGCGGCGCCCATGGCCACGGCGAAGCCGGAGAGTCCGGCGAGGAGGTCACGACGCAACATCGGAGGCCTCACTTCAGCTGATAGACAGGATCGAGCAGCAAGGTCGCCACCGCCTCGCCCGGTCCGGCATCGGCGGGCAGCGGCGAGAGCGGCGGCAGCGGCAGCAGAGCGCGCGTCAGGGTCGGCACGTCGACGCCCGAGAGGCTGGGGCCAAGCCGCGCGCTCATGCCGGCACCGCGCAGGCTGCGGCCTTCGACCGGCCGCGGATCGGGCTCCATCTGCTCGCGCCGGTCGCTGCGCCTACCTGGCTTGGGCATCATGCCCGGCGGCGTCATGCCGCCCTCTGGACCGTCGTCGGCCGAGGCGACCGACGTGGCCTCGACGATGCGGCGCAGGATCTGCTGGCGCATCAGCAGGGTGTTGGTGGTGATCCACGCCTCGCCGCCAAGCCAGCCCTTGACGTTGGGCGGCTCGAACGGAATCTGGCCCATCGCCTGGATGGCGCGCGCCAGCCGGGTCTTCTCCGGTACCGGCAGGCCCAGCAGACGCACCGTGCCGATGACCAGCTCGACCGGCGACTTGATCAGGCTGCCGCGATTGGCCGAATCGCCGAACGTCTCGGACGAGAACATCGCCTTCAAGAGCGGCCGCATCTCGTAGTTGGCGCCGCGCAGCACGCCGGCCAGCCGCTTGATCTCGCCGTCGTTCGGCTTGAGCGAGACGAACTCGCGCCACAGCTTGGCGACAAGGAACTCGGCCGTGCGGGGACGCGCCAGCAGGACATCGAGGATGTCGCCGCCGTCGAGATTGCCGGTGCGCCCGAGGAAGGTCTTGGCGCCGGTGTCGTGCGCGCCGGGATAGAAGCGGAAGGCGCCGGTCTCCGGATCGAGGCCCCAGCCGCTGAAGGCGCGCGCCGCCGCCTTGATGTCGGCCTCGCTGTAATGGCCCTCGCCCAGGGTGAACAGCTCGAGCAGCTCGCGGGCGAAATTCTCGTTGGGCTGGCTGGCGCGGTTCTGCGCGCCGTCGAGGTAGCGCAGCATCGCCGGATCGCGAGCGATCTCGCGCAGAAGCGTGGCGAAGTTACCCAGCGCATGGCGGCGGAACAGCGCGTTCTGGCGATACATCGCCGGCGCGAAGCGCACCTTCTGCAGGCCCGAGGTGAAGTGGTTGTGCCAGAACAGCGCCATGCGCTCGACCAGCGGCTGGTCGGTGACCAGCATCTCCTCGATCCACCAGTTGCGCAGCTCGCGGCCCTGCTCCTGCAGCGGGTTGGCGTTCTCGAGCGGCTTGTTCGGCATGGTGCCGGGACGCGGCGGCGGCGCGCCGGCATCGGCGCCGGGCGACGCGCCGGGCGGATTG
>JALHMM010000127.1 GCA_022844045.1 Reyranellaceae bacterium | reverse complement strand
GGGCGGATTGCCGGCGGCGGCCCGCGCGGCGCGCTTCTCCTGGAACGTGCGCTGCGCCTCGCGCGCCTGCGGCGGCGACATGCCGATCCAGGACGGCGCCGGCGTCACCGCTTCGGTCTTCCAGGCGCGCAGCAGCCTGTCGACCGCCGCGTCGTGCTCCAGCTGCTCGAACGCGGCGATCTCCGAGGGCTTCGGCCCGAAACCGGTGCGCGAAAGCAGGTGGCGCGCGGCATCGAAGCCGGTACCGGCGGCGCGCAGCGGCGAGGACAGGATCGCCGGCGCGGCGAAGGCCATCAGCGCCGTGCCGCCCAGCATCGCGCGGCGTCCCATTTTTCGGCGCACTGGCATCGCGGTCACGACCATGATCGCCCTCCCTGGTTCACTTGCGCTCGACGGGCGCCTGGCGGCGGGGTTGCTGCATGCCCATAGCGCGGTTGACCATCGACCGGCGGAAGCGTTCACGCTGTTCCGCAGGTAACGTTTCGGAAAAACGCAGCGCCGCCTGCACGTTGTCCTTCTGCAGCTGGGTGCGCAACTGGCCGATGCGGTCGAGGGCGCGATCCACCGTCGCGGCGTCGGGCCTGTCCTTGCCCAGCTCGGCGACCAGCGCGTCGCGCTGCACCGTCATCTCGCGGAGGACAGGTATGGCGCGCCGGCGCTGCTCCGCCAGCATCTGGCGCAGGCCGCGCATCTGGCCCTCGGTGAGACCCAGCTCGCGCGCCGCTTCCTGCGGCGACGGGCCGGATCCGGGCTTGCCGATCGTCGGCATCTGCGTCGGTCCCGTCGGCAACGAAATAGGCCGCGAATCGATCAGGTGAGGTGTTTCGGCGACATAGCGCGCGTGCACGAAGCCGCCGATGAAGGCGACGTTCAGCGTCGCCGACAGGCCGAGCAGGATCCAGGCGAGGTGCTTGCGCAGCATCAGCGGCCTCCCTGCTCGGTCAGGAGATCGGCGAGGTCGTCGGTCAGCCGGAAGGCGCCCAGCGGGTTCAGCACCAGCTCGACGGCGGCGGCGTTGTTGAGCGCCGAATGGGCATAGGCCTCCTGCGTGCCGCCGCCCAGCGAGAAGCCACCGGCGATCACGACCACGAAGGCCGCGCCCACCGCCGCCATCTCCAGCGCGCGGCGCCAGCTGCCGAACAGCCCGGCCAGCCCGCCGCCCCCGACCTTGCGCTCGGCCTCGAAGCCGACCAGCGCCTGGGCGCGCACCACCACCCTGTCGGGCACCGGCGCGCGCGCCGCATCGGCCAGCGCGTTGCGGGTGTCGAGCACCGCCTGCATCGCCTGGGGGTGCTCGACCAGATGCCGCTCGACCCGCGCCGTGTCGGCGTCCGACAGCCGACCGTCGAGCCAGGCGGCGATCATCGCGTCATCGACACGATGGTCCGCCGTCGCCGTCGCCGGCCCGGCCGCCTTCGCCCGCTGCCACAGGGCGCGGCCGGACGCGTCGGGCGCGCTCCTCGATCCGTCATCCTGGGTCATGGTCTCTTACTCCGGGGGCATTCCCCTTCGAGATACGTTTGGTGAGCTGTCATCATCCCCATCCCCCTAGGCGCTCACGCGGAAATGTTCACGCAGGCGCAGCATCGCCTTGTGGTGTGTGCTGCGCACCGTCTGGGCATCGACCCGCAGCAGGGCGGCGGCATCGGCCACGTCCATGTCGCGGTCGTAAAGCAGTGTCAGAACAAGGGCCTGGCGCTCGGTGAGCAGGCCCGGCGGAATGCTCAGCTTCTCGACATGGCGGTCCTCGATGGCGACCGCCGCCTCCGGGACGTCGTCGAGCGCCGAGGTCGGCTGGCGCCTGCGTCGTAGATGGTCGACGGCGCAGGAGCGCGCGATCACGGCCAGCCAGGTCGCGAGCGAGGCGCGCGAGCGGTCGTAGGACTTCATCAGCTGGCGCTCGTTGGCGCAGAGCCGCACGAAGACGTCCTGAGCGGCGTCGCCGGCCTCCTCCGCCGACAGGCCGTGCGCCGACACCACGCGGCGAGCCACGGCGTGGATCAGAGGCGCCGCGGCGGCGACGAAACGGTCCCAGGTCCGTTTGTCGCCGGCCAGCAGGGCGCTGAGGTCGATGTCGTCCAGGGCCGTCACGATCGCGCTCGCAAAGCCTATACGACCGCACCCCGGCATGCATCCCCGACATGCGGGCAAATCCCTGATTTGGCGCAGGTTTCGTCTGCTATGGTCGCGGCGACGAAGCCGGGGACCCGTATCGACATGAGCGAAAACTTCAATCGCAACCAGCGCATCATCAAGCACGCCGTGCGCGGCAAGGGCGCGGTCGTGGCCCAGAATACGCTGGCGGCGCAGATGGGCGCGCGGACCCTGGCGCGCGGCGGCAACGCCATCGACGCGGCGGTGACCACGGCCATGGCGATCGGCTGCGTCGAGCCGTGGATGAGCGGCATCGGCGGCGTCGGCTACATGGCGGTGTGGATCGCCAAGGAGCGCAAAGCCTACATCGTCGACTACGGCGCCGTGGCGGCGCGCGGGCTGGACCTCAAGAACTACGCGCTGACCGGCGGCAAGGCGATCAGCGACCTATTCGGCTGGCCGCCGGTGGTCAACGACAACAACGTCATGGGCTACCACTCCATCGCCGTGCCCGGCCAGGTCGACGGCATGGCCACGGCGCTGAAGCGCTTCGGCAGCTGGGACTGGAAGCAGGTCATGGAGGCCGGCATCGAGCTGGCCGAGCGCGGCATGAGCTGCGACTGGTACGGCACGACGATGATCACCACGGGCGCCGCGGCGCTCAATCGCTACGAGACCTCGCGCGCCACCTACCTGCCCAACGGCTTCCCGCCGGTGATCGACTGGGAAGGCAACCCGCCGCGTATCAAGCTGGGCAATCTCGCCAACACACTCAAACGGCTCCGCGACGCCGGCCCGCGCGACTACTACGAAGGCCAGATCGCCAAGGACCTTGTCGCCGACCTCAACGCCGGCGGCTCGGCGATCTCGCTCGCGGATCTCGCCGGCTACCACGCCCGTGTGGTCGAGCCGGTCGAGTTCCAGCGCAACGGCGCCACCATTCACACCGTGCCCTACCTGACCGCCGGCCCGACGATGAAGCGCGCCTTCGAGCTGATCGGCGATCGCACGATCGGCGACGGCGCGCCCGACGCGGCCGCCTTCATGGCCGTGGCCGAGGGCCTGCACACCGCCTACGAGGAACGCCTCCGCACCATGGGCGACGCGCACACCGATTCGTGCACGACGCATTTCAACGCCGTCGATGCCGAGGGCAACATGGTGGCGCTGACGCAAACCTTGCTGTCGCTGTTCGGCTCGCGGGTGATGCTGCCCAAGACCGGCATCCTGATGAACAACGGCATCATGTGGTTCGACCCCGAGCAGGGCAAACCCAACTCGCTGACTCCGGGCAAGCGGCCGCTGTGCAACATCTGCGCGACCGTGGTGTCGAAGAACGGCGAGGGCTGGTTCGCCATCGGCGCCTCGGGCGGCCGGCGCATCGTGCCGGCGGTCGCGCAGTTGATCATGATGCAGACCGATCGCGGCATGGATGTCGAGGCGGCCTTCCACCAGCCGCGCATCGATGTGTCGGGCGTCGGCCCGGTGCGCGCCAACTGGGACCTTGACGATGACATCAAACGGGCCATCTCCAAGAAGATGCCTCTCGTCGAAGTACCCAACCCGATCTACCCGCTGAACTTCGCCAACCCCAGCTGCATCCGCCGCGATCCGATGACCGGCACGGTCACCGGCATGAACGAGGTGATGTCGCCCTGGGCCGGTGGCGCGGCGGTCTAGCCATGCTGTCGCGACGACTCCTGCTGGCCTCGGCCGCGACGCTCGCGGCCCCGCCGATCGTTCGCGCCCAGGCGGTGCCGTCGTTCCGGTTGCCGATCCTGCTGCCGCTCACCGGCTTCGCCGCGCTGGAAGGCAAGAGCCAGCGCGAGGGCGCGCTGCTCGCCATCCGCGATGTCGCGGCGACGGTGCGTTTCGTCCCCGAGGTGCTCGACACGACAACCGCGCCGGAAGCCGCCGTCACGGCATGGCATCGCGCCTTGCGCGACGGCGCGCGGGATGGCGCGGCGGCGCCGGTGGCGGTGCTGGGTCCGATCCTCGGCACGCAAATGCTGGCCCTGCTGCCCGAGGCGGCGACCGCCAAACTGCCGTTGCTCGCCGTGTCAGGCACGGCGCGCCTGAGCGAGCTCGGCAATCCCTGGTTCTTCCGCTTCTTCCCCGCCGACGGCGTGGTCAAGGTCGCCCATGCGCGCTACGTCGCCGAGGTCACCAAGGCGAAGAAGCCGGCGGTGATCTATCAGACCACCGCCTATGGCCAGTCCGGCCGCGAGGTGCTGGCCAAGGCCTTCGCCGATGGCGGCATCGTGGTAGCCCTCGAGGAAGGAGTCGCCACCTCGATCAACGATTTCACGCCGATCATCGCCAAGGCGAAGGCGGCGGGCGCCGACGCGCTGGTGCTGCACCTGCACTCGCAATCCACCGCGCTCGCCATCCGCGCCGCGCGCAGCGTGGCGCCGGATCTGCCCATCATCGCGGGTTCGGCGATGGCGCAGCCGGCCACGGCCGAGCTGTTCCAGCCGGCGGAGCTCAAGGGCGTCTGTGCCGAAACCGCTTCGTTCCCGGCCGCTTCGATCGACGATGCGAAGATGAAGGCTTTCGTCGAGGCCTATCGCAAGGAGTACAGCGCCGATCCCGATGCCTTCGCCGCGGCCGAGTACGATGCCGTCTCGATGCTGGCGGTGGCCATCGCCGAGATCGCCAAAGCCGGCAGCGTCACCGGTGAGTCCGTGCGCGAGAAACTCTCGACCATGCGCTATCGCGGCCTCGCGGCGGAGTACCGATCCGACGGCAAGGGCAACATGGTGCATACGGCGATGATCGTCTGCTACGACGGCACTAGCCGCGTGCCGCCCATCGCGCAGCGCTATACCTTCCCTTGACGTCCGGTCACCATTTCTCGACCCACGGGCGCAGCACGATCTCGTAGGCCCAGGTCGACCGGTGCTGTCGATGCAGCAGCAGATAGGTTTCGGCGATATGCTCGGGGTCGGCCATGTTGTCGTCGACGGTCGTCCCTGCTCGTCGATGGGCGCGCGTACCGTCTTCCTGCGTCCAGCCGATCGCGGCGTCGATCGGCACGTTCGCGACATGGATACCCTGCGGCATCAGTTCCCGTGCCATGCTCTGCGCGAGGCCGGATTTGGCATGGCACGCCATCGCGAACGCGCCGCTGCGCGCAAATCCCTTCAGCGCTGCGCTGGCGTTCGTGAAAATGATCGTTCCCTTCACGCCGTTGGCGTTTGATTTGTGCTCGCGCATGAGCCGTGCCGCGCATTGGCCGACCAGGAAGGCGCTGAACGCCGAGTTTCGAAGCGTATCGAACACCATGCCCGGCTCGGCTTCGACGATCCCCTTGCCGAGTATCCCGGGAACCCGGCCGTCGATGTTGTGCACGACGAGCGTCGGTGATCCGAGGTCTTGAACCACACGCGAGAACAATGCTTCCACGGCCGCCGATTCGCTCGCGTCGCACGAATATCGTCGCACGCCGTGCGTCTTCTCCAGGGCATGCAGGACCGGCTTGTCGGGATTCCTCGCGGCAACAGCCACCCGCATGCCGCTCCTCGCGAACAGTCGCGCGCAGCTCGAGCTGATACCGGGGCCGCCACCAATGATGAGAGCGACATCCTGCGTTGAGGTCTGGGGTTCGCTTTTGTCGGGTTGGGCGGCCATTGTCGATGCCTCTTGGTTGGTCAGGCGGCGAGCGCGTCCAGTTTCTGCAGATACGGACACACATCAGGCGCAAAGGCCGGATGCTCACAGAGCCGAGCCCAGTGCGCCGAGGCACGGGGATAGGTGTCGCGCCACCCATCGGCCAGGATCGGCGACAGGCCGCGCTTCAGCAACGATGCCCGCCGTGTGCGCTCGTTGGAGAACAGGCACAGCTCGGCCACGAAGCAGATATCGGCGAGCGAAAGGGCTTCGCCGACCAGGTAGCGACGATCCGGATGGAGCGCCTGCTCGATGCCGCTCAGATAAATGGCGAACGCCTCGGCGGCCCGGGTGTGGAGGTCGATCGCGAAGTCGTCGCCGCGGAAGGCGAGGAGATAGAGTTGTGCGTCGCGCGCGAAGACGAGGCTCGCGTCGAGAAAGCTGTCGATTCGCGACGCCTCGTAGCGATCGCGGCCGTAGAGCTGTACGCGGTCCGCGCCCAGCCGCGCCACCGCGCGCATGATGCTGTTGGACTCGAAGATGCCCGTCGCGCCGTCGGGGCTGAAGGCCGCCGGCACCGTCCCGAAGGGATGGGCCAGCAGAAACCCGTCGGTCTTGATCAGCTTGCCGCCTTTGAATCCGACGCGACCGGCGCGCGCCGTGGAGGCGTATGCGGCTTTCTCCTCCGCCGCGAGAGGCTTGGCGTCGAAGTCCCATAGCCAGTCCGGCAGCTCGGAAGGCTTGGCACCGCGGACCTCGAGGTCAACCCCGCACAGCCGCGCGGCGATCGTGGCCTTCCAGATCCGGGGGTTTGGCAGATAGGAGAAAATGCGCAGCTCGGCCATCGCTCTCACCGTTTCTCGCCGATCTCTTCAGCGCTGTGAGGCGCGGATCAAGCGCTTATCCGTTCAGAAACAGCACAGGGTCAAATCGCAATACCTCATGACCGTCTGAGATTTCCGGAGGTTCGCCTCGACCGACGCCTGGCTGTATAAGGACGATAAGGACGCGTTCGAGAAACATTCCGGTGGCAACGCCGCCTTGCGCATGCGGGCGGATGAAGACGAGGCGGTCTATCCATGAAAACCAGAATCACCGACATGCTCGGCATCGAGCATCCGATCATCCAGGGCGGCATGCATTTCGTCGGCTTCGCCGAGATGGCGGCGGCGGTGTCGAACGCCGGCGGGCTCGGCATCATCACCGGGCTGACACAGCGCACGCCCGAGCTGCTGGCCAACGAGATCCGGCGCTGCCGCGACATGACGAAGAAGCCCTTCGGCGTCAACCTCACCTTCCTGCCCTCGGTGACGCCGCCGGACTATCCCGGCTATGTGCGCGCCATCGTCGAGGGCGGCGTGAAGGTCGTCGAGACGGCCGGCAACAACCCGCAGAAATGGCTGCCGGCGCTGAAGGAGGCCGGCATCAAGGTGATCCACAAATGCACCTCGGTGCGCCATTCGCTGAAGGCCGAGTCGATCGGCTGCGACGCGGTCAGCGTCGACGGCTTCGAGTGCGGCGGCCACCCCGGCGAGGACGACGTGCCCAACTTCATCCTGCTGCCGCGCGCGGCCGAGGAGCTGAAGATTCCCTTCGTCGCCTCGGGCGGCATGGCCGACGGCCGCTCGCTGGTGGCGGCGCTGTCGCTGGGCGCCGAGGGCATGAACATGGGCACGCGCTTCATGGCGACCAAGGAAGCGCCGATCCATGAGAACGTGAAGCAGGCGCTGGTCGCCGCCAGCGAACTCGACACCCGCCTCGTCATGCGCCCGCTGCGCAACACCGAACGAGTCCTGAAGAACGCCGCCGTCGACCGCCTGCTCGAGAAGGAGAAGGAGCTCGGCTCGAAGATCAAGTTCGAGGACATCCTGCCCGAGGTCGCGGGCGTCTATCCCAAGATCATGAAGGACGGCGCGATGGATGCCGGCGCCTGGTCCTGCGGCATGGTGGCCGGCCTGATCCGCGACGTGCCGACGGTCAAGGAACTGATCGACCGCATCATGCGCGAGGCCGAGCAGATCATCGACGGACGGCTCAAGCGGTTCATGCACGCCTAGGCCTTCTCCCCGCGAAGGCGGGGAGAAGGTGCCCGAAGGGCGGATGAGGGGCTTCGCGGAGTCTCGACGACACCGATAGTCGCCGTTGCGCGAGAAGCCCCTCATCCGCCTCGCAAGCGCTCGGCACCTTCTCCCCGCCTGCGCGGGGAGAAGGGTTTAACGCCACATCGGGCGGCCGAAATCGATCTGGTTCCGCTGGGTGAGCGCACCGGCGGCGCCGCCGACGACGCCGCCGAGCAGGGCGCCTTCGAGCGGCGCGCCGACCAGCAGGCCGCCGAGCAAGCCGGCGCCGGCGCCCATGCCGGCGCCGCTCAGGCCGCGGTCCGTCGGGGTGTCGCCGCAGGCGGCGAGGCCGAGCGAGAGGGTCATCAGGGCGGCGAGGCCAAGGCGTTTCATGGGCGTCCTCCGAGAAAGTCAGGCGTCCATTTGGCCCCTCGACAGGGGCGGCCGACGGGCAAGAACGCGGCGGCCGAATGGCTTAGGGTATCAGCCTGTGACAGCCAATTATGGCAGCCCGTAGACCGGCTGCGGCTCGGCGATGTCTTTGAGCGCGTAATCGCCAAGCTTCACGGGGTCGCCCTCGGGCAGCAGCGCCGCCAGCGCCGCCGAGAGCAGCACCGGCCGGCCGATGGTGGCGCAGAGCCGTTCGAGCCGGGCGGCGTAGTTCACGGCCGGGCCGATGACGGTGAAGTCCAGCCGCGAGCTGGCGCCGATATTGCCGAAATTGACCTCGCCGACATGCAGCGCCAGGCCGAAGCGCACCACCGCCTCGCCGGCCGCTTCGCGCTGGCGGTTGAGCTCCTCGATGGCGCGCCGCGCCTCGACCGCGGCCAACACGGCGCGCTGAGCGATGAAGCGGCGCTGGGCCGGCACGGCGACCGGGAACATCGCCAGCATGCCGTCGCCCATGAACTTCAGAATCTCGCCGCCGGCGCCGGTGACCGCGGCCCCCATGGCGCCGAAATAGTCGTTGAGCAGCGTGATCACGCTGTCGCGCGGCATGCTGTCGGAGACCTTGGTGAAGCCGCGCAGGTCGCAGTACCAGATCACCGCCTCGATGGTCCGGCCCCCGCCACGACGGATCTCGCCGGCCAGGATGCGCTCGCCGGCCGCGTGTCCGACATAGGCGTCGAGCAGGTTGATCGCGGTGTCCCTCAGGGAATGCACTTCAACAAGGCGGGTGAAGGCGAATTGCAGCAGGAACATCCGGTCGAGATCGGCGGCCGAGAACCCGCCCGGCTGGTCGGAGACCACGCTCAGCGCGTCGACATGGCCGTTGGAGAAGATCAGCGGCAGGGCGACGTAGTCGGTGGCGCCCTCCTCCTTCAGTTGCTTCAGGACCGGCGCCTGCGGCTCGATGCTGTCCAGCCGCACGCGTACGGTCTTGCGCTGCTCCAGCACCGCAGGCAGGGGATTGTCGCGATAGAAGTCGGCCTCGAACAGGCCGTGCTGCGCACTCTGGGTCTCGATGCCGCGGCCGCGCCGCCAGAAATAGCCCTTGCCGGCGAACTCGGGATGCAGCGTGCCCTGGAAATAAGCAAGGCGGTACAGCGGGATACCCGCCCCGACCAGCTGCTCGCCAGCCTGGGCGATCAGCGCGCCGGTGTCGGTGATGCGATACGCCTCCGTGACGAACCAACGCGCCAGGGGATCGCTGTAGACGCGGAGGGAAGTCTCGTCGTCCATCTCATTAGTGTAGCGGGAACTGTCGCGCAGCTGTGACATTCATGTCGCGGAGAGACCGTGACTTGACAGCAACTCGACTGTACTCTGACGGGGTGACTGGGATTTGGGCTCGGTCGTCCCCACATGCTGCGATAGCGGCACGAAGAGTGCCTGGGCTGGCCTGTGGCCGGGAGTGGCGCGATGGTACAGCAACGATCCAACAAGCGGCTGCGGACCCTATTGGCGGCCTGTGACGGGCGCATCGAGGACGCGGCGCGGGCGCAGCTCGAAACCCTGCCGCTGGGCTGGGTCGCGCAGGTCGCCAACATGTTCTCCGAGGTCACGCAGATTCTTGACGATTCCGAGCTCGACAGCTTCCGCTGGATCTCGATCGCCAAGCGCGATGGCGGTCTCGACGCGACCTGGACCGGCGCCCCCGAGTCGTCGGAGCTGGTCGAGCAGATCGTCGAGGTGGCGTCGGCCGAGATGGCCTGTTCCTGCGTGCGCTGCGGCCGGCTGGCCGTGCGCAATACGGCCGTCAGCGGCGATCCGCTGTGCCTGCGCCACGCCAGCCTGCAGATCGCCACCGCCGACTGGAAGACGCAGGCCGAGGAACTGGGCCGCAGCATTCACGAGGTGATGGCCAAGGTTTCGGAGTCGGCCGCCGCCGCGAAGTCCGCCGCCTCCTCCTCGGCCGCCGTGGCCAAGTCGGCCGCCGCCGCGCTGCCCGCCCTGATGGCCGAGGCGCAGGCCTATTTCCGCATGCCGGACGCAGATGCCGCGCCGCTGATCGCGCAGATCCGCGAGGCGCTGTCGAAGTTCGACCGCGAGGTCCGCCAATCGGTCGGCACGACCATCGTCAGCGAGTCGCAGAAGGTGCTGGCCGGCGCCGCCCGCGCCCTACCCCGCCGCCGCCGCGATCGCACGGCCTAGCGGTCGGGGGGCGCCCCTAAGCGCTACTCCGCCGCCTTCGGTTGATCGCGATAGGCCGTGCGTCGCGCATCCCAGTCGTTGGCGCCGAAGCGCGCGAATGTCTCGCGCAGCGGCACGCCGCCGGCGATCTTCGGGTGCCGGTTGGTCTTCTTGAGCTCGGCCAGCTGCTGGTCACAGGCGGCGATGATCGCGGCGAACAGCAGGCCGGGGAAGATGGCGATGGCGTAGCCCATCGCCTCGGCGTCGGTCATGTCGATGTCGGGCGTCTTGCCGCCGCGCACGACATTGAGCAGGCATGGGCCGTTCACGCGCTTCGGCACGGCGGCGATCTCTTCCATGGTCTGCGGCGCCTCGACGAAGGCGACATCGGCGCCGTTGGCCAGAGCGGCGTTGGCGCGCGCGATCGCCTCGTCGAAGCCGACCACGGCGCGCGCGTCGGTGCGGGCGATGATCGCGAAATCGGGCGAGCGGCGCGCGGCGGCGGCGGCCCGGATTTTTGCGACAAAGTCCTCGCGCGGAATCAGCTCCTTGTCGTCGAGATGGCCGCATTTCTTCGGGAACACCTGGTCCTCGATATGGATCGCCGCCACCCCGGCGCGCTCGAACTCCTGCACCGTGCGGAAGACGTTGAGCTCGTTGCCGTAGCCGGTATCGGCGTCGCTGATCAGCGGGATCGACAGCGAGGACGCGATGCGCCCGGCATTGGCCACCATCTCGCTCATGGTCACCAGGCCATAGTCGGGATAGCCCATCGTCGCCGAGGTCCCGGCGCCGGTCATGTAGGCGCAGGAATAGCCGGCCTGCTCGATCAGCCGCCCGGTGATGCCGTCGATCGCGCCCGGCGCGACGATCAGCTTCTTGGCGCGCAACAAGGTGCGCAATTGTCCTGCCGACATCGGTGTCTCCTTTCAGCTCATTCCAGCGGAATGCCGGCTTCACGCACGGCCTTGCGCCACTTCTCGATCTCGGCGACCTGGAACACCGCGAGCTCGGCCGGCGTCGTCACCTTGCTCGCGGCACCCAGGCTCGCGAGAACCTCCTGATAGCGCGGCTGCTCGGTGGCGCGACGCATCGCGGCCGCCAGCTTGTCGACGATCGCCTGCGGCGTGCCGGACGGAACATAGGCCGCGTTCCATGCCGTCAGCACCACGCCGGGTATGCCCTGCTCGTCGAACGTCTTCACGTCGGGCAGCGCGCGCAGGCTCTCGCCGCCGGCGCCGGTGACGCCCAGCGCGCGCGCCTGGCCGGACTTGATCGCGGCCATGCCGGCGATGGCGTCGATGAACATCAGGTCGATCTGGCCGGCCAGCAGGTCGGCCAAAGCCTGCGGCGCGCTGCGGTAGGGCACGTGCAGGATGTCGATGCCGGTGGCCGACTTGAACATCTCGCCCGAAATGCGCGAGGAGCCGTTGCCGCTGCCGAAGGTCAGCTTGCCCGGCTGCTTCTTGGCCAGCGCCACCAGCTCCTGCGGCGTGTTCGCCGGCGTCTTGGCGCTGACCAGCAGGATCGCCAGGCTCGAGGTGAGCTGGCCCAGCGGCATGAAGTCCTTCACCGGATCGTAGGGCAGGCTCTTGTACATCGCCGGGTTGCCGGCATGCGTCGTGCTGGTGGTGATCAGCACGGTGTAGCCGTCGGGCGCCGCGTTCTTGACCGCCTCGGCGGCGATGATGCCGTTGGCGCCGGCCTTGTTCTCGACCACCACGGGCTGCTTGAGCAGCACCGCCATCTCCTGCGCCAGCAGGCGCGCGACGGTGTCGGTCGCCGTGCCCGGCCCGAAGGCGGAGACGAACTTGACCGGCTTGTCCGGCCACTCGGCACGCCCGACGCCGCCAATCGCCAAGACTGCGACCAACGCCAGCGCAGCTACCATCGCTCGACGCATCGCGGTCTCCTCCTCAACCCGTCCAGCCGATGAAGCGCCGCATCGCCTCGCCCATCACCAGCTCGAGGTCGCGGCCCTTGAGCCAGGGCAACTCCTCGGTGAACAAGGTCACACACTGACGCCACGAGCAGGGCATGCGCGTGATGTCGGTGCCCCAGAACATACGCTGCGGCCCGAAGGCGTCGAACATGCGATGCAGCGGATCGTGCACGGTGCGAAACGGATAGGGCCCGCTGGAATAGCTCGGCGCGCCGGTCGCCTTCATCGCCACATTAGGATGCTTGCGCGCGAGGTCGAGGAAGGTGTCGAGATCCTCGAAAGCCTCGGCGTCGACCTTGCCGCGCCGCGCCGCGCAATGGTCGATGATCAGCTTCAGGTCCGGGAAGCGTGACGCGATCTCGCCCACCTCGCGCGCCCGGCCGGGCACCATCATGGCGATGGGGATGTTGTGCTTCTGCGCCTGCGGCCACAGCCACTCCATGGCGCCGTCGGTGAGCCAGGTCGTCGTGCCCGGGCGCAGGAAGGCGAAGCGCAGACCGCACATGCCCGGCCGCTGACGCCAACCCGCGATGGTCTCGCGGCCACCCGGCGCGGTGATGTCGAACGCGTCGAGGATCGCGAAGCGCCGCGGATGCGCTTTCACCGCTTCCGCGGCGACCTCGCTGCAGCGCGGATCCCAGCTCGGCGGATGAATGATGGCGGAATCGACGCCGACTGCATCCATGTCGCGCAACGCGTCTTCGACCGAATACGATGTGATCTGCCGGTGCGGGTTCATCGGCAGGCCGCTGCTCCAGAGATGGATCTGGCCGTCGGTGATGCGCATGCGCTTCCTCCGTTCTCTTGCTCCCTCTCCCCGCCTGCGGGGAGAGGGGCTGGGTGAGGGGCTGCATCGAGTGACGCACGGCGATCGTGCGCAACCTGAAACTCCCCCTCACCCCGCCCCTCTCCCCGCACGCGGGGAGAGGGAGAAAAATATTACCCCAACGCCGTGCGGATGAGCCTCTCGCGCGCCGCGTCCATCCACGCGGGCTTTAGATCGAGCAGGGTGAACAGCACGATCTCCGCCACCCACTCCGAGCCGTAGATCGTCAGGTGCACGCCGTCGTCGCCGCGGAAGGCACGGATGCGGCCTTTATCGTCCTTCTTGGTCGCGGTGTAGGCGCCCGTCTCGTCGACGCTGGGCGGCACGAGGTCGAGATAGGTGACGCCGCGCGCCTGGCACGCCTCGCGCTGCGCCTCGCGCACCACCGCCATGCGCCGCTCGAAGCCGGGATCACGCATGACCGGCATGCCGATCCAGATCACCGTGGTACCGCGCGCCTGGGCGGCATCGAAGAAGCGATCCATGCGCCGGCGATAGAGCGGCGCCCAGCTCGGCGTACCGAACACGCCGATCGCGCCGCCCTCCTGCAGCGCCCAGGCGTTCTGCGCGTCGTTGGCGCCCGTCATCATCACGGCGAGCTGCGCCGCCTGGCCGCTGGCGAGCACCAGCGAGTCCTCGTAGGGCGTCCGATTGAAGCCGGTCGCCGCCTTGGCGGCGTTGATCACCCTGACCTCGCGCGTCGAATGGAAGCGCCAGTACAGGCTGCTCCACACGCCCTCGCCCAGCGAGTCGCCGACCATCACGATGTTGAGCGGCTCCGCCGGCACGGCAACCGGTGGCGCCTGGGCGAACGCCGGCGTCGCGCCGGCCAGCGCCAACAGGCCGACCGCACCCAACACACGACGACGCGTCAAGACAAACTCCAACCCGACCTCCTCATCATCGATCATCGCCGACCGTCGTTGACTTCCGCGGCCGGCGCGTCAAGGTCGAAGAATCATGCACGAGCCGGCACGAAACATCCAACATGGCTGAGCACGACGTCGCGGTTATCGGCGGCGGGCTGGTCGGCTCGGCGATCGCCTGGGGGCTCGCTTGCACCGGCAAGCGCGTGGCGCTGCTCGACGAGGGCGACGTCGCGTTCCGCGCCTCGCGCGGCAATTTCGCGCTGGTCTGGGTGCAGAGCAAGGGCCTGGGGATGCCCGACTACGCGCGCTGGACCCGCGCCTCGTCGGATGCCTGGGCCGGCTTCGCACGAGAACTGCGCGAAGAAACCGGCATCGATGTCGCGCACCAACGGCCCGGCGGCTTCTCGCTGGCACTGTCGGAGGCCGAGCTCGAGCGGCGCGACACCATGCTCAAGCGCCTGCATAACCAGTCGGACCTGCCCTACGAGATTGTCGATCGCGCACGGCTGCTCAAGATGCTGCCGGATATCGGGCCCGAGGTCGTCGGCGGCGCCTATTGTCCACTCGACGGCCACGCCAACTCGCCGCGCCTGCTACGTGCGTTGCATACGGCGCTGAAGCTGCGCAACGTGTCGTATCTGCCGGAGCACAGCGTCGATGCCATCGAGCATCGCGGCGGCGTGTTCGTGGTGAAGAGCGGCACGCGCACCGTCGAAGCGCCGCGCATCGTGCTGACCGCCGGCAACGGCAACCGCAGACTGGGCGAGATGGTCGGACTCGACGTGCCGGTGCGCCCGCAACGCGGCCAGATCGTCATCACCGAGAAGGCCGCGCCATTCCTGAACTATCCCGTGGTCACCATCCGCCAGACCGACGAGGGCGGCGTGATGATGGGCGATTCGCTGGAGGAAGCCGGCTTCGACGATCGCATCGGGCTGGGCGTGGTCGGCACCATCGCCGAGCGCGCGGTGCGCATGTTTCCGCTGCTGGGCTCGCTCAACGTCGTGCGCACCTGGGCGGCGCTGCGGGTGATGACGCCCGACGGCTTTCCCATCTACGAGGAATCGAAGAGCCATCCCGGCGCCTTTGTCGCCACCTGCCACAGCGGCGTCACCTTGGCGGCGGCGCACGCCAAGCTGCTGGCGCCGCTGATCGCCAGCGGCGGCCTCACCGACGACTTCACCGCCTTCAGTGCGAAACGCTTCCATGTTCCGTCGGCTGCCTGATCTCGCCGACGCGCCATCGGTGACGCTGACCGTCGACGGCGCGGCAATCACCGCGCGCGCCGGCGACACGGTCGCCGCCGCGCTGCTCGCCGCGGGCCACGCCGCCTGCCGCGAGACGGCGGTGTCGAACACGCCGCGTGGGCCTTACTGCCTGATGGGCGTGTGCTTCGATTGCCTCGTGAGCATCGACGGCGTCGGCAACCGCCAGGGCTGCCTCGTGCGTGTGTGCGAGGGCATGCGGGTCGAGACGCAGCGCGGCAAGCGCGTGGCCGGACGATGAGCGGGGCGATCGCACATGACTTTGAGCCTACCTTCCCCCGGCGGGGGAAGGTGGCGCGCGTAGCGCGACGGATGGGGGATGCTTCAACGAATCAGGTGTTCGTCTTCGACATCCCCCATCCGCCCTGCGGGCACCTTCCCCCTCTGGGGGAAGGTCATGGCAATGCGATGGCCCTCGGACGATGAGCGAGACCTGCGAGCTGGCGATCATCGGCGCCGGACCCGCCGGCATGGCCGCCGCGATCACTGCCCGGCAACTCGGCGTCGACACCGTCGTCCTCGACGAGCAAGCCTCGCCCGGCGGCCAGATCTATCGCGCGATCACCGAGACGCCGGTGCGCCACGGCACGGTGTTCGGCGACGACTACTGGCGCGGCCTCGATCTGGCGCGCGCCTTCACCAGCAGCGGCGCCACCTACATGCCGGGGACCACCGTCTTCAGCGTCGCGCCGCGCGTCGAGGATGATCGGCGCGAGATCGGCCTCTCCAGCGGCGGCCAGGCGCGATTGCTGCGGGCACGCCATGTCATCGTCGCATCAGGCGCGCAGGAGCGGCCGATGCCGATTCCCGGCTGGACCCTGCCCGGCGTGCTGACCGCCGGCGCGGCGCAGATCCTGCTCAAGAGCGCTGGGCTGGCGCCGTCGGGCCGCACCGTGCTGGCCGGCAGCGGCCCGCTGCTGTGGCTGCTCGCCGCGCAGCTGCTGCGCGCCGGCGGCACGCTGAGCGCGATCCTCGACACGACGCCGCGCCTTCGCCCCGGCCTCGACATGCTGGCCTTCGCGACCTCGCCCTACCTGTCCAAGGGGCTGGCGCTGATGCGCGAGACCAAGCGGCACCTCAAGCCGATCAGCGGCGTGGCCGAGCTGCGCGCCGAGGGCGACGACCGGCTGCGTGGGGTCTCGTTCACCGACCGCGGCGGCGCCACGCGGCGGATCGACTGCGATACGTTGTTGCTGCACCAAGGCGTGGTGCCCAACATCAATCTCGCGATGTCGATCGGCTGCGCGCATCGCTGGGACGACGCGCAGCTCTGCTTCGTGCCGGCGCTCGACACCTGGGGCCACAGCGGCGCCGACGGCGTCTCGATCGCCGGCGACGGCGCGGGCATCGCCGGCGCGG
>JALHMM010000126.1 GCA_022844045.1 Reyranellaceae bacterium | reverse complement strand
TGTCGGTGGCGTCGGAGCCGGCGGCGTGCCTGATGGCAGCGTGCCTGGGGGCGGTGGCAGATCGGTGGACTCGACACGGCCGATGGTGGGCGCCACCCCGGCAGGCGACGGCGCCGACGCGGGCGGCGCGCCGCGCGCGGTGGTGGTCATGTCGACGAAGCGCGCGCCGGGCAGCGCCAGGCTCGTGCCGGCGCGCAGCTTGTAGGGCTCCTTCAGCCCATTGCGCTGGATGATCGTGTCGCGCGGCACGCCAAAACGCGCGGCGACGCCGTCGAGCGTGTCGCCTTCCTTCGTGACATAGGTCGCGACGGTGCCGGGACTGGCGCCCGAACCGGGATATTCGATCGTGCCTTCACGTCCGCTATAGGTCGTATCGCAGGCCGCCATCAGCAGAATGGCCAGCGCGGCGAGGACCCGCTTCGCGGGGGTGAACAGCGGCGATCGCGAGGGGGAGCGATGCGCGTTCATTTGGACGCGCACACTACCTGAACGGCGCCTCGATGTGAATCCCGGGAATGCGCACTCTTGGTGCGATGGGTCCGGAGGCGCCTTGATGTCCCAACGTTCCGAAACCAAGGATCGTGCGGAGAGCCCCGCGACACCAGGGGAGCATCTCAGGAGGCGACGGGGAAATCGCCTGACGCGGTGGCAAGCAGGCCGGCGCATTGGAGCAACCAAGGACACCGTCGCCAACTGGGAAAAGCAGAAGAGACGCCGGCAACCCCGCCGACACGCAGCTCGAGTCGCGTACCCGCCGTTCGAGCACCATCCTCACTGAGTGCGGTAATCTGTTCGCTCCTCCTCCACCGCCGCAACACCGGGGACTTTCGACAGCGCGGCGAAGGAGGTGGCGGGCACACTCCCGGTGAGAACACAGAGCGCACTGAGCGACTCCTTGAGCACGAACCCCTTGTCCTTCAGCTCGCTCGCGACCTCAGCCAGGTTGTCCTTGTGAGCCTCGTCCACCAGGACAGTGACATTGATTGACTTCTTCTTTGCCATGGAAGGATCTCCAAATCCGCGACGCGATCACGGTATCGGGCCAGACCGTTGATCCTTCGACATGGGAACACCTCCCGAACTCTACAACGCCAGAATTTTGCCGGGCCAGACCTGGATGGCTCGAGCTCGGCAGAAGAGGACTAAATCGGGGCCTGCGCCAGCCCGGCCCCGACATCTCTGCTGGGCAGCGTCAACCGACGGGCATTTCCGGTCAGGAGTTGCCAGAGTGCCTGAGCGCTTGTGGCGGTTCCACGGGCCTCCAGCCACATCGCTGCGATCCCGGCCACATGGGGCGTGGCCATGCTCGTACCAGAGATGGTGTGATAGCGGGGCGGCCAGGGTCGGCCGGAACCGATCGGTTGGACGTTCGGCGGGAATGGATCCGGAACCGATGAGAAGACCCCCACGCCCGGCCCGGCGATATCGACTCCGCCGCCGTTTGCGTTGATCCCACCGTTCGAGAACACCCCGATGTCAAGATTCGAGTCTACCGCGGCGACGGCCATCATCGAGGGGCAGTTGGCCGGCCGGCTGACCGGACGTGGCGGCTCAAATCTTGTATTCGTCCCCGGGACGCGACTGTCGTTGCCAGCGGCGGCCACGATCAGGGTTCCGGGGTTGGACAATAGTGCCCGTTGAGCCACGTTTTCGTAGATCGTTGAAAACGGCTCGCCCGGCTGAACACGCGCGCCAAGCGACATGGAGATCACCCGACACTGGTTGGTGATTGCCCAGTTGATCCCGGCGAGGATGCCCGCGTCGGCACCTGAACCGGCGTTGCTCAACACCTTGCCGACGAAGATGTCACCACGGAACGCACATCCGTATCGCATCCCGCCGACGAGTTGCTGGGATCCAAGGGCCGTGCCGACACAGTGGGTACCGTGTCCATTCAAGTCGTTCACTGTCTCCCCGGTCACGAACGACTGGGTCTGGGCGGGCACAATGCGGCCCGCAAAGTCCGGGTGGTCCAGATCCATCCCTGTGTCCAGCACGGCCACTCGAATTCCCCGTCCGCTGAATCGCGACTGGTGCGCCCGCGTCGCCTGCAATCCCCAAGTAAACTGGGCGGTATCGGCTAACGCGATCTCCGTCTCCCGCGCTCCGACCGCCGTCTCGCCGACCAACTGGGCGAACAAGTGGTTCACCGCATCTTTGTACCCTCGCAGGTATTCAAACGGGAACTCGCGAGCACGCGGATCAGCGAAGGCATACATGATCCGTTCGGGTTCTACCGAAAGGATCGCTCCATCCTCGGTTGCCGCCGCCTGTAGTCCACCCAGTTGGGTAGGATCGGCATCCACGACCGCGACCTTGAGCTTGTCGAGGACGAACACTTCCGCCCGTTCCGCATCGGCCATTTCGACGGCCGCCCCGCTATAGTCAGCGGCATTGCAGACATCCTTCAGACCGGCGGCGTTCCTGATCGCCTGCAGCCCTTCCTTCACGCCGTTGTCGCGCAGAAGGACGAGGTACTTGCCGGTGAACTCCCCAGTCGTGTCAGTACCCGCGGACGGCGCGGGCGGAGGGTTCTTCACAGGTGTACGAGACCGTGCGCGAGCCATCGTGTGGTACCTCCGGAGCGGGGATGATCCACCGCTCTCGACGCCCCGGCTCGAAAGCGGTGTGTCTGGCCGAACGCTCAACTTCACGCGCGGCGGGCAGTGCCGGCCGCTACAGAGATCTTCTCGGCTAGTCCGCAGCTCCGAAGCGCAGGCGACTCATTCGCGACGACGACGACTCAACCTGGAGACAAATCCTCGGACAATGGGAACGCGCAATTGTCGCGTCCAAAGCGCCCTATCGGCGCAGTCACCGCAATGACGAAGCTTCAAACCAGCGGCACGCGTCTATCGAATGCCCAATACAACTACAACAAAGTCAGATCTTGAGCAACCTCCAGTTGCTGGCCCATTTCATCTACCTCATCCGAGCGATCAGACGCGCAGAGTGTTATCGGCAAGAACTCGCGCCGCTGACGCCTGCGAAGGTCGAGTCTCCTCTCGAGATGCCGTGAAGGTCGATGGTGCCACAGGGCGGGGTACATCGAACCGCGCACACTCGCACATCGTGGTGGCCTCCTCTTTTCACGCTTTCATCATCCTGAGCGACGCGTAGGGGTCAGCCGTATGCTGGCGCAAACACGAACGGCGCCGGTGATCAGCCGGCGCCGCTTGTTTCATTCGTTCGATCGCTGGGTCCTTCGCTGCGCTCGGGACGACGGTGCGACTCAGATGCGCTGGTCCATCTCCAGCGCCGGCTCCTCGCAATCGACGCAGCCCACGACCTTGGCCGGCACGCCGGCGACGGTGCAGCCGGCCGGCACGGCGTGCAGCACGACGCTGCCCGAGGCGACCTTGGCGCGCGCGCCGACCTCGATATTGCCCAGCACCTTTGCGCCAGCGCCGATCAGCACGCCCCTGCGGATCTTGGGGTGGCGATCGCCTGTCTCCTTGCCGGTGCCGCCGAGCGTCACGCCTTGCAGCATCGACACGCCGTCTTCGACCACAGCGGTCTCGCCGATCACCACGCCGGTGGCGTGGTCGATCATGATGCCCTTGCCGATGCGCGCCGCCGGGTTGATGTCGACGCCGAAGATCGAGCTCGAGCGGCTCTGCAAGAACATCGCCATACCGCGCCGGCCGCGGCCGTGCAGCCAATGCGCGACGCGGTAGGTCTGCAGGGCGTGGAAGCCCTTGAACCACAGGAAGGGATCGAGCCGCGAGCGGCAGGCGGGGTCGCGCTCGTAGACGGCGACGATGTCGGCGCGGGCGGCGACGCCGATCTCCGGATCGCCGGCGATCGCCTCGTCGAGCGTCTGGCGGATCAGCATGGCCGGCGTCTCGTTGGTCGCCAGCATGCGCGCGAGGTGGTAGCTGAGCGCGCTCTCGAAGCGCGGCTGGCTGAGGATCGTGGCGTGCAGCAGGCTGGCGAGCGCCGGCTCGGCGCGCGCGAGATCCTGGGCGGCTTCGCGGATCTCGGTCCAGATCGGGTCGACGGCTGCGACCTTGACGATGGCGTTGCTGTCCATGGGCTTACCCTCCCGCGGCCAAATCTGCCGGGTTCACGGCGCCAACTCTCGCCGCGCGCGCGCACCAGCGCAAGCCGTCCTCACATGAGTTTTAGGGCGCGCTACGGCAATCCGCTTCACGCGAGCGTGACGATCACCCGCCGCGGCGCTGCAGCTCGTTGATCAGCGCGTCGAGGCCGTTGCGCTGAACATAGGAATTGAAATCCGAGCGCCGCGTCATGCCCATGCTGACGCCCTCGACGGCGATGTCGATCACCTTGCCGCGCGAGATCTCCCAGACGATGCGGATCGGCTGGCCGGCGGGCTGCATAAGCTGCGAGTCGACCAGCTGCGAGGCGCCATTGGGCGTCACCTTGCCGATCTTCAGCGTCTGCCCCTGGTAGTTCTTGAAGCGGCCGGAATAGGCGCGGATCTCGGCCCTCTCGAAGGCCGCCATGAACCTGTCGCGCTGCTCCGGCGTGGCGCCGTTCCAGTGCCGGCCCAGCACCATCTGGCCGATCGCGTTGACGTCGAAATTGGCGCGGAACAGCTGGGTCATCTGCTGCTCGCGTTCGGCGTCCGAGGCGCCGGTCTTCACGGTCGCCAATACCTGGCTCGCCATGTTTTCGACCACCTGCGCCGCCTCCTGGGCGGCCGCGCCGATCGTGGCGAAAACCATCGCCGCCGACGCCATCACGCACGTCACCAGCCAACGCCGAAACGCCGTCACTTGAGCCTCCATTCGATGGCGCGTCAGCGCGCGAAGCCGAGCTCCGGCCGCCCCGACGCCACCAGCGCGATCGACGCGGTCTGCGGGGCGCCCTTCTGCCGGATGTCGGCCGCGCGCTTCTGCGTATAGGCGCTGCGCAGCGCCGAATAATAGTCGACCGAGTTCTTCTCGATGTCGTCGAGCGCCTGCATGGTGCGCGAGCGGACATCGACCACGGTGACACCGGTCCGCACGTACATAAGGTACTCGACGTCGAGTTGCCAGGTCAGGATGCGGAATGGGTCGATGACGTAGTCGACCAGCAGGCCCACCGCGTCGCGCGCGTTGGACGGGCCGAGCAGCGGCAGCACGAGATAGGGCCCGCCATCCTCCGGCGGGGCCTTGGCCCACACGCCGATGGTCTGGCCGAAATCCTCCTTGGTCGGCGGCATGCCGAGTTCCTTGGCGACGTCGAAGATGCCGAGGATGCCGATGGTGGTGTTGACCAGGAAGCGGGCGATGGTCTGCGCCGCGCGCGACGGCTCGCCCTGGGCCACCTCGTTGATCGCCGTCACCGGCTCGCCGAGGTTCTGCACGACATTGCTGACGCCGCGCTGGATCGGCTCGGGCACCCAGAACTTGTAGGTCACCGCCACAGGCCGGACGATCAGCATGTCGATCGTACGGTTGATCGCGAACATGAAGCGGTTGGGGACCTCCAACGGATCCCACGGCTCGCCGGGTTCCTGGCTGGCGCACGCACCCAAGCCGGTCGTGGCGGCCACCAGCACGACGGCGAGGCCGAACCGGACACGGGACAGAAAAGACCTGATCATCGCTACCTGCTGCGCCATCCCGAGGGGTTCGGAAAGGTGGCGCAGTATGCTTGCGCGCACGCTCAGTTCACAACGCCAAAGTTTCCCAAGGGTGACGTCGGCTTTTTTGCGACATCAAATTTTATTGGTTGACCACGATATAAGCATATATTTATATGTCTTCATGGACGACCTTCTTTTGCTCCTGCGCGCGGCGGCCGAGGATACGCGGCTGCGTATCCTGGCGCTGGCGGCGCGCGACCAGCTCACGGTCAGCGAGTTCGTGGATATCCTCGGGCAGAGTCAGCCCCGGGTGTCGCGGCATCTGAAGTTGATGGTCGAAGCCGGGCTGCTGGAGCGGTTCCGGGAAGGCCAGTGGGCGTATTTCCGGCTGGCGCGCCATCCTCAGCTCGCGTCCGTGGTTGAGGCGATCGTCGCCAAGCTCGGCGCCGAGGGCGACATGGCCCGGCTCGAGGACCTGCGCCGCCGGCGCGAGAACCGCGCCATCGCCTATTTCCGCACCAACGCCGAGCGCTGGGACCAGCTGCGCGCCCTGCACATCGACGACGCCGAGATCGAGAAGGCGCTGGTCGGCCTGCTCCCCGACGACGTCGGCTCGCTGCTCGACATCGGCACCGGCACCGGCCGCATCCTCGAGGTGCTGGCGCGCCACGCCGAGCGCGCCACCGGCATCGACCAGTCGCGCGAGATGCTGGCGGTGGCCCGCACCAACCTCTCCCGCGCCGGCCTCGCCCACGTCGAGATCCGCCAGGCCGACATGTACCTGCTGCCCTTCGCCTCGATGTCGATCGATGTCGTGTCGATCCACCAGGTGCTGCACTACGCCGAGGATCCCGCCGCCGTGCTGCGCGAGGCCGCGCGTGTGCTGGCGCCCGGCGGCACGGCGCTGATCGTCGACTTCGCGCCGCACGACCTGGTCGAGCTGCGCCGCGAGCACGCCCATGTCCATCTCGGCTTCGCCGACAACCAGGTCGCCGGCTGGCTCGCCGCCGCCGGCCTCGAGGCGGTCGCGCCGCTGCACCTGCCAGGCAAGCGCCTGATGGTCGGCATCTGGCGCGCCACCAAATCCAAAGCCGACGCCGATTCCGTCGTCACGACCACGACCGGCGCGCCCTTGCAGGAGACACCGCGATGAGCCCCGACACCGGACCGCTCAGCCAGGCGACACCGCTCGCCGAGTTCCCGGCCCGCGCACCGCGCAAGCTCGCCGTGTCGTTCGAGTTCTTCCCGCCCAAGACCGAGGCGATGGAACAGACGCTGTGGGGCGCCGTCGAGCGCCTCGCGCCGCTGCGGCCGTCATTCTTCTCGGTGACCTACGGCGCCGGCGGCTCGACGCGCCAGCGCACGCACGAGACCGTGGTGCGCATCAAGCGCGAGACCGGCGTCGATCCCGCCGCCCACCTCACCTGCGTCGGCGCGACGAAGGACGAGATCGACGAGGTCGCGCGCGACTACTGGAAGTCCGGCATCCGCCACATCGTCGCCCTGCGCGGCGATCCGCCCTCGGGCATGGGCGGCGCCTACACCGTGCATCCCGGCGGCTACGCCAACGCCGCCGAGCTGGTCGCCGGCCTGAAGAAGATCGGCGACTTCCAGATCAGCGTCGCGGCCTATCCCGAGAAGCACCCGGACTCCCAGGACACGGCTTCGGACCTCATCAACCTCAAGCGCAAGATCGACGCCGGCGCCGATCGCGCCATTACCCAGTTCTTCTTCGACCCCGACGACTTTCTGCGCTTCCGCGACCAGGCCTGGGCGATGGGCATCCACGCGCCGATCGTGCCGGGCATCGTGCCGGTCAGCAATTTCGCGCAGGTCAAGCGCATCGCCGGCCTGTGCGGCGCCAAGGTACCGGCCTGGCTGGCCGAGATGTTCGAGGGCCTCGACGAGGATCTCGAGACCCGCCGCATGATCGCCGCCACCGTCGCCGGCGACTTGTGCCGCCGCCTCGAGAGCGAGGGCGTCAACGCCTTCCACTTCTACACGCTCAACCGCGCCGACCTGACCTTCGCCATCTGCCACCTGCTCGGTGTCCGGCCGACGAAGGCGGCGTGATGAATACGTACGACCTCCCTTCCCCCGGAGGGGGAAGGTGCCCGAAGGGCGGAAGGGGGATGTCGAAGACGGACTCCGATGTCGTTGAGACATCCCCCATCCGTCGCTCCGCGACACCTTCCCCCTCCGGGGGAAGGTAAGAAAGATTGAACCATGACCCGCACTGAAAAAGCCGACCTGCTGCTGCGCCTCGCGCGGGATCGCATCATCGTCAAGGATGGGCCGTATGGCTCGATGATCCAGGGCTACCAGCTCGACGAGGAAGGCTATCGCGGTGGCCGGACCTTCAATCATGACCAGAAGGGCGACAACGACCTCTTGAACGTGACGCGGCCGGAGATCGTCGGCGAGATCTGCGACGCCTATCTCGCCGCAGGTGCCGACATCGTCGCCACCAACACCTTCAACGCCAACGCCATCAGCCTCAGCGACTACGGCATCCAGACCATGACGCGCGAGATCAACCTCGCCGCCGCGAAGATCACACGCGAACACGCCGATCGCTGGACCGCGAAGGACCCGAGCAAGCCGCGCTTCGTCGTCGGCGCCCTGGGGCCGACCAACAAGACGCTGTCGGTGTCGCCCAACGTCAACGATCCGGGCTACCGCGCCGTGAGCTTCGACGAGGTCAAGGGCATCTACCGCGAGCAGATCGACGGGCTGCTCGAGGGCGGTGTCGATTTCATTCTCGTGGAGACCGTGTTCGACACGCTCAACGCCAAGGCCGCCCTGGTCGCCGCCGACGAGGCCGCCGAGGACCTCGGCGAAGAGCTGCCGGTCATGGTGTCGATGACCTTGACCGACCTCGCCGGCCGCAACCTCTCTGGCCAGACCGTCGAGGCCTTCTGGCACTCCATCCGCCACGTGCGGCCGCTGACCATGGGGCTGAACTGCAGCTTCGGCGCCACCGAGCTGCAGCCCTATGTCGCCGACATGAACGGCAGAGTCGACAGCCTGGTCTGCGTCTACCCCAACGCCGGCCTGCCCAACGACATGGGCGCCTATGACGAGCCGCCCGAGCTCACCGCCAAGCTCGTCCGCAAATGGGCCGAGGCCGGCTGGATCAACGTCGTCGGGGGCTGCTGCGGCACGACGCCCGCGCATATCAAGGCGATCGCCGACGCGGTGCGCGACCTGCCGCCGCGACGACCACCCAGCCTGGTGCCGGCTTTGCGCCTGTCGGGCATGGAAGCGGCGAGCTTCTTCTGATGGCCGCTGAACCGATACAGCAGCCGCGCAGCGCCTCGTTCATCAATATCGGCGAGCGCACCAACGTCACCGGCTCGGCGCAGTTCAAGAAGCTGATTCTCTCGGGCGACTACAACGCCGCGGTCGAGGTCGCGCGCCAGCAGGTCGAGAACGGCGCGCAGATCATCGACGTCAACATGGACGAAGGCTTGCTCGACGCCGAGAAGGCGATGGAGACCTTCCTCAAACTGATCGCGGCGGAGCCCGACATCGCGCGCGTGCCGATCATGATCGACAGCTCGAAATGGAGCGTGATCGAGGCCGGCCTGAAATGCGTCGCCGGCAAGCCGATCGTCAACTCGATCTCGATGAAGGAAGGGATCGAGCCCTTCAAGGCGCAGGCGCGCAAGATCCGGCGCTATGGCGCG
This sequence comes from Reyranellaceae bacterium, assembly GCA_022844045.1. Classification (GTDB taxonomy): domain Bacteria; phylum Pseudomonadota; class Alphaproteobacteria; order Reyranellales; family Reyranellaceae; genus JAFAZJ01. Next base: position 7,700 of record JALHMM010000126.1, on the reverse strand, counting down.
GCGGCCGTGGTCATGGCCTTCGACGAGAAGGGCCAGGCCGACACAAGCCAGCGCAAGGTCGAGATCTGCCAGCGCGCCTACAAGGTGCTGGTCGAGGAGGTCGGCTTCCCGGCCGAGGACATCATCTTCGATCCCAATATCTTCGCCGTGGCGACGGGCATCGAGGAGCACAACAACTACGGCGTCGATTTCATCGAAGCCACCAAGCGCATCAAGGCGGCCTGCCCGCATGCGCGCATCTCGGGCGGCGTGTCGAACCTCAGCTTCTCCTTCCGCGGCAACGAGCCGGTGCGCAAGGCGATGCATTCGGTGTTCCTCTACCACGCCATCCAGGCCGGTATGGACATGGGCATCGTCAATGCCGGCCAGCTCGAGGTCTACGACCAGATCCCGGCCGAGCTGCGCGATGCCTGCGAGGACGTGATCCTCAACCGCACACCCAACGGCACCGAGCGCCTGCTGGAGCTGGCGCCGAAGTACAAGGGCACCGGTGGCGCCGTCGAGACCGTCGACGCCGAGTGGCGCTCGTGGCCCGTGGAAAAGCGGCTGGAGCACGCGCTGGTCAAGGGCATGGACCAGTGGGTGGTTGACGACACCGAGGAGGCGCGCAAGGTCGCGACCCGGCCGATCGAGGTGATCGAAGGCCCGCTGATGGCAGGCATGAACGTGGTCGGCGATCTCTTTGGCGCCGGCAAGATGTTCCTGCCGCAGGTGGTCAAGAGCGCCCGCGTCATGAAGAAGGCCGTGGCGCACCTGATCCCCTATATCGAGGCGGAGAAGAGCGAGGGCCAGCGCGCCAAGGGCACGATCGTCATGGCGACGGTCAAGGGCGACGTCCACGACATCGGCAAGAACATTGTCGGCGTCGTGCTCCAGTGCAACAACTTCGAGGTCATCGATCTCGGCGTGATGGTGCCGTTCCAGGACATCCTCAAAGCCGCCAACGAGAACAAGGCGGACATTATTGGCCTCTCCGGCCTGATCACGCCCTCGCTCGACGAGATGCAGACCGTGGCAGAGCAGATGACTCGCCAGGATTTCAAGATCCCGCTGCTGATCGGTGGCGCCACGACGTCGAAGGTGCATACCGCGTTGCGCATCGCGCCCAAGTACCAGGGCACCACCGTGCACGTCCTCGACGCCTCCCGTGCCGTCGGTGTCTGCACGGCGCTGACCTCGGAGACGCAGGCCGAGGATTTCGCCATCAAGGTCGCGGCCGAGTACGAGGCGATCCGCATCGAGCGCGGCGACGGCACCAAGGAAAAGCTGTCGAGCCTGGCCGATGCGCGCGCCAACGGTCTGAAGATCGACTGGTCGGGATACGTGCCGCCCAAGCCGGCCTTCACCGGCACCCGCGTCTTCGCTGAGTACCCGCTGCACGAGCTGGTCGAGCGCATCGACTGGACGCCGTTCTTCCGCGCCTGGGAACTCGCCGGCAACTACCCGGCGATTCTCGAGGACAAGGTGGTCGGCGACAGCGCGCGCAAGCTCTTCGCCGACGCACGCAAGATGCTCGACCGCATCGTGCGCGAGAAGTGGCTGACCGCGAAGGGCGTGGTCGGCTTCTGGCCGTGCCGCCGTGAGGGCGACGACGTCGTGCTCTACGAGGACGAGGGCCGCACCAAGGAACTCTCGCGCCTCTACTTCCTGCGCCAGCAGGTCGAGAAGCGCGCCGGCCGGCCCAATATGTGCCTGGCCGATTTCATCTCGCCGGAGGCTGACTGGATCGGCGGCTTCGCCGTCACGTCGGGCCACGGCATCGAGGAGCATCTGGCGCGCTTCAAGTCGGAGCACGACGACTACTCCGACATCCTCTTGAAGGCGCTGGCCGACCGCCTGGCCGAAGCCTTCGCCGAGCGCCTGCACGAGCGCGCGCGCAAGACGTTATGGGGCTACGCGCCCGACGAAGCTCTCTCCAATGCCGAGCTGGTGCGCGAGAAGTATCGCGGCATCCGCCCGGCGCCGGGCTATCCCGCCTGCCCCGACCACAGCCAGAAGCCCGAGCTGTTCCGCCTGCTCAACGCCGGCCAGAACGCCGGCATCACCTTGACCGAGAGCTTCGCGATGATGCCGACCTCGGCGGTGTCGGGCTACTACTTCGCCCACCCCGAGGCGGCGTATTTCGGCGTCGCGCGCATTGGCAAGGACCAGGTCGAGGATTACGCAAAGCGGCGCGGCGTCGATATCGAGCAGGCCGAGCGGTGGCTGCGCCCGAACCTCGGCTACAACTCATAACTGGGACCGCTGGCGGCCCGCCGGCTCTTTTCATGATTCCGACACGCCGAGGAACTACGGCGACTATGTCGGCGGCGTTGGCAATTCGGCCTCCGCCTGCGATAATTGGGCCATGGCTGCTGTCGCCAAGCTCCTAGAAGACGGCCTTCGCGGCGCGAGACTGCCGACCGAAGCGGAACGGCGGCGGGCTATTGCCAAGTTCCTCGATGAGAATGGACAGCGGGCTTTGCAGGCCACCGAGGAAGCCAAAGTTTACGCGGCAGAAGCACGGGAGAAGGCGGAGAAGATCAGAGGCATCGGCCCGCATGTCGACAAGATGCCGCTTGCTGCTGAAGGAAAGCGCTACTTCGCTGAGGACTTTCCCCACTCGACGCAGCAACACCGGAATCGGCTAGCGGCGATGATCGGCGAGGTAAAGGACCGCGTTGAAGAGTTGATGACGATCAAGCACATGTGGGCTAGTCCGTGGCGCGAGGCCTACTCGATCTGGCTCCAAGCGCTGCAAGATGAGCTCGACGCCCATGACACCGCGATTCGCACGCTGCGCATGGCGTGGGCGCGGCAAATCTCGCAGGAGGTGCGCGCCAAGCTGTCAGGCACCTATCGAGGCGACAGCACGAGCGTGTTACGCGATCTGCGCGAGGCACCGTGAGATTCGTCATCGACGCATCGGTGGCGCTCAAATGGATTCTCCCTGAAGCCGACAGCGACTTGTCATCCGCTCTCTTGACACTCGACAACGAGCTGTTCGCGCCCGACCTCATTCTGCCGGAGGTGATGGGTGTGCTGCTGCGTGGCACTCGGCAGAATCGCGTGATCGGCGACGCCGCGGAATCGGCATGGACGTTGCTGAACGCGGCGCTGCGACTGGAATCGACGCCCGGTCACGTCATGGCCGCCTACAGGATCGCCGAGGCGGCCGACGGTTTTCTGTTCGATGCCGTCTATGTAAACCTGAGCCGGGCGCTCGATTGCCCGCTGGTCACGGCCGATCAGGGGCAATACCAGCAGGCGTCTCGCGCCGGTATCCGGGTGCTGCGGCTCGCCGAGGCCGGTGCGCCGAAATCCTAGCTACGGTATCGGCCGCTGGAGCCGATCGAGCATCGCCGACGAAATGTCCGAAGCAGTCGGCCAATGACCACGTCGGCGCGGCTTGTGCACCACATAAGAACCGAGCGCGGCGGGATCGGGCATGACGGGCGTTCCGTCTTTCAGATAAATCGTGCCCACCGCCTCCGTCGGCATTCTCGACACAAAAGATTCGGCCTCGTCCAGCGCCGTTCGCAACGTGCGCATGACGATCTCGCCGTCGATCGCCGTGTCGCTTCGCACGGTGCGGAAGTGCTCGGCGGAGTACCGCGCATTGCGCCGGATTTCGGCGAGCAGCCCTTCCGGGGTGAAGTCCGGCGCGACAGCCACCGCCGCCCAGACGATCGCGCTAATCGGCAGGTGAAGCTGGTGGAGGCGCACGAGATCGACGACATCGCGCGGCTCGCGCCGGGACGCGGCGGCCATCAGCTTGTTCACCGCCAGATCGACGACATGCAGCACGTAGCCGAACTCGGGATCGCTGACCGTGGGAAAGTACCGATAATCGCTGTCGACCACCCACTCGAGCTCCGTGGTGTCCGCGCCGCGCGCGATCTGCGCCGCATGGAGCGCAGGCTCGCGTCGCACCCAGGTCACGGCATGGCCCGCCGCGGCCAGCAGCTCGGCGTCACGCGCGGCGGCGCGCGCCACCGCCTCCTCTCGGTCATGGAAGATGTCGGCATCCTCCGATATCCGCGGCCCGGCGCGATTGATCGGACTGCCTCGGACGATGCAGCTTTCAGGATCGCGAGTCTGCGCGATGACGCCCAGAACGTCCGACTGGAATCTAGAGATCGGCACCGGCGATCTTTTCCAGCCGCTCGGCCAGCGCGCGGGCGTTGAGATTGCCCTCGATCCGCAGCTGTCGCGCGACTGCCAGGGCATCCCTTGGCGAGGGGTGGTCGAGTTCGCGCACGTTCAACAGCGCACGACCGCCGAATTCAACGAAGGCGCGACGATAGAGCGCCGGCCAGTCCTGATCGGCGCCGGCGGGGTGGCTCGAGTGCGCTTCGCTATCCTTTTCCATAGTCACAGCCTGACGCGTTCATGCCCGAACAACGCGGAGAGTGGACGTCGGCGCCTCAGGCGGCCGCGGGCACCTCGACCGCGATGCGTGCGCCGTGCTCGCGTTCGGCCGAGGCGAGGTCGTGGTTGACCTGCAGGATCAGCCAGAAGCCGCCGCCATTGCCGAATTAGCGCCCAAGCCGCAACGCCGTTTCCGCCGCGATCGCGCGCTTGCCGTTGACGACACCGACGATGCGTCCCGGCGGTACGCGCAACGCGCGCGCTAGCGCGTTGGCCGACAGGTCGCGCACCGTCATCTCGCGACGCAGGAGCCGGCCCGGATGCACCGGCGGCAACATTCCGCGCCTAATGATATTCGACAACTTCGACATGATAGGCATCTCAGTGAAGCGGAGTCTGTCATCCCGAGCGTAGTGAGGGATCCAGGGAAGCGGCCTGGATCCCTCACTACGCTCGGGATGACAGACACCTCAGTCTACCAGATCGCGCCCGATACCGCGCACCGTGAACACGCTGGCGACAGTCGACAGCACGACGAGGCCGGTCGCGCGCCAAGGTCTTCCTTCTCCCCGCGAAGGTCAGGGGCCGTGGACGGCCCCGAGAACTCCGGCGATCCCAGCTATGGAATACGAAGCAGTTCGTTCGCCACCAGGTCGGGCGCGGAGATGATGCAGTTGTGGCCGGCCTCGATCGGGCGGAAGCGGACGCCCGGCGTGGCCTGCGCGCGTTCGTGGCTGCCGGCGGAGACCGGGTAGCGTGGCTTGGTGCAGGCGATGTAGGTGATCGGCAGGCCGTTGCCCGGCGCGTTGGCGATGCGCACCGGCTCAGTATAGCAGCGCACCGGATGCGGCGTCAGGCGCTCATGCGTCCACTGGGCTAGCGCGGGATCGTCGATGATCAGGCTGGTCACCGGCGCGAAGGGCAGCACGTCGGTGCCGTTGACTTGGAACACCATCGTCTGGCGCTTCGCCGCGATGCGCTCGGGGATGCGGCCGAAGATCGACTGGCCGTCGCGCGCGATGCCGCCATCGATGATCACCAGATGCGCCACGCGCGAGGGATCGCGATCGACCACGATCTGCGCGATCAGGCTGCCGAAGCTGTGGCCGACCAGCACGACGTCGCTGAGGTCGTTGTCGCGCAGGCAGGCCAGCGCGTCCTCGGCGCAGCTCTCGTTGCCGATCTCGGGCGACAGCTCGGCCACGCCGCGGAAGCTCGGCGTGTGCACGGTATGGCCGGCCGCGCGCAGTCTCTCGGCGACGAATTGCCAGGTCCAGCCGCCCATCCAGGCGCCGGACAAGCAAACGAAAGTGCGAGGTTTGTTCATGCGATGAAAGAGAAACAACCACAGAGACACAGAGGGCACGGAGGATGAGAAGACAGAGACTACGCTCTGGTTTTTGTCTTCCTCGGTGTCTCTGTGTCTCTGTGGTTCACCTTCTTAATTCTTCACCGTGAGCCGCATCACCTCGCCGATATCCTCGACGCTGTCGAGGTCACGGCACAACGCGGCGAGCCTGCTCGTGCGCGCGTCGCCGAGGATCGGACCGACCAGCGCGCGGAACTTCGCCTCGAGCTTGGCCCATTGCGCGTCGAGATCGGTCATCGGGATGCCGACATCGGTGGTCTCGCTGAGCTCGCGGCCGTCGCGCAACTTGACAACGACCTCGGCGGCGCTGTTGTGATCGTGGTGGCGCGTCTCGACCACGACCTTGTCGCGCAGCGCCACCAGCTCCGGCTCGCGCGTCAGTGCGTCGGTGTAGACCGCGTCGTTCGAGGTGTCGCGGCCGGCCAGGGCCATCGCCGCGGTGAAGCGCAGCGAGAACTTGATCTCCAGCCCGGTCTTGGGCTCGGCGATGTTGCACACCTTGAGATGGCCGGGATCGACCCTGAGCGTGACGCGCTCGATGTCGTCGCCCTTGAGGTTATGGCGCGCCTTCAGCGTCTTGAGCGCCTCGATGCTCGAATGCGTGAGGTAGCAGGCGGCGTGGTACTTGAAGACGGTATCCGTCGTGTGGAACCCGCCCGGCGGATCGGCCAGCGCCGCCGCGGGCGCCGGCGTCGACGAGGCGGTGGCGACGAAGCCCTGCGGCACGTCGAGGATCGACGTGTTCGACGTGAATCCCTTCGCCGCCCAGCGTGCCGCCTGCAAGCCGTTCTGCGCCGCCTTGCCGGCATGCAGCGGCTTGCACATGGTGCCAAAGGTGCTCTTCAAGCCCGCGGCCTGCGTGCCGGCGATGCCCATGGCCTGGCGCGTGCGCTCGATGTCGAGGCCCAGCAGGTTGGCGCAGGCCGCCGCCGCGCCGAAGGCGCCCAAGGTGCCGGTGTTGTGCCAGCCCTTGTCGTAGTGGCTCTTGCCCACCAGCTCGCCCAGCCGGCATTCCATCTCGATGCCGGCGACGATCGCGGTGATCAGGTCGCGGCCCGACATCTTCTTGCTTTCGGCCAGCGCCAACGCGGCGGGCGCGACCGGCACGGTGGGATGGCCGCCCATGGTGAGGTTGACGTCGTCGTAATCTAACGCGTGGCTCATCGCGCCGTTGATCAGCGCGGCGTTCGACAGCGAGGTGCGCATGCCGCGACCGATCACCGTCGCCTCGGCGCGCCCGCCGTCTTCCTCGGCGATCTCGCTCAGGATGTCCGACAGCGGCTCGTCCATGCCCGAGAGCGTCACACCGAGGAAATCCAGCAGGCATTGCTTGGCCACCGTGCGGGCCTGTGGCGTCAGATGCTGAAAGCGCAGCGCGGCGGCCTTCTCGGCCAATGCCGCCGTGACATTCGCGGATTCGCTCATGGCATCCCCTCCGTCCGGTTGCGGCCCGCATCGTGTCGCACCCGCCGGGCGGGAGCAACCCGCCGCTGCCCATCCTTTACGCAACCTTCCCCTGCACCTGACGTTCGTCACAGACCAGACATTGGAGCGCCTTAACCATGGCCATTACCGATCGCGTTGACGTCGTCGAGACCGGGGCTGGCGCGCCCTCCGCGGTGGCGTGGGGCGCGATCTTCGCCGGCGGGCTGGCGTCCGCGGCGCTGACCCTGGTCCTGCTGAGCCTTGGCACCGGTCTCGGGCTCTCGGTGGTCTCGCCATGGTCGGACTGGAACATGACGGCCGTGCGCGTGGCGACCGGCGCCGGGATCTTCACGCTCCTGGTCGCCGTGATGGCCTCGGCGGTCGGCGGCTACCTCGCCGGCCGTCTGCGGACGCGCTGGAGTGGCGTGCACGGTAACGAAGTCTATTTCCGCGACACCGCGCATGGTCTGCTGGCCTGGGCCTTCGCGACTGTCGTCAGCGTCGGCCTGACCGGCGCGGCGGCGACGAGCATCGTCGCCGCCGCGGCGTCGGGCGC
>JALHMM010000125.1:5944-16994 GCA_022844045.1 Reyranellaceae bacterium | reverse complement strand
CACAGCGGGTGGTGGGGGGGTGGGGGCCGACGGCCGGAGGGGGTCAGGGGCGAACGCATGAGACTTCTGACCCCCTCCGCCCTTCGGGCACCTCCCCCGCGCGGACGCGCGGGGGAGGAGAAGAAAGGCCAGGTGCGATAGCCCTGCTCTCATGCCCGGGCCTCCATGCCGCTCATGGCGCGGGCAATGCGGCTGGGACGATCGCGGTCGCGGCGGCGGAAGCGGTCGAGATAGAGATAGATCACCGGTGTCGTATAGAGGGTCAGGATCTGGCTGACGATCAGGCCGCCGATGATCGAGATGCCGAGCGGACGGCGCAGCTCGGCGCCTTCGCCGTATCCCAGCGCCAGCGGCAGCGCGCCCAGGATGGCCGCCATGGTCGTCATCAGGATGGGCCGGAACCGCAGCAGGCAGGCCTCGTAGATGGCGACCCGGGGATCGAGCCCCTCGTTGCGCTCGCGCTCCAGTGCCACGTCGATCATCATGATGGCGTTCTTCTTGACGATGCCGATCAGCAGCAGCACGCCGATCATGGCGATGATGCTGAACTCCACGCCCGCGAACCTGAGTGCCAGCAGCGCGCCGATGCCGGCCGACGGCAGGGTCGACAGGATGGTGATGGGGTGGATGTAGCTCTCGTAGAGGATGCCGAGCACGATATAGACGGCGGCGATCGCCGCCAGCACGAGCAGGAGCTGGTTGGTCGTCGATTGCTGGAACGCCCGCGCCGTGCCCTGGAACGAGCCGTGGATGGTTGCCGGCACGCCGACTTCGGCCATCGTGCCGTTCACGTAGCCGATGGCATCGCTCAGCGTCTTGCCCGGCACGAGATTGAACGAGATCGTGCTGGCCACGAACAGGCTCTGGTGATTGACGGCGATCGGCGTGGTGCCGAAGTCGTAGCGGGTGACGGAGGAGAGCGGCACCATCGTCTCCGGCACGGTACTGACGGCGGCCCCGGTCGAGGCCGAGCCGCGGCCGCTGACGGCGATCTGGTTGGTCCGCTGGTTGCGGACTGCCTGGGCCGGGTCGATGGCGCCGGGCTGCGCCGGCGCCGCCGAGGTGATGGCGCCGGTGGCCTGGGCGCCGCTGATCGCGCCGCCCGACGTGCTGACGTAGATGTCCTTCAACCCCTCCGGGCTTGCCCAGTACTCGGGCGAGACCTCCATCACGACATGATACTGGTTGAGGGTGTTGTAGATGGTCGAGACCTGGCGCTGGCCGAAGGCGTCGTAGAGCGTGGCGGAGATGCTGCGGGTCGACACGCCGAGCCGGGCCGCGGCATCGCGGTCGATGGTGAGATTGACCTGCAGGCCGCGCTGCTGCTGGTCCGAATCGACGTCGGTGATGACCGAGGAGTCCGCTTTCAGCGCCTCGACCAGCTTCGGACCCCAAGTGTAGAGGTCGGGCAGCGAATCCGCCTGCAGGGTGAACTGGTACTGGGCGTTGGCCTGGCGGCCGCCGACCCTTATGTCCTGCACCGCCTGGAGGAAGAGCACGGCGCCGGGCACCTGCGCCAGGCGCGGGCGCAGGCGGGCGATCACCTGGTCGGCCGATTCCTTGCGCTCGCCGAGCGGCTTCAGGGTGGCGAAAACGAACCCGGAGTTGGTCTGGAAACCACCGGTGAAGCCCGCGACGCTTTCGATCGCCGGATCGGCCCGGATGATCTCCATGAACTGGCGGAACTTCCGGCGCATCGCCTGGAACGAGATGCTCTGGTCGGCGCGGATGCCGCCGACGATGCGGCCGGTGTCCTGCTGCGGAAAGAAGCCCTTGGGGATGGTCACATAGAGGTGGATGTTGAGCAGCACGGTGGCGAGAAAGACCAGCATCGTCAGCAGCGGATGGCGCAGCACGAACCCCAGACTGCGGCCATAGGCCCACTGCAGGGCACCGAAGGCGCGTTCGCTCGCGCGGAAGAACGGCCCCGCCGTCCGGTCGTCGTGGCGGCGCAGCACGTAGGCACACATCATGGGCGTCGTCGTGAGCGACACGACCATGGAGATGAGGATCGCGACCGAGAGCGTGACGGCGAACTCGCGGAACAGGCGGCCGACAATGCCGCTCATCAGCAGGATCGGGATGAACACCGCGATCAGCGACAGGCTCATGGAAACGACGGTGAAGCCGACCTCGCGGGCACCCTGCAGGGCCGCGTCGACCCGCGACTTTCCCGCCTCGACATGGCGCGAGATGTTCTCGAGCACGATGATGGCGTCGTCGACCACGAAGCCCGCGGCGATGGTCATGGCCATCAGCGACAGGTTGTTGAGGCTGTAGCCCATCAGATACATGGCGCCGAACGTGCCGATCAGCGACACCGGCACCGAGACCGCCGCCACGAAGCCGGCCCGGGCCGAGCGCAGGAAGGCGAAGGTCACCAACACCACCAGGATCACGCTGATGATCAGCGCCTGCTCGACCTCCCGCAGCGAGGCGCGGATCGTCGTGGTGCGGTCGCTGACCACCGTGAGGTCGACGTCGTTGGGCATTGCCGCCTGGAGCTCGGGCAGCAGCGCCTTCACCTGATCGACGGTCTCGATGATATTGGCGTTGGGCTGCTTGTAGACGATGACCAGGACCGAGCGCTTTCCGTTGGCCTGGCCTTCGTTGCGGATGTTCTCCGTCGACTCGATGACCTCGGCCACGTCCGACAGCCGCACCGGCGAGCCGTTGCGCCAGGCGATGATCAGGGAGCGGTACTCCTCGGCCGTCCGCGCCTGGTCGTTGGCGTAGATCTGGTACCGCCGCTCGCCGACCTCGAGCGCCCCCTTGGGGGCGTTGGCATTGGCGGCGGCAATCGCGGCGCGGACGCTTTCGAGCCCGATGCGGTATTGCGTGAGCGCGCTGGGATTGATCTCGACGCGCACGGCCGGCAGCGAGCTGCCGCCCAGCGTCACCTGGCCGACACCGGCGACCTGCGACAGCTTCTGCTGCAGGACGTTGGACGCGGCATCGTAAAGCCGGCCCTGACCCAGCGTATTCGACGTCAACGCCAGAACCACCACCGGCGCATCGGCCGGGTTGACCTTGCGATACGTCGGATTGCTGCGCAGGTCGGCCGGCATGTCGGCGCGTGCCGCGTTGATGGCGGCCTGGACGTCCCGCGCCGCGCCGTCGATGTCGCGCGAGAGGTCGAACTGCAGGGTAATGCGCGCGTTGCCGACCGAGCTCGACGAGGTGATCTCGCTGACGCCGGCGATCGCGCCCAGCCGGCGCTCGAGCGGCGTCGTCACGCTGGTGGCCACCGTCTCGGGCGAGGCGCCGGGCAGGTTGGCCGTGACCTGGATGGTGGGGAAATCGACCTTGGGCAACGGCGACACCGCGAGTCCCGTGAAAGCCACCATTCCGGCCAGCGCCAGGCCGATCGTCAGCAGGGTCGTGGCAACCGGCCGGGCGATGAAGGGCGCCGACAGATTCACGACAGGCGACTTTCGGCGGGAGAGACGAGGGGATGGCGCGGCGTGTCGAGCGGCATGCCGCGCAGCCGGCGGCCGAGCCGGTCGAAGGCGAGGTAGATCACGGGTGTCGTGAAAAGCGTCAGGATCTGGCTGACGATCAGGCCGCCGACGATGGTGAGGCCGAGCGGCTGGCGCAGCTCCGATCCCGTGCCCGACCCCAGCATCAGCGGCAAGGCGCCGACCATCGCCGCGACGGTCGTCATCAGGATCGGACGGAAGCGCAGCAGGCAGGCCTGGTGGATGGCCTCGCGCGGCGTCTTGCCCTGATGGCGCTCGGCGTCGAGGGCAAAGTCGATCATCATGATGGCGTTCTTCTTGACGATGCCGATCAGCAGCACGATGCCGATGATGGCAACGACGCTGAGGTCCGAGCCCGCCAGCATCAGCGCCAGCAGGGCGCCGATCCCGGCCGACGGCAGGGTCGACAGGATCGTGATGGGGTGGATGTAGCTCTCATAGAGCACGCCCAGCACGATGTAGACCGTGACGATGGCGGCCAGGATCAGCAGGAGCTGGCTGTTGAGCGACTTCTGGAAGGCGAGCGCCGCGCCCTGGAAGTGGCTGGTGATCGAGCGCGGCATGCCGATCTCGGCCTGCGCGGCGACGATCGCGTCGACCGCGTGACCGAGGGAAGCGCCCGGCGCCAGGTTGAACGAGATCGTCGTGGCGGGGAATTGCCCGTAGCGGTCGAGCCGGAGCGGCGCGATGCGCTCCTCGAAGGTGGCGATCGCCGACAACGGCACCTGCTTGCCGCCCACCGAGCCCGGCAGGTAGAGGTTGGCGAGCGAGTCGAGCGAGCCCGCCATCGACGGATCGACTTCATAGATCACCCGGTACTGGTTCGACTGGGTGTAGACCGTCGACACGATGCGCTGCCCGAACGCGTCGTAGAGGACATTGTCGACCGTGGCGGTGGTGACGCCGAAGCGCGCCGCCGCGTCGCGGTCGATCCTGATGAACATCGACAGGCCCTTGCTCTGCAGGTCGCTGGTGACATCGACGATCTCGGGCAGCTTCTGCAGCCGCTCCATGAGCCGCGGCACCCAGACGTCGAAGTCTTCCGGCCGTGCGCTTTCGAGCACGAACTGGTACTGGGTTCGGCTCACGGTCGAATCGATCGTCAGATCCTGCGCCGGTTGCATGTAGAGCGAGATACCCGGCACGATAGCGGTGTCGCGCTGCAGGCGCCGGATGATGTCGGTTGCCGTCGCGCTGCGCCCACTGCGCGGCTTGAGGTTGATCAGCATCCGCCCCGAATTCAGCGTCGGGTTGGTGCCGTCGACGCCGACGAACGATGTCAGGCTCTCGACGTCGGGATCGGCCAGGATCGCCTCCGCGAGCGCGCGCTGACGCTGGCTCATCGCGGCGAAGGACACGCTTTGCGGTGCCTCCGTGACGGCCTGGATCAGGCCGTTGTCCTGCACCGGGAAGAAGCCCTTGGGCACCGCGACATACAGCGCGACGGTCAGCACGACCGTGCCGACCGCGACCAGGAGCGTGAGCGGCTGGTGGCGGAACACCACGATCAGCCAGCGGTCGTAGAGATCGATCAGGCGCGCGAACCAGCGCGCGCCCAGGGCCTGCGCCTCGGCATGGACTTCCTCAGCCGGCGCGGCGGTCACGGAAGCCGGGCGCTGCTTCAGGAGATGGGCGCACATCATCGGCACCAGGGTGAGCGACACCAGGGCCGAGATCAGGATGGTGACGGAGAGCGTGACCGCGAACTCGCTGAACAGGCGGCCGACCACGTCGGCCATGAAGAGCAGCGGAATGAGCACGGCGATCAGCGACACCGTGAGCGAGACCACGGTGAAGGCGATCTGGCGCGACCCTTTCAGCGCCGCCGCCTTGGGATCCTCGCCGCGCTCGATATAGCGGGCGATGTTCTCGATCATGACAATGGCATCGTCGACGACGAAGCCGGTCGCGATGGTGAGCGCCATGATCGACAGGTTGTTGAGGCTGAAGCCCGCCAGGTACATGACGGCGAGCGTGCCGACCAGCGACAGCGGCACCGAGAGGCTGGGGATCAGCGTGGCGCGCGCGTCGCCGAGGAAGGCAAAGATCACCATCACGACCAGGACCACCGCGAAGGCGAGTTCGATCTGCACGTCGCGCACCGAGGCCCGGATGGTGAGCGTGCGATCGGTGACGATGGCCACGTCGAGCGCGACCGGTAGGGAGTCGCGCAACTGCGGCAGCAGCGTCTTGATGCGATCGACCACTTCGATGACGTTGGCGCCGGGCTGGCGCTGGACGTTCACGATCACCGCCTGCGTTCCGTTCACCCAGGCGGCGATGCGGTTGTTTTCCTGGCCCTCCTCGACGGTGGCGACGTCCTTCAGCCGGACCGGGGCGCCGTTGCGGTAGGCGACGACGACCTCGCGGAAGACGTTCGGATCGGTGATCTGGTCGTTGGCGTTGATCGTGTAGGCCCGCGCCGGGCCGTCGAAGTTGCCCTTGGGCGTATTGACGTTGGCGTTGGTGATGGTGGTGCGCAGGTCGTCGATGTTGAGTCCGTAGGCGGCGAGCGCGGTGGGGTTGGCGCGGATCCGCACGCCGGGCTTCTGGCCGCCTTCGAGGCTGACCAGGCCGACGCCTGCGACCTGGGAGATCTTCTGGGCAAGGCGCGTGTCGACGAGATCGTGGACCTTGGTGAGGGCCTCGGTCTTGGACGTGACGGCGAGCGTCAGCACCGGCGCATCGGCCGGATTGACCTTGGCGTAGATCGGCGGCGCCGGCAGGTCGCCCGGCAGGAGATTGCCGGCGGCATTGATGGCCGCCTGCACCTGCTGCTCGGCGATGTCGAGGCCGAGCGCCAGGTCGAACTGCAGCGTGATCGACGATGCGCCGGCCGAACTGGTCGACGTCATCTGGTTGAGGCCGGGCATCTGGCCGAACTGCCGCTCGAGCGGCGCGGTGACCGACGAGGTCATGACTTCGGGGCTGGCGCCGGGATAGAGCGTCAGCACGCGGATCGTCGGATAGTCGACCTGCGGCAGCGCCGACAAGGGCAGGAATTTGTAGGCGATCATGCCGACCAGCATGATCGCCACCATCAGAAGAGAGGTGCCAACCGGCCGTTCGATGAAAAGCCGCGACGGATTCATGTCGCGGCTGACTACTGGTTGGACCGCGCCGGCCGTCCTGCACCACCGCCCGGAGGCGCCGCCGCGACGGGCGAGCCGGACGTGCCTCTTGGACCGGCCGCGGGCTTGCGGATCTTGGCGCCCTCGCGCAGCCGGTCGGTGCCGTCGATGACGACCTGGTCGCCAACCTGCAGGCCTTTCGTCACCACGACCCTCTCGCCATCGGTGACGCCGAGTTCGACGACACGGATCTCGACGGTGTCGTCGGCCTTGACCAGATAGACGAAGATGCCGGGCTGGCCACGCTGAATGGCGGCGACGGGAACGATGGTCGCGTCTTTCACGGTGTCGACCAGCAGGCGAACATTCACGAACTGGTTGGGGAACAGGCTCTCGTCCTTGTTCTCGAAGATGCCGCGCAGTTTCACCGTGCCGGTGGTCACGTCGATCAGGTTGTCGGTGGTGTCGAGCCTGCCGACGCCCAGTTCGACCTTCTGCGCGCGGTCGAGCGCCCGCACCTCGAGCGACGCACCGGCTTTCAGGCGCTGGCGCACCGCCGGCAGGGAATCCTCGGGAATGGTGAAGATCACCGAAATCGGCTGGACCTGGATGATGACGGCGATTCCCGTGGTATCGCCCATCGTCACGTAGTTGCCCTTGTCGACCATGCGCAGGCCGATGCGGCCGGTCAGCGGCGCGACGATCTTGGTGTAGGCGACATTCAGCCTGGCGGCGTCGACCAGCGCCTGGTTGATGACCAGGGCCGCCTCGTACTGGCGCACCAGGGCCTGCTGGGTGTCGAGCTGCTGGCGCGCGAGCGAATCCTGGGCGACCAGCTTCCTGTAGCGCTCGAGGTCGGTCTGGGCGTTCTTGAGCAGCGCCTCGTCGCGCTGCATCGTGCCGATGGCCTGCTGCAGGGCGACGTCGTAGGGACGCGGATCCACCACGGCGAGTAGATCGCCCTGCTTCACGAGCTCGCCTTCCTTGAGGTGGACCTCGGTGAGCTGGCCGGTGATCTGCGTCTTGACGTTGACGGTGGCGAGGGGCGTAACGGTGCCAAGTGCCCGGAGAACCACCGGAATGTCGCCCTTGACGGCCGCGGCTACGCCCACCGGCACGCCGGCGCCAGGCGGGGAGCGGCCGGCGGGCGGCACGACCTTGGATGTTCCGCCCTGCGAAATATACCAGCCAGCAACCGCCACCACGGCGAGCCCCAAGCCGATCCCCAGAAGGGTCCGCAGCCGTTTCATGGTCGCCATACGCCTCAAGTGAATGAAGTTCGTCTCTAGTACGAGCGCAACAGCCCGAGTCTCCCCCGACGGTCGGCGCGACGCAAGGCGCGGAGAATTGCCCCCCAGTCCCCTCAGGACAATGCATGGAAGGGCAGGAAGTTCCACGGGAGGAACCAAGTCTCCCTGCCGGCGTTCTGGATATTGGGCGGTGATGGCCGAAAACGATCGCCTAAGGCGCGACCCATCATCGAAACGAGGCAAACGTCATGGCAAAATGCTTTCTATTCGTCGCGGCGGTCGCAGCGGTCGCCCTGGGCAATGTCGCGTCCGCGCAGACACAGGCCTATCCGCCGGCCGGCTACGCGCCGCTCCTGTTCGATCCGACCGACACCAAGTACGTCTTCCGCCTGAACGGCGCGCCGTGGATTTGCCGCGGTGACACTTTCTGCAAGCCGGTAAAGATCGAGGGCGCTGCCGACAAGGATCTGCCGCAAGCCGCGATGGAATCGCTGGGATCCGCCGGGCCCCGATACTTCCTGTCCTACAAGCAGACCAACTTCGAGAAGGGCAAGCCGGTCGTCCTGTCCTGCGTCGAAGAGCGCTGCGGCAAGCTCGATACGACCGTTGGCGAGGCGCACGCGCTCGGCACGTTTCAGGTCAAGCAGGGCGATCGCGTGGTGACGCGCGCCGCGCTGCTGCGCCAGGTCGAAGCGCGCAACGGCCGCGCCCAACTCCTTTGGTGCGCCGACAGCGGCTGCTCGGAACTGCCGCTGACGCGTGATGCCGAACTCTACTTGTCCCATATGGACAACGGACGCAGCGACGGCCGCAACGCGGCCTGGTTGCGCGAGAAGTCGGGCGCCGTGTTCACATGCGCCCAACCCGAGGAGGGTGTCAGCGACCAGTTGACCTGCGAGAAGAGCAAGTTCGTCCTGTCCGATTTCCCGGCTGCGGCCGCGCCACTGGCGGCTCCGGTTGCCGCGGCCCCTGTCGGGTCGGAGGCCGACCGGGTTGCCCTCGCCTCGTCCATCGACCGCGCCATCGTCGCCGGCGATTTTGCCAATGCAGATCGCCTGCTGGCCGACGCGACGCGTCGCTATGCTGGCAACGCGGCCTGGCCGCCGCTGCAACAGAAGCTCGCCAAAGCCCGCGCCGATCGCGATGCGCAGTTGCATCTGGCCGAAGCACGGCGGCTGATTGCCGAGGCGCGACGCTTCGCCCAGGTCGGCGATTTCCCGCATGCCGAAGCGATGCTGCAGGATGCTGACAAGCAGGTTCCGGGCTTCGCCGAGACCGCCAAGGCACGCAGCGAAATCGCTGCAATGCGCACCGCCCGCGACCAGCGCTATCGCGAGCGCTATCAATACTATGCCGCCATCGACCAGGCCTTTGCGGCCGAGCGGCTCTGGGATGTCGAGCGCCTGCTGGCCGAGTATGCCCAGCGCTTCAATCAGGATGACGAATACCGCAGCCGTGCCGGCCGCTTGGCGCAGTCACGGGCGGACGCGACTTGGCAGGCACGTATCAATCAGGCGCGCGCCTTCATCGCAACGGCGCGACAGGCGACGGATCGCGGCGATTTTGCGGAGGCTGAACGACAGCTCGTGTTGGCCGATCGTGCCGCGCCGGGCTTTCCCGAGATCAACCAGGCGCGGGTCGATCTCAGCCGTCGCCGCATCGCCGCCGAACAACAGCAGGACGGCATCCGCCTGATCCTGGGGGTGATCGACGCGGCGTTCCAACGCAAACAATATGACGAGGCAGAGCGCGCCATCGAGGATGGACGCCGCCGCTATGGTTCCTACGACGGCTGGACCGATCTGCAGCGCCGGAGTGCCAGTGCCCGACAGGGCAACGACCGGCAGGCCAATGAACTGCGCACCCAGAACGCTCGCACGCTCGAACTGGTGACGGCCGCCCGACGCGCTACGACGCAAGGCGATTTCGCTGCGGCTGATCGTTCGCTGACCCAGGCCCAGGCGATCTCTGCCACCATGCCCGAGATTGCCATCGTCCGCGCGGAACTGGAGCGCGCCAAGGCCGATCGCGGCCGCCAGGACGCCGAGATCCGCGCAATGGCGGCGTCCGCCGACGCAGCACTGGCCCGCAAACAATATGCCGACGCCGAACGGCTGATCGCCGATGGCAAGAAGGCCTACCCTTCCTACGCCGGGTGGGCCGACCTTTCTCGCCGCCTGGCCGAGGCCCGCCAGGTAACGCCGGCTCTGAAGGGCAATGCGCCGATGCCGGCCCAACCGGCCGCTGCTCAGGCGCCGCCGGCAGCAGCCGCGCCGGCCCCAGCGGCTGCGCCGCCGGTCGCTTCGCAACTGGCGCAGCTCATCGTGGTTGCCCGCGACGCCATCAAGCGCTCGGACTTCGCCATGGCCGAAAAGGCCGTGGCCGAAGCGGAGAAGCTCGACGCCAACGCCGCGTCGGTCATCGAAGTCCGCGCTGAACTGAAGGGTGCCCAGGACAAATCAAAGGCGCCGCCCGCTGCTCCTGCTCAGCCCGCCCCAGCGGCGGCGCCGGTTCAGCCGCCCGCCAGCCGCAACTAGACGATCTCGGCTTCGCGCATTTCCGCGACTTCGGCAGGGGAATAGCCGGCCTCGCGCAGCACCTCGTCGGTGTGTTCGCCCAGCGTCGCGGGCGGGCGCTCGACCGAGCCGCCGCCGTGCTCCAGACGAAAGCCCGAGCCCACCACCCTGATCGGGCCGTGCGGCGTGTCGACGGATTGAAGCACGGTGCGGTGCTGGAAAAGGTCGAGCTGGACGGTCTCGGGAATGGTCAGCACCTGGCCAGCCGGGATGTCCGACTTGGCAAAGCGCGCCACCCAGGTCGTTGAAGTTTCCTGCTTGAGCGATTCCTCGATGATCTCGTGCAACGCCGTGTTGTTTTCGATGCGCGTCGGCCAGTCGACGAACCTGGAATCGGTCAGCGCGTCGGCGCGCCCCACTTCCTTCATCAGCCGCTGGAACTGCGGATCGGTCATGACGGCGAGCACGATCCAGCCGTCTTTGGTCTTGAAGAGATTGCCCGTGGGCTTGCGCGTCACCGACAGGTTGGCGCTCTGGCCGTGCACGCGGCCGGTCACCAGATGCTCGGTGAACTGCTGGGCGAGATAGCCCATCACCGCGTCGATCATGGCGACGTCGACGAGCTGGCCCTTGCCGGTGTGCGTGCGCTGGAACAGCGCCGACGCGACGCCCAGCGCCGCCGTGGCACCCGACATCACGTCGGCGCCGGCGAAGCCCACGCGCGTCGGCCCGTT
>JALHMM010000125.1:0-5844 GCA_022844045.1 Reyranellaceae bacterium | reverse complement strand
CTGAGCGCCACCTGCTTCACTTTGTCGAATTCGGCACGCCGCTTGGCGACCTCTTCCGGCGGCATGCGGGCGATATTGTTGTAGTCGTTCTTCCAGTCGCCATCCTCGGTCCAGCGCAGCGGCGACTGAACCGTGGTGCGTGGTCCGATGGCGCTCTCGAAGAGCTGCAGCGCCAGGTCGAGCGTAAAGGCCTGAGTATCGGGCTCGTGCGGCTTGCCGCAGGAATTGCCGAGCGGGAAGTCGCTGAACAGGAACCGCGGCACGCCGGCGTATTCGACGATGTCCTTCGCCGCTCCCATCACGACCGTCGGGATGCCATTCCTTTCGAGATGTCGGGCGACCAGACTCACGGTCTGGTGGCAGACGGGTCAAGTAGGCACCAGCAGCGCGGCATCGACCTGATCCTGCCGGCAGCGCGCCAGGATTTCCGGCGCATCGGTCTCTAGAGTGACCCGCTGGCTGCGGTTGGTCGGGGCGCCGTGAAAGCGCGTTGCGAGCCTGAAGCGACCCTGCTTGGCAAACGCGCGCATCAGCGGCAGCGGGAACCAGGTGTTGCTGTCCTTGGCCGTGGTATGCTTGCGGTCGTAGCCGATATGGGAGATGCGCGTGTCGTGATCGACCGCGGTGTCACCCGAAAAGACCGTGTAGAATTTGGCACCCGCATTGTAGAGGGCGCCAGGGCCCTGATCGCCCTTGTCAGGCTGATAAGGTGCCGCCGTGGTGATCAGCGCCAGGGTACTGTCTTTCAGCGGCTTCTTCAGCGGCTGGAAGGGCGCATCCACATAATGCGCCCAGCGGTAGGGATTGTCGTATCCGAGGGCCAGGTAGTACTCGCGCGTGCGGCGCATGTAATCGAGCGGCACGTCGTACTCGGGCGCGAAATTCATGGTGTCGGTCATGAGGGAAGCGTGGAACTCCGGGGCTGCGAAGTCAAACCCGCATGCCGGATGACAAGGAGATGAGTGCATCCTAATTTCGCACTCAAGAAATCGGGAGGAATCACAATGCGTCATCCGACACGCCGCGCCGCACTGGGCGTCGTGGCCGCCTTTGCCGTCGCTCCCAAGGCGTCGGCGCAGGCCTTCCCCACGAAGCCGATGCGCTTCCTGGTGCCCTATCCGGTCGGCGGCATCGTCGACATCGTGAGCCGCGCGCTGGCCGACCCGATGCAGGCCGACCTCGGCCAGCCGGTCGTGGTCGACCCCAAGCCCGGGGGCAATTCCACACTGGCGACCGCGATGATTCCGCAGGCTCCGGCCGACGGCTACACCTGGGTGATGTCGACCATTGCCCACGTCGTGGTGCCGCATCTCCAGCAGGTGCCCTACGACGCGCTGGCCGACTTCCAGCCGGTGGCGCTGGTCGCGATCGCGACGTCGGTGGCCACGGTCAATCCCGAGGTGCCGGTCAAGACCCTGAAGGAACTGGTCGAGTATGGCCGGGCCAACCCCGGCAAGCTCAACTACCTCAATCCGGGCAACGGCTCGTCGATCCATCTGTCGGCCGAGCTGCTGAAGCATCAGTACAAATTCGACATGACCTCGGTGCCCTATCGCGGCATTCCGCCGGGATTGCCCGACCTCCTGGAAGGCCGGCTGCAGGTGGGCCTGCTGCCGGGACCGCTCGCCCTCCAGCATGTCCAGTCGGGCAAGCTGCGGGCGCTGGCGGTGCTGGCCAACCAGCGCCTGCCGACCCTGCCCGATGTGCCGACCTTCGCCGAGGCCGGGTTTGCCGATGCCCAGGTGATGAGCTGGTACACGATCGCCGTTCGCGCCGGCACGCCTGGCGCCATCGTCGAGCGCCTGCACGGCTCGGCAATGAAGGCCCTCCAGGGCGCCGAAACCCACGACCGGCTGACGAGGGCGGGCTGCGAAATCCCGTCGCCGCGATCGCCCGCCGACGTGCTCGCGATGTGGAAGGCGGACTACGCGCGCTACGGCAAGCTGGTGAAGGATGCCGGCATCAAGGGCGAAAGCTGACAGGGCTGTAACCCTGCAGCCATAGTGCGGCCCAACTCCTGCACGCTATATTGGGTGCAGGAACAGGCTGGCTTGGGGAGCGCATCGGATGGCGATCGGACGGCGCAGCATATTGGCGGGCGGCGCGGCCCTTGGGACTGGATGGGGGATTGGCGGATTTGGGCTCGGTGGACCTGCGATCCTGCGGGCACAGACCACTCCCAAAGTGAACGTAAGCCATGGCTTTGCCATGCACGGTACGCCGAAATACGCCGCCGACGCCGGTCCACCCGATTATCTCAATGCCAACGCGCCGAAGGGTGGCAGCGTCCGACTGGGTGCACGCGGCACTTTCGATTCCCTTCACCCCTTCATCGTCAAGAGCGTCCCGGCGGCCGGCATCACCCAGATCTGGGACACGCTCTGCTGGAATTCACGCGACGAGGCTTCGACCGAGTACGGGCTGATCGCCGAGACGATCGAATGGCCGGAGGATCGCGGCTGGGTGGCCTTCACGCTCCGGCCGCAGGCGCGCTGGCATGATGGCAGCCCGATCACGGTCGAGGACGTGATCTTCTCCTTCGATATCCTGAAGACCAAGGGCACGCCGCTCTACGGACTCTACTATCACGACGTGGTCAAGGCCGAGAAGGTCGGCGACCGCAAGGTGCTGTTCAGCTTCCGCGACAATACCAATAAGGAACTGCCGCTGATCCTGGGTCAGCTCCCGATCCTGCCTTCGAAATGGTGGGCGAGCCGCGACTTCGAGAAAGTCTCGCTGGAAGTGCCTCTGGGCAGCGGCGCCTACAAGGTCGACACGTTCGACGTCGGGCGTTCCATTGCCTACCGCCGGGCCGACGACTGGTGGGCCAAGGACCTCTGGATGAACAAGGGCCGCAACAACTTCGACGTCATCCGCTATGAATATTATCGCGACGTCACGGTGCAGTTCGAAGCCTTCAAGGGCGGCGACCTCGATATCCGCCAGGAGAACATCGCGCGCAACTGGGCAACGGCCTACGACATTCCCGCGGTGCGCGACGGCCGCATCCAGCGCGCCGAGATTCCGCACGAACTGCCGACGGGCATGCAGTGCTTCGCCTTCAACACCCGCCGCGACCAGTTCAAGGACAAGCGCGTGCGCGAAGCGATCGCCACGATGTTCGACTTCGCCTGGTCCAACAAGAATCTGTTCTACGGGATGTACAAGCGCAACATCTCGTTCTTCGGCAACTCCGAGCTCGCCTCGTCGGGCCTGCCGACGCCGGCCGAGCTGAAATATCTGGAACCGCTGCGCGGCAAGATTCCCGAAGAAGTCTTCACCAAGGAATTCAAGCTCCCCGAATCGGACGGCACGGGCAACGTGCGCGACCTGGCACGGCGTGCCCTCGCCCTTCTCAAGGAGGCCGGCTGGGACGTCAAGGACGGCAAGATGACGGAGACGAAGACGGGCAAGAAGCTCGCCTTCGAGATGCTGCTGAACGATGCCAGCTTCGAGCGCGTCGTGCTGCCCTACAAGCAGAACCTCGAGCGTCTCGGCATCGATATGAACGTGCGCACCGTCGACACCGCGCAATTCAAGCGCCGCGAAGACGAGTTCGACTACGACATGATGGTCGAGGGTTTCGGCCAGTCGCTGTCGCCCGGCAACGAGCAGCGCGACTTCTGGGGATCGAAGGCGGCGGACACCAACGGCGGCCGCAACACGATCGGCATCAAGGACGCCGCGATCGACGCACTGGTCGAGACCCTGATCGCGGCGCCGGACCGCGAAAGTCTGATCAACGTCACGCGCGCGCTCGACCGCGTCCTGCTGTGGAGCCATTTCGTGGTGCCGAACTGGCACAGCAACACGGCTTTCGTCGCCTACTGGAACCGTTTCGGCCGCCCGGCCAAGTCCGCCCGCTACGCGCCCGTGGCCTTCGATACCTGGTGGATCGACGAGGCCAAGGATCGCGCCCTGCAACGCGAGAGGAAGTAGGCGCCCGCCGCCCCATGCTGGCCTACATCCTGCGCCGTCTGATGCTGGTGATACCGACCCTGTTCGGCATCATGGTGATCAACTTCTTCATCGTTCAGGCGGCTCCCGGCGGGCCGGTCGAGCAGATGATCTCGCAGATCCAGGGCACCGCCATCGGCGCCACGGAGCGATTCTCCGGCTCGGCCTCGGGCGGCGAGATTGCGCAGCGCAGCCAGGCCAGTTCCGGCAGCGGCGATGCCGGCGCCTATCGCGGTGCACGCGGCCTGCCGCGCGAACTGATCGAGCGCATCGAGAAGATGTACGGCTTCGACAAGCCGGCCTACGAGCGCTTCGCGCTGATGCTGAAAAGCTACATCACGTTCGACTTCGGCGAGAGCTTCTTTCGCAACAGGCGCGTCGTCGACCTCATCATCGAGAAGATGCCGGTCTCCATATCGCTCGGCCTGTGGACGACGCTGCTGGTCTACTTCGTCTCGATCCCGCTCGGCATCGCCAAGGCGGTGCGGGACGGCTCGCGGTTCGACCTGTCGAGCTCGACCATGCTCATCGTGCTGCACGCGATCCCGGGGTTCCTGTTCGCACTGCTCCTCGTCGTGCTGTTCGCCGGTGGCAGCTACTTCAAATGGTTCCCGCTGCGCGGGCTCGTATCCGACGACTGGAGCACGCTCGGCCTGATCGACAAGGGGCTCGACTATGCCTGGCACATGGCGCTGCCGATCGGTGCCATGGTGATCGGCGGCTTCACCACCCTCACGTTCCTCACCAAGAACTCCTTCCTCGAGGAGATCCACAAACAGTACGTGCTGACCGCACGCGCCAAGGGCCTGACCGAGCGGCGCGTGCTGTACGGCCATGTCTTCCGCAACGCCATGCTGATCGTGGTCGCGGGCTTTCCGGCGGCCTTCATCGGCGTGCTGTTCACGGGATCGCTGCTGATCGAGGTGATCTTCACGCTGGACGGGCTCGGGCTGCTCGGCTTCGAGGCGGCGCTGAACCGCGATTACCCGATCATGTTCGGCACGCTCTACTTCTTCGGCCTGATCGGCCTCATCATGGGCATCCTGGGCGACGTCATGTACACCGTGGTCGATCCTCGGATCGATTTCGAGTCACGCGCCTGATGACCCCGCTCAACAGGCGCCGCCTCGCCATCTTCCGGTCGAGCCGGCGCGGCATGATCTCGCTGGTCGTGTTCGGCCTCCTGTTCTTCGTGTCGCTGTTCGCCGAGTTGCTGGCCAATAACCGGCCGATCCTGATCCGCTACGACGGCTCCTTCTATTCGCCGATGCTGCGCGACTATCCCGAGACGACCTTCGGCGGCGACTTCCCGACCAACGCGGTCTACACCGACCGCGAGCTGCAGACGCTGATCCGCGAGAAGGGCGGCTGGATTCTGTGGCCGCCCATTCCCTACAGCTACGACACCGTCCTCAAGGGCGACGGCCGCAAGGCATTGTTGCCGCCATCCTGGGAGCATCTCCTCGGCACCGACGACCAGGCGCGGGACGTGATGGCCCGCCTGATCTACGGATTCCGGATTTCCGTCCTGTTCGGCTTCGCGCTGACCCTTCTAAGCGCCGTGATCGGCATCATCGCGGGCGCCGTGCAGGGCTATTTCGGCGGCATGGTCGACCTGTTGATGCAGCGTTTCCTGGAAATATGGTCGAGCATGCCGACCCTCTACCTCCTGATCATCCTGGCGAGCTTCATCCAGCCGGGCTTCTGGGTTCTGCTCGG
Source organism: Reyranellaceae bacterium (assembly GCA_022844045.1). Taxonomy (GTDB): domain Bacteria; phylum Pseudomonadota; class Alphaproteobacteria; order Reyranellales; family Reyranellaceae; genus JAFAZJ01. The sequence continues at coordinate 168 of JALHMM010000125.1, read as the reverse complement.
GATCATGCTGCTGTTCAGCTGGATGTCGCTGGTCGGCCTCGTGCGGGCCGAGTTCCTGCGCGGGCGCAACTTCGACTATGTCCGCGCCGCCCGGGCGCTGGGCATGCTGGACGTGCGCATCATGTTCCGGCACATCCTGCCCAACGCCATGACCGCGAGCCTGACCTT
>JALHMM010000124.1 GCA_022844045.1 Reyranellaceae bacterium | reverse complement strand
CGAAGACCTTGAAAGGGGTTGCCCGGTGGGGGCGCGCCACACCTGTGGCGCGTCTTGTCGTTCGTCCGCCGCGCCACTGGAGTGGCGCGCCCCCAGCGCCTCGGAGCCCATATGCGATCGCGACATCACGGTGCCGGCGCGAAGCTGTCGGCGCGCGCGACGCGCCACGGCCCGGTGTAACGCGGATCGTTGGTACCGCGCAGGATCTCGCCCGGCTCGAGGAAGCGGTACAGCCGGTCGAAGCTCTTGGCCTTGTTGGGCGCGATGCGCTGCGAGAAGTGGCGCGGCTGCAGCTGGCTGGGATGATCGAGGCCGGCCGAGGCCACCACTTCGGCCAGGGCCTTCAAGGTCGAGGCGTGGAAGCGATAGACGCGCTCGGCCTTGTCGGGCACGTCGAGCGCGCGCTGGCGCAGCGGATCCTGCGTCGCCACGCCGGTCGGGCAGCGGTCGGTATGGCAGCTCTGCGACTGGATGCAGCCCACCGCCATCATGAAGCCGCGCGCGGCGTTGCACCAATCGGCGCCCAACGCCATGACGCGCGCGATGTCGAAGGCCGAGGTGATCTTGCCGGCGGCGCCGATACGGATGCGGTCGCGGATGTTGAGCCCGACCAGCGCGTTGTGCACGAACAGCAGGCCTTCGCGCATCGGCGTGCCGATGTGGTCGAGGAACTCCTGCGGCGCGGCGCCGGTGCCGCCCTCGGCGCCGTCGACGACGATGAAATCGGGATAGATGCCGGTCTCGATCATCGCCTTGCACATCGCCAGGAACTCCCAGGGATGGCCGATGCAGAGCTTGAAGCCGACCGGCCGGCCGCCGCTCAGCTCGCGCAGCTTGCGGATGAAGGCCATCATCTCCAGCGGTGTCGAGAAGGCGGAGTGGTAGGGCGGCGAGATGCAATCCTCGCCCTGCGGCACGCCCCGCGTGATGGAGATTTCCGGTGACACCTTGGCGGCCGGCAGCACGCCGCCATGGCCGGGCTTGGCGCCTTGCGACAGCTTGATCTCGATCATCTTGATCTGCGGCGCGGCCACGGTCTCGCGGAAGCGCTCCTCGCTGAACGTGCCGTCGGGGTTGCGGCAACCGAAATAGCCGCTGCCGATCTCCCAGACGATGTCGCCGCCGTTCTCCTTGTGATAGGGGCTGAAGCCGCCCTCGCCGGTGTCGTGGTAGAAGCCGCCCTTCTTCGCGCCGGTGTTCAGCGCGCGTATCGCGTTGGCGCTGAGCGAACCGAAGCTCATGGCCGAGATGTTGAACACCGAGGCCGAGTAGGGCTGTGCGCAGTCGGGTCCGCCGATCGAGACGCGGAAGGGCTCGGTCGCCGGGTGGCGCGCGACGACCGAGTGATGCAGCCATTCGAAGGCGTTTTCGTAGACGTCGAGCTGCGTGCCGAACGGGCGCTTGTCGAGCTGGCCCTTGGCGCGCTGGTAGACGACCGATCGCTGCTCGCGGTTGAACGGCGCGCCGTCGGTGTCGCTCTCCAGGAAGTACTGGCGGATCTCGGGGCGGATCTCCTCGAGCAGGAAGCGGATGTGCGCGGCGATCGGATAGTTGCGCAGGATGCTGCTCTTCTTCTGCACGACGTCGTGCACGCCGACGCCGGTCAGCACGCCGGCGATGAGGAACAGCACCAGGAAGCCCGGATAGACGAACGACAGAAGAAGGAAGGCGACCGTCGCCAGGATGGCGAGCGTGAACACCACGTAGCGTGGCGTGAAGGCGAGCGCGATCGAATCCATGCCGGCGTTCCCCCGATTGCCGGCCGCTCGAACAAGATGGCGGCCGATTCCAGGAGCATCTCTGTCATCCCGAGCGCAGCGAGGAATCCAGGCATCTTCCCTAGATCCCTCGCTGCGCTCGGGATGACAGACGGTGCACTTAGCGGGTGATTGTGAAGCGCTCGCGTTCGCGACGGAAGGGCCACAGCAACTGGCCGGGCAGATGCGTCGGCACCTTGTCCTCGACGCCGAAGACCGTGGGCTGTCGGTCGGGCAGCCAGAAGGTGCCGAACAGGATGTCCCACAGCGGCAGCAGGCCGGCGAAATTGCGGTCGCGGCCCTCCTCGGCCGAGGTGTGGTGCCAGCGATGGAAGGCCGGGCTGGCGATCACCTTGCGCAAGGGGCCGAAGCTCCAGGTGACATTGGCGTGCAGCAGGATGGCGTAGAGAGTCAGGAACGGCACGACGCCCGCCGTGGCGAGCGGCGAGAAGCCCAGCGCGACCAGCGGCAGGGCGATGGCGAGCTTGTTGGCGACGTCGTTGAGCGGGTGCAGGCGGACTGAAGCCAGCCAGTCGAGATGCGTCGAGCTGTGGTGGATGGCGTGAAAACGCCAGCGCCAGCCGCCATGGAACCAGCGATGCACCCAGTAGCCCAGGAAGTCGGCCAGCACGATCATCTCGATCGCCTGCAGCCAGATCGGCTGGCGCGACAGCGGCCCGAAGCCTTGGGCGATGCGCTCGGGATCGAGGCCCTGGCCGGCGAGCAGCAGCACCGGCACGACCGCCGCGATCAGCGCCACCCGCATGACCGCGCGCGTCACCAGGGGGGTGAAGATCCAGTAACCCAGGTCGGTCCACCAACCCGGCCGCACGATCGGCTGGCGCAGCGCCGGGAACAGCCGCTCGATCGCGCCGAAGACGACCGCGAGCACGACGAAACCGATGATGATGGCGACGAGCGAACCGGCCATGTCGTCCCATATTACGGCATCCGCGACCGTTGCATCCCCGCCGTTCGCGTCCTATGGACGCTGGCAACTCCGGCAGGGTTCGCGAACCGGTGGACCGCCGGGGCAAGGTCGTGAAGGATAGCGGAATCAAGGCCGACTAACCGGCCAGATCCACCCGCGGGCAGACGGGCACAGGGAAGGACGGAACGATGAGCAAGGACATCAAAAATCTTCTGCGGCGACGCACGTTGCTCGGGACGGCAGCGGTGCTGGGCGTGGCGGCGCCGGCGGTATTGCGGGCGCAAACCGGCGACTGGCCCAAGGGTCAGCTGCGCTTCGTCGTGCCCTTCCCGCCCGGCGGCTCGACCGATCCGGTGGCGCGCATCCTGGCGGCGCAGCTCCAGGCGTCGCTGGGCTGGAACATCATGATCGACAACAAGCCCGGCGGCACCGGCGTGGTCGGCGCCACCGTCGCCGCCAAGGCGCCGCCCGACGGCCAAACCTGGCTGGTCGTCTTCGACAACCACATCCTCAATCCGCTGTTCACGGCCGACCTGCCCTACAAGGACAGCGAGCTCGCCAACGTGATGCTGATCGGCCGCACGCCGCAAGCGATCGGCACGCATCCCGACCGGCCCTACAACACGATGGCCGAATTCATCGCCGACGCGAAGAAAAAGCCCGGCAAGCTGTCGATGAGCGTGCTGGCCGCCAGCCAGGCGCTGGTCCTGGTGAACGGCATGCTGGGCGACAACGGCTTCGACATCAACGTCATCCCCTACAAGGGCGGCGGCCCGCTGCTGGCCGACGCGCTGGCGGGTCACACCGACTCGGCGATCTCCAGCGTGACGGCGATCGCGCCGCACTTCGCGTCGAAGAAGCTGCGGCCGATCGCGATCACGAGCGACAAGCGCATACCGGCGCTGCCCGACGTGCCGACGCTCGCCGAGCAGGGCATCAAGGCGCCGACCTCGTATTCGTGGTGGGGCGTCTATGCGCCGGCGGGCACGCCGAAGCCGATCATCGATCGCATGAACGCCGAGCTGAAGAAGGCGGCGACCAGCGCCGAGGTGAGCAAGAAGTTCGTCGACCAGTTCAACATGGAAGTCATCGCCAGCGCGCCGCAGGAATTCGCCGACTTCCAGCGCAAGGAACAGGAGATCTGGGGCAAGACGATCCGCGAGAAGAACCTCAAGCCGGAGTGATCCTCTCAAGCCTCATGCCGAGGCGGTCGCTTTGCGGCCGTCTCGAAGCATGGGCACCACACCAGCAGCCTAGAATTAAGTCCGACGGCGCCATAGGGGCTGGGGCGGCGCCGTCGATTGTTGTCGCGCAGACGATGGCAAAGCCTCGCAATCAGCCTTTTTGGAAAGCAGCAACGTAGCTACATAGCCTCCAGCGATCGCCCGCGGAGCCCGCCCCTGCCCATCACCACCCTGACCAGCCGCGAATTCAACCAGGACACCAGCCGCGCCAAGAAGGCGGCAAAGCGGGGCCCCGTCTTCATCACCGATCGCGGCAGGCCGGCGCACGTGCTGCTGACCATCGAGGCCTATCGGCGTCTGTCCGGCGGCAAGATGAGCCTTTCCGAGGCGCTGGCACAGAAGGAACCGGGCGACTTCGACTTCGATCCGCCTCGCATGGGCGCAGTTGTAACGGCCATCGACACTATATAACCTGTATGAGGTTATATCGATGGGGCTGGCCATGAACTTCAACCTCTATCTCGACGACAAGACGGCCGAGGAACTCGATCGCACGGCCCGGACGCTGGGCGAGACGCGCAGCGGCCTGATCCGCAAGGCGGTGCGTGAATGGCTGGACAAGAAGACGCTCGGCAGTCCCGGCTGGCCGTCCCTGATCCTCGAGTGGCAAGGCGTCCCCGATGCGCCGCGCTTCGAAGCGTATCGCGACGAATTGCTGTCGCCGCCTGAAGACGCCCTGTCGTGAAGTATCTCCTCGACACCAACGTGCTGAGCGATTTCGCGCGCGGCGAGCCTGCGGTGATGGCGCGGCTGCGCCGGGAGGCGCCGCCACAACTCGCCGCCTCGGTGATCACCGAGATGGAGATCGAGTACGGGCTGGCGCGCAATCCCGGCCTGGCGCCGCGCGTCCGCGAAGCCATGCGCATGCTGCTGAATACAATCTCTGTCCTGCCGTTCGAGCGCGAGGACGCGCGCGTGGCGGCGCAGCTGCGCGCCAGCCTCAACAGCCAGGGCACGCCCATCGGCGCCTACGACCTGTTGCTGGCAGCCTGTGCCCTGCGGCGCGGGCTGAAGATCGTGACGCACAACGCGCGGGAGTTCGCGCGCGTCGGCGGGCTCGGGTTGGAGGATTGGCGCGGCCCGTAGCCAACAGCGCAAGCGTCCGCAAGGCCAGGCCCTCGCGCGCCTATTTCTTCTTCCGCTCGCGCTTGCGTTCGGCGGTGATGCGTCGCGCGTCGGGACAGAACGGCGCGAGAAAGCCGTAGAGCGTGTTGACCAGGCTGTCGCCGGCCAGGCTGTAGATCACGAACTGGCCGCGCTTTTGCTCGTGCACCAACCCCGCCTCGCGCAGCACCGCCAGGTGCTTGGAGATCGACGGCAGCGCCATGTCGAACTTCTCCGCGATCTCGCCGACGGTCATTGGTCCGCCCGCGAGATGATTGAGCATCCGCCGTCGCGGCTCGGATGCCATCGCCTTGAACGCATCGCTCATCAACAGTTTCCTAACAGGGAAAATGTCCCTGTACAAGGCGGAGCCGTCCGCCTATAGATAGTTTCCTAATTAGGAAACATATATATTCACGCGATGCTATTTCGACGCCCATGGCTGCAGCAATTGGACAATGCCGTCGTCTACGGCCTCGGCCTCGGCGTGGTGACGATCCCGGTCCTGCTGCTGATATCCTCCTACGACGAGGCTGGCTTTCGCACGTGGGGCGGGTTGATCCTCGGTGTCGGGTCGGCCGGCATGACGATCGCGGGAACTCTCGCGTATTATTTCACGTCGCCCGGCAAGGCGTTGGACCTGCCGGACCGGTCCTGGCTCCCGATCGAGCGCGTTGCCCTGCTGTCCATCGCCGTGCCGCCGATTGCGCTCGGCCTGGCGTCGCTGCCGTTCGCGGTGTTCATTATCATAGGCTTCGGCATCGCCCTGATGGTTGGCATGACGTTCATGCCGTGGTCCATCGTCACGACCACCGCCTGGACGTTTGTCTTCATCGCGCTGACGCGCCCCCGCGATACGCGCCGCGCCGACTGGGGACGGGGCACCGATCTGCTCTTGTTGCCGCTGATGATTGTCTTTGCCGTGGTGCTGGTGCCGGCCAGCTGGATCGTTGTCGACCGGGCGCTGGACGATGGCACGCGGCCGGTCGACATCGTGATCGAGCAGGCGCAAAGCGACACGGGCCGGACACACCGGTGGCGGCTGGAGGTTCCCCCCGGCTTCGTGCCGCCGGCAACGCCGCGCCACCCCAAGCTCAGTCGCTGGTACGGCGGTGGCGGTCGACGCGACATCGATTATCTGCACCTCGAGATCGGCTCCGCCACGCCGCCCGTCCCGATGACAGAGCACGAGCGGTGGGACGGTCGGTTGATGCATGAGCGGGCGAGCTGGATCCTCAACCTGACGCTCGGGGGCGCGTATCGCGGCCATCCCGACCAGCGCGCGGTCGAAGCCTTCACGCGTCTCGAGCAGTCCTGCCGCCGATCCGCGGCGACCGACGGCCTGGTGCGATACGAGCGGTCCGATGCGCGAAGCTGTCTCTGGTGGGGCGGCGACAGGAAGGTCTTCGCCGCCGGCAGTGCGCCGGGCCGCTACGAACTCATCATCACATGCCAGGATGGGCAGTTCAGCCCCAGCGCGATCGCGGCGGGCTACACCTTTCCCAACACCTGCTTTGTCGACGACCTCAGCATCAATGGCTGGCGGGTAAGCCTGCGTTTCAACGAGCGGCATCTGTCGAATTGGCGGCAGGTCATCGGACAGGCCGTCGATTTTCTCAACGCCCACACCGTCGAGAGCACGACAGGACGCCCCGGCACCAATCTCCGCTGGATCAAGGGGGATGGGCGGTGAGCCGTCGCGACTCTCCTGTCACGGCGTTTGCCGCCGCCCCGCTGCCGCGACGCGCCGTCGCCATGTCTTTAGACCGCAAGGCCTTCGTCGACATACTCACGCAGGGCAAGGGCGATATCGGCGGCACCTGCTGGCGCCCCGAGGTGAAGACCATCACGATCATGGTGAACAGCATCTACAACGGTTGGCGCATGGAGGATGTGTGGCTCGATCGCTGAGGGCGGAGCGCGCTCCTCTTCCTGGCCATGGACATCATCACCGGTGTGCCCGAGGACCTCGCCGCGTTTCGGGGTGATGCGGACCAACTCCCATGAACGGCGCGCCGTTGTGCCAGCGGCGCGCCGTTTGTCATGATGGGCCGATCGATTTGGGAAGGACACGCCGATGAAACTCGCCATCCTCGACGACTATCAGGACGTCGCTTTGGCCTATGGCGACTGGGACAGGTTGCGCAAGCGTGGTGTCGAGGTGACTGCGTTCGATCGCCATCTCGGCGGACCGGACGAGGCGGCCAAGGTGCTGGCGCCGTTCGATGCCGTGCTGCTGATGCGCGAGCGTCAGCCGTTTCCCAAGGCGCTGATCGACCGGCTGCCCAATCTGAAATTCGTCGTCCTCACCGGCTCGCGCGCGCCCAGCATGGATCTCGGAGCGCTCACGGCACGCGGTATTCCGGTCAGCAACACCGGCGCCGGCGGCTCCAGCGCGCCGACCGCCGAGCTGACCTGGGCGGTGCTGATGGATGCCGTGCGCCATGTCACGGCCGGCGACCGGCTGGTGCGCAAGGGCGGCTGGCACAAGGGCCTGCCGATGGGCTTCGCGCTCGAGGGCAAGCGGCTGGGCGTGCTGGGCCTGGGCAAGCTCGGCGCGCGTGTCGCGGGCTATGCCAAGGCCTTCGGCATGGAGGTCGTCGCCTGGAGCCAGAATCTCACGGCGGAGAAAGCGGCCGAGCACGGCGCCAGGCTGGTGTCCAAGGACGAGCTGCTGGCGAGTTCCGACGTGATCACCATCCATCTGATCCTGAGCGGCCGCACGCGCGGCCTGATCGGCGCGGCGGACATCGCGAAGATGAAGAGGGGCGTGGTCCTGGTGAACACCTCGCGCGGCCCGATCGTCGAGGAGGCGGCGCTGATCGCCGCGCTCAAGAGCGGCCATATCGCCTCGGCCGGGCTGGACGTCTACGACGTCGAGCCGATGCGGCCGGGCCATCCGCTGACCAGCCTCGACAACGTCGTGCTGTCGCCGCATCTGGGCTACGTCGTCGAGCCGGCGTTCCGCGCCTTCTATGCCGACGCGATCGAGAACATGCTGGCCTGGCTCGAGGGCAAGCCGATCCGGGTGATGAATCCCGAGACGGTGACGTGACTCTTAACCTTCCCCCGGAGGGGGAAGGTGGCGCGGAGCGACGGATGGGGGATGTTTCAACAAAGGCGATGTCCGTCTTCGACATCCCCCATCCGCCCTTCGGGCACCTTCCCCCTTCGGGGGAAGGTAGTTTCAGCCGTGGCTAGTCGCGCAGGTTCTGCGTCCAGCTGTCGTTCTCGCCGGTGTCGACCTGGAAGAACATGCGGCGGTACTTGTCGGGCTGGCACAGGTCGGAGGTGATGGTGAAGGGCTGGCGGCTGACGCAGATCGGAATGTCGCCCTTCCACTCCTTGTTCACGTCCTTGTTCTGGCCGTAGAGCAGGTAGTAGCGGTACTGGAGCTTGCCGCTCCACAGCACGGCGCACTGGCCTTTGGCGAACTTGTACCAGCCCTCTGAAATAATGATGTGGCCGCCCTGCGGGTTCTTGTTGCCGGTGTTGAGCGCCTTGGCCACCTCGATGTCCACCGAGGACAGGTTGCACAGCCGGAAGCCCTGCGCCTGGGCACCCCCCGAAATCGCCATGGCGCCAATGGCGCCGCAGACGATCGCCAGTTTACGAAACATCGACCCTCTCCTCTCGACCTGCCGGTGCGGCAGACCCCCCAACGGGGATCATCCCAAGGCCCCAATAATACCCAGCTTCGCGCGCGCCGCCATCGTCTCGTGATCAGAGACCGGTCACGCGGGCGATCTCGGCGTCATCCAGGCCGACGAGGCGCGCGATGTCGCGCAACTGACCCCAGGTGGTCTCGTCGACCGGCACGCCCTTGGCCAGTCGGTCGGCGCGGCGCGCGCGCTCGGGCTCGCCGGGCGTCAACACCTGATCGACGCCGGGCTGTGGCTTGGCCGACTTCACCCATGCGATGAAATCCTGCGAATCCTTGCGCCAGATGCTGTCGCCACCCAGCTTCGACGGATCGATGATCACCGACAGCATGTTGTTGACGATGTCGCCCGGCGGACCCTTGGTGGTCTCCGGCGTCGCCGTCATGCCGCCGGTCAGCGCGCCCGAGAGGATGTCGCAGATCACCGCCAGGCCGCCGCCCTTGTGCAGGCCGAAGGGCAGGATGGCGCCGAACGGCCCGTTGCCCCACATCACGCCGGGATCGTTGGTGTGGTTGCCCTCGTGGTCGATCAGCAGGCCGGGTTCCATCTCCTCGCGCTTGTTGTAGGCCACGCGCACCTTGCCCATGGCGACCTGGCTGGTGGCGAAGTCGAGCACGATGTGCTGGCCGTTCTCGCCGGGGATGGTGCAGCAATAGGGGTTGGTCGAGAAACGCGCCTCGGCGCCGCCGAAGGGCGCCACCAGCGGCTTGTGACCGTGCACGTTGACGTAGTGCATCGAGACCATGCCGGCATCGGCGCAGCGCTCGCCCCAGGCGCCGATGCGGCCGATATGGTGGCAGTTGCGCAGGCCCACGACGCACACGCCGAACTGCCGCGCGCGCTCGATGCCGAAATCCATCGCCTCGCCGGCGACCACCTGGCCGTAGCCCTTGCCGCCATCGACGGTGATCACCGCGCCGTTGTCGACGACGATCTTGGCGTGCCAGTTGCGCTTGCAGTTGCCGGCGCGTGTGTTCTCGATGTAGCGCGGGATCATGCCGACGCCGTGGCTGTCGTGGCCGTAGAGGTTGGCCAGCACCAGATTCTCGGCGACGATCTTCGCTTCGCCGGGCTCGCTGCCGTCCTTCTCGCAGATCCTCAGGATGTATGACGTCAACCGGTCGGCCTTGACCCTGACCTCGCCGACCTTGCCCGCGCTCGCCGCCATCACCGTTTCCTTCCCTCGTTGTCGCGCGCGAGGCTACGCAACGGCACTGTGTTCATGCAAGCGCTCGTCCCCTTTTTTACCTTCCCCCGGAGGGGGAAGGTGCCCGAAGAGCGGATGGGGGATGTCGAAGACGGACTCCGAGTGCGTTGAGGCATCCCCCATCCGTCGCTCCGCGCCACCTTCCCCCTCCGGGGGAAGGTAATTCGAAGGCTCAGCCGCGATACCAGCCAGGCTTGCGCTTCTCGACGAAGCTGGCGAGGCCCTCGGCGGCCTCGTCGGTCTGTCGCTTGGCGGCATGTTCGCGCACCAGCGCGTCGACGACGTCGGCGTCGAGCAGCGATCGCGCCACCAGCAGGCTGCGCCGCTTGGTCTGCGCGGTCGCGTCCGGCGCGTTCAGCAGGATGGCGTCGACGATCCGCGCGCCCGCGGCCTCGAGCTGGTCATCAGGCACCACCTCGTGCGCCAGGCCGATCCGGCGTGCCTCCTGCGCGCCGAAGCGCTCGCCGGTGAGCGCGTAGCGGCGCACCTGTCGGATGCCCATGGCGTCGACGAGCTGCGGGATGATGATGCCCGCCATCAGGCCCCAGCGCGTCTCGCTGATGGCGAAGAAGGCGTCCTCGGCGGCGACGACGACGTCGCAGGCGGCGGCGATGCCCGTGCCGCCGCCGATGCAGGCGCCGCGGATCAGCGCCACGGTCGGGCAGGGCGCCTCGTTGAGGCGGCGCACGGCCTCGGCGGTCACCATCGATGCCCGCTCGTTGGCCGCCGCATCCTGGTCGCGCACGCCCTGGACCCACACCAGATCGGCGCCGGCCTGGAAGTGCCGCCCCTCGCCGCGCAGCACCACGGCGCGCAGATCCGCCCGGCGTTCCAGCGCATCGAGCGCCCGCAGCAGGCCGTCGAGCAGCGCGTCGTTATAGGCGTTGTTCACCTCAGGCCGATTGAACGTCACGGACGCGACGCCACGCGCGTCGACCGTCAGCAGCACGGGATTTTCAGGCATCGACACACTCCCCTCGACCACGCCATCGTATGGCCTCGACCTCACCCCGAGGAGCATCGCGCGGCGATGCGTCTCGAAGGGTGGGCTACAGTCGAGTTGTTGCCCATGCTTCGAGACGGCCGCAAGCGCGGCCTCCTCAGCATGAGGTCGGGGGAGGACCGAAGAGAATGCAATTGTCGCGCGCCCGCGTGCTGGCGTTCGTCTCGCAGGCGCTGCCGATCGCCGGGCTGGGCCTGCCGATCGTGATCTACCTGCCGCCGTTCTACGCCGAGGAACTCGGCCTCGGGCTCACCGCGGTGGGCTCGATCTTCATGATCACCCGCTTCTTCGACGTCGCCATCGATCCCGCCTTCGGCCTGTTCGCCGACCGCCGCGGCACGCGCTGGGGACGGCGCAAGCCATGGATCGCCGCGGCGATCCCGATCCTCGCCATCAGCGTCTGGATGATTTTCCTGCCCTCCGGGACTGTCAGCGGCACATACCTGCTGATCTGGCTGCTGATCCTCTATGTCGGCTGGACCTTCGCCACGATCTCGATCCTGGCGTGGAGCGCCGAGCTCGCCACCGACTACGACGCGCGCACCCGCCTGCAGGGCGCCTATCAGGCGATGCTGATGATCGGCCTGATCGCCGTGCTGGCGGTGCCGGCGATCTACGAGGCCAATGGCGTCGCCTCATTGCGCGAGAAGATGCGCGGCGTCGGCCTCTTCATCATCGTGTTGCTGATCCCGACCTTTCTCGCCGCGATCGCCTGGGTGCCCGAGGTACCGGTGACGGAGCGCGCGCAGGTCGACTGGCGCGGCGTGCTGCGTTCGCTGTGGCGCAGCCGGCCGCTGCGCCGCCTGCTGCTGGCCGACCTGCTGATCGGCCTGTCGAGCGGCGTGTCGGGCTCGCTGGTGATCTTCGTGATCAAGGACGCCTTCGCGCTCGGCCAACGCTCGGGCCTGCTGATGCTGGCCTATTTCGTCGCCGGCTGCCTCGCGATCCCGCTCTGGGTGAAGCTCGGCGCCAGGTTCGAGAAGCACACGACGCTGATCTGGGCCCAGCTCTACAGCGTCCTGCTGCTGCCGGTGTTCTTCCTGCTGACCCCCGGCGATTTCCCGATGGCGCTGATCGTGCTGGTGCTGTTCGGCCTGCCCTACGCCTCGCACCGCTTCCTGATGAAGGCGATGATGGCCGACATCACCGACGAGGATCAGGTCACGACGGGCCGCATGCAGGCCGGCGTCTATTTCTCGCTGCTCGCCAGCACCGAGAAGATCGGCCTGGCGCTGGCGGTCGGCGTGACCTACGCGGTGCTCGACTGGGTCGGCTTCAAGACCGGTGTGCCCAACGACAAGACGGCGATCAACGGGCTGCTCTGGGTCTTCGTCGCATTACCGACGGTGCTGCACATCCTCTGTGCCCTCGCACTCTGGCGCTTCCCGCTCGGCCGAGAACGCCAGCGCGCGCTGCGGCGGCAGATCGAGGGAGCCGGCGCCTAGTCCCGGTCCGGCGCGCCGAGGGGGAAGTAGTGGCGGTAGGGCCGGCCGCCGTCCACCGCCCGCGCCACCGAGGGCCGGGCGAGCAAGCGGGCGCGGTAGGCCTTGAGGTTCTTGAACCGCGCCGGAATCTCGTGCGTCCAGTCCGCATAGAACAGCGACGGCGCGGCTGCGCAGTCGGCGAGCGTGAAGCTCTCGCCCACTGCCCAGGTTCGCGCGGCCATGCGCTCGTCCAGCCAGGCGTAGATGGTTTCCAGCATGGTCCGAGCCTCATTGACACCGTATGGATCGCGATCGGCCTCGGGACGCAGCACGTCCCAAACGAACTTGCCCTGGGGAGTCATGACGTAGTTGTCGAACACCCGGTCCATCATCCGCACCTCCACCGCCAGGTCCGGGTCGGCCGGGATCAGGGCGATGGGGCCGGGATGGCGCGCGGCGAGGTGTTCGATGATGGCCGTGGCCTCCAGCACGGTGCGGCCGTCCTCCACCAGGATGGGAAACTTGCGGATCGGCCACAAGGCGGCGAAGCGGGCGTTGTTGTCCGGCTCGTCGGGGGCGATGGCGCGGAAGGTGAAGGGCGTATCGTTCTCGTAGAGGGCGATGAGCGCCTTCTGGGTGTAGGACGAGAACGGGTGGCCGAAGACTTCGATGGTCATACGAGGGCTTTCTGCTCGCGGCCGTCCATCAGGGCCACGAGGTTGTTGATGTGCCAGGTGGTGCCGTGCTCGCGGCTGGCCACGGCCTCGCCGCCGCCCACCAGGTACGAGCCCTGTTCCGTGTGGATCAGACGGGTCTTGTCGCCCTCGGGCCTGAGTTCGAGGGTCAGGAGGGAGACCGACAGCTTCTCGCCGTCGCGGAACATGTCGTAGACGAGGATGATCCGCTCGTTCTCCACGATGTCATGGTAAGTCGCCTGGAAGTCGGTGACCATGCCGCCGGGCCAGCGGGCGTGAAAGCGCTCCTTACCGCCGACGCGGAAGTCAAAGTCGCGATTCAGGGTCTCGATATCGCTGGGCGCCTTGAACCACTGGCCCTTGGCCTCGATCGTCGCATAAGCGGCGAAGACGCGCGCGGGCGAGGCATTGAGTATGCGTTCGATAGTGAAGGTGGCGTTGACGACGGTCACGTGGAAGGCTCCTCACTCTTGCTTTCAGTGGCGGCCAGATAGGCCTCGAGCTGGTCGTATTGCCGTTCCCAGAAGCGCTTGCGCTCGGTGATCCAGCGTTCGACCGTGGTCATGGCGCTGATCTCCAGGCGGCAGGTGCGCACACGGCCCACCTTCTCGCTCTTCACCAGCCCCGCCTGCTCCAGGATCTTCAGATGCTGCATCACTGCCGAGAGGGTCATGGGCAGGGGCGCGGCCAGTTCGCTGACCGAGGCGGGACCGAAGGACAGGCGCTCGACCATGGCCCGCCGGCCGGAATCGGAGAGCGCCTGGAAGGCGAGGTCCAAGGGCTGGGATTGATACTGTAGCATTCACTTAAGTATTGGTGAAGATGTATGGGAGTCAACCCCCTTGGCGATGCCCCGACGAGATCGAACCCAGACTCAGTGTCCCACCGGATCTCTGCGATTGAGGTAGTACTCGTCGCGCGGAAACAGATCGGTGTTGGCGTCGGCGAACGGCTCGACCTTGCCGTCGTTGAGCACGTCGGGGTTCTTGTCGCCGAACCACTTGCGCAGCTCGGCGACGTCGACGCCGGCGGTTTCGAAATAGGCGCGGATCGCGGGGTCGTCGAGTTTGCGCCGGATCGCCGCGGGATCGTAGGCGATCGGCCGGTCGCTGCCGATCAGCGCCGGATGAACCACAATGACGTAGGGAAAGACGCTGCGGAAGGTCGAGACGCTGCGCTCGGTCGGCGCCCATTGCACGTAGAGCCCGCCGGGCTCGAGCCGCGCCTTGACCTGCTGGAAGAACTCGACCGAGTAGAGCAGGCCCGACAGCGAGCTCTTGGGCAGGATCGCGTCGGCCTCGATGACGTGATAGCGCGTGGTGTCGAGGGCCAGCGCGTGGCGGCCATCGCCGATGTGGAAGTCGAAACGCTTGTCGCTCAGCAGCCGGTCGATGCCGATGCGCCCGCCGCCGGCGACGAACGTGCGCAGCGAGTCGATCACCGGCTCGACGATCTCGATGGCGCGCACGCGCTCGGTCCGGGGATCGACGCCGGCGCTGTAGGGCGTGCCGCCGCTGCCGCTGCCGATCACCAGCACGCGCTTTGGATCGGGATGCGTCAGCGGGCCGATGGCGCCGAGGAAGGCGTGGATGGTGCAGAACGGCAGGCAGCTCTGCGAGTGGCCGGCGATGTACATGCGGCCGCGCTCGGCCTCGGTCAGCCGGATCATCACCACGCCGGTGCGATCCTCCGCGACGATGGCGCGTTCGCCCGGCTTCAGGCCGTGCAGCACGGTCCAGAAGCCGTGTGTCGCCGGCAGCAGCGCGACGCAGGCGCCCAGCGCCACGGCGGCGCCGGCGATGCGCAGCCGCGTCGGGCCGCGGTCGCGCAGCACCTCGATCAGCGCGAAAGCCAGGCCGATCACGGCGATCAGCTTCAGCGTGCCTGACGTGCCCAGCCAATGCAGCAGCGCCAGGCCGGCGACCAGGCTGCCGGCGCTGTTGCCGACGATGTTGGCGAGCTGCACGTAGCCGACGCGGCGACCGACCGAGGCAAGGTCGCGCTGCACCGCCTTCTGCACGACGGGGAAGGAGAAGCCCATGACGAAGCTGGCGGGCAGCACGATCAAGATCAGGAATGTCGGGATCAGCACCCACCGCCGGATGCGACCGGTGGCGAAGACATCGCGATCCACCATGTCGTCGGGCAGCACGCCCCAGCCGATCAGCCAGTATAAGAGCAGCGCGCCGCCGATGCCGAGCAGGGCGGCGATCGCCTGCATCCTGAAGAAGAAACCGCGGGGATCGGCAATGCGGTCGATCACCTTCGAGCCGGCCAGCAGCCCGATCGCGTCGCCGATCAGGAACACGCCCAGCACCAGCGAGAAGCCGTAGGCGTTGGACTGCAGGGTGACGCCGATCAGCCGGTACCAGACGATCTGCAGCGCCACGATGGTGAAGCCCGAGACGAAGACCAGGAAACACCAGCGGCCGACCGGCGCGTCGGCGATCGCCGTCGTGGCGGTCGGCGCCGCCACCAAGCTGTCGGCGCTCAGCCCGCGCGTGCTCACCAGCGAGACGCCGCCCACGGCGATCGCGACATTGATCGCGGCGGCGAGATAGATCGCGCCGTCATAGCCGAGATGGCCGATCACCACCCAGCCGGCGACGAGCGCGCCGACGCCGGCGCCCAAGGTGTTCAGCCCGTAGAGCCAGCCGATCTGGTGCGCCGAGGCGGCGATGTCCAGCACGATCGCCTTTGACAAGAGCGGCAGCGAGCAGCCCATCAGGAAGGTCGGCCACAGCAGGCAGGCGAAGACGATCAGGAACATCGTCAGCCGCGACGACGACAGCGGTGCCAACTTGGCGAACACCACGTCGTGGAACAGCCACGGGCTCAGCACGGCGAAGGCCGCGATGCCCAGCTCGCAGGCCGCGAACAGCAGCAGCGCGCTGCGCCGCGACAGGCGATCGGCGCGCAGGCCGGCGATCAGGCTGCCGATGCCCAGGCCGAGCAGGAAGGCACCGACGACGATGGCGGCGGAGATGCTGTCGGCGCCGCCGAACAGGCCGAGCAGCCGATGCCACGCGGTCTGATAGACCAGGGCGCTGAAGCCGCTGAGGAAGAACAGCGCGAACAGGAAAGCCAGCGCGGCGCGCATCGTTACAAGTCCTTCTCCCCGCGAAGGCGGGGAGAAGGTGCCGAGCGCCAGCGAGGCGGATGAGGGGCTTCCTCGCGCAACGACAAGCACCGTTGCCGTTGAGACTCCGCGAAGCCCCTCATCCGCCCTTCGGGCACCTTCTCCCCGCCTTCGCGGGGAGAAGGGAAGACTCTCGTGGTCATGACGGCGCGGACTCGTCTTCCCACGGTGGCGGGTCGAACTTGGTGGTGAGGAAATCGACCAGGGCGGTGACCTTGGGCGGCAGCAGGCGGCGATGCGGATAGACCGCCTGGATGGGAATCGTGTCGCGCGGCGTGAAGGGCTGCAGGATCTCGACCAGGCTGCCGTCGCGCACCGCGCGCGCTACGGTCAGCCGCGTGAGCCGCACGATGCCGACGCCCTCGACCGCGAGCTGGTAGAGCATGTCGCCGTCGTCGCCGCGGCAATTGCCACGCACCATCACCTCGCGCGGCGCGCCGTCGACGAGGAACGGCCAGCGGTTCATCGGCGTGCGGTCGCGGAAGCCCAGGCAGTTGTGGCGCGCGAGCTCGTCGGGATGCTTGGGCTCGCCGTGCTTCTTCAGATAGGACGGCGCGGCGACGACGACTCTTCGATCCTCGCCGATCTTGCGCGCGACGAAGCTGGAATCGGCGAGATGGCCGATGCGGAAGGCGACGTCGAAGCCTTCCTGCACCAGATCGACGACGCGGTCGGTGAAGCTGAGGTCGAGCTCGATGCCGGGATGGTTGTCGAGGAACTCCGGCACCAAAGGCAGGATCTGGTGCGCGCCGAAGGCCAGCGAGGTGGTGACCTTGACCAGGCCGCGCGCTTCGTGGCCGCGCCGGCCGATCGCCGCCTCGACCTCGTCGACCTCGCCGATGATGCGCGCGGCGTCGCGGTAGAAACTCTCGCCGGCCTCGGTCAGCGCCAGCTTGCGCGTCGTGCGGTTGAACAGCCGCACGCCCAGGCGCTCCTCGAGCCGCGTCACCAGCTTGCTCACGGCCGACGGCGTCAGGCCGAGCTGCGGCGCGGCGGCCGAGAAGCCATTGGCCTCCACCACCTTGACGAAGGCCGCCATGTCGCCGATCCGATCCACGCCCCGTCCCTGATCTTGTTATTGATGAACCGAATTCATCATGGACCGAGCATTGGACGATCTTCTGCCGAGATCAATCGAGAACTACCCTTCGCACATGCGAAACGACGATCTCTGGCGCCAGTACGCCCGCTACAACACGCTCGCCAACCAGCGCCTCTACGCCGCCGCTGCCGGCCTTACCGACGCCGACCGCAAACGCGACGTCGGCGCCTTCTTCGGCAGCCTGCACGGCACCTTGAACCATCTGCTGATCGGCGACGGAATCTGGATGGCGCGCTTCGCGGGCGGCGAAGCACCGTCGACCGGCCTGGACGCGATCGTCCACGACTCCTTCGACGCCCTTCACGCCGCCCGCATCGAGATGGACACGCGGATCGAGGCCTTCTTCGCCGAACCACCGTCCGGCTTCTTCGACCAACCCTTCCGCTACATCAACAACGAGGGCCGCGTCTTCGACGACCCGCCCGCGCTGATCGTGCCGCATTTCTTCAACCACCAGACCCATCACCGCGGCCAGGCCCACGCCATCCTCTCGCAGCTCGGCCTGGGCCGCAGCACGCCGGTGCTCGACATGCACCGCGTGCTGAAGCCCGACCCTTGAGGATTACCTTCCCCCGGAGGGGGAAGGTCATAGGCGCTAGCTTAAGGGGTGGACGCGAGGAATCGCGATGTGATTCAAGATAGCGATGAAGAGTAGCGTTGAGATCTTGGATCACTGGTCGGA
>JALHMM010000123.1 GCA_022844045.1 Reyranellaceae bacterium | reverse complement strand
GCGCCGGCAGCTGCGCCAGCGAGGCCGCGCCGCGCGCCTGGGCCTCCTTGGCCAGTTCGGCGATGCCGCCCAGCGTGCCCATCAGGCCGGTCGCCTCGACCGGCAGGAAGAACACCTTGCTGTTGTTCGAAGCGCCCATGGCGTGCAGCGCCTCGACGTACTTCTGGCCGAGGAAGTAGCTGATCGCCTGCGAGCCGCCGTTGCCGATCGCCGCCGTTACCACTTCGGTCGCCTTGGCTTCGGCTTCCGCCGAGCGCTCGCGCGCCTCGGCGTCGCGGAAGGCGGCTTCGCGGCGGCCTTCCGCCGAGAGGATCGCCGCCTGCTTCTCGCCCTCGGCCCGGGTGATCTGCGCCTGGCGGATACCTTCGGCCTCGAGGATCACGGCGCGCCGCTCACGCTCGGCCTTCATCTGCCGCGCCATGGTCTGCACCATGTCCTGCGGCGGCACGATGTCCTTGAGCTCGACGCGCAGCACCTTCACGCCCCACGCGTTCGTGGCATGGTCGATCACCGACAGCAGCGTGTCGTTGATCTCGTTGCGCCGGGACAGCACGTCGTCGAGCGCCATGTTGCCCATGACGTTGCGGATGTTGGTCAGCGACAGATTGGTGATGCCCTGCACCAGGTCTCGCACCTCGTAGGCGGCCTTGGCGGCGTCGATCACCTGGTAGAAGGCGACCGCGTCGACCGTGACGATCGCGTTGTCCTTCGAGATCACCTGCTGCTGCGGGATGTCGAGCACCGACTCCTGGACGTTGACCTTCTTGCCGATGCTGTCGACGAAGGGCACCAGGAACCGAAGGCCAGGGGTCAGGGTGGTGGTGAAGCGGCCGAAGCGCTCGACGGTATAGTTCCAGCCCTGGGGTACCTGCTTGACGCCGAGGAATAGAAGCAGGACAGCGAACAGGACGAGGACGAGGATGAAGATCGTAAAGCCGGTCAATGTCACCTCCCCAACACGCCGTCCGCCGGCGCCGCGAGGGCGCACTGTAGCAAATGAGTATCCGTTCGCCTATCGATTGCGACAGGCATGGAGGTCGCCATGGCAGCCATCAGCACACGGGCCGAGAACCAGGCCCGGCCGCTCGAGGATTACAACGTCGTGACGGGCGATCGCGCGCTGGTCGAGGCGATCGAACGCGAGGGCGGTGGCTGGATCGCCGAACGCGCGGCCACCTTCGGCGCGCGCTGCGGCGCCGCCGGGACGGTGCGCGCCGCCGAGCTGGCCGAGCGCAACCGCCCCAACCTGCGCACGCACGACCGTGTCGGCAACCGCATCGACGAGGTCGAGTTCCACCCCGCCTATCATGAGCTGATGACCTTGGCCCTGGAGAACGGCCTGCACTCCCTGCCCTGGACCGAGACGCGGCGCGGGCGGCATGTGGCGCGCGCCGCGCTGTTCATCGCCTTCAACCAGACCAACGACGGGCCGGCCTGCCCGGTGACCATGACCTTCGCCTCGATCCTGGCCCTGCGCGTGCAGCCCGAGATCGCCGCCGCGTGGGAACCGCGCCTGCTGGCCAACGCCTACGACCCGGCGGCCCGCCCCGTCGCGCACAAGCGCGGCGCCACCATCGGCATGGCGATGACCGAGAAGCAAGGTGGCTCCGACGTGCGCGCCAACCAGACGACGGCGGCCCCGCTGGACAATGGCGGGCCGGGCGGCGCGTACCGGCTGGTGGGCCACAAGTGGTTCTGCTCGGCGCCGATGTGCGATGCCTTCCTCGCGCTCGCGCAGGCTCCAGGCGGGCTGTCGTGCTTCCTCGTGCCGCGCTGGCGTCCCGACGGCACACGCAACGGCTTCCACATCCAGCGGCTCAAGGACAAGCTCGGCAACCGTTCCAACGCCTCGTCGGAGGTCGAGTTCGACGACGCCTTCGGCTGGCTGTTGGGCGAGGAAGGCCGCGGCGTGGTGACCATCATCGAGATGGTGCGCCATACCAGGCTCGACTGCGCGCTGGGCGCGACCGCGGTGACGCGCCACGCCGTGGCCCAGGCGATCAACCATTGCCGCGACCGCGCCGCCTTCGGCCGCAGGCTGGTCGAGCAGCCGCTGATGAGCAACGTGCTGGCCGATCTCGCCGTCGAGTCGGAAGCGGCGACGGCGCTGTCGATGCGCGTCGCCCGCGCCTTCGACGAGGAGACCGACGGCGAAGCCCAGTCGCTGTTCGCGCGCGTCGCCACGCCGGTCGCCAAGTACTGGTTGTGCAAGCGCACGCCCAACGTCGCGGCCGAGGCGCTGGAGTGTCTGGGCGGGAATGGCTTCGTCGAGGAGAGCGTCATGCCGCGCCTCTACCGCGACGCGCCGGTCAACTCTGTATGGGAAGGCTCGGGCAACGTGCAGTGCCTCGACCTGCTGCGCGCCGTCGGCCGGGCGCCGGCGGCGCTCGAGGTCTATTTCGCCGAGCTCGCCCAGGCGCGCGGCGCGGATTACCGCCTCGACGCTTTCGTCGACGATCTGCGCGGCCGGCTGGCCGACACGCGCGATCTTGAGACGCGGGCGCGGCGCCTGGTCGAGGCCATGGCGCTCGCCCTGCAGGCGACGTTGCTGGTGCGCCACGCGCCCGGCGCCATCGCCGAGGCCTTCCTCGCCTCGCGCATATCGGGCGATCGTGGCCAAGCGTTCGGCACCTTGCCGCTCGGCATCGACACCCGGGCGATCGTTGACCGCGCGGATCCCCGGAACGCCGGCGCTGCCAAAGGCTAGTGCGAGATCGTGATCTCGGCGCGGCGGTTCTCGGGCTGGCCGACCCCGTCCTCGGTCGGCATGAAGGGCTTGCCTTCGGCCAGACCGCGCGTGCTGACCAAAGTTGCCGGGACGCCCTCGCGGATCAGGCGGTCGCGCACCGCGCGCGCGCGCCTCAGCGACAGCGCGTCGTTGACCTTATCGCTACCGGCGCGATCGGTATGACCGGTGACGGTGACCATCTTGACGCCAGGCTTCTTCGCCTCGACCGCCGCCTGCTTGATCGTGGCGAGGCCCCAGGGACCGATCCGCAACGAGCCCTTGTCGAAGAACACGACATGGACCGGCGGTTCGTCGCGCGGCTGCACCGGCGGCTGCGGCGCCGGATCGGTCTCGCAGGCGGCGAGCGCCAGCAGGGCGAAGAACGATAGGAGGAAGGCACGAGACAGCATGAGGACTCCCCGACCGCGTGGAGAATCCTAGCATCGACATAGGCCCGAGGCGATGGCAGGCTTGCGCATGGCCGCGCGATTAGAGTTTTTCTTCGACTGTTCCAGCCCGTGGACCTATCTCGCCTTCCACGCGATCCAGCCGATGGCGGCCGAGCTGGGCGTCGCCATCGCGTGGAAGCCGATCCTGGTCGGCGGCGTCTTCAATGCGGTCAACGACACGGTCTACCAGAACCGCGCCAACCCCAATCCGCGCAAGGCGGGCTATATGCTGAAGGACCTGTCCGACTGGGCGCGGCTTTACGGCCTGCGCATCGGGATGCCGCCCACGGTTTTTCCGGTCAACAGCGTCAAGTGCATGCGCGGCGCCCTCGTGGCGATGGAGCGCGACCGGCTGGTACCCTATGCCACGGCGGTCTTCGAGGCCTACTGGGGCGAGGACCGCGATATCTCGAAGGACGAGGTGATCGAGGGCATCCTGGAGCGCGTCGGCCTCGATCGCGACGCGTTCTTCGCGCGGATCGGCGAGCAGGCCTGCAAGGACCGTCTGAAGGCCAATACCGACGAGTTGATCGCCCGCGGCGGCTTCGGCAGCCCGACGATCTTTGTCAACGGCACGGACATGTATTTCGGCAACGATCGCCTGCCGCTGGTGCGCGCCGCCCTGGAGCGTGCGGCGTAATCTCACTGGCGGGGCTGGGGCTCTTTGATATAGTCCGCCGCCTTCCCTGTCACCAACCTGACAATCAATAGGATACCTCGAATGAACGTCTGGATCCGTCCTGGCCTTGTGGTGCTGGCCGCCGCGTCACTGGCGGCATGCGCTCAGCCCAAGCCCGCGGGCTCGCTGCCGCCCTCGACCGCCTACGCCAAGGTGATGGCCGTGGCGACAGCCGCACCTGGCCGCGGCCAGTGCCTCAACGAGGCCGAGGCACAGACCGTGCGCGGTCGCATCGTGCAGCAGGAACTGGCTTACGCCGCGCGCGCCTGCAACATGACGGCGGAGTACAACCAGTTCGCCACCAAGTTCGGTCCCGACCTGGGCCGCAACGGCAGCGAACTCACCGCGCTGCTGCGCAAGCGCGGCATCAACATCAACAGCTATGTCACCGACATCGCCAACAAGGCGGGGACGCGCGCGACCAGCTATCCGGGCTTCTGCGCCGATGCGCGCGAGGCGTTCCGTTGGGCCCTGCAGCCCTCGACGACCCAGCTCTCCGCCGTGCCGCCGCTTTATGACAACGCCGCGGATCACAGCACCAAGCCGTGCATCCAGCCGCCGGTTCGCCGCTGACACACGACGTCCTGGACGAAAGAAACGCGGGCCCGTGAGGCCCGCGTTTTTCGTTTCACTACGAGATAGACCGGAAACCAAAAGCAAACGGCCGGCTTTCGCCGGCCGTCGCTCAGGACTCGGTCAGAGCGCGCTTACTGCAGCACGATCTCGACGCGGCGGTTCTGCGGTTCCTTGACGTTGTCGCCGGTCTGCACGAGCAGCTGGGTCTCGCCACGGCCGGTGACGGCGATCACGGAGGCCGGGATGCCCTCGCGGACCAGCGCGTCCTTCACGGCGTTGGCGCGACGCAGCGACAGCGCCATGTTGTAGGCAGGGGCGCCCGAGGTGTCGGTGTGGCCGGTCACGGCGATGCGGGTGACGCCACCGCCGCCCAGGCATTGATCGACGAACTTCTTCAGATCTTCGCCCTCGAGACCACGGCGACGAGCCTCGGCGGCGCATTCGCCCGACGTACGAAGTCTCGGGATGGCCGTTGCCCTCGCAGTGTCGGCGGCAGCCGAGGTCTGGCGGTCTGGCATGGCCGGGCCGCCGCTCATCCCCATCCCCATCTTGGTGGCGTCAGCGGCCTGCTTGATCGTCGCGGCGGCCTGGGTGGTGATGTTGGAACGGTCGAAATCAAAAAATACCATGTACTGCTTCACGGCGGCGGCAGGAGCCGTCGGCGCCGGCGGCGGAGTGTCTTCGCAAGCGGCGACGAACATCAGCGCCGCGGCAGCCAGGATCAGCTTCTTCATGGATAGCCCCCAAATGATCAACAACTCGATTTTTGTAGCACGGCCCCGAGCGTCAAACCAATGGAATTCACCAATGTAGGGCGTGATTCCCGGGGATGTGCGGCGAAAAAGAAACAGCCGGCAAAGCCGGCTGTTTCCCAATATTCGATAGGTCCCGACGCCTTAGTTCAGGACGATCTCGACGCGGCGGTTCTGCGGCTCGCGCACACCGTCGGCGGTCTGCACCAGCGGCTGGCTCTCGCCACGGCCGACGACCGTGATGTTCGCCGCCGGGATGCCCTCGCGGACCAGCTGGTCCTTGACGGCGTTGGCGCGGCGCAGCGACAGCGCCATGTTGTAGGCGTCGGCGCCCGAGCGGTCGGCGTGACCGGTGACACCGATACGGGTCTTCTGGCCGGACTTGGCCCGAGCCGCGGCTTGCTGGATCGTCGTCGCGGCGGTCGGCGTGATGTTCGAACGATCGAAATCGAAGAACACCATGAACGAGTCGGTCATGGCCCGGTCCGGCGGCGGCGGCGGAGCGGCCGGCGTCGAGCCGAACTTGTAGGCCAGGGTCAGCATCGCCGAGTGGTTCAGGTACCGGTAGCTGGCGCCGGCGAAGCTCGGGTTGGTGGTGCCGAAGAACTTATAGTCCAGCGACACGCGGATGCTGTCGTTGAACACCGCGCTCAGACCGGCGATGCCCTGATAAGCGAACTCGGTCTGCGAGGCGGTGACGCGGGCGATACCGACACCGGCGCCGATGTGCGGAGAGATCATGCTCTGCGGGAAGAAGTCATAGAGCACGTTGACCATCGCCGCGATCGACTGGACGTTGGTCAGGCCGTAGTTCGTGTTGACGTTGTTCCGGCGATACGGAATCTCGAGCTCGACGCGCGGGCCGACGAAATCGTAGCCGATCACGCCGCCGACCATGAAGCCGACGCGCGGGCTGTTGGTCTGACCCGCGATGTTCGGGTTCAGATTGTGAATGAAATTGATGCCACCTTCGACACCGACGTAGAAACCGGGCGACAGGTTCTGCGCCTGCGCCGCCAAGGGAGCGGCGATAAGAGCCGCAGCAACCACAGCCCCGACCTTCGTCTTCATTTGGATCCCCTCTCAAAAGGTCTTCAACAACTGGCGTGAAGTTGGACGACGGGAGCATCACCAACCATGCGCACCGACTATATACCAGATTGAGTACCCCGCAACCCGGCGTAGGCGGTTTGACCGAAGCTGTGGCGGCAAAGTCACAGTCGTCTAAACGCGGCTTCTAATCTCTTGATATGGCGATGCTTTCCGTCAGGCAGCGAGACTCGGTCAGAGCCCCGGAGAGGCCGGTTCCAGAGTCTGTTGTGGCGGCTGTATCTTGAACGAAACGCCGAGCACCCGCTCGTATTCACGGATGCGAACATAAGGCGACGCCTGGCTTGTCCGTCGCGCCGGCACCCACTGCGCACCGGTCGGCGCTGGCGATGGGCCGGAAAACGCGACATCAAGACCGCCCTGGACGACCAGGCCGCGCAGCCCGCCGATCGGCGCTGGCGCGAGACCTTGCGGTGTCGGGCGCATCGGCAGGGGCTGAACAGCGGGCCGATTGAGCAGATCGACCGCGACGGCAGCGCTGACTTGGCCCTGAGCGGCCTCGATAGGCGCACGCTTCGTATGATCGATGCCGGCACCAATCCCCGCCGCAATGGGCGCGTCCGTGGCTCCCGCGGATGAAGCGCCGGATAACGAGATCAGCGCGACAAGAACCACGAGGCCGGCGTGTCGCCGATCCTTCGACATCATCAATACCCGAAAATGACGTTGCTTTTGACCGCAACGCAACGCAACCCCACCCCGTGCACTTTACGCGCAAAAACCCCTGGTTCGCAAGGCAGGGTCGGCCGATTGGTGGCTCGCAGACCCTGTGCCGCCGTACCGCGTCGCGAACCTTGCCTCTTGACCGTGACCCCCGGGGCGGGACGCAATCCGCGCCAGCATCTTCAGGAGGGAAACGCGATGGGTGAGCTCAAGTACAGCAAGGTCGAGAAGGACGGGCGGCTGCTGATCGTCACGATCAACCGGCCCGAGGTCTACAACGCCTGTCATCCGATGGCGAACCAGGAGCTGGGCGACATCTTCGACGAGTTCGCCGCCGATCCCGAGATGTGGGTGGCGATCATCACGGGCGCCGGCGACAAAGCCTTCAGCGCCGGCAACGATCTGAAATACCACGCGGAATTGCAGAAGACGACGGGCAAGCGCCCGCACTCGCCGCCGAAGGGCTTCGGCGGCCTGGCCAACCGCTTCGATCTCGACAAGCCGGTTATCGCCGCGGTCAACGGCGTCGCCATGGGCGGCGGCTTCGAGATCGCGCTGGCCTGCGACATCATCATCGCCTCGGACAATGCGCGGTTCGCCCTGCCGGAGCCTCGGGTCGGCCTGGCGGCGGGCGCCGGCGGCATGCAGCGCCTGTCGCGCCAGATCCCGCTGAAGAAGGCCATGGGCATGATGCTCACCGGTCGCCACGTCTCGGCCCAGGAAGGCTACGAGCTGGGCTTCGTCACCAAGGTCGTGCCGCAGGCCGAGCTGATGAAGGAAGCCAACGCCTGGGCGCAGCAGATTCTGGAATGCTCACCGATGAGCATCCGCGCCACCAAGCAGGTGGTCATGCGCTCGCTCGACGTGCCGATCACCGAGATCTCGATGCGCAACCAGAACTACCCCGCTTTCGTCGCCATGGCCCGCAGCGAGGACACCGTCGAGGGGCCGCGCGCCTTCGCCGAGAAG
Organism: Reyranellaceae bacterium; assembly: GCA_022844045.1. Taxonomy (GTDB): domain Bacteria; phylum Pseudomonadota; class Alphaproteobacteria; order Reyranellales; family Reyranellaceae; genus JAFAZJ01. Next base: position 10,360 of record JALHMM010000123.1, on the reverse strand, counting down.
CGCAAGCCCAACTGGAAGGGCCGCTGAGTCCGCTGGCGCGGCGTCCTCGACATCAGCCTCGGGCGGCGCCGCGCCATTGCTTTGGTTTTCTATGGTGCGCGGCGGTCGCTCGGCCGCCTCGCTCGACGCGGGACATCCCGGCGCCTCGCCATTGCTATGGTTTTCCATGGTTCGCGAGGGTTGCTCGCCCACCGCGCCGACGCTCACGGAGGCATCTGTGGGGTACCGCCGCCGCGCCCGCTTGCCCACACGTTGCATCTGCCGCCAGTCGACGATCTCGACATACTCGACGCCGTCGACCGCGTAGAGGCGCACCAGCTTGCGCGTCGCCAGCTCCTCGATCATCGCGCGCACCGCGTCGTTGCCGACCTCGTCGCCGGGGAACACCTGCATCCTGATGGTGCGCGGCCGCGGAGGCTGCACGCCGAAATCGTCGGCGAAGTTCCACAGGCCCAGGAACAGCAGGCGGGTCATCGGCGCACAGTCGATGACGGCCTCCCAGGTCCAGAAGTCGGTGGGTAAGGTGCGGTCACGGGCCATCGGGGTACTCCGGTTGGAAATCTCCGCACAGGTGTACCGCCGAAAGACAACCGCTCCTATTTCCGCCGCTACCAGCGCGCTATCGGCGGGATTGGACGCTGCGGCATCGACATTTCTTCCGCCCCTACGGCGGCCGAAACCCACAGCCGGCGATGGGGCGATCCGTCGGATCGCACCGCCGGCTATCAACCTGGCTGCAACAACGCAATAACGCAAGCCTGACACGGTTGGGCCGGCGCGTCCTCGCATTGGTGTCAGGCTTGCGTTATCGCGTTGTTTCGGCAGGGGTCATCCCGCCCCCGCTTAGCATCGGTGTCAGGCTTGCGTTATTGCGTTGTTTCGGCAGGCGTCAGCCGGCGCCCATGCCCGCCGTCATGCCGCCATCCGACACGAACTCCGCGCCGGTGACGTAGGTCGCCTCGTCCGAGACCAGCCAGGCGACCAGGGAGGCCATCTCCTCGGGCTCGGCGAAGCGGCCGATCGGGGTCTGCGCCATCCAGCGGGCGCGGCCCTCTTCCTCGCTGGGCGCGCGGGCGATGCTGGCCTTCATCAGCCCGGTCATCGTCGGGCCGGGATGGATCGAGTTGCAGCGGATGGCGTAGCCCTTGGCGGCGCAGTGCAGCGCCACGCTCTTGGTGAACTGGCGCACCGCCGTCTTGCTCGCCCCGTAATGCACGGATAGCGGGAAGCCGCCATAGGCCGCGCAGGACGAGGAGTTGACGATCGCCCCGCCCTTCTCCTTCATCAGCGCGATGGCCGCACGGCAGCCCAGGAACACGCCATCGAGATTGACCGCCATCACGCGCCGCCATTCGGCGAGCGTGCAGGTCTCGGGATCGGCCGGACCACTGGTGCCGGCGTTGTTGAACAGGATGTCGAGCCGGCCATGGCGCTCGCGGATGCCGCGCTCGATGCGCGACCAGTCGGCTTCGCTCGCCGTGTCCTGCGGCAGGAAAGCGCCTGCCTCGCCGACGATCGCAGCCGCCTCTCCCGCCGCCGGCACGGCGATGTCGGTGCCGATGACGATCGCGCCCTCGTCGGCGAAGCGCCGCGCCGTGGCGCGGCCGATGCCGGAGGCCGCGCCGGTGACCAGCGCGACCTTGCCCTTCAGTCGTTCAGCGTGGGCCATGATCCCAGTCCAGCGCGAAGTCGTCGCCCTTGGCCTTGATGAAGGTCGCAAATGGTGAGCCAAAATGCGCCGGCATCAGCAGCGCATGCTCGTGCGCGCAATGCGAGAGGATCTTGTTGCGGGACTGGCGCGCCACGTTCGTGTCCTCGCAGAAGCGGCTGTTCCACCGCCACAGCGGCACCTGCACCGGGTTGTGCAGCGCGTCGCCCGAGAACAGCGCGCGCTTGCCCTTCGAGTCCAGCGTGATGTGGACGTGACCTGGCGTGTGACCGGGCGACGGGTTGATCATCAGCCCGCGGCCGAGATCGTGCTGGCCGTCGACCATCTCGGCCAGCCCGGCCTCGACGATCGGCAGGACCGAGTCGTTGTAGGTGTTGCGCTCGTATTCCTCGGTCTCCGGCTTCTTCGCCGCCGCTTGCCAGTGATCGTGATCGCCGCGCGACATCACGTACTTCGCCTTGGGGAAGGTCGGCACCCACTTGCCGTTCTCCAGCTTGGTGTTCCAGCCGACATGGTCGACGTGAAGATGGGTGCACAGCACGAGGTCGATATCCTCGGGCCGCACGCCAGCGGCGCGCAGGCGATCGAGATAGTCCGTATCGAGCATGTTGAAGCCCGCCATGCCTGGGCGTGGCTTGTGGTTGCCGCAGCAGGTATCGACCAGGATGGTGAGCCCATTCATCCGGATCAGCCAGCTATGGATGCTGCGCACCAGCCGGCCCGATTCTGGTGAATAGTAGCTCGGCGCCAGCCAATGCTCCTGCGCCTTGAAGGTCTGGGCGTCGAATTCCGGAAAGAACTGCGCGGCCGGGAAACCGGGTCCGGCGATCTCCTCGACGCGGGTGACATGCGCGTCCCCGATCATACGGTCCTGCATGCGATCGTCTCCTCCCTGATGCGGGCTTATGCCTCGCCCATCTCGACAAACTCCGCGCGGTACGCCGCGCCGTCACGATGCACACGGCAGGCATGTGGCGCCTTGAAGTGCGCCGGCGCCAGCAGCGAGCGGTTCTCCACGCAACGCTCCAGGATGGCGCGCCGTGTGCGTGCGGCCTGGGCGCGGTCGACGCAGAAGCGGCTGCTCCAGTCCGGCAGCACGATCTGCAGCGGATGGTGCATGGCGTCGCCGATGAACAGCGCTTCGGCGCCCTCGGAGCGCGCCGCCAGCATGACACTGCCCGGCGTGTGACCCGGTGCCGGCTCGATGGTGACGTCGTCCTCCAGCTCGTGCCGTGCGCCATCGACGAAGGTCGCCAGCCCCGCCGACACCACCGGCAGCACGCCGTCATCGAAGGCGCCATAGTTGGCAGGCTTGGCCGGATCGGCGCGGTTCATCGCGTCCCAGTGGTCGTAGTCGGCCTTCGAGAAGAGATAGCGCGCGTTGCGGAAGGTCGGCACCCAGCGGCCGTTTTCCAGCCGCGTGTTCCAGCCGACGTGGTCGACGTGCAGATGCGTGCAGCAGACGAAGTCGACCTTGTCCGGATCGACGCCGGCGGCTCGCAGATTGTCGAGGTAGGGCGTGTCGAGGCGGTGCGCGATAAGGAATTTCGGCCGCTCGCGGTCGTTGCCGCAGCAGGTGTCGATGACGATCGTGTGGTGCTTCGTGCGCAGCACCCAGGAATGGATGCTGAGCTTGAGCATGTCTGTGACCGGATCGTAGGCGTCGCGCTCGGTCAGCCAGCCGGCGTGGGCGCGGAAAATCTCCGGATCGAAATCCGGGAACATCTGCGCCGGCGTCGCCAGCGGCGGCTCGATCTCGACCACGCGTGCCGCCGTAAACCCGCCGATGCGATGCCGCTTCATATCCATCCCCCGCCCCTGTGCCGACTCCCAGAACTGTAGCGCGCACCCGAGCCGACGCCCAAATCTTCGGCACGCAGGACTGCCACGCGCGCGACATGGCCATTCCGATTCTTGCCCAGGGCCGGAAACCAGCGATGGCACACGACTTGCTCAACTTGCTCGCCGACTGATGCAAGCGGGCCGATGCAAGCTTGACCGACGCGCGGCGGCTCGCCCAGTGTGCCGCTTTGTTGAACAGGGGAGTTTCATGAACATCAGAAAGATTAGTGCCGCGGTGACGGCGGTCGGTGCGGTGCTTGCGATTCAGGCAGGAACTGCCCAAGCGCAGGGCACGCTACGCATCGGCATGACGGCCGCCGACATCCCCAAGACCCACGGCCAGCCCGATCAGGGCTTCGAGGGCAACCGCTTCACCGGCATCCCGATGTTCGATGGGCTGACGCAATGGGACCTCTCGTCGGCCGACAAGCCCAGCGTCGTGATCCCGGGTCTGGCCACCGAATGGGCGGTCGACGCCACCGACAAGACCAAGTGGATCTTCAAGCTGCGTCCCGGGGTGAAGTTCCATGACGGCTCGGCCTTCACCGCCGACGCCGTGGTGTGGAACGTCGAGAAGGTGCTGAAGCAGGATGCGGTTCACTTCGACGCCAGCCAGGTCGGCGTCACCGCCTCGCGCATGCCCACTTTGCGCAGCGCGCGCAAGATCGACGACCTCACGGTCGAGCTGACGACGGCGCAGCCCGACTCCTTCCTGCCGATCAACCTGACCAACCTCTTCATGGCCAGCCCGACGCACTGGCAGAAGAAGTTCGACGCGGTGCCGGCCTCGGTCACCGATCCCAAGGAACGCGCCAAGCAGGCCTGGGTGGCCTTCGCCGCCGACTCCTCCGGCACCGGGCCGTTCAAGATGGAGCGGTTCGTGCCGCGCGAGCGGCTCGAGCTGGTCAAGAACACCGCCTACTACGACAGCAAGCGCGTGCCCAAGCTGGACCGCGTCGTGCTGCTGCCGATGCCGGAGCCCAATGCGCGCACCGCCGCCTTGCTCTCCGGCCAGGTCGACTGGGTCGAGGCGCCGGCGCCCGACGCCCTGCCGCAGATCCGGCAGCGCGGCTTCGTGGTCACCGCCAACGCCCAGCCGCATGTCTGGCCCTGGCAGTTCTCCTTCGCCGAGGGTTCGCCCTGGCTCGACAAGCGCGTGCGCCAGGCGGCCAATCTCTGCGTCGATCGTGCCGGCATGAAGGAGTTGCTGGGCGGCATGATGGAACCGGCCGTCGGCACGGTGCCGCCGGGTCATCCCTGGTGGGGCAATCCGTCCTTCCAGATCAAGTACGATCCGGCCGCGGCGCGCGCGCTGATGGAAGCGGCCGGCTTCTCCAAGGCCAAGCCGCTCACGGTCAAGGTGCAGACCTCGGCCTCGGGATCGGGCCAGATGCAGCCGCTGCCGATGAACGAGTTCATCCAGCAGAACCTCGCGGACTGCCACTTCAAGGCCGAGATCGATGTCATCGAGTGGAATACGCTGTTCACCAACTGGCGCAAGGGTGCCAAGGATGAATCGGCGCGCGGCGCGAACGCCATCAACGTCACCTACTCGGCGATGGACCCGTTCTTCGCCATGGCCCGCTTCCTCGACAGCAAGATGGCGCCGCCGACCTCGAACAACTGGGGGTTCTTCAACAATCCGGAGTTCGACAAGCTGGTCGCCGAGGCGCGCGTCGCCTTCGACGCCAAGGACCGCGACGCCGCGCTGGCCAAGCTGCACGCGCGCTCGGTCGAGGAAGCCGTGTTCCTCTGGGTCGCGCACGACGTCGGCCCGCGCGCCATGACGTCGAAGGTCAAGGGCTACGTGCAGCCCAAGAGCTGGTTCGTCGACCTCACCACGGTGTCGATGCAGTAGCTGTCCCCACTACCTTCCCCCGCTTCGCGGGGGAAGGTGCCCGAAGGGCGGATGGGGGTGCCGGCATAGCGGTCAGTCTCGATGATCGAAGTGGTCGCACCAACCACCCCCATCCGGCGCTTCGCGCCACCTTCCCCCGCCAGCGGGGGAAGGTATTCGATAAATTTGGAGTCCCGCATGACCTCGCTCAGCCGCCGCCATTTGCTGCTCGCCGGCGCCGCGTTGCCCGTCGTCGGCGCCCATCCGGCGGTGGCTCAGGCCGGCGGCACGTTGCGCGTGGCGATGACGGCGGCCGATGTGCCGCTGCCGAACGGCCAGACCGACCAGGGCGCCGAAGGTCTGCGCTTCATCGGCTACGCGCTGTTCGACTCGCTGGTGCTGTGGGACCTGTCGAGCGCCGACAAGCCGTCCGGCCTCGTACCCGGCCTGGCGACGTCCTGGGCGGTCGACGCCACGGACAAGACCAAGTGGATCTTCAAGCTGCGCGAGGGCGTGAAGTTCCACGACGGCTCGGCGTTCGACGCCGCCGCCGTCGTGTGGAACTTCGACAAGATCCTCAAGCAGGACTCGCCGCAATATGATCCGCGTCAGTCGGGCCAGGGCCGCTCGCGCATTCCGTCGGTGAAGGCCTACCGCGCCATCGATCCGCTGACCGTCGAATTCACCAGCGACGCGCCGAATGCCCTGTTTCCCTACGAGATGTCATGGATCGTGATGTCGAGCCCGGCGCAATGGGAGAAGGTCGGACGCGACTGGACGAAGTTCCTCGCGGCGCCCTCGGGGACCGGGCCATGGAAGATGGACCGCTACGTGCCGCGCGAGCGCGCCGAGTTGGTGCCCAACCGCGAATACTGGAACGCCGGGCGCCGACCCAAGCTCGATCGCCTCGTGCTGATCCCGATGCCTGAGGCCAACACCCGGACCGCGGCGCTGCTCTCGGGCCAGGTCGACTGGGTCGAGGCACCATCGCCGGATGCGCTGCCACAGCTCAAGAGCCGCGGCTTCCAGATCGTCACCAACGTCTATCCGCACAACTGGACCTGGCATTTCAGCCGCCTCGACGGCAGCCCGTGGAACGATATCCGGGTGCGCAAGGCCGCCAACCTCGCCATCGACCGCGACGCCATGGTTCAGCTGGTCGGCGGCATGATGGTGCCGGGCAAGGGCATGGTGCCACCGGACAGCCCATGGTTCGGCAAGCCGACGTTCGACGTGAAGTACGATCCGAACCAGGCGCGCAAGCTGCTCGCCGAAGCCGGCTTCACGCCGGCCAAGCCGGTCACCGTCAAGGCGATCATCTCGCCCGGCGGCTCCGGTCAGATGCAGCCGCTGCCGATGAACGAGTTCATCCAGCAGAGCCTCGCCGAGGTCGGCATCAAGGTCGAGTTCGAGGTCATGGAGTGGAACGCGCTGACCTCGTCGTGGCGCGCCGGCGCCAAGGACCAGCTGTCGCGCGGCGCGCATTCGACCAACAGCTCGTACTTCAGCCAGGACCCGTTCACCTGCCTGATCCGCCACCTCGACTCGCGGCTGGTGGCGCCCAAGGGAACCAACTGGGGCCATTACAACGACCCGATCCTCGACGGGCTGTTCGACAAGATCCGCGCCAGCTTCGACCCGGCGACGCAGCTCGAGGCGATCCAAAAGGCCCATGAGCGCTTCGTCGACGAGGCGCTGTTCCTGTTTGTCGCCCACGACGTCAACCCGCGCGCGCTTTCGCCCAAGGTCAAAGGCTTCGTGCAGGCGAGGAACTGGTACCAGGACCTCACGCCCGTGTGGGTCGGGTAGAGGTGATGATCCTCCGCGATCTGAAGCGAAGCAAAGGATCTCGCGGCCGCGCGTCCACTCACGGTGCGGCACCCGCTCGCTCCACAGCGAGGCTCTTCGCCTCGCCAAGAACATAAGGTGTAGGGCGTGCTGATCTACCTCGTCCGCCGCCTGATCTTCGTGCTGCCCATCGCGCTGGCGGTAGGCGTGGTGTGCTTCTCGCTGGTGCATATCGCGCCGGGCGATCCGCTGGTCTCGATCCTGCCGCCCGACGCGCCGCAGTCGCTGGTCGAGCAGATGCGCAAGAGCTACGGCTTCGACCAGCCGCTGCCGGTCCAGTTCGGCATCTGGCTGAGCAAGGTGGTCACCGGCGACCTCGGCACCTCGATCGCCACCTCGCGCCCGGTGGCCGGCGAGATCGGCAAGGCGGTGGGCAACACGCTCATCCTGGCGATGGCCGCGACCATGATCGGCTTCTTCTTCGGCTGCCTGTTCGGCTTCGTCGCCGGCTATTTCCGCGACTCGATCATCGACCGCGTCGCCGTGACCATCTCGATCTTGGGCGTATCGGTGCCGCACTACTGGCTCGGCATGGTGCTGGTGATCTGCTTCTCGGTGCTGCTGCCCTGGCTGCCGGCTACCGGCGCTGGACCCGGCAGCAGCGCCGACTGGCGCTGGGACTGGGAGCACATACGCCACCTGATCCTGCCGGCGATCACCATGTCGGTGATCCCGATGGGCATCATCACGCGCACGGTGCGCGCGCTCGTGGGCGACATCCTGAGCCAGGAGTTCGTCGACGCGCTGCGCGCCAAGGGCCTGACCGATGGCGGGATCTTCCGCCACGTGGTGAAGAACGCCGCGCCGACCGCGCTCGCGGTGATGGGCCTGCAGCTCGGCTACCTGCTGGGCGGCTCGATCCTGATCGAGACGGTGTTCTCCTGGCCGGGCACCGGCTTCCTGTTGAACTCGGCGATCTTCCAGCGCGACCTGCCGCTGCTGCAGGGCACGATCCTGGTGCTCGCCATGTTCTTCGTCGCCGTCAATCTCGTGGTCGATGTCGTGCAAACGGCGCTCGATCCGCGCATCAAGCGAGGCTGACGACCATGAGTACCGCCAGCGCCGCCGACAGCGCATCCCAGGCCGCCGCCCTCGCCGGCAACACACAGGGCTATTGGTCGGGCGTCATCCGCAAACTGGCGCGCGACAAGGTGGCGATGGTCTGCCTCGGCATCATCCTGCTGCTGATCGCCGCCGCCATCTTCGCGCCGTGGCTCGGCATGGCCGATCCCTATCGCGGCGCCATCGCGCGGCGCCTGCGCGGCATCTGCTGGCTCGCCGAGGCGATCGAGTGCACCGCCATCTCGACGCCCTGGGGCCCGCATGTCTACTGGCTCGGCAGTGACGAGCAGGGGCGCGACATGCTCGCCCGCCTGATCCATGGCGGCCGCCTGTCGCTGTTCATCGGCCTGCTGCCGGTGCTCAACGCCTTCATCATCGGCTCGCTGCTGGGCATCGTCGCGGGCTATCGCGGCGGGACCATCAACACGATGATCATGCGCACGATCGACGTCTTCTACGCCTTCCCCTCGGTGCTGCTGGCGATCGCGATCTCCGGCGCGCTGGGCGCCGGCATCCTCAACTCGATCGTCTCGTTGACCATCGTCTTCATCCCGCCGATCGCACGTGTTGCTGAAAGTGTTACCACTCAGGTGCGCTCGCTCGATTTCGTCGACGCCGCGCGCGCCTCGGGAGCCGGCGCTTTCACCATCATCCGCGTGCACGTGCTGAACAACGTGCTGGGGCCGATCTTCGTCTTCGCCACCAGCCTGATCAGCGTCAGCATGATCCTGGCCTCGGGCCTGTCCTTCCTCGGCCTGGGCACCAAGCCGCCCGAGCCGGAATGGGGCCTGATACTCAACACGCTGCGCACGGCGATCTACCAGCAGCCGCTGGTCGCGGCGCTGCCCGGCGCCATGATCTTCATGGTCTCGATCTGCTTCAACCTGCTGAGCGACGGCCTGCGGAGCGCGATGGATGTCCGCAACTAGCGCCGCGGCGGTCGCCGCATCCGAGACCACGCCGCCGCTCCTGTCGGTGCGCGGGCTGGTCAAGCACTTCCCCATCTCCGGCGGCATTCTCGGCCGCACGGTCGGCACGGTGCAGGCGGTCGACGGCGTCGACTTCGACATCCGCAAGGGCGAGACCCTGGGCGTGGTCGGCGAGTCGGGCTGCGGCAAGTCGACGACGGCGCGGCTGGTGATGCACCTGATCCAGCCCGACACCGGCGATCTGCGCGTCGAGGGCCGCACCATCGGCCTGAACCTGACCTTGCGCGAGCTCAGGCGCGGCGTGCAGATGGTGTTCCAGGATTCCTTCGCCTCGCTCAATCCGCGTCTGACGATCCAGGACTCGATCGCCTTCGGGCCCAAGGTCTATGGCACGCCGGATCGCGAGGCGCTGGCGCGGGCGCACGATCTGTTGCAACGGGTCGGCCTCGATCCGATGTCGTTCGGCCGGCGCTATCCGCACGAGCTCTCCGGCGGCCAGCGCCAGCGCGTCAACATCGCCCGTGCGCTGGCGCTGCAGCCCAAGCTGCTGCTGCTCGACGAGGCGGTCTCGGCGCTCGACAAGTCGGTCGAGGCGCAGGTGCTGAACCTGCTGGTCGATCTGAAGGCGCAGTTCGACCTCACCTATATGTTCATCTCGCACGACCTCAACGTCGTGCAGTACATGAGCGACCGGGTGATGGTGATGTATCTCGGCCGCATCGCCGAGATCGGCCCGGTCGAGACCATCTACGGCGACGCCCGCCACCCCTACACGCGCGCGCTCCTGTCGGCCATGCCCAGCATGGATCCGGCGAAGCGCACCATGGAAGCGCCGCTCGCCGGCGATCCGCCGAACCCGATCGATCCGCCTTCCGGCTGCCGCTTCCACACGCGCTGCCCCTTCGCCGAGGCGATGTGCGGCACAAAGGTTCCGGCGCTGCTGCGCCAATCCGAAACCACGAGCCATTTGGTCGCCTGCCACATGGCCGATCCGAAGTCCGGCCACTCCCGCGCGGGAGAAAAGCTTTGAGACTCATCACTCATACCTTCCCCTGGAGGGGGAAGGTGCCCGAAGGGCGGATGGGGGATGTCGAAGACGGACTCCTCCGTTCGGCTTCGACATCCCCCATCCGTCGCGCTTCGCGCGCCACCTTCCCCCTCCGGGGGAAGGTA
>JALHMM010000122.1 GCA_022844045.1 Reyranellaceae bacterium | reverse complement strand
GAAGGTGCCCGAAGGGCGGATGAGGGGCTTCGCGGAGTCTCAACAACGACAGCGTTTGTCGTTGCACGAGGAAGCCCCTCATCCGCCTCGCTTTCGCTCGGCACCTTCTCCCCGCCTTCCCCGTGAGAAGGAAAGAAGTTCATACGCGACAACTCCGCCTTCCGGGGGAAGGTGAAGAAAGCGACGATCACTTCTTCTCGGCGGGCGCGTCGGGGGTCTTGGGGGGCTCGCTGGCGCCGGGTCCGACTGTCGGCTGGTCGAGCTCGGGGGTCAGGCCTTCGACCAGCTTGCGCTTGATGATCTCGATGCGGTCGGGCTCGGGCTTGCCGGCCAGCGCGCGTTCCCATTGAAAGCGCGCCTCGCGGCGGCGGCCGACATGCCAGTAGGCGTCGCCCAGATGATCGACGATGGTGGCGTCGTCGGCCTTGAGCTGGATGGCGCGCTCCAGGTACTCGACGGCGAGGTCGTACTTGCCCAGCCGGTAGTAGGCCCAGCCCACCGAATCGGTGATCGCGCCATCGTCCGGCCGCTGCTTCAACGCGCGCTTCAGCAGCTCCATGCCCTCTTCGAGATTCTCGCCGCGATCGATCCAGGTATAGCCGAGGTAGTTCAGCACGTAGGGCTGATCGGGCATCAGCTCGAGCGCGCGCTTCAGGTCGGCCTCGGCGCCGGGCCAGTTCTTGGTGCGCTCGCGGCACATGCCGCGGCCGAACCACAGCGCGGCGTGGCGCGGCCCCGGCGTGGCGACGCGCGAGATGGCGACGTCGAAGACCTTGGCGGCCTCGGCGTAGCGCTCCTTGCTGCGCAGCAGATCACCCAGGGTCCAGGCCGCGTCGATGCGCTCGGGGCGCTCGTCGACCAGGGCCTGCAGCGCCTTGACCGCCTCGTCGATGCGATCGGCCTCGACCATCGCCAGCGACGCGCGCAGGCGCGCGCGCCAATAGAGCGGCGAGATTCTCGGCACGGCGTCCAGCGTCTCGATCGCCTTGCGCGGCGCGCCGAAGCTTTCGTAGATATCGGCGATCACCAGGCGCGCGGTGTCGAGATTCGGATTCAGCTCGAGCGCCAGCCGCATGAACATCAGCACGCGTTCCTCGACACCCTCGACGCGCTGGCCGTTGATCACGCCGCCCGAGCCGGCGAGCAGCGCGCCGAGATCGAACAGCGTCTCGCCGATCATATCGGCCGGCGTCGGCGCCCTGGGCGTATCGGTGCTGGCGATCAGCGCGTCCATCAGCACGGCTTCGGGATTGGCGTCGGCGAACTTCCTGAGAATCGCGCGCGCCTCGTCGGCCTTGCCGTTGCGGCGCAGGAAGGCCGCCAGCGTCACCACCGGCCGCAATGCCGGCACCTCACCGTTGATCGCCGCGCGCAGACCCTCTTCCGCCGCCGCCTTGTCGCCCGCCATCTCATCGATCAGGGCGGCGTGCGTACGCCACGCCGGCATGAAGGGATCGTCGTCGCCCGGTTTCACCGTCGCCAGCCGCTCGCGCGCCGCGGCGAAGTCCTTCTGCCCGGCCTTGAGCCAGGCCTCCGAGAAGGGCCTGAGGATGCCCGAGCCGGAGCGATCGCCGAGCTGCTCGAAATGGGCCTCGGCGGCCTTGTAGTCGCCCTTCTTGATCAGCGGCAGCGCCAGGACGAGGTGGGCGAAGCCGTCATCGGCCTTGCGCGCCAGCATCTTGGGCGCCAGCTCGGCGGCGGCGGCCAACCGCCCGCCGAGAATGCGCTGGCGGAACGCCATGGTGTAGATCTCGGGATCGTCGGGCGCCTTGGTCAGCGCCGCCTCGGCCATCGTCAACGCCGCCTCATGATCGCGCCGTGCCTCCGCGGCGCGGCCCGCGAGAAACAGACCGTCGACGCTCTGTTCGCGCCGCCCGCGTCCGCGCGCCGCCGGCTCGCCGGCCTTGTCAGAGGGCGTGGTCTGGCTTTGCGCCTGGGCCGGCGCCGCCGGGCCCTGCCACTGCAGCCAGCCCCACACCGCGGCACCGCCGGCTACTACAAGAACCACCGCCGCGGCCGTCAAGCGTCCGAGCCTGTCCGTCATGCCAACCCTCTCCGCCCGCGAAACCCCGGGCCGTCACATGCCAGGATAATTGGGGCCGCCGCCGCCTTCCGGCACTGCCCAATCGATATTTTGTGACGGATCCTTGATGTCGCAGGTCTTGCAGTGCACGCAGTTCTGCGCGTTGATCTGGAAGCGCGGCTGGTTGTTGTCGCCCAGGACAACCTCATACACGCCCGCCGGACAATAGCGCTGCGCCGGCTCCGCCCAACGCGGCAAGTTCACGCCGATCGGGATGGACGGATCGCGCAGCTTGAGGTGGACCGGCTGGTCCTCCTCGTGGTTGGTGCTCGACAGGAACACCGAGGAGAGCTTGTCGAAGCTCACCACGTTGTCCGGCTTGGGATACTGGATCGGCTTGAACTCGCTGGCCGGCTTGAGCGATTCGTGATCGGCCTTGCCGTGCCTGAGCGTCCATGGCAGGCGCATGCCGAGGTCGTGGATCCACATGTCGAAGCCGCCATAGAGCGTGCCCAGGGTCATGCCCCATTTCAGCGCCGGCTTGACGTTGCGCACCTTGTCGAGGTCCTTCCACAGCCACGACGCCTTGAGCTTCTCGGGATAATCACTGAGTTCGTCATGGCCGGTGCGGCCGGCCTTCAGCGCTTCGAACGCCGACTCGGCGGCCAGCATGCCGCTCTTCATCGCGTTGTGGCTGCCCTTGATGCGCGGCACGTTGACGAAACCGGCCGAGCAGCCGATCAGCGCGCCGCCGGGGAAGGTCAGCTTGGGGATCGACTGGATGCCGCCCTCGTTGATGGCGCGCGCGCCATAAGCCAGCCGCTTGCCACCTTCGAGGTGCTGGCGCACGTCGGGATGCGTCTTGAAGCGCTGGAACTCGTCGAACGGCGAGAGATACGGGTTCTCGTAGTTGAGATGCACCACGAAGCCGATCGAGACCAGGTTCTCGCCGTAGTGGTACATGAAGGAGCCGCCGCCGGTCTTGGTCTCGGTCAGCGGCCAGCCCTGGGTGTGCACGACCAGGCCCTTGCGGTGCTTGTCGGCGGGAACCTCCCAGACCTCCTTCAGGCCGATGCCGAATTTCTGCGGCTCGACCCCGTCGCGCAGATTGAACTTGGCGAACAACATCTTCGCCAAGGATCCCCGCACGCCCTCGGCGATGAAGGTGTACTTGGCGCGCAGCTCCATGCCCGGCGTGTAGCTGTCCTTCTTCTGGCCGTCCTTGCCGATGCCCATGTCGCCGGTGGCGACGCCGACGACGCTGCCGTCCTCGTCGTAGAGCACCTCGGCGGCGGCGAAGCCGGGGTAGATCTCGACGCCCAGCGCCTCGGCTTGGCCGGCCAGCCATTTACAGAGATTGCCCAGGCTGACGATGTAGTTGCCGTGATTGTTCATCAGCCGCGGCATCAGGAAATTCGGAAAGGCGATCGAGTTGGGCTGGGTCAGGAAGAGGAAGCGGTCGTCGGTGACCTCGGTCTCGATCGGCGCGTCCTTTTCCTTCCAGTCCGGGATCAGCTCGTTGAGCGCGATCGGGTCGATCACCGCACCCGACAGGATATGCGCACCGACCTCCGAGCCCTTCTCGATCAGGCAGACCGACACCTCGTGCCCCTGCTCGGCCGAGAGCTGCTTCAGGCGGATCGCCGCGGCCAGCCCGGCCGGGCCGCCGCCAACAATCACCACGTCATATTCCATAGACTCGCGCGACATTCGCGATCTCCCGCAGCCCCATCCATGGCCGGCATCCGGCCGGCCAGCCGTTCCGTCCGTCAGCTCGTCGCGGACTGATAGCGTACCGGGATCGGTCGCGCTACCACCCCGCCATCAGACGGCCCGGGCGAAGAATTCCTGGTCCTTCTTGGGGATCAGGTCGTAGGGCAGGGCGAAGCCGGCCATCGCCCGCAGCCGCGTCGCCCACCCCCGTAAGTTTGGCCGCCCGTCCATCGACATCCCGCCCTCGGCCATGAAAACCATGCGGCCCCAGCAGCCGATATCGGCGATGGTGCAGGCGTCGCCCACCAGCCAGTCCCTTCCGTCCAGCGCCTTGTCGATGAAGTCCAGCGCGCCCTCGGCGAGCGGCCGGAAATAATCCATCACCGCCGGGTCGACCTGCCGGAAGCGGCTGTAGTGGCGCACCTTGGCGACGTTGGTGATCGCGTCGTTCTCCCACGACAGCCATTCGCGCGCGCGCCAGCGCTCCTGCTCGGTGCGGCCCTCGAAGAAGCCCGTGGTGCGCGCGAGATAGTCGAGCACCACATTGGACTGCACGATCAGCAGGCCGCGATGCGCCAGCACGGGCACCTGGCCGTAGCGATTGATCGCCAGATGCGCCGCCTCCTTCTGCACGCCCTTCTTCAGGTTGACGGTGCGGAACGAGAACGGCAGGCCGCTCAGCGACAGGAACAGCATCGGCTTGTAGGACGAACTCGAGGTGAAGCTGCCGTAGAGAGTCAGGCGATCGTCAGTCATGCGACCTCCGGGTCATCGACTATCGTACCCCGGCATGCCATGAGGCGGCACGCACCATGCCCAGCCAGGGAGTCCAGCCATGATCGGCAAGCTGAACCATGTCGGCGTCGCCACGCCGTCGATCGAGCAGTCGGTGAAGCTCTATCGCGAGGTGTTCGGCGCCACGGATGTCACGGAGAAGTGGTCGATGCCCGAGCAGGGCGTGTGGGTCTGCTTCGTCAACCTGCCCAACGCGCAGATCGAGCTGATCGAGCCCTATGGCGAGAACTCGCCGATCACGGCCTTCCTGGCCAAGAATCCCAAGGGCGGCCAGCACCATGTCTGCTTCGAGGTCGAGAACATCATCGCCGCGCGCGACGAGATGCGCGCCAAGGGCATGACCGTTCTGGGCACGGGCGAGCCGCGCATCGGCGCGCATGGCACGCCGGTGATCTTCCTGCATCCGAAGGATCTGGGCGGCGTCCTCATCGAGCTGATGGAGACACCGAAAGCGGCGCACTGAGCGTGCGCGGCGCCCTCGCTGCTGTCATCCCGAGCGCAGCGAGGGATCTATGGAAATTGCCTGGATCCCTCGCCGAGCTCGGGATGACAGGGGATGGTCGACGCCTAGGCGTCCTGGCTGGCGCCGCCGGTGAGCCACGACAGGTCGCGCATCTTGCGACCCTTGCGCGCGGCGAGCTGCGCATCGCGCTTGGCCTGCTTCTCGGCCGCCAGCGCCGCTTCGCGCGCCTCGCGCTCCGCCTTCTCGGCGGCCTCGCGCGCGGCCTTCTCGGCGGCGATGCGCTCTTGCTCGGCCTTGCGGGCGGCTTCAGCCGCGAGACGCTCGGCTTCCTTGGCGGCGAGGCGCTCGTTGCGCGCCTTGATAATCGCCTCTCGGGCGGCACGCCTCTCCAGCGTGGCCGGGTCGTCGGCGTTGAGCTTCGCCTTCGCCTTTTCCAGCAGGGCCTTCTTGGCCTCGGCGGCCGCGGTGAGCCGGTCCTGGAAACCCCTGTCGTTCGGTGAAAACATTCAATTCCTATCCTGGCCGTTGTCGAAGCAGGCCGCTGAATAGCGTATCGCGGCCATGTTGCGGAAGCGTGTAAGTGTAAGACCTTCCATGCAAAAGCCGCCCCTCACGGGGCGGCTTCGCAGAATCGCAGTAGCTTACGCCAGCTCGATGGTCGAGACGGCGACCTTGCCGCTGCGGCGGTCCTCGGCGGTGTCGAACGTCACCTTCTGGCCATCGGCCAGGCCGCGGATGCCGGCACGCTCCAGAGCGGTGGCGTGGACGAAGACGTCCTTGCCGCCGTTGTCCGGCTGGATGAAGCCGAAGCCCTTGGTGGCGTTGTAGAACTTGACGGTGCCCGTGATCATGGGAACCCTTTCGATTTAGACGGTAGTTAAGGTAAGCCAAACGCGCGCCAAAACGCTCGTGCGGCCCGGTTAGTCGATGTTTGGAGAGCGTCCGATCGTGCGCCTGGCATAACGCTTCAGGCGAAACGGCCCGATAGTCCGGCCAAATGTCGATGCGGCTCATATAGGCAGTTACACCCGGCCTGGCAAGGGCTTGGGAAAATATGCCGATGGACGTGTGAAGAGGCCCGGACCATCCTGCGCCGCCGATGAACGCTTCGCCCCTTACCGATCCCGTCGCCTTGCTGCGCTGGTACGCCGATGCCGGCGTCGAGGATTGCAGCCTGGAGGACGCGCAGGACCGCTACGCGCTGTCGGCCCGTCCGGCGGTACCGGCCACGCCTGAGCGCATCCAGCCATCACCGGCGCGCGGCATGGGCGAGGCGCCGGCGACGCCGACCGCGCCCGTGGCGCCATCGCGCCGCGCCCCGGTGCCGCTGGAATCGCCGCGCCTGGTCGAGGATGCCCGCGCCGCGGCGGCCAGCGCCAACACGCTGGCCGAGCTGGAGGCCGCGATCCGCGCGTTCGAGGGTTGCACGCTCAAGCGCCTGGCCAAGAACACGGTGTTCGCCGACGGCGTGCCCGGCGCGCCCGTGATGATCATCGGCGAGGCGCCGGGCGAGGACGAGGACCGCCTGGGCAAGCCCTTCGTCGGCGTCAGCGGGCAATTGATGGACCGCATGTTCGGCGCCATCGGCATGAGCCGCGAGCGCGATCTCTACATCACCAACATCCTGCCCTGGCGGCCGCCGGGCAACCGCACGCCCAGCGTCGGCGACAGCGCCATCTGCGTCGCCTTCACGCGCCGTCACATCGAGCTGGCGCGGCCGAAGATCCTGGTGTTGGCCGGCGCCGTCGCGGTCAAGAACCTGCTCGACACCGAGCAGGGCATCACGCGGCTGCGCGGCAAGTGGTTCGACTACACCCTGGCCGACGGCAGGCGCATTCCAGCGATGCCGCTTTACCACCCCGCCTATCTGCTGCGCGCACCCGGCGGCAAGCGGCAGGCCTGGATGGACCTGATCGCGGTGGCGAAGAGGCTCGAGGCACTTGCCGCCGGCTAGGCCGCGCGGCGAAACTTGTCGGCGATCAAATCAACCGCGCCACGCAGCTTCATGCGCAGGCTCGGTTGGTGTCCCCAGTCGCTGGTAATGGTCTTGATCTCGGTGCGGTGTGTCGCCGGGTCGATCACGCCGCTACCGGCGCCGATCTCGAAGTCGAAGCCCGATGGCGTGGGCGCATAGAACGACACGGTGCCATCGGGGTCGGGATGCTGACCGAGATCGAGGCTCGGGCTGATGCCAGCGAGACGTGCCCGTCGCAGGGTCATGCCGACGTCGCGCAACCGCTTCACCTGCAGCATGAAATGCAGGAGCCGCTTGCGACTGGGTACCGCGATCAGCGCCAAAGAATGATGCCGGCGATTGCAGTGCAGGAAAGCGCCGTCGACCTTGATCGGGCCGATCTTGGTATCGATGCGCTCGGTCAGCCGCAGGCCAACGACGTCCATGTAGAAGGCCTCCATCGCCGCCGTGTCGCGGCCGACCGCGAGCACCGCGTGGCCGAGGCCGAACTCGCCAGTGCAGAAGCCGTGCGGTGTCACCGTGGACGTGAAAGCGGTGTCCGCCAACGGCAGACCAACAACCGCCTCGTTCACCAGCCCCCGCGGATCGCGGAAGCGCAGGCCGACGGCGACGTGGCGAGCGGCGAGATCATCGACGCTGAAGCTCTCGACGGCGACACCCGCCGTCTCCAGCCGGACCTCCAGTTCCCTCAACGCCTTCTCGTCGCGCATGGCCCAACCCAGGACGGCGAGGTCATCGGCTTTGCCCTTGCGCAGCAGCAGGCGATAGGCCGCTTCATCGATGCGCAGCGCCCAGGTCTCGCCGGCGACGTGGTCGGCGACCTGGCAACCGAGGATATTGACCGCGAAGGCACGCCAGGAATCCGGCCGGCTGACCTCGAACACCAGATACCCCAAGGACATCGCGCCGCTCATGGTTGCCTCCGCCGCCCGCTGATGGATAGAGTGTTTATGAGATTACTCTCATAAATGAGGGATATCTCAATTATGAGGGATGTCTCAATTTGTCAACGGCAAAGCCGCCCACCAAGCGCGATCGCACGCGCGCGCAACTGATCGAAGCGGCGACCAAGGTGTTCGCCGCGCGCGGCTTCGAGGCGGCGGCGATCCAGGAGATCGCCGCCGTCGCTGGCGTCGCCAACGGCACGTTCTACAACTACTTTCCGACCAAGGAGGCGATCCTCGAAGCCGCCACGATCCAGTACGGCGTGAGCTATTGCGAGCGCATCGACGCGAGCTGCCGCGACATCACCGACGGTGCCGAGCGCATGGCGATCGGCGGGCGACGCTACATGCAGCTGGCGCTCGAGCAGCCGGAGATGGCGCGCTTCATGCTGTCGATCGCCGTCGTGTCAAGGGTGTGGGATGCGCGCATCCGCCCCTACGTCCATGCCGATCTGCTTTTGGGTATCAGGCAGAAGCGCTTCAGGGTCGCGAGCAAGGAGGCGGCCATGGATCTGATCACCGGCACCAACTATGCCGCCATCCGCAGCCTGCTCAACGGCAGCGCCAAGAGCAGCCACATCACCGCGACCGCCGCCAGCATCCTGCGCGGCCTGGGCATGACGCCGGAGGAAGCCGACGCGGTGGCGCGGCGGCCGCTGCCACCCCTGCCCGATCCCGCGACCTGACGTGCCGCATGGCGGGTGAGCCCCGTTGAACTTCGGCGCGCTGCGCGGCACCCTCTTCGCCAAGACTCCGGAGGAACGGTCGATGCCCTACGCCACGGGACGCGTGATCCACGATGCCGACGCGCACATCATGGAGACGCCGGGCTTCCTCGACGAGTATCTCGACGCGCGCTCGCGCGCCATCGTCACCGATACGGTGCTGTTCCCGCGCCGCGACGGCTTCCACGCCACGCGCGAGAAGCGCGCGGCCGAGATGGGGGTCGAGGCCTTCGACGACAAGCAGATCATGCTGCGCAAGAACTGGGACGCGCTGGGTTCGTATCGCAAGCAGGAGCGGCCGCGCTCGATCGACCTGCTGGGCTTCGCCAGCCAGCTGATGTTCACCACGGCGCTGCTCAACTATTCCAACGTGCTGGAGGGCGACGACGATCTCGACCTGACCTACGCCGTGGCCAACGCCCATACGCGGCACATGATCGACTTCTGCGCTGTCGACCGCCGCCTGCTGCCCACCGCCTATATCCCGCTGGCCGATTTCGAGCGCACGGCCAAGGCGGCGCGCGAGGCGCTGAAGCTCGGCGCCAAGGCGCTGATGATCCCCTCGCGCTGCCCGACGCACCACTCGCCCAGCCACATCGCCTTCGATCCGCTATGGGCGCGGGCCCAGGAGGCCGGCATCCCGATCGTCTTCCATGTCGGCGGCGGCGGGAAGCTGCTCGATCCGGCCTATTTCAACAACGGCCTGCCGCCGGTGCCGGACTTCCATGGCGGCGACGACAACTTCAAATCGATCGACTACATGGCGATCGGCATCCCGCCGATGCAGGCGCTCACCGCGCTGATCATCGACCGCGTGCTCGACCGCTTCCCCCGGCTGATGTTCGGCGTCATCGAGCAGGGCGCCTCATGGGTGCCGGGCTGGATGCGCAACATGGACAGCGCGCACAACGCCTTCTTCAAGAACGAGGAGCGACTGCAGAAGATGTCGCTGAAGCCCTCGGAATTCGTGCGGCGACAGGTGCGCGTCACGCCCTATCCGCACGAGGACACCGGCTGGATCATCGCCAATAGCGGCGACGGCGTCTGCCTGTTCTCGTCGGACTACCCGCATGTCGAGGGCGGGCGCAATCCGATCAAGCGCTTCGAGGCCTCGATGGACGCGGCCAACATCACGCCGCGCCAGCGCGACCTGTTCTATCGCGACAATTTCATCGAGCTGATGGGCGCCGGCCTGGCCGAAGACCTGCGCTATCCCAGGGTCGCCGCCTGAGTCTCAGTTGACCGTCGCCCAGAAGGCGAGCTGGGCAGTGAAGTCGTTGTCGGCGGATGGGCCGTCCCATACCGTCAGCCCGCCGTCGCCCAGCCGCAAATCGTTGCTGGCGCTGCCGACGCGGCGCAGATGCGTGTCTGTGCGATGCATGCGGAAGGTGCGCGTCGCCTTCTCGTTGGAGAAAAAGATCAGCCCATCGGGCAGGCGCGGATCGGTCACGGCCAGGTAATACTCCATGTTGCCAGCGGTCATGCTGAGCTGGCGGGTGACGACGGCGACATTGACGAATCCCAACGGTTCGGGCCGAGCGAACTTCACGGTGGTCTCGGCCCGCAGCGCCCGCGTGATGAGCCGCTGAAGGTGCTCGTCGCTCGGGCGCGACTGCGCCCAGGCCGCCGATGAAAGCGCCAGCAGCGCCGTGGCCAGGAATGCGAGCGCCATTCGACGTATCAGCATCGGTTTCTCCCTCGACTCAGATTCCCTCGCCGTCGGTGCCGTGACCGTCGGTGCGCCAGCGCAGCATGCCACCGGCGAGGTTGGCAACGTCGGTGAAGCCAGCGCCGCGCAGGATGGTGATGGCCTGCGCCGAACGGCTGCCGGCGCGGCACACCGCGACGATGGGCTTGTCGCGCGCCAGCTCGCCCACACGCGCCTTGAGCTGCCCTAGTGGAATCAGCGTGGCGCCGGGGATATGGCCCAGCGGCCCGTCGAACTCCTCCGGCTCGCGCACGTCGAGCACCTGGACCTTGCCGAGATGCTCCTCCAGCGCGTGGCTCTGGATTTCCCAGACGCCGGCGAAGGTGTAGCGCAGTGGCGCCCAGTCGGGATCGCTGAGCGCGTTGGCCTCGTTCTCCGGCCGGCCGCACTTGAGATTGGCCGGCACGGCGACATCGAGCTGCTTGGGATGCGGCAGGTTGAGGTTGGCCATGTGGCCGGCGAAGTCGCCGATCGCCACGTCGCCGCCCAGCCGCGGATTGTAGCGGCTCTCCTCGCGCACCGACGTGACGGTGTGGCCCTTGTAGTCGTGCGCCGGGTAAAGCAGGCAGCCGGCAGGCAGGGTGAGGATGCGATCATGCACCGAGCGATACATCGCGCGCGCGTCGCCCTGCTGGAAATCGGTGCGGCCGCTGCCACGGATCAGCAGGCAGTCGCCGGTAAAGGCCATCGTGTGATCATCAAGCACATAGGTCAGGCAGCCATTGGTATGGCCCGGGGTGGCGCGCACCTCCAGGTGCCGTCGGCCGAAGGCGACGCGATCGCCGTGCTCGAGATACCGGTCCGCGCCCTCGGCGCCGCTGGTCTTCGACAGCGCGATGGCGCCGCCTAAGCGGCGGCGCAGCAGCCAGGCGCCGGTGACGTGGTCGGCGTGCACGTGGGTTTCCAGGATCGCCACCAGTTTGAGGTCGAGCTCGCCGATCAGGGCGGCGTCGCGGCGCACCTGCTCGAAGACCGGATCGATGATCACGGCCTCGCGCGTGTCGGCGCAGCCCAGCAGATAGGTGTAGGTCGACGAGGTCGGGTCGAAGAGCTGGCGGAACACGAGCATGAACGACACGTCAGCACCGCGCGCGCGACCTGTCCAGCCTCACGCCACCCGGCCTCATGCTGAGGAGGCCGCGCTTGCGGTCGTCTCGAAGCATGGGCAACAGGCGCCGCGCGCATTGCCCACCCTTCGAGACGCGCCCCATCGGGCGCTCCTCAGGGTGAGATCGAGGGACTTGCATGCGGGCGCCGGACAGTGTGCGATGTGCGCCATGACAAACAAGCTCGACGCCGTCGAAGGCCTGACTTTCGCCACCAAGGACTTCGCCCTCGAGAAGGGCGGCGCGCTGCCGCTCTGCGAGGTCGCCTACGAAACGCACGGCAAGCTCAACGCCGCCGGCGACAACGCCATCCTCATCGTCCACGGCTATACGTCGAGCGGCCATGTCGCGGGCGTGCACGCCAAGGGCAAAGAGCCGCGCGGTGTGACGCCCGGCACGGCGGGCTGGTGGGACGCGCTGATCGGACCGGGCAAGGCGATCGACACCGACAAGCACTTTGTCGTCGGCGTCAACGCGCTGGGCTCGTGCCACGGCTCGACCGGACCGGCCAGCCTCGATCCGCGCACCGGCAAGCCCTATGGGCCGACCTTCCCCGAGGTGACGATCCGCGACATCGTGCGCTCGCAGAAGCTGCTGCTCGATTCGCTCGGCGTGAAGCATCTGGTCGCGGTGTGCGGCCCCTCGATGGGCGGCTTCCAGTCCTTCCAGTGGGGCGTGAGCTATCCCGATTTCATGAACGGCGTCGTCGCCACGGTGACCGCGCCAAAGATGCGCTCGGGCACCATCGACGCCGTCGAGCAGCTGCGCCAACGGCTGGCGACGCATCCCAACTGGAACAACGGCTGGTACTACGAGAACGGCGGCATCGCCTCCCTGCTCGAGGAGATTCGCCACGAGACCCTGGTCGGCTACGGCCAGCGCGAGATCCTCGCGGCGACGATTCCCGATCCGGCCAAGCGCGAGGCAGCCATCCGCGCCAACGCCCGCGACTGGGCGAAGACCTATGACGGCCATTCGATGATCGTCTTGCGGCGCGCGATCAGCACGTTCGACATCACCGCCGACTACAGCAAGCTGAAGGCGAAAGTGCTGTACGTGATCGCGCCCAACGACACGCTGTTCCCGGCCAAGATGGGGGTGTCCTACGCCAAGGAGATGCGCGAGGCCGGCATCGACCTCACCTATATCGAGCTGGTCACCGACAAGGGCCACATGGCCAGCCACGCCGACGCCCTGCAATGGGCCCCGGCGCTGAGCGCGTTCATCGCGCGGTTGGAGCGTTAACGCCGCCGTCAGCGGAGGTCCGGATCATCGGCGAGCTGAAGTAGCACCTCGCGCAGTTCCGGCAAGCGTACGGTGGCCACACCCCAGACGATATCCTCCTCGACGGCCCAGTACCGGTGTCGCAGGTGGTTGCCGATGTCGGCGACTCGACGCCAGGGAATATCCGGATGGGCTTGCTTCATCGTTTCCGGCAGGTGTCGGCTGCCTTCAGACACGATCTCGATGAAGCGTTCGATCGCAGCACGCAGGATCGGATCATCGGACAAGGCGGACTGATCCCTACCCGCCAGGGCCTGCTCGACATGGTCGATCGCTCTCAACATGTCGGCGATCACGTGCCGGATGCGTTTGTCGGGCATCAGAAGATTCGCACCGCGGACGTTTCGATGTCGCCCCGCAGCGCCGGGTGAAGGCCCTTACGGGTCAGAAAGTCGACGCGACGACCGAGGATCGCTTCGGCCTGTTCGCGGGCTTCCATCAGATCGAACAGGTCGAACTTTCCCACACGATAGTCACAGAACAGGTCGACATCGCTGTCGGGCCGAGCTTCGCCACGCGCCGCGGACCCGAACAGATAAAGCGCATCGATGCCCAGCGCCTGGAACGCCGCGGATTGCGCCTTCAGCTTGGCGATGATCGCATCGCGGTCCATTGCTCTCGGCCCCGCTAGATCGTCAGCACGGTGAAGCGCGAATCGCCGTCGCGCTTGACCTGGGCGACGAGGTCGACCTCCCACTCCAGGTACTGGTTCATCGCCGCCTCGATGCCCTCCTTGCGGTCGTAGGGGCGGTACCAGACATCGGTCGGCGGGTCGGCCATGCGGGTGTGCTCGTTCTCCAGCGGCAGGCCGGCCTCTTTCCAGGCCTTCATGCCGCCGGCGAGCGTCGCCACTTTCCACGCCGCCATCGCCGCGACCTCGGCCGAGGCCAGCCGCGCCAGCACGCCGTCGGGCGAGACCAGCACGATGCGCCGAGCCTTGGGCGCTTCGGCCACCATCTTGGGGAGGGTCTCGGCGAGGTTGGCACGGGTGGCGAACCAAGCGCCGGGGATATGGCCGTCGCGGTAGCGCAGGCTGGTGTCGAGATCGATCACCAGCGCCTCGCCGCGCTCGACCAGCGCGTTGAGCTCCTTTGGCGACAGGCTCGGCGTCTTGATCGCGCCGAGCCCGGGCACGCCGCGCTTCTCCGGCCCGATCTCGATCTGGTTCTTGCCCGGCCGGTGGTCGAGCACGAAGACCTTCTTCCAGCCCATCTGCAGCAGCCAGTGCGCCGTCATCGTCGCGCGCACGCCGTCATTGTCGTGCAGCACGATGGTGGCGTTGCGCACGCCGACATATTGATCGGTCGCCTGCACAAGCTGGCCGCCCGCGGCGTGGCGCAGGCCGATCAGGTGGCCGGCCTTGTACTCGGCCGGGTCGCGCACGTCGAAGGCGTAGAGGCAGCCGCCCTTCGCCGCCGCGTCGTCGGCCATGTCGCGCAGCGTGTTGAGCCCGATCTTCTTCACCCCGGCCTTCTCGGCCACCTTGGCCGCCGCCTCGCGCGCCCATTGCGCGGCTTCCTTGCTCTGCGGCTTGAAGCTGTCGGTCTTGCCGCGCGCCACCTCCAGCCCGGCGAGGTGCCAGCCCATGGTGCCGTTCTTCAGCGCGATCACCTTGTTGGGCACGCCTGCGTTGATCAGCGACTGCGCGCCGATGATCGAGCGCGTGCGCCCGGCGCAGTTCACCACCACCAGGGTCTCGGGGTTGGGCGCCATGTCCTTGACGCGATAGACCAGCTCGGCGCCGGGGCAGTCGATCCCGCCGGGGATCGACATGTTGTGGAACTCCTCGTAGGGCCGCGAATCGAGGATCACCATGTCGAGGCCGTCGTCCTGCATCTTCTTTATCTCGGCGGCATCGACGCGCGGCGTGTCGCGGTCGTGCTCGACGATCTCGCCGAAGGCCTTGCTCGGCACGTTGACGCCGGTGAACACCTCGTAGCCCGCCTCGCGCCACGCCTTCAGCCCGCCATCCATCACGGCGACGTTGCCGTAACCCAGCAGCGAGAGCTTCGACGCCGCACGGCCGGCGCGGCCGAGCTGGCCCTCCTCGCCGGTGTCCATGACGATGATGCGCGTGGCGAAGTTCGGCACGAGTGGAAGGATACGGAGTTCTAGCTTCGACAGCGGCACGCAGATCGCGAACAACGGATGGCCGTCGGTCGAGAACTGGCCTTCCTCGCGCACGTCGACGAAGCAGACCTCGTCGTCCGTGCCCATCAGCGCCTTGACATCGGCGACGCCCATCAGCGGCGTCAGGATCTTGGGCGGCGCGGCGAACTCGGCGGCCTGCTTGGTCTCCAGCTCGACCATCACGCGGCGCGGCAGATGCTCGAGGCTCAGCCCATAGAGATGAAGGTGCAGCGCCGGGCCGCCACCCGCCGGCACCTGGATGGTGTGGAAATCGTCGGGCAGGAACTGGATGGAGTTGCCCTTCACCACCGTCAGCTCCGAGCCCTTGGCCAGCTCGACAGTGTTGGGGTCGTTGGCGCCCTCGGTCACGACACGGTCGTAGCGCACGTTGTGCTCTTGCCCATGCACGCCGGCGATCACCGCCCAGGTCGTGTGGTTGTGCGGCGCCACCAGCTTGCCTTCGAGGCCGGCCGAGGCGTAGAGCGCGAAGCGGTGGTCGGGATCCTCGGCCAGGCGATAGATGCCGCCCTCCTTGCGCACCGGGAACTGCTCGAGCGGGAACAGCTCGGTGCGCGTCGCCAGCCCGACGAGCGTCTCACCAATCTTCGCCAGCCCCTCGCGCGTGACACCCTCGGCCTCGATGGCGCGCACCGCCTCGACCGTCTCACGCACCGCCTGCGCCCGCTCGTTCCACACCGACATGCCGTCCTCCAAATACACCGCCGCGTCATATCATAGTCACCCACTCGACGGGAGCGAGGCTTGATGTACCCGGTTGGGTCGGGAATATTGACGCCATGACTCAAGCATTCCGCGTACTAGCCCGACGAATGCTACTCATCGGCGCTGCCATCCTCACCGTCAGCGGGATGGCTTGGGCGCAGCCCTCCTATCGCAGCCTGCTCGAAAGCCTGTCGCAGCATGTCGCACAGGCAGCACGTGCCGAGCTCGATCGCGGCAATCCCGATCTAGCGCTGGCCTTGGCTTTGGAGGCGCTGCCGCGCGACGTGGCGGCGAACGACCGTCCCTATATCCACGAAGCGGCGCGCGTTCTGCATACGCTGGTGCGCAGTGGCGGCACCGAACTGCACAGGCTGAGCGGCCACGACAGCGCCGTGTGGACCGCGGTCTTCTCGCCCGACGGCAAGCGCGTGCTGACTGCGGGCGGCGACGGCACCGCGCGGCTGGCGGATGCGAACGACGGCCGGGAACTCGCTGTTCTGCGTGGGCATCGCGGGTCCGTCGGCATCGCGGTGTTCTCCGGAGCCGGCGACCGGATACTGACGGCATCGAATGATGGCACGGCGCGGATTTGGGATGCCGCCAGCGGCGCAAGCCTTGTGGTGCTGCGCGCCAGCCCAAACGCTGTGACCGTCGACGAGCCCCAGGACGGCGTCACCCGGCAGACGGACCCAGCCGGTCAGGTACAACGCTTCGTTTTCGGCGGGCACGGCGATGATGTCATCTGCGCCGCATTGTTCTCATGGGATGGAAAGCGGGTCCTAACGGCGGCCTGCGACGGCGTCGTCAAGGTCTGGGAGGCCACCAGCGGCAGGGAATTGCTCGCTCTGGCCGATGCCGGACCGCTCCAGCATGCGATGTTCTCATCCAACGGCCATCGCATCGTCACGGGGCATGACCGTGGCGTCGTGCGCACTTGGGACGCGACGAGCGGCAAGCAATTGTCCGTTTTGGAGCCGCCGGACAATGTGCGGGCAGCGATGAACTTCGCGACGTTGTCTTCACACGGCGAGCGCTTCCTGATCGTCACGGCGGGTGGCGTGCGGCTGTGGAATGTCGAAACTGGCGCTGCGCTCCCGACACTCGGGATTCCCCGTGTAACGGCTGCCGCATTCTCAGCCGGTGGCGCGCGAGTCCTGACGGCAACGTCGGACAACACGACAATCACCGGATGGGAAACAATGAGCGGCACTCCGCTCTTCAGACGACACGGCCCGCCGGAAAAGGTCAGATGGCTCCGTTTCTCCGCCGATGGCCGGCGTTTCATGACCGCCAATGACGCGTTCACCGTGCGCATCTGGGATGCGACCACAATCTACGAATCGAACACCGAGCAAAATGAGCCTGTGACCCTGGTCGGGCACGCCCATGATGTGCATACGGCGGCGTTCTCGGCAGATGGTTCGCGCGTGGTGACCACGTCGTACGATCAGACAGCTCGGATCTGGGATGTCGCCGGGGGAAAGGCGACAGCGGCATTTGGTGGCGGGCAGTTTAACGGCGCGTCCATCTCTCCTGACGGCAAGCAAGTCCTGATGCGGTCGGCCACCACGGCAACGCTGTACGATGCGCAGAGCGGTCGATCGCTTGCTGCCTTCAATCGCCCAGGAATGACAGTAGGGACGCCACGGTTCACACCCTCGGGCGTTCAACTGTTCACCGCGTCCGGCGATGGTACCCTTGCGATCCGCGATTTCACCAGCGGCGAAGCGCTCGTTACGCTCGACAGCGAGGGCGCATTCGTTGGAGAGCGGTCCTCGTGGGGCGAGCAGAACTGGGTTTTCACCTTCAGCTCTACGGTCTCGCCTGACGGCTCGCTGGTGTGGGCGGCTTCGCCCCAGGCAAGCAGGCCAAGCGTATACTATGGCACCGGACGGTTGTGGGACGCAGCGAGCGGCAAGCTGATCGCGGCCATGCCGGACATCATGTACTATCGGAAGCCGGCCTTGTCCGCCGATGGCAAGCGACTGGCGGTCAAGGCGATAGACGGCACCGTAAACCTCTACAGCGTCACCGACGGCAAGACGATCGCCGTCCTGCCCGGTCACGATCACCCTGACGTCATCCTGGCATTCTCGCCGGACGGTTCACGGCTGCTCACGACGTCCGGCGTCGCAGCGCGCATGTGGGATGCTGCCACGGGCCGGATGCTGTTCGCTCTCCCCCGGCTAAGCAGCGTGATCCTCAGCGCGCTGTTCTCACCCGATGGGAGGACCATCCTGACAGCGGCGGACCGCGAAGTGCAGGTGTGGGACGCCGCCACGGGCAAGCCGATGCGGGAGTTTCGTGGCCACAAGTACTACATGAGCGGCGCGACACTCTCGCCCGATGGTACGTTCATCTTGAGCTGGGCCGGCGATCGAACCGTCCGCCTGTGGCATGTGGCGCATGAGGAAGCGCTGGCCGTTTTCCGTAGCCCCGCAAACGCGCAAAGGATCGATCACGCGGCATTCCTGGCCGAAGGGGCACTCGCCCTGATCATCATCGATGGCAAGGCGCAGGTCTGGCGCACGTTCAGCAGACCGCAGGAGCTGATCGACCACGCCTGTTCGATCATGACCCGACCGCTCTCCCGCGCGGAACGCCGCCGCCTCTTCCTCGAGGAAGACCCCAAGGACCCGCCCTGCGGCTGGCATCCCGACATGGCGGTGAAGCCGCCCTACGCGCCGAAAGCCGCACCCCGCTAGCCGGCGCTTGCCGGTTTCGTCAGGTTCCTTTAACCAGATGGTAGCTCCTCCGGGGGGAGAGCCTTGACGGGAGTTCCTTCGATGAAGCGTATCGTCGCGCTGCTGGGCGCGCTGGTTCTCTGCGTGCCCGCGTCGGACGCTTTTGCCCAGGCCGCGGCCAAGCCGGCGGCGGCCAAGCCGCCCGCGCCGGCCAGGCCGGCCGCCGCG
>JALHMM010000121.1 GCA_022844045.1 Reyranellaceae bacterium | reverse complement strand
GCCGGGCCGCGACGCGTCCGCTTCCGGGCCGGGCCCGTCCAGTCGCGCCACAAGGGCGAGCGGCCGGCGCTCGATGCGCCGCCCGCGGTCGACGCCGCGGGGGCGCTTGCCGGGTTGAGGTCGCTGGCACCGGTCGCGCCTGTCGACGTCAAGCCAGAACCCGGCGAGGCGCGCCGTGGCCGCGGCTGGGACGCTGGCGAGGACGCGATCGTCGCCGACGGCTATCGCGAGAAGCTGTCCGTCCGGGCCATCGCCGAAAAGCTGGAGGCGGCGGGATTTCGCCGGCGGGCGGTGTCCGGCATTTCGGCCCGCGCCCGCGACCTCGGTTTCCAGAGCGACAAGGCTGCATCGCAGTGGTGCGAGGAGGAGGACGAGATCATCACCAGCGCCTATGCGCGCGAGGTGCGGATTGCCGATATCGTCACGCTTCTCACCGAGGCAGGTTACCATCGGGGACGCATGTCCGTTCAGATGCGCGCCATCGCTCTCGGCATCACCCGCGACCGGGTCAACTACTGGACCGAACCCGAGAAGGCGATCGCGGTGGCCGGTCTCGAGGCCGACAAGCCCTATCGCGAGATCCTCGAGGACCTTCGCCAGGCTGGCTACGATCGGGGCGTCACGTCGCTCCAGAAGTTCGCGCAGAAGAACAACTTCAACCGGTCGCGGGAGGGGTGGAGCGCCGAACAGATCGCGCGGCTCCATGAACTTTACCCGACGACGCCGGTCCGGCAGATCGCCGTCGACCTCGGCAAGACCGAGGCCTCGGTTCGGACGCGCGCCTGCCAGCTCGGCCTGAAGCAGAGGACGCCATGGAGCGACACCGAGCGGCAGCTGCTCCTCGACGCCCATGGGCGCGGGGATACGCTGGTCCGGGCTGCGGCCCTGATCGGCCGGCCCTATCCGAACGTCGCGGGAATGGCCGCGAAGCTGCAGCTCGACTTCCGGCGACCGCGTGTCGCCGATCCTGAATCGGGAGGCGGGGGACGATCCAAGCGTTGCGAACCGCCGGCGACCCCGCCGTCGCCTCCGCCTCCCGGACCAAATTCGGCTGAGCCAGGCCGATGAAACCACCGCTCCTGTGCATGGGCGACGGCGCCAACGGTTCCGGCTGCTACCGCCCCACCGACCACGGGCCGGCGCTCATGGTCAGCGACGAGCATTGGCGCGCGATCGCCCCGCTGCCGGAAGGCGGCGGCGTGCTCTGCGTGAGCTGCATGCACGACCGCTTCGTGGCCCTCGGCTTCGCGGAAGGCTCGGTGCCGGCGCGGTTCGTGAGCGGGCCGTTCGCCGCGGCAGAGGCGCCTCCGACGAGAAGGCAGACCAATGGCTAAGGCAGGGGACGGCCCCAGCGGCATCGCGGTCAATCAGCTCCGCTCGATCATCGAGCGGATCGAGCGCCTCGAGGAGGAGAAGGCGGCGATCGCCGAGGACATCAAGGAGGTCTACGCCGAGGCCAAGGCCAACGGCTACGACACGAAGACGCTCCGCGAAGTGATCCGCATCCGGAAGATGGACACGGCCGAGCGGCAGGAAATGGACGCGCTCCTCGACCTCTACCTGGCCGCCCTCGGCATGGCGACGGCGGAAGGCTGACATGGCCGACCCGGCGAAGCGGGACCGTCGCATGGTCTGGCAGGAGCGCGAGCGGCTGAAGGCGAAGTTCGACGCCGACATGACCCGGATCGCGCGGCAGCGCACGCTGTTCGTGATGCTCACGCCCGGGCACGCCAAGGACGCCCTGCTCAAGGCGATGCTCAGTCGGGCCGAGGCGCTGATCCATGCCGGCCGTGCCGAAGAGGCCGACGCCATCCTCGAGTTCGTGCCCTCGGCCGAGGCCGGGGTGCTGCTCGACCGGCTGCATCCGGGGGAGGGCCTGCCAGCATGAGCATCAACGCACATCCCCTCGCCTGGCCCCA
Source organism: Reyranellaceae bacterium (assembly GCA_022844045.1). Lineage (GTDB taxonomy): Bacteria > Pseudomonadota > Alphaproteobacteria > Reyranellales > Reyranellaceae > JAFAZJ01. The sequence goes on along the minus strand of JALHMM010000121.1, from coordinate 16,696 downwards.
GGGCTGGCCGCGATCGAAGGGGCGGAAGCCCGGGCAGTTCGGGGTTGGCGCCGGGAGTGCCAAGCGGTCGCTCTCGATCGAGGACGGCGTGAAGCGGGTCCGCTCCGAGCTCGAGCGGCTCGGCGTCGACGTCGCCAACGACATGGTGATCAGCACCAACCTCAAGCCCAACCTTCGCGGTATTCCGCGCGGCGACCAGGGCGAGCCCGGAGATCCCGGCGTCGCGGTCTATTGGCAGAAACCCGGGACGCCGATGCGGGTGATGGCGATCGACGCCTACCATCGCGTCGCGGACAATCTCGGCGCGATCGCAGCGACGCTCGAGGCGATGCGGGCGATCGAGCGCCACGGCGGCGCGCAGATCCTCGACCGGGCCTTCACCGGCTTCACCGCCCTGCCAGCGCCGAAGTCGCCCTGGGCGATCCTCGGCCTGCCGCCCTCCGCGACGCGCGACCAGATTCAGGCCGCCTGGCGGGACAAGGCGCGGCACGCGCACCCCGACGCCGGCGGCTCGACGGCCGCGATGGCCGAACTCACCGATGCCAGGGACGCGGCGCTCGAGGCGGCGGCGGGTCGATGAAACGGGACGTTCCCATGAGCCGGCTGGACGACAGGAGACTGGACGCGGCCTTCCGGCTGATCGAGGCCGCGGCGGTCGCTGGCGACCGCTGCCCGCAGAACAAGCCCTTCGGGCCGCTGCGCGACGGGGCGATCCGCGGACTGATCGCCGCCGGCCGGGTTCGCTCCGAGGTCTATCTCCACAACTGGCGGGTCGTGACGCTGCTCGCCGGGCCGCACAAGGGGAAGGCTACCGCCGCGCCGCCGCAGGGTGGCAGGCCGTACTTGGTCAACGGCGTTCGGGTCGGGAGGCTCGGTCGCTGATGGTCGCCTATTCCTTCCAGCCCGGGTTCGTCGCGCCGATCGAGGCGGGGACCAAGCTCCACACGCTGCGCAACCCGCGGAAGCGCCACGCCCGGCCGGGCGAGGCGCTGCAGCTCTATACGGGCATGCGGACCCGCTCCTGCCGGCTGGTCGCGCGCAAGACCTGCAGCCAGGTCCTCGGCGTCTGGCTGGATTTCCGGTCGTCGTCCCAGCCGGTGCAGCTCTTCGAGACCGCCGAGCTCGTCCCCGGCGAGCCCCGCCGCATCGGCCCGTGCCACGACGTCGCCGACGTCGACGCCTTCGCCGTCGCCGACGGCTTCAGCCGCTTCGAGGTCCTCGCCCGCTGGTGGCGAAAGACGCACGAGGTTCGGTACTGGGAAGGGGTGCTGATCGGCTGGGGGCCGCCATACCTCCAGGAACCGGAGCTGGCGCAGGCGGCGCACGCCGATCGGGCCCGAACGCATGCCGGGGCGGCGCCGGCGCCTATCGATCCGCCCTGGACGGCCGAGCCCTGGGCGTGGCGCCCGCCGGCGATCGCCGCGTTCCTCGTCAGGGGCGGCTGGACGGCCGCCGGCCTCCGCCGCTACCGCTCCACCGTCGACCCCCGGGTCTATGCCGTCGGCGGGGTGGGTGGCGCGCCGACCTGGCTGTGCGAGGCCGGCGGCGTCGCCGGCGAGCATGCCTCGCTCGAGGACGTCGCCGTGGTGCTGCTCCGCGTCGACCGCGCGGCCGCCGCCGACCGGGACTGGGCGCCGGTGGCGGGTCGGGCCGAGCATGCGGGAGCCGGCGCGTGAGTGGCGTTGCCACCCTGTTCGCCGATCACCGGCAAAAGCTTCGCCGCCCGGCCGAGCCGATCATCCGGAGCGCCTTCGTCGACGGACCGTACCGGTTTGCCCTGGCCAGGAAGTGGGGAGCCGGCCCGACGATCCTGATCGCGGGGTGCAACCCCTCGACCGCCGACGGCGATCGCGACGACCCGACCATGTGGCGGGAGATGTCCTTTGCAAACCGCTGGGGCTTCGGCGCCCTGATCAAGATCAACGTCCATCCCTTCGTCTCGCCGTCGATCGCCGGGCTCCGCGCCTGGCGGAACGACTGTCCGCGGGAGCCCGTCGAACGGAACCTCTTGGCCTGCATCGCCGCCGCCGAGCGCGCCGGGGCGTTCTGGGCCGCATGGGGCGCGCATGTCGCCGCCGACGATCTCGGGGCCTGGCTGGCCTCCCTGAAGCAGCGGCTCGGCCGCCCGCCCGCCTGGGAGTGCCTTGGCGTCAACGGGGACGGCTCGCCCCGTCACACGCTGGCGCGCGGCCGCCACCGCATTCCCGACGACGCCAGGCTCGTGCCCTGGCGGGGATGGGGCTGATGGGCCGCGACCTCACACCCTTGACGGCCGCCCCCATCGGGGGCAGGTTCACGGCGAGGCTTGGAACCCTCTGCGTGGACGGATGCCGCCCCGACTTGGCGGCTTTGTCGTGCCCGGTTGCACGACGACTACCCCTATGGCGGGGGTGCGGTGGAATAAGGCGCGCGAGCGCACGAAGAAGCCCGCCTGTCACGACAGGTTCCAAGGCCCCGCCACCAGGGCGGCTCTTGGAAAGCCGTCCCGGTGGCGCCCGCAGCGCCATCGTGAGGGCTTTTGCCATGAACGACCCTGATCCCATCGTCCGCCGCCTCGACGAGCTGATGCGGCTGGAACGCGCAGCGCGCGACATCACCGACGCGCTCCGCACCCTGATCCTCCTCCACCACACCGCGCACCCGCCGTCGCTGGCGACGGGCGTGGTGCGGCTCCTCGAGGGGACGATCTTCACCCGCTCGCAGGAGATCGCCCTCGGTCTCTCGCATCGCTTCGCCGACCGCTCCGACCGCACGGGCGAGGTGCTGCAATGACCGGCCGTTACTTCCTCTATTTGATCGGCAGCGCGGCCGGCCCGATCAAGATAGGCGTGTCGAGCGACGTGAATCGCCGGCTTACACAGGTCCAGACCGGCAACGCCACGGCGCAGGAGGTCTTCGCGACATTCCGCTTTGCGAACAGGCGGGAAGCGGAGGCGATGGAAGCGCTGTTGCATCGCACTTTCGGGGCGTGGCGGGTGCGCGGAGAGTGGTTCGGCGGCGAGCCTCACAAGCTCGTCGAGGAAGTGATCAAGGCCATAGGTGAAGCCGGGGGACCCCGACCGGCTCGCAATATCGGCCGACGGGAGTTCTCCAGGCGATCGCCGGGCGCTGCGAAGGAGAACGATATCACCGTGGCGCGGATCGAACACGCGCTGGAGATCGTCGCCAAGGTCATGATCACCCACCCTTTAGGCGTAAAGGCGGTACCGATCTTTCAACGGTTGGAGCGCGAACTGGGCGACGCACGGTCGCGCGAGGCTGCCTTCGAGCGAGCCCGGCTCATTGCCTCGAGGCCTCTCGCGACCGCTTCCAGCCAGGTGAAGCCATCGGAGTAGCAAAGGAAATGCTCCGCCGCAGGTGTCTCGAATGAGTCAGGACCTACTCGACGCGCTTCCCAGGCGCGGTCGCAGCGCGGTGGCAACCGGTCCCCGGGACTCGACCCTTGCCGACGTCGAGCAGGCGCTGCGTTTTGTCGCCGACGTGATCCGAGTACACGGGGTCGCCTACCTGCCGATCTTCGAGCGCCTGGAGCGAGAGCGCGACCGCCTCGCTGCGGACGAGGCCGCGCTTGACCGGGCGATGAGGCTGTCGATCGGGTCGTAGGCGGATCAGGGTACAAATCAGGGGACACTTTCCGCCCATCACGACCACCGCCTGCAACCGACCTCAAGGATTGCCTTTAGTTTTTGGCGCTGCATCGTCCAGTTAGACGCCCTCCCTCTCCGCCATCATGTTCCCGCCGCCCTGCAAGTCGCTCAACATCCTGAAAGGCATAGTGGTTTTCGGGGTTCGAAACCCTTCATTCCGGCAATAGGCCAATTGCTCCGCAAAGCTCAGCCGCAGCACCAGTCTGCGGTACTCGAAACGCCCCAGATGCCAGAGTTTTGAAGGGTTTGCGAGGAAGTCGAAGGCGCGTTCGAACAGCTCCTCGAAAGTGCCCTGGCGTTCGCCGCTCTTCGCTCGCTTCTCTTCCAGCGCGAGCTTGGTCCGTTCCAACGAGCCGATCCGCTTCTCATACGCCGCGATGATCGTATCGGAGCTGGAGTCCACGATCCGGTCGACAAGCAGGCCGATCTGCTTTTCGATCTTGACCACTTCGCGTTCATAGCCGCGCGCGATCTCCACCGCCTGAGCGGCGCGCTGATTCCATGCGTCCCTGAACATCGCGCGCGCGAGCGCGAAGAGGCGCGGCGACGGAACGAGGCTGTCGAGAAGCGCCGTGAACGCGCCCTCGATCTCATCGCGCTTGATCGACTTCCGGTATTCACCGCAGCCTTTGGCGAAGCACATATAGTAAGGATGCTTCTTGCCCGTCTTGCTGGTTGACCAGCATGCCGTCAGCGGTTTGCCGCAATGGGCGCACGCGATCGTGCCGCGCAGTGGAAAGTCCGTATTGATGTCGGCGCGCGCCGGAGCCTTCGCCCGGCCCTTCAGCCGGTCCTGAATGCGCTCGAACGCCGCGAAGTCGATGAGCCCTTCACGACGGGCTTTGCGCAGCGGAATGTCCCAGTCCGGCGCTTCGATGTAGCCGGCGTAAAGCGGCTTCGTGAGAACGTCATTTGACGAGCTGGTTGCGAACCAACGCGCGTCCGTCCTTCGGGAAGTCCGGGGGGATTCGAAAAAGCGCTTCACTTCCGCCTGCGTCTGGAAGCGGCCCGAAGCGTATCCCTCAAGCCCTTCCTGGATGATCGACGCAACCGGTTCCTTGCGCACCAAGATGCGCCCCTCTCCCGTTCGGTGTTCGTGGCGATAGCCCATGCAGGCGCAGAACGGCCAATACCCGTTCATCACACGGCGCATGCGGTTCCGCGTTTGCTCCGCATTCTTCTGGCGCTGATGCTGGGACACGCTGGCGAGAAGATTCTCGACCAGGAGCGAGTCAGAAGCGACTCGGCATTGGCGAGAAAATCGGCCTCTGACGGTCCCGCCTTCATCTAGCCCCAGGCCTGTGTACTGGCCCGGCGTGGGCCTCTGATCGGCGCGGGATCGACCGCGTGCCGTCCCGAGCCGAGCCGTTCCTGCGCGGTTGGCGCGGTAGCTTAGGCCAGTTCGCGCTGCGGCGCCGACAGATCGGCGACGACCGCATCAACCACCTGCTGGGTGAGTTCAGCCGGGTGCGCGAGGTCACAGACCGGAACCCCGTTTCTGGCCGCGTGGCCGACGAGGTGCTCCTGGATGCGTCGGATGGCCGCAAGGTGATCGAGCGTCCGATCGCCGCGGCGGCCCGGCTCGCTATGGGCCCGGTACTTCAGCTGCGCGATGAACGCCCGCATCGTCAAGCACCAGCAGGCGCTCGACGACGATGGGATCGGCGGAATGTCCGGCGAGACTCCGCGTGACGTAGCCGGGCAAGAGGTGCGCGCCCTCGAGTTGCACGCTCCTTCGCTCGGTCGCGAGCCGCGCCGCCACCGTAGCGGTTGCCGACGCGACCACGTTCGCCTGCCGCTCGAAGCCAGCGTAGGCCGGCGGGATGTCGAGTTCGTATGTCGAGGCATGGAGTTCGGGCAGGACCGTTGCCGGAATCACCGTCCGGAGCACTTCCCGGATCGTATCGGTGGTCACGATACGGGAGATGCCGAGCCGGACCGCGAGCCGGGTCGCGACCGTCGATTTGCCGACCCCCGGCGCCCCCGACAGGACGACCACGAGGGGCCGGCCTTGCCGCGCCATCATTGCGCGCGTCAGGGCAACTTCACGCTGCCGGGAGCCGGCGGAGGAAATCGAGCATGGCGTCATTGGCTGCCCCCGGCTGCTCGAGATTCGAGGTATGACCAGCGGCGCGAATCACCACGAGCCGGGAGCCCGGGATGGCGGCCTGCATGCCGAGGCTGTGGGCAAGCGGCGTCGGGACGTCTTCATCTCCATGGATCAGGAGCGTCGGGACAGTGATCTCCGTGAGCCGCGGGCGCCGGTCGACCCGGTCGATCCAGGACCGATACTGCCGGTGCACGGCGCGGGCCGGGATGACCGTGGTCCATCGCTCCACCCAGTGCTCGACGAGCGCCGGATTGCTTGAGGCCGTGGTCCGGCCGAAGCAGAGCGGCGCCACCCAGCGGGCAAACGCCTCCGGCACCGGACCATCGACGTCGAGGGGCTCGAAGCGCGGCACAAGGGCTTCTCGCTCCTCCGGCGAATAGGCCGCGGCCTTGCCGTCGATCAGGATCAGCCCCCTCAGCCGGTCGGGGCGCATCAGCGCGAGCTCGATCGCCATGAACGCGCCGACCGACATGCCGCACAGCACGAACCTGTCGATGGCGAGCGAATCGGCGAGGTCGAGGCAGTCTCCGGCGAGGTCGGCAAGGGTGTGGAGCGGCGACGGATCGACGAGCGCCCGGCTGTCGTAGGACACCGCGCGCCAGCCTGCCCCGGCGATCGCGGCGACCTGGGGCGCGAACATGGTATGGTCCATGAACGTACCGTGCTGGAAGATGACTGCGGGGCCGCTGCCGCGGTCGATCAGGTGCAGGCCGGAAGGCATGGTCGGTTAATCCAGGTGGCGACGTGAGGGGCGTGGTGGAGAAGAGGACGGACGCTTTCGGCCGGATGATGATCTCGTCGGGCTCCCGGTACGAGGAGCTCGCAGGCTACTCCCGCGCCGTGGTGGACGGCGACTGGATCCTGGTATCGGGAACGGTCGGCTACGATTTCGTTCGCAACGTCATCTCGTCCGATCCCGCCGAGCAGGCGCGGCAGGCGCTTCGCAACATCACAGAGGCGCTCGCGGCAGCGAACGCCGACCTCACCGACATCCTCAGGCTTCGGGTCTACGTCACGGCAGCCGACCACGTTTGGCCGGTTTCGGCAGTTCTTCGCGAAACCTTCACCGATTGGCGGCCGGCCAACACCACGATGGTCGTCGCCCTCGCCGAACCCTCGCTGAAGGTCGAGATTGAGGTCACGGCACGCCGGCGCCGCCACGAGGGCGGGACCGGCCGCGACGGGTCCACGGATGCCTGAAACGCGCCGACTCACTGCCCGGCAGCGCGCTTACCGAGGCGCTCGAAGGTGACGCCGACGGCGCCAAGCGCATCATCGTAGAAGTGGGCGCCGGTGCGGTCGAGAATCTCCGGCAGCCGCGCCGCCACCGCCTCGGCCGTTATGCTTGCCGGATCATCGAAGTCGATCCCGCGGGTCTCCACCGACCGGGCGGCGGCGAAATGGGTGCCGCCGGCGATGATGACCTCCCCGTTGAGCGTGCAGTCGGCGCTGGAGAGGATGATGACCGCTGGCGTGACGAGCTCCGGGGTCATGAAGTCGGTCATTTCCCGCGGGAATGCGCCGGGCGCCATGCGCGTCAGGGCGAAGGGCGACACGCAGTTGACGACAATGCCGGTCCCGGCCGCCTCGAGCTTCATGCCGTGCATGAGCCCGATGATGCCCATCTTGGCAGCGCCGTAGGCGGCCGCATCGAGCTGGCCATAGAGTCCCACCTGGCTGGTGGTCAGCACGATCCGGCCCTGGCCCGCGGCGATCATGTGTCGCCAAACCGCCCGGCTCACCTGGAAGGAACCGAGGACGTGGATGTTCAGGTGACTGGCGAGATCCTCGACGGAGGAACCGGAGAAGGTGAGGTGCCTGATGTTGCCTGCATTGTTGACCAGCACATCGATACGGCCCCAGCGATCGATCGCGACGGCCGCGAGTCGCTCGGCGTCCGCGGCGTCGGCCACGTCGCCGTGATCGACGATCGCCTCGCCACCCTCGGCAAGGATCGCGGCGACCACCTCGCCCGCCGGATCGCCTTCGGGCGCGTCGCCGCGGAGGGTGAGGCCGCGATCGTTGACCACCACCTTCGCCCCGCGGCGGGCGAACTCCATGGCGTGGGCACGTCCGAGGCCGCGCCCCGCGCCGGTAACGATCGCCACCTGTCCATCGAATCGGATTGTCACGTCGGCCTTTCCTTCGTCATTCCGCGAGGTACCCGCCATCCACCGGCAGGAGCACGCCGGTGATCCAGTCCGATGCCGCGGCCGAGAGAAAGATCGCCGGGCCCGCCATCGCCGCGCCCTCGACGAAACGGCCCATCGGCAGCCGCGCGAGGAGCTGGGCGCCGGCACTTTCATCCAGCACCCCGGCCGCCATGCCGGTGGCGAAGCCCGCGGGCGCGATCGCGTTGACCGTGATGCCCTGGGGCGCGAGCTCGAGGGCAAGCTGCCGGGTCAGGTTGATGATAGCACCCTTGGAGGAGGCGTAGGCCGTGAAGGGCGCGATGCGCGTGCCCCTGGCGCCCCACACCGAGGCGGTGAAGATGATCTTGCCTTTCCCTTGGCGCTTCATCTGACGCGCCGCCTCGCGGGCGACTAGGAATGCACCGTCGAGATTGACGGCATGCACATGCCGCCACTCGTCGAGGCTCAGGTCGTCGATGGCATGGGGAAGGCCGGCTATCCCAGCATTGACGAAGACGACGTCGAGCCTTCCGTGTCGCGCCGCGACGCCACCGAGGGCCCGTTCCACGCCCGGCTCGTGCGAGACGTCCACAACAATGGTCTCGATCGTCGACCCCGCCATGGCGGCGGTCTCCGCGAGGCCGGCGGACGAGACGTCGAGGGCCACGACCCGAGCGCCCCGGACCGCAAGGCCGATCGTGATGCCGCGGCCGATTCCGCTTCCGGCGCCAGTGACGACGATGACCTGGCCGCCCACGTCGAAAAGGTCTGTGTTGTCGTGAGCCGTCGTCACTACTGGACTCCCCAAAGCCCCCACGTTCGCGTAAGCTTAATTCAATGATCGATATTTCATCACTGAACTAGCATGATAGTGGCCGCTCTCGCCGACTCCAAGCGAATTGGCCCAAAGAGCGGGTGCGCCGGCATAGACGGAGCATATACTTTAAGCTTGAAGTTTTTTTTGGCGCTGGTCAGGCTGAGGATCGAGGTACTCGGTTGGAGGAGAGGGCCGGTGCCTCCCCAATCGAGGCGAGATGGATCGCAACAGGTCCGGATGGCCCGGATCGCAACCAAGCCCGCCGGAATTCGACTGACGTCAGGCATGCGGAAAGGTCGATTCACCGGCTGGATAGAAGGAGGGGATAATGAAGCATAGACTGCTGATGCTGGGCCTGGTGTCGATTGCCGGACTGGGCATTTCGGTCGAGGCGCCGATGGCGGCGTTCGACTGCCAGGATGGCGCCATCACCATCGGCACCGCTCGCGGCAAGACCGGGGGATTTGCCTTCTTCGACGAGGCCGGCCGGAAGGGATTGTCCATCGCCATCGACCAGGTTAACGCCGCCGGTGGCATCGACGGCTGCATGATCAAGCTGGTCGAGGGCGACACGCAGTCCAACCCGGCGCTGGCCAGCCAGGTCGCGGAGGAACTGATCGCCGCGGGCGCACAGATCATCATGGCCCCGGCCGATTTCGACATCGGCGTAGGCGCCTCGCAGGCAGCGCAGGCCGCCGGCAAGTTCTCGTTCTCGCCGGAAGCCTCGTCGATCGCCTGGACCCAGGCCGTCGGGCCGCACTTCGTCACCGGCGCGACCACGATCGAAGACCTCGGCACCGCGATCGCCGGCTTCGCCAATTCCCGCGGCTGGGACGGCATCTACGTCGCCACCAACCCCGCCTTCAACTTCTTCACCGAGCAGGAGCGGGTGTTCAACGAGGTCTACAAGGGAACCGTCGTCGGCCGCGACGACATCGCCGACGACGCCACGGACTATTCCGCCGTCGTCACCAAGATCCGCAACGCCGGCGACGCCGTGAAGGCGGTGTTCCTGAACGACTACTTTCCCCACGTCGGCACCTTCATCAAGCAGCTTCGCGCTGCCGGGGTCACCGTCCCGGTGATCGGCAACGGGACGATGTCGTCGGCCGCCCTGCCCGAGGTGGTCGGCGCCGACGGCCTGCAGGAGGTCTACTTCATCAGCACCGCCTACTACGAGGGCAAGGACGTCGATCCCGGGGTCGCCAAGTTCGTCGCGGACTACACCGCCAAGTTCGGTGCCCCGCCGGAGAACGGCAACTCGATCCTCGGCTTCTATGGCGGCCTCATCCTTGCGGACGCGCTGAAGGTCGCCGGATCGGTCGATGCCGCCGCGATCAGCGACGCCATTGCGAAGCAGACGGACCTGACGCTTCCGGGGGCGACCTACTACGCCTGGGAGAACCGCTACCCCAGGACCAGCCAGACCGTGATCGGCTTCAGCCCGGAGGGAGACTTCAAGGCCGTCGAGGTGATCGACGCCCGTACGATCCAGTGAGACGCAGGCCTGTCGAGTGAGATCGGCGACGATGAATGCAAGAGAAGCCCGTCCCGATGGAGCGGGCCTGAGGGTCGTCGGTCTTGAGAAGCGCTTTGTCGGCGTTCTCGCGCTCGCCGGGGTTGACCTCGCGGTCGATCCCGGCGAGACCGTCGGCATTTTCGGGCCGAACGGTTCGGGCAAGACCACGCTGGTCAACTGCATCTCCGGGGTATTGCCGGCAACGGCCGGGGAAATCTTCATCGGCGGGGAGCGCATTTCCCGCCTGCCGCGCCCCGCGCGGGCGCGCGCCGGCCTGATCCGCACCTACCAGAACCTCCGCCTCTTCCAGGACCTCACCGTACTCGAGAACGTCGAAGCGGGGCTGGCCAGCCGGCCGGCCACGTCCGCGGCGGCACGGCGCGAGCGCATCGCAGCCGCGCTCGCCGAACAGGGCCTCGAGGATCATGTCGAACGGCGGGTCGCCGACCTGCCCTACGGGCTGCAGAAGCGCACCGAGATCGCCCGCGCGCTGATCGCCGAGCCCCGCATCCTGCTCCTCGACGAGCCGGCGGCGGGCCTCGGCGAGGATGAGGCCCGGTCCCTCGAGAAGGCGCTGGCCGCGGCCCGGAAGCGCCTCGGCTTCGGAATGCTGCTGATCGACCACAATGTCCGCTTCGTCTCCGCGCTCGCCCAACGCCTCGTGGTATTGTCCGACGGCAAGGTGATCCGGGTCGGAGACCCGGCGGCGATCCTCGGCGATCCCGAGGTCGCCCGCATCTACTTCGGGGGACCGGTCTTTGCTGCGGCTTGAGGGAGTCGAATGCGGCTATGGCCGCATCCAGGTGCTCCGCGATTTCAGCCTCTCTCTCGGCGCGGGCGACACGCTCGCCGTCTTCGGTCCGAACGGTGCCGGCAAGTCGACGCTGCTCAAGGTCATCGCCGGGGCGATCTCCGCATGGCGCGGCCGCATCGACTGCGACGGCGCCGACATCACCAGACTGGGGGCCGAGGACCGCGCCGAGCGCGGCATCGTGCTCTGCCCCGAGGGCCGGCGCATCTTCACGTCGCTGTCGGTCGAGGAGAATCTCCGGATCGGGGCGACACCGCTGAGGAAGTCGCTCGGAAGCGCCTACGCGGGGGCGGTGCGCGAAGGCCTCGAGCGGGCCTATGCGATGTTCCCGGTGCTGCGGGAGCGCCGCGACAATTCCGGCGGTGCGCTGTCCGGCGGCCAGCAGCAGATGCTCGCCATCGGCCGGGCGCTGATGGCGCGGCCGAAGATCCTGCTGCTCGATGAGCCTTCGCTCGGGCTCGCGCCGCGGCTGGCCGACGAGTTCTACGCCGCCCTGGCCGATCTCAGGACGCTGGGGATGACCATCGTCGTGGTGGAGGAGTCGGCGGGGCGCCCCCTGCGCCTCGCTGATCGCGGCATCCTTCTCCGCGGCGGTCGCATCGTCCGCGACGGGGCCGCGGCGGACCTGATGTCCGCGGCGGACCTGGGCGCTGCGTATCTTGCGGAGCACTAGCCCTTGACGACGATCCCGCAGATCATCGTCGATGGACTGAGTGTCGGTTCGCTCTACATGCTGCTGGCGCTGGGGCTGAGCCTCGTGTTCAGCATCATGGGGCTCATCAACTTCGCCTATGGCAGCCTCATCGTCTGGGCGGGCTATGCCATTTTCCTCCTGAGCGCATGGGGCGTACCCTATCCGTTGACCCTCCTCGGAATGGCGGTTTTCGTGACGATCGTCTCGGTTCTGATGGGCCGGATCGCCTTCCAGCCCTTCGTCGGCTCTCCGCCGGCAACGCTCCTGCTCACTTCGTTCGGGGTCACGCTCGCGTCGCAGGCGATCGCCATCATGTTGTTCGGCGAGCAGCCGCGCCCCGTGCCGTCGCCCGGCTTCATGATCACCTCGATCGATCTCGGCTTCGTGCGCGTCTCGGTGCTCCAACTCGTCGCCGTCGGCCTCGGCTGCCTGGTCCTTCTCGGCCTCCATGTGCTGATGAGGCACACGCGCTACGGCATCGAGATCCGCGCCGCCGCAGAGGACGGCGCGACGGCCCGGCTGGTGGGCGTGCGCACCTCGCATGTCCTTGCCATCGTCTTCGGGCTGAGCGGGCTGATCGCTGCCGTGGTCGCCTTCGTCTGGTTCGCGCAGGTCGGAACCGTGACGCCGCGGGCCGACTTCAATCCGACGCTCAAGGCCTTCATCGCCGTCGTCCTCGGCGGGATCGGCACCGTGCGCGGCGCGGTGATCGGCGGCCTATTTCTCGGCTTGCTCGAAAGCGTGCTCGCGGCCACGCTCGGTGCGGCGCTCCTTTCCTACCAGCAGTCCTTTGCGTTCCTCCTCGTCATTCTAATCCTGCTCCTCCGACCGCAGGGCGTCGCCGGCCGGCTTCTGGAGGTCTCGAAGTGAACCTCGTCCGGATCGCCCGCGACCGCGGCATCTTCCCCGGCGCCTATGCCGGACTCATTGCCGGCGGCGTTGTAGCGGCAGCCCTGGTGGGGGTGGCGCTACTGGTATTCAACACCGCGACGGCCGGTCAGTTCAATTCGCTGCTGATCGCCACCGGCGTCGCCGCGGTGATGACGGTCGGCTACCAGATCTTCGTCGGCAACACCGGCATCGTCTCCTTCGGCCATCCGAGCTTCGTCGCGCTCGGGGCCTATGCCGCGGGGATCGTGTCGATGCCCGCCGCGATGAAGGCATCGACCTTGCCCAATCTCCCCAGCTTTCTCGCCGGGGTCGAGCTTTCCTTCCTGCCGTCCTTGATCATCGGAGGCCTCGCCGCCGCCGTCGTGGCGCTCGCCATTGGACCGATCGTGATGCGGCTCGCCGGGGCGACGGCGGGCATCATGACCTTCGGGCTCCTCGTCATCACCAACGAGGTGCTGCGGAACGCCACCGACCTCACCAAGGGCACGCAGACCTTCTTCGGCGTCCCGAAATACGCGGACTTCGTTACCGTCTATGGCACCCTGGTCGTCGTCGTGGCGATTGCCGTCGCCTTCAAGTTCTCCTCCGCGGGGCTCCGCGCGCGCTCGGTCCGCGACGACCCGCTGGCGTCCGAGACCGTCGGCATCAGCGTGGTCAAGGCGAGGCTCTGGGCGTGGTGCGTCTCCGCTTTCGTCATGGGCATGTCGGGCGCACTGTTCGGCTTCTTCCTCACCGCCTTCTCGCCGAAGTCGTTCTATGTCGAGCTGGTGATCCCGATGATGGTGATGGCCGTGCTCGGCGGGCTGCACAGCGTCAGCGGCGCGCTCGCCGGTACGATCATCATCACCCTCTGGGGCCAGCTCATGCGCCTGGTCGAGGGCGGCGCGCTCGGCTTCGCCGCGCCCCTCGGCCTCTCGCAACTCACCCTCGGCGTCGGCCTTGTCCTGCTCCTCTATTGGCGGCCCCTCGGGCTGATGGGATCATACGAATTCGAGGTCGGGCCATTCTTCGGGCTGGGGCGTCGGGAACGCCGTCGCGCCATGCCGGAATCCGCAAGGATACGAGACAACTGAGACCGGGGAGAGAGCACATGGCCAATTTTCCGCGCTTCGTCGACCAGGGCAGCGGCCCTGCGGTGATCCTGAACCACGGGACCCTAATGGACGCCACGATGTTCGACCCCCAGGTCGCGTATCTCGCCGCCCACGGCTACCGGGTCATCGCCCAGAACAGCCGCGTGCTCCTCGGCGACATGGAAGAGCACATGCTGGTCGACCTCGCCGACGACACGGTCAGGCTCGCCGACGAGCTCGACATTGACCGGTTCGTCATCGGCGGAATGTCGGTGGGCGCGTTCTCGGCCCTCGAGCTGGCTCTCAAGTACCGGGATCGGATCGACGGCCTGATCATCATCGACGGGAAGGCGGTTGACTATCCGCCCGAGGAGCAGGTCGCCTTCGCCGCCGAGTTCGAGAAAATGAAGATCGACGGTCCGGTCACCCGCGGCTTTGCCGAGTGGGCGGGACCCTATTGCTTCGGCCCGGCGTCGCCGGAGCTCGCCCGCCACTGGGTCGATCGCTGGTCGACCCTGATACCCGCCCGCTCGGTCTGGGCGCAGAGCACCGCCTGGGTGCGCAAAGCCGACCGCACCCCGGAGCTCGCCAACATCCATGTGCCGGTGCTGATCGTCCATGGCGCCAACGACCTTCCAGTGCCGCTGGCGCGCGCGCTACCGATGATCGCCGAGTTGCCGGACGTCACCTTCGTCAAGGTGCCGAACGCCGGGCACACGGCGAACCTGGAACAGCCCGAGATCGTCAACCGCGCGATCGGAGCATTTCTCGATCGAGTCTATGGACGCTGACGGAGCCGACACATGTGCATGGGCCACGCGGTGACGGTCCTCGGGCCTGTCCGTTGCGAGGAGCTTGGCATCACGCTCCCGCACGAACACCTCCTGATCGACTTCGCCTGCCGATACGTGCCGGCGCCCGACGAGCCCGCGCTCGGTCCCCAGCCGACGCCTGCGGACCGCTGGCGGCTGGTGCGCTCGCCCGCCGGCTATCGCGTCAACCTCACCGGGAGGGACCTCGACTCGGCGATCACCGAGGCGTCCTGGTTCCGCGACGCTGGCGGGCGGACCATTGCCGACCTTACCGGTATTGGCCTCGGCCCCGACCCTGCCGGGCTCCGCCGGATCGCCGAGGCGACCGGCCTCAACATCATCGCCGCCACTGGCCTCTACATCGACCCGTCCCTGCCGGACTGGGTGCGCGAGGCGACCGTCGACCAGCTCGCTGATCGCATGGTCGACGACATCGTTCGTGGCGGCGACGAAGGCATCCGCCGCGGCGCCATTGGCGAGATCGCGATCGAGGAGGGCACCGAGCTAGAATTCAAGTGCCTGCGCGCTGGCGCCCGCGCCCAAAAGCGGACTGGCGCCCCCTGCTTCCTGCACGTCATGTCGGGCATCCTCCCTTCGTTCCGGCCGGTGACTGATGAGATCATCGACGTCTACCGCAGCGAGGGCGGAGACGTGTCACGCTTGGTCCTCTGCCATCAGGACGGATCGGGCGATGATCCCGCGTATCAGGAACGGCTCCTAGAGTCGGGACTGTGGATCGAGTACGACACCTTCGGTTCCGAGGGTGTATTCGCCTTCGGCGCCGACTATATCCAGCTGCCGACCGACACGCAGCGCATCCGCGAGCTGGCGGAGCTGGTCAGGATGGGGTTCGTCCGCCAGCTCCTGATCTCGCAGGACATCTGCTACCAGACCGCCAAGCGCAGCTGGGGCGGCTGGGGCTTCGCGCACATTCTCGATTCGCTCAAGCCGCGCTTCGCGGCCGCCGGCATCGGCGACGATCTGCTCGACACGATGATGCGCGACAATCCCGCCCGGCTTTTCGCATTCGCCTGAAGGAATCGACCGCTATGGACTTTCCTGCGTTCATCGAAGAAGGCACCGGCCCCGCCGTGGTCTTCGAGCACGGTACCCTCATGGACGCGACCATGTTTGCGCCGCAGATGGCCCACATCGCGGCTCGCGGCTACCGCGCCATCTCGCACAACAGCCGGGTCCTGACCGGTAGAAGCGCGCCACACACCCTCGGCGATCTCGCTGGCGACACCGTGGCGCTGCTGGACCGGCTCGGCCTCGACAGGATGGTGTTGGTCGGCATGTCGGTGGGCGGCTACATGGGGCTCGAATTCGCGCTCGATCATCGCGACCGCCTGCTCGGCCTGGTGCTGTTCGACGCCAAGGCGGTGTCCTACAGCCCCGAGCAGCAGCGCGACTATGGCGCCGAGTTCCGGAAATGCGACGTCGAAGGCCCGGTGCCGCGCGGCTTCGCCGAGTGGTGCGCGCCTATCGTCTTTTCGGAAGAGACCCTCAGAACCCGAAAGCCGATGGTCGACTACTGGGTCGACCGCTGGGCCACCGAGATCCCCGCCCGCTCCGTCTACCACCAGGGCGGCTCATGGCTGCACAAGCCGGACAGGACAGGGCGCCTCCACGAGATCGACGTGCCGGTGCTCATCGTTCACGGCGCCGAGGACATCCCGCTCCCGATCGACCGTGCCATCGACATGGTCCGCCACCTTCCGGACGTTACCTTCGTCAAGGTGCCGGGCGCCGGCCACACCGCGAACCTCGAGAAGCCCGAAATCGTCAACTACGCGCTCGGCGCGTTCCTCGACCGTGTCCACGGACGCTGAGACGGCGGCAGACGCCGCGGCCCGCGACGCGGCTGATCCGCTCGCTGGCCTCCGCGAGGCCTTCGCACTGCCCGAAGGCATCATCTATCTTGACGGCAACTCGCTCGGCGCGCTGCCGCGGCACGTTCCCGCCCGTGTCGCCGAGGTCGTTTCGGGGCAGTGGGGCGAGGCGCTCATCCGCGCCTGGAACGACTACGACTGGATCGACCTGCCGCGCCGGGTGGGCGAGCGCATCGCCCAGCTGGTCGGCGCCGAGCCGGGTACGGTGGTGGCGGCGGATTCGACCTCGGTCAACCTCTTCAAGGTTCTCTTCGCCGCCCTCCGGGTTCGTCCCGGCCGCACGGTGATCCTCTCCGAG
>JALHMM010000120.1 GCA_022844045.1 Reyranellaceae bacterium | reverse complement strand
CACCGAGCAGCAGCACCAGGGCGCGCAGGCCGGCGTCGATGACCGGCCGGCGCGCCTCGCGCGTCGGCAGCTCGACGAACACCAGCCAGTTCAGCGCCGGGATGCCGGCATGCGCCGACAGGACGGAGACGCCGGCGAGGTTGCGCGTGTCATCGACCGCCACGCCGGCCTGCGGGTTGAGCGCCGCGGCGACCTGCGACACCCGGGTCATGTCGGTGCCGCGCAGCACCAGCGACATGTCGGGGTGCGCGACCAGTCGGCCCAGCCCGTCGACGACATAGGCGTGGCCGGCGTCGCCGACCCGGATTTTTGCGACAACGTCGACGATCAGCTTGAGGTTGATGACGGCCACCGTGACGCCGCCGCGGCCGCCATGGGCGACGGCCATGGTGAGGTGCGGCTCACTTTCTTTGTGAAAATACACAGGGCCAAAGTAAATTCTATTGGCGGTGGCCTGCACGAAGGCGGTGTCCTTCGAGCGGTCGGCGCCGCTGCCGACCACATCCATGGTCAGGCGCGCGACCTTCAGTTGCTCGCGGCCCTGGCGATCGATGAAGGTGAGCTCGGCGATGGCCGGCACCTGGCGCTGCAGGCGCACATAGTCGAAGCGCCGCTGTTCCTCGTCGAGCAGGGCCCATTGCGGATGCGCCACCCAGCCGATCTGGTGCTCGATCTCGCGCACGAAGGACTCGATGCGCTGCGCCGCCGCCTCGGCCTTCTCGCGCTGCACCTCGATCGCCGCGCGGCGGTTGTCCTCGTAGGTGAAGTACAGGTCGAGCACGGCGTTGGTCGTCAGGACGAGCGTCACCAGCCCGACGAACAGGACGACGTACTTGGTAAAGAGGCCGCGCCTCATCGATGCTCCCAATCGCCTCGGCGTAGCTTCTAGGACGGGGCAGCCCTGTGCAATCCAGCATATCGCGGCGGCGGACTGTTTTCCTCCCGGCGCGCCTGCTCTAATAGGCGCCGGGACAGGGGACGCGAGAATGGAACGGCGGAACTACAGACACATCGAGGTCCGGCGCGTGGCTGGCGCGCTGGGCGCGGAGCTGCGTGGCGTCGATCTGGCCAAGGATCTGGCCGACGACGTGGTTGGCGAGATCCGCCAGGCCTGGCTCGACCATCTGGTGGTGTTCTTCCGCGACCAGAAGATCACGCCGGCGCAACAGCTGGCCTTCGCGCGCCGGCTGGGCGAGCCCATGGCCTATCCCCAGCTCAAGGGACTCGACGGCTATCCGATGATCACGCCGGTCATGAAGCTGGAGAACGAGCGCAACAATTTCGGCGGCGTCTGGCACTCCGACACGACCTATCTGCAGATCCCGCCGATGGCCAGCATGCTCTACGCCATCGAGCTGCCGCCGGTCGGCGGCGACACCGAGTTCGCCAACCAGTACCTGGCTTATGAGTCGCTCTCGCCGGGCATGCGGGCGATGCTCGACGGCCTGACCGGCGTCAGCTCGTCGACGAAGGCCGAGGCCTCGAAAACGCGCGAGGACCGGCTGAAGGCGGCCGGCCAGGAGGTCAAGCCGCTCGAGGCCGAGCACCCGATCGTGCGCACGCACCCGGAGACCGGACGCAAGGCGCTGTACCTCAACATCGGCCACACCGCGAAGATCAAGGGCTGGACCGAGAAGGAGAGCGCCGGGCTGCTCGCCTTCCTGTTCGAGCACCAGATCCGCCCCGAATTCACCTGCCGCTTCCGCTGGCAGCCGGGCTCGCTGGCGCTGTGGGACAATCGTTGCGCCATGCACAACGCGATCAACGACTATCACGGCTATCGCCGCATCCTGCACCGCATCACGCTGGCCGGCGAACGGCCGGCGTGATGCGGCGCGGTGGAGTCTGGGACGCCTAACGGAACCGGCCGGCCCCAGGGTCAGACCTGCAGAAAGGAGAGGAGGTCGGCGTTCACCTCGTCCTGGAGGGTCGTGCACATGCCGTGCGGCGCCTTTGGATAGATCTTGAGCGTCGCGCCTTTGACAATTTTCGACGACAGCATCGCGGAGGCCGAGATCGGCACGATCTGGTCATCATCGCCATGGAGGACCAAGGTCGGAACGTCGAACCGCTTCAGATCCCCGGTGTAATCCACTTCCGAGAATTCGTGGATGCAATCGTAGATTCCCTTGATGCCGCCAACCATGCCCTGGCGCCAGAAGGAGTCGATGATGCCCTGCGAAATGGCCGCGCCGGGCCGGTTGTAGCCGTAGAAGGGGATCGCCAGATCCTTGAACAGCTGGGCGCGGTTGTCGAACGTCCCTTTGCGGAGACCGTCGAACACGTCGATCGGCGTGCCAGTGGGATTAGCCGCGCTCTTCAGCATCACCGGCGGAATCGCGCCGATCAGGACTGCCTTGGCGATGCGGCCAGTGCCATGGCGACCGATATAGTGGGCGACTTCGCCGCCGCCGGTCGAATGGCCGACGAGCACCACACGCTTCAGATCGAGGGTATCCAGCAAGGCCGCCAGGTCGTCGGCGTAGGCGTCCATGTTGTTGCTGTCCCAGGTCTGATCGGAGCGACCGTGGCTGCGACGGTCGTGGGCGATCACACGATAGCCGCGCATGCCGAGGAAGAGCATCTGTCCGTCCCAGGCATCGGCCGTCAGTGGCCAGCCATGGCAGAACACCACGGGCTGCCCCTTGCCCCAATCCTTGTAGAAGATCTTGGCGCCGTCCTTGGCGGTGATGGTACCCATGCGGGCGGTTCCTTCGCTTTCGAGGTTGAGTGGAGATTTTGCAGGAGCAAGACGGGGGAGACCCAACAGCGCGACGCCGCTCAAAACGCCGATCAGGGCCTCTCTGCGCGAAGTGCTTGGTGTCATGATCGGTCTCTCCCGTGTCCGATTTGCCCAAGCGGGCTACCGGTGACAGGCAGAGTGCGCGGCCGATGTGTCGGCGGCGAGTAAAGCGATGCTAATCCGTGCTAATTCTAAATGATCTCAGTCGATCAACGTACTAGAGGGCCGCAAGAAGGTCTGCGGCGGAGTCGAGGTCAGGGGTCTTCAGGTCTCTCGCAAACTTGGCGCGGACGGCCGCGAGTGCTTCCCGCGCTTGTTCGAGCCGGCCTTGCCGGTGAAGTAGTTTCGCGAAGCTGGTGGCGGCGCGAAGCTCCCAGCCGAGAGCCCCCTGCGCCCGGGCAAGACCCAAGGCCTGTTCGAATGCTGCTTGCGCCGCTTCCGTAGCGCCAGCATTGAGCGCCTGCATGATCTCGCCCTTCAGGCGATGTAGCTCGGGCAAGAACCATCCTTCACCGGTGCGCTGGCACTGTTCGAGGGCTTCGTCGATCGCCGTCAACCCCTTGCCCGCCTGACCGGCCTGGGTCAGTCCCCAGGCCAGAGCAGCCAAGAACGCCGTATGGTGGTACACGAAGTTGGCGCGCCGCAGCTTTTCGATACCGGGATGCAGCATGGCAAGACCCGCGGCCGGGTGTCCGCGTCGAATCAATAGCTCGCCGCTGAAGCAATCGGCATAGGTATTCCAGACGTTAAGGGCCTGAGCACGCGTCTCGGCGCGCAATCGCGCCGTATAGCGTTCGCAGAGATCCAAGTCGCCGATCAGGAAGGCGACCGGGCATGCCGCTTCGGCCAGGACATTGCTCAGAGAGAGCTTATGGCCGATATCGATCGTGTGTTGGATGTTTTCCGCGACCTCACGCAGCGATTCTGCCGAATGACCCTGCATCCACAATACCCGCGCGAGGGTGTTGCGCGCGGTCGCGCGCTGGTCGAATTGGAAGCGTACCGTGTGCGGGCGATGAATTGGCGCGAGATAGTGATCGAGCATGTGCTCTATGGACGTTCGCGCCTCGGCGTGGCGTCCCAGGATATGCAAAGACGCGCCTCGCAACCGTTCTCCGATAAAGTAGTCCGATGGCTCGGCAGAGTGAATGGCCCGATTCCTGAATCGCTCAGCAAGCTCCAATCCTTCCAGAGGCAGACCGCCATTCTTGCAATCCACCCATAGCGCCCAGAGGGCGCGCAATTGATAGTCAACATCGCCGATTTGCTCGGCGATCGCGAGAGCGGCGCGCCACGAGGGCGTGCCGCCCTGCGCCGTGACGGTCGCCATTTGCGGCCAGCCCAAAGCGGCGTGGAGCTGCATCTTCTTGTGGAGGTCCGCTGTTGGTTGCTGCTCGAGCGACGCCAGGGCCTGCTTGACGCGGGAGAGGCACTCATCGATCAGCGAGAATTGCAACCAGAGCGGCACGGCGGAAACAACCAGTGCTACGCCGATGTCCGGCTGGCCGCGATCAGAAAAAGCCCAATCCAGCGCCTTGCGCAGATTGCCGATCTGCGGCGCATTGAGGCTGAGCCATTCTTCGGTCTGCTGAACCTCCCAATCGGCCGCGACCTGCTCAAAGAAAGCTCGGAAGTATTCGGCATGGCATCGCTCGAAATGAACGGCTTCACCCTCTCGTTCGAGGGTCTCCCAGGCATAGGCACGCGTCGTGTCGAGGAGGCGATACTGGATGACGTCGGTTCCAGCGTCCGCGATCAGCAGCGACTTGGCCACCAGATTCATCACGACATCTTCGACGTCGCGCTCGGCGACATCGGGTCCTGCCACCACCGCTCTTGCCGCCGCAAGCGTGAAGCCGCCATTGAAGACCGCGGCCCGGCGCAAGACCACCCGCTCGGGCTCGGACAGTATTCCGTAACTCCAGCTCAGGGTCGCATATAGCGTGCGATGTCGCTGAGCACCGGTTCGCCGTCCCTGAGACAACAGGTGCGCTGGGTCCGAGAGAGCGCGCGCAAGCCCCCTGATTCCAACGGCATCGACGCGGGCGGCAGCAAGTTCGATCGCCAAGGCTATCCCATCCAGGCGCCGGCAGATATCCACCACGAAGGCTACATCTGCATCTTTCAAGGCATAGCCACCCAGACAGTCAGACGCGCGATCGACAAAGAGCTGGATCGACGAAAACTGCAGGGCTTGGCCTGGCGTCAACGCGGCAGCTTCGGACGGGATGTCGAGTGCCGGAAGACGCTGAACCCACTCTCCCCGGGTGCGAAGGACCTCGCGGCTCGTCGCCAGGATTCGCACGCCGGTGGCTCGCGCCAGCAGAAGCTCCGCTAGATGCGCCACCTCACCAACCAAATGTTCGCAGCTGTCGAGGATAATGAGCACTTCGCGCGCCCCGATATCCTCAATCAGGCTTTCGATCGGGTTTTGCGGTCGGATCGCACAGCCCAGAGCTGAGGCCAAGGCCCCGGGTACCAAACTAGGCGCCGACAGGGACGCAAGATCCGCAAAGGCGACGCTCAGGTTCCTCTCGTGCAGCAACACTTCTGCAACTTCGAGAGCAACTGTGGTTTTCCCGATGCCGCCAGGGCCCACAATCGAAATCATCCGCCGCTCGAGAACAAGAGCGGCCAATGACTCTACCAACTTGGTTCTCCCAACGACCTTGCCGATCGTTGGAGGTAGATTGTGTACAGGTTTGGCGGCTTGGGAGAATTCCAACGTCCGCTGTGCGGAGCTCACAACGACCGGTGCGACGAAGCTATAGCCTCGCCCGGGAAGATTGGAGATGAAGCCTCCGGGCTGACTTCCGTCATCCAATGCCTTGCGCAGTGCGGTGATGTGTACGCGAAGATTGCCGTCTTCAACAAAGAGGTTCGGCCAGACGGCGGAAATTAGTTCGCTCTTGCTGACGACTTCACCGGCTCGCAGCACGAGCGTCGCCAATATGTCCAGTGCGCGACTGCCCAATCGGACAGCCTTTCCCGACCGAAGCAGCTGGCGTTTGTTCAGGTGAAGCTCGAAAGAGCCGAACTGAAAAACCTGCTCGCTCATCCCAGCCTCGCCCGGAGATCGCCTCCGCGTGATCCAAGAGCACCCTCACATGGGCATCAGCATGTGCTGTGGGGCGCTGCTCACGTTGAACGTAACCCACAGCCAACAGACGTAACAGGCGCGTTGGTCGCTCATCAGATCATCATGCAATAGGTGCGCCAGTCGTGCTCAAGCCAACCTCAGCCTGCAAGATGATCGCGATCCAAACGTAGGGTTCGCAGCTCTGGTTGTACGTTAATCCCGGCACGCAGGCGAGCACTGCCCGAATTAGCATCGATTAGCATCGATTTACTCGCCGCTGACAGATCGGCCGCGCATTCTCGCTGTCACCAAGTCCTCCCTCCTCAGGGCACATCGGAAAGGGAGATTGATCATGCAGACACGTTCACCGCTCATTGGCGCCTCGACATCCCGCAGAACGGCCTTGATCGGCACCTTGGGCGGCCTCACCGCGCTCGGCTTGCCTGGTCACGCGAATGCAACATCTCCCATCAGTATCGGTGGCAAAGAGGCCAATTCCAGGGGCAGCATCGCCACAAAGGATGGCGCCAGGATCTTCTACAAGGACTGGGGTTCCGGCACGCCCGTCCTGTTCTCCCATGGGTGGCCGCTGAGCGCCGACGCCTGGGATGATCAATTGCTGTTCTTTGCTTCGCAGGGCTTCCGCGCCATCGCACATGACCGCCGCGGCCACGGCCGCTCCGACCAGACGACCAATGGCAATGACATGGACACATACGGCGACGACCTGTCGGCCGTGATCGAACAGCTCGACCTCAGAGATGTTGTGCTCGTTGGGCATTCTTCGGGCGGCGGGGAAGTCGTGCGCTATGTCAGCCGGCATGGAACGAAGCGTCTCGCCAAGCTTGTGCTGATCTCCGCTGTCCCGCCGCTGATGCTGAAGACGCCGGCAAACCCCGGAGGCTTGCCAATCAAAGTGTTCGACGACACGCGCGCTGGCCTGCTCCAGGACCGCACGCAGTTCTACAAAGACATCAGCGCACCATTCTACGGCGCAAACCGGGTGGGATCGAAGGTCTCGGTGGGGGTGCGCGACGCCTTCTGGCTCATGTCCATGCAATGCGGGCTGAAGAACGCATACGACTGCGTCAAGGCATTCTCCGAGACGGACTTCAGCGAAGATCTGAAGAAGATCGACATTCCGACCCTCATCGTCCATGGCGACGACGACCAGTTCGTGCCGATCGACAACACCGCGCTGCTGACGTCGAAGCTCGTGAAGCGCGCCACGTTGAAGGTCTATCCCGGCGCGCCGCACGGCCTCACCGTCACGCACAAAGACCGGCTCAACATCGATCTGCTTGCCTTCATCAACGCCTAGTCCACCGCAAACACAGGAGATCTTCATGAACATTGCAGTTGCCACCCGCGCGCCGGCCGCAATGGCCCCGCAAGTTACCCGTCACCGCACCATGAAGGTCGATGGCATCAAAATTTTCTTTCGTGAGGCAGGGCCCGCAGACGCGCCAGTCGTGGTCTTGCTGCATGGTTTCCCGACCTCGTCGCACATGTTCCGCAATCTGATCCCGGCGCTGAGCGACCGCTACCGTGTCATCGCGCCGGACTATCCCGGCTATGGCCAGAGCGACATGCCGGCGCGCAGCGAGTTCTCATACACGTTCGATCGATTTGCCGAGCTGGTGGACGGCCTGCTCGACAAGCTCGGCGTCGCTGCCTATGCGATGTATGTGATGGACTACGGCGCGCCGGTCGGTTGGCGGCTGGCCTTGAAGCACCCGGACCGGATCACCGGCCTCATCGTTCAGAACGGCAATGCGTATAACGAGGGGCTCAAGGAGTTCTGGGACCCGATCAAGGCTTACTGGTCCGACCATTCAGACGCCCACCGCACAGCGCTTCATGTGCTGGTCACACCCGAAATCACCAGGTTCCAATACGTCGATGGGGTGGCGGACGCCAGCCGCGTCTCTCCCGATAACTGGGTGCATGATCAGGCGCTGCTGGACCGGCCCGGCAACATCGAGATCCAGATGGACCTCTTCTACGACTACCGCACCAATCTGCCGCTCTATCCAGCGGTGCAGGCCTACTTCCGCAAGCATCAACCGCCGACGCTGATCGTCTGGGGCCAGAATGACACGATATTCCCGGCCGATGGCGCGCACCCCTACAAACGCGATCTGCCGGAGGTCGAGTTCCACCTCTTCGATACCGGCCACTTCGTTCTCGAGGACAAGGCCGATGAAGCCTTCCCACTGATCCGCGATTTCCTGGATCGGGAGGTCTCGAACAGACGCATGGGGAGATCGTCATGAGGGCCGCGGTCATGGGTCTGCTCGCCGCGGCCGCGGTCTCAGCATCCCCCGCGATGGCGCGCAGCCCCAACGAACTCTTTGAGCCGGCTGCCGTCGTTCCGCTTGCGAGCGAAGAGCCGGCACCGAAGATCGTTGTCGATGCTCCGCTTCCCGGCCCGCTGGCTCAAGGGTTGGTGGTCATCCGGTATCGTGTCGAGAACCTTCGTATCGTGCCGGTATTCGGTCCGAACGCCCTCGATGTGTCACCCCGCATCGGTCATCTCCATGTGACCCTGGATGACCTCCCCTGGCACTGGGTGGACGCGAGTGGCGAACCACTCGTCATTCAGTATTTGCCCTCGGGGCCTCACAAGCTCCTTATCGAACTGGCCAATGCGAACCATAAAGTCCTTGATCGGAGGGTCATCACCTTCGTGATCCCCAGCAAGTGAACGCCGTACTTCCTCAGTCAAATAGCCGCAAAAGGACAATCCTGACATGTCCGACAGAACCACGATCACCCCCGTACTGGGCCACGCCGACTGTTGTGGCGATGCTCATCCACTCTCCCGGCGTGGGATCCTCGGGGCGCTCGGTGTGTCCGCAGGCCTGGTTGCGGTCGGAACCGAGGCCCACGCCAACGCCGCTGTAAGGGATCCTTATGCCGATCCTGCCAACCCGGCCTTGCCGCGGATCGACATGGACCTGGACCTCAGCCGCACCGCGCTCGTTATCATCGATCCACAGGTCGACTTCCTCAGTCCCAAGGGCAAGGCTTGGGGCGCTTTCGGCGAGAGCATTACCGAGCACAACACAGTCGCCAATCTGACCCGTCTGTTCCAGGCTGCGAAGAAGGCTGCCATTCCGGTCGCGATTTCTCCGCACTATTACTACCCTTACGACGCCGAATGGAAACATGGCGGCGCGGGCGAAACCGTCATGCATCAGGGTTGGTTTGCCCGCAAGGATCCGCTTTCGGTGAAGGGCTTCGAAAACACCGGCGCGGACTGGATGCCG
Source organism: Reyranellaceae bacterium (assembly GCA_022844045.1). Classification (GTDB taxonomy): domain Bacteria; phylum Pseudomonadota; class Alphaproteobacteria; order Reyranellales; family Reyranellaceae; genus JAFAZJ01. The sequence goes on along the minus strand of JALHMM010000120.1, from coordinate 9,838 downwards.
GAATTCAAGCGCTTCATCGAAGACGGCAAGACCATCGTTTGCTCGCCACACAAACTGTTTGGTCCGCAGCCGAATGATCTCGAACTGCAGTTGCGCAAGCGGCGGGTCGACCAGATCGTCCTCGCCGGCATGTCCGCCAATCTCTGCGTTGAGTCTCATCTGCGGGAGCTGATCGAGCGTGGCTTCGAGGTCGCGGTGGTGCGCGACGCTACCGCCGGCGGCAAGCTTCCCGAAGGGGATGGCTACTTGGCCGCTCTGGTGAACTACCGTTGGCTCGCAAACGCCCTTTGGACCACCGACGAGGCCGTAAAGCACCTCACGAAGGCATCCTAGTCAGTGCCGTGCCGATGCGGTTGCAGGGGAACGTCGCCTTACTGCCGTTGATTAAAGAATGACGGCGGTAAAAGACAATCCAACACATATCAGAGGTTACCAAACATGCCAACCGAGAGCTCAAGATCACACCGCCAAGCAACCTTGGTCGAGTCGCGCCTCGTGCCGCCGAACGCCATAAAGGATGTTGGCGTCGCGCTCACGACGCTGTTGGCAGACGTCTTTGCCGTATACATGAAGACAAAGAGTTTCCATTGGCACGTATCCGGCCCGCACTTCCGCGACTACCATTTGTTGCTGGACGAGCAGAGCAATCAGATCTTCGCGATGACAGACGTGGTCGCGGAGCGGGTACGGAAGATCGGCCAAACGACAATTCGCTCGATCGGCCACATCGCGCGCTTACAGCGCCTGCCGGACAACGATGCGGAATCGGCTACGCCCGCTGACATGCTGGCGGAACTCCGCCAGGACAATCTCAGCTTGATCCAGTCGCTGCGGGACGCGCACGGACTCTGCGACGACGGTGGAGACGTGGCAACCGCGAGTTTGATCGAGAACTGGATCGACGAGGCGGAAGGGCGGGTCTGGTTTCTGCGCGAAGCCTCACGCGGCCCGTAACGACGCGAGGAAACTATTCCGGGCTGCTCGCCTTCCCGGCCGAGCACCAGATCCGGCCGGAGTTCACCTGCTGCTTCCGCTGGCAGCCGGGCTCGTTGGCGCTATGCGACAATCGCTGCGCCATGCACAACGTGATCAACGACTATCACGGCTATCGCCGCGTCCTGCGCCACATGACGCTGGCCGGTGACAAGCCGTCCTGAGGCCGCATTGCCCGGATGAACCGTTGAACTGGCCAGCGTCGAATCGATTTGTGCCACAGGCTTCGGTGCCTTCTTGCAAGGCCCGCGCCTTTCTATCACTCGCCTCCATGCGCTTCATCCGCCGTAAGCTCCATAATCCCTAAACTTCTTCTCGCCCAGGCTCTCAGTCCCGGAGGGCATCTGGTTCCCCTTAGTAGGCGCGAGATAGAGGCTAAGATGCGGGATGTTTGAACTTTGCTGTGGAGTCACGGATGCTGCTGAACGCTCTTTTCCCAACCCGCGACATCGGTACCGACCCGGCGAAAATCCGCGACTGGGCGCAGGCCGCCGAAGCGTTGGGCTACAACTGCATCGAGGTGGCGGACCATGTCTTTGGGGCGGCGCCGCGTGGCGACTGGAAGCCGGTCTACAGCGAGCAGGATCCGTTCCACGAGACCTTCACCACGCTGGCCTTCATCGCGGCGGTCACCAAGACGATCAAGCTGTGCAGCGGTGTGCTCATCCTTCCCCAGCGGCAGACAGGCGTGGTCGCCAAGCAGGCCGCCGAGGTCGATATCCTGAGCGGCGGACGGCTGCGGCTCGGCGTCGGCGTAGGTTGGAACCATGTCGAATACGAAGCCCTGGGCATGGACTGGAAAACGCGCGGCGCGCGCCAGTCCGAGCAGATCGAGGTGATGCGCAGGCTGTGGACCGAGGACCTCGTGAGCTTCGAGGGCCGCTTCCACAAGTTGGAGTCGGTGAACCTGTTGCCGGTGCCGGTGCAGCGGCCGATCCCGATCTGGTTCGGCGGCTCGTCCGACGCGGTGATCAAACGCGCCGCCCGCATCGGCGACGGCTACATGCCGATCATGACGCCCGAGGTGGCCGAGCCGAAGATCGCCATGCTGCGCGAGCACATGAAAGCCTTCGGACGCGATCCCGCCAGCTTCGGGTTGGAAGGCTGGCTGCGCTTCGATGAAGTCGACCCAGAGGCCTGGGCCAAATCGGCGCTCGGGTGGAAGAAGCTCGGCGCACAGATGGTCATGCTGTATCCGATGTACCGGATGGCGCGGCTCGACGATCAGATCGAGACTCTGCGCCGCTTCAAGGATGTGGCCGGCAACATCTGACCCCAGGGGCGTGGCCACGCCGATGCGCCGCCGACGAGCGGCGCATCAGGTAGACGTGTCCGATGGTCGGATCGTTCAGTCGACCGTCTCGTGCTGGTCGGTCGCGCCGAAGAAATCCAGTGCGAGCAGGTGGTTGAACGGCGAGGTGATGCCTTTGGCGATCGCGCTGGCGAAGTTCTGGGCGGCGTCGACCACGGTGGCGGCGCCCAAGCCGTTGGACGAGCCCTTGAGGTAGTCCTGCGCGCCGCTGGCCGAGCCCTTCTCGAGCTTGAGCAGGAACTCGCGGGGATCGAGCAGATCCTCGCGGCGGCCATACATCGGCAGGTAGCCGGCGGCGCGGATCGCCTGGGCCTCGGTCTCGGTGTACTGGTCGGGCTTCTTGCCCTTTGGCTTCTTGGCGTTCGGTATGCTCAAGGATCCCTTGCGGTCGCCGCGGTAAAGCTCGAAGTGCAGCATGCACTTCTCGCCGGCCTGCTGGGTGTAGCCGAGCTCCTGACCGGCGCTCACGCTGCTGCCCTTCTGGAGGCTTTCCGGGATGCCGTTGATCTCGGTGTAGCGCGCCACGAAGCCGGAATCGTGCTTGATGGCGATGGCGTAGAGCGGCGTGTTCTTGATGAAGGGCTTGGTGCCGCGCTCGACGACCTTGCCGCCCTCGATCGCGACCACCGGTACGCCGTGAGCGGTGCCAATATCGCATCCGGCGTGCAGGCGACCCTTGCGATCGGCGCCGAAGCCGGCGCTCGAGCCCGCATGGCGCCACTTCGTCCTGTAGTCGTAGCCCGAGGCGATGGGGAACAGCATGAAATCCTCCATTGCTGACGGGGATCACCATGCGCCTGACGCGTATCGGCGACGTTTCGCCGGAGGGCAAGTTGGTATCGTCTGTATTGCGGCCGGCTGGCACAATGGGGCGGCAGCGAGGGAGTAGGCGGCTATGTACGATCTGGTGATCCGCGACGCGACCATCTTCGACGGCGCGGGCTCAGCGCCGGTTCAGGGCGATCTCGCCGTCAGCGACGGCAGGGTGGCGGCCGTCGGCGGCAAGCTCGGCCCGGCCAAGCAAACGGTCGACGCCGCCGGCCTCGCGCTGGCGCCCGGCATCATCGACGGCCACACCCACTACGATGCGCAGATCACCTGGGATCCCTTCGTCGATCCCTCGCCGTCGCTGGGCGTGACCTCGGTGGTGATCGGCAATTGCGGCTTCACCATCGCGCCCTGCAAGCCGGCTGACCGCGACCTCACCATGCGCCACCTGACGCATGTCGAGGGCATGTCGCTCGACGCGCTGCGTGCCGGCATCCGCTGGGACTTCGAGAGCTTCCCGCAATACATGGACATGCTGGTGAAGAACGGTGTCGGGCCGAACGTGGCGGCCTTCGCCGGCCATTCGGCGATCCGCACCTTCGTGCTGGGCGAGGACGCCACGCAGCGCACCGCCACCGAGGCCGAGATCGCCAAGATGGCCGATCTCGTGCGCGAGGCGATGAAGGCCGGCGCCGTCGGTTTCGCCTCGAGCACGGCCGAGGCGCATAACGGCGAGGGTGGCCTGCCGATGCCCTCGCGCCTGGCCGACGACCGCGAGCTGCGCACCCTGGTCAAGGCGATGGGCGAGGGCGGCAAGGGCGTCTACATGCTGACTCGCGGCCGCACGACCTCGATACCCTATCTGGAGGAGATCGCCGCCGAGTCCGGGCGGCCGGTGGTGATCGCCGCGCTGTTCCACTCCAACACCAATCCCGAGGGCGCGTTCAATACGCTCGATCAGGTCAACGCGGCGCGGGCGCGTGGCCGCAAGCTCACGGCGCAGACCTCGCCCTGTCCGCTCAGCATGGATTTCACCTTCCGCAGCCCCTACGTGTTCGAGAGCATGCAGGCCTGGAAGCCGGCGATGGAAGCGCATGGCGACGAGGCGTTGAAGCGCGTCTATACCGACGCGAGCTGGCGCCAATCGGTGAAGGACGAGATGGCGGCGGCGCGCGGCCTGCGCCTGTTCAACAGCGAGTGGGACAAGCTGTTCGTGGTCGAGGTTGGCCGGCCGGAGAACCGCGATAAGGAAGGCGCCGATCTGGCGTCGCTGGCGAAAGCGGCGGGCAAGGACCCGTTCGACTACATCCTCGACTTCGCGCTGCAGGAGAATCTCGACACATCCTTCGTGGCGCAGCTTCTGCATAACGACGAGAAGGCGGTTGGCCGCATCCTCGCCGATCCCGCGACACATATCTCGCTGAGCGACGCCGGCGCGCATCTGACTTTCTTCTGCGATGCCGGATTCGGCCTGCACCTGATGGGCCATTGGAGCCGTGACAGGGGCGTGATGAGCCTGGAGCAGGCGGTGCATCGCTTGACCGGCCAGCCGGCCAATCTGTTCGGCATCCAGGACCGCGGCTTCCTGCGTCAAGGCCAGGCCGCCGATCTGCTGCTGTTCGATCCCAAGACCGTGGGCCGCGGCCCGAAGAAGCGGGTGTTCGATCTGCCATCGGGCGCCGCGCGTCTCACCGCCGGCGGTCAGGGCGTGCATGGCGTCTGGGTCAACGGCACACGCGTGGCCGACGGCAAAGGCCTATGCGTCGATCGCGACGCGCGTCCCGGCAAGGTGCTGCGCGACTTCGCGGCTTAGGACGACGTTTCCATTCCTCCCTTCCCCCGGAGGGGGAAGGTGGCGCGCGAAGCGCGACGGATGGGGGATGTTTCAACAAGCTCGGTGTGCGTCTTCGACATCCCCCATCCGCCCTTCGGGCACCTTCCCCCTCCGGGGGAAGGTAAGTCCGGAATCCACAAGCGATAGCCCTGCCCCGGAGGGGAAGAGAAGCGGGACATCGCCCTGCCTGTCATCCCTTGCGATGGCGGCGGTGATTCAAGACATCGGCCAAGGCCGGGCCAGGTCGGGGCACGGCAACGGCGGGATGACTGGCTACAGCTCAGCCGCTGCGCTGGGCCGCGCCCGTCCGCTCGGTGACGGCCTGTAACATTAGCTTCGCCGCTTGTTCCGACGACGCGGGATTCTGCCCGGTGATCAACGCCCCGTCGCGCACCGCGAAGGGCGCGAACACGCCGGCGCTCTCGAAACGCCCGCCGAGCTCGCGCAGTCGCGTCTCGAGCAGGAACGGCACCACTGACGTCATGCCGGCAGCCGCCTCTTCGGCATCGGTGAAGCCGTTGACCCGGCGTCCGGCCACGACCGGCTTGCCCGCCTTGTCTCGCGCCGACACGAGGCCGGCGGGGCCGTGACAGACGCTGCCCACCGGCACGCCGCGGTCGATCGCGCCGCCGACAAGGGTGGCCAGCGCGGCATTGCCGGGGAAGTCCCACATCGTGCCATGCCCGCCAGGCAGGAAGATGCCGGCGTAGTCGTCGAGCCGGGCCTTGGCGACATCCGACGTCGACCGCGAGATGGTCCAGGCCTCGGCATCGTTGCGGGCCCGAGCCTCGCCGCCGCTGCGCGGATCGACCGGCACCGCCCCACCGCGCGTCGAGGCAACATCGACATCGAAGCCGGCCTTGCGGAACAGGTCGAAAGGCTCGGCGAACTCGCTCCACCACAAGCCGGTCGGCCGGTCGCCGCCGGGAATCCGGCCGGTCGAGGTCAGCACCACCAGAAGGCGGTTGCGCTGCTGGGCGCGGGCCGGAGAAAGAGACGGTATTGCCGTCGCAGCGACGGCCAGCGTTGCAAAACTCAGCATTCGGCGTCGGTTCATGGCGGCCTCCCGATCTCGATAGCGACGAGCGACAAGGTTCGCGGATTCAGCGCAAGCGTCACGCCGTGCCGGAACCGGAGACTTTCGGCGATGGGAGAACGACCGGCGCTTCTGGCGACTGGCATCCTGCGTCCCATCAGACAACGGGCGCGACGTTCTCTCCCCGTTCGTAGACAACATGCGCGCGACCGACCAGGAGAGGATCGAGCGGGCCGACCTTCTTTGGATCCTTGCCATCGTAGGGGATCCGATGAAGCAGGTAGCGCATCGCGTTCAGCCGGGCGCGCTTCTTGCAGTCCGACTTTATCACCGTCCAGCTCGCGTCGGCCGTATCCGTATGTTGGAACATCGCCTCCTTCGCCTTGGTGTACTCGTCCCACTTGTCCAGCGAGGCGAGGTCGATCGGCGACAGCTTCCATTGCTTGAGCGGGTGGTACTGCCGCTCCTTGAAGCGCCGCCGCTGCTCCTCGCGACTGACCGAGAACCAGAACTTGATCAGATGGATCCCGCTGCGCGTCAGGTTCCGTTCGAACTCCGGCGCCTGGCGCATGAACTCCCGGTATTCCTCTTCGCTGCAGAAGCCCATCACCCGCTCGACGCCGGCGCGGTTGTACCAGGAGCGGTCGAACAGCACGATCTCCCCGGCGGTCGGCAGCTCCTGCACATAGCGCTGGAAGAACCATTGGCCGCGCTCTGTCTCGGACGGCTTCTCCAGGGCGACGACCCGCGCGCCGCGCGGGTTCAAGTGCTCCATGAAGCGCTTGATCGCGCCACCCTTGCCCGCCGCGTCGCGCCCCTCGAAGACGATCGCGACCTTCTGCTTCTGCTCCTTGGTCCAGTTCTGGAGCTTGAGCAACTCGACCTGCAGCCCGTATTTGGCCTTCTCGTAGTTCTTGCGCAGCATGAGGTTGCGGTAGGGATAGCCGCCCTGTCGCCAATCGTCCGCTAGTTCCTCGTCGGGATGTGGTCCCTCGACGATCTCTTCCGCGTCGGCGGTCTGCAGCGCGCGCTTCAAGGCGATGGCGTCATCGGGCGACGCTCCGGCCATGATCACCTGGAGAGCATCGGCCAACTCATGCTTCTTTTCCGGTACCATGAGGCCAAGGATGTCGCGGACAGCGATCTCCTGCGAAAGCTCCGCGATCTGCACGGCGTCGTTTTGCACCGACTCCGCGATGGAACGGGCCGATCGCGCCGACGCGATATGTCCATTTCTTGCGGGACGCTCGGCACCTGCACGCGCAGGGCTATTCTTCTTCATGTCTGGCAACCCTGAAAGATGACATTTGACCGGCACCAAACAACAACGACCACCGAGAGCCACTGATTCGGTTCCGGATTGATCGACATTCCCACGAAGAGCCCGTTGGACGTCGCGAACGCCAGCATTCCGCCGGGTTGCGCGAGAGATATGGTTAGCCGGAGCCGTTTTCCCAGAGGTCCTGTCGCTACAATCATCCAAGACGACGCCTGATCTATCGACTCGGCTCCCTTGTTTGCCATTCAGATCGCGTAGAATCCCTGGCGGCTGTAGCCGACGTGTCGGCAGGACTCGCCGACAGCCCGCCGCGAGGGATGATCTATCAGAATGCCGGCCAGCGCCGATGCCAGTCGGTGCTGGCCTCGTAGAGCGCGCCCAGGCGCAGCACCGAGGCCTCGTCGCGGAAGCGGCCGACGAGTTGCAAGCCGATCGGCAGGCCATCCGATGCGAAACCGCAGCACACGCTCATCGCTGGATGGCCGGTGATGTTGAACGGCATGGTGTAGGGAAACAGGCTCTGGCGCAGCTCGCCCACCACCTGGCCGTCGATCTCGATCGGATCGAACAGGTCATGGTCGACCGGCAGCGCGGTGCGCGAGAGCGTCGGCGTGACGAAGTAGTCGTAGCGCTCGAACCAGCCCTGGATGTGGCGGAACAGCTCGCCCCGCGCGAACATGGCCTTCTGGTAGTCGGCCGCACTCCAGTCGGCGGCCATCTGCACCTGGCGTACCAGCGAGGGCGTCATGCGGTTGCCGTCGCGCGCCACCATGTCGGCGAAACGCGCGCGCCAGGTGCTGTGGTTGATGATCTGCCAGACCTGGTAATTGGCCGGCGGCATCTCCTTGAGTTCCTCGACGATCGCGCCCAGCGATTCGAGGCGTTGCACGGTGGCGCGGAAGGCCGACTCGACGTCGCGCGCCACCACCGTGTTGCCCAGACGCGCGGCGAAGAGGATGCGTTTGCCGCGGAGATCACCTTCGGGCTTCGCGGCGGTGACGTAGTCCTGCACCGGCACGCCGATCGACCACGGGTCGCTGGGATGCTCGCCGGCCATCGCCTGCAGCATCAGCGCCGTGTCCATCACCGTGCGCGTCATCGGCGTGACATAGGTGTAGTTGCCGAAGGCGTCGGGCGCCTGGCTGTGCGGGATCACGCCGTTGCTCTGCTTCAGCCCGACCATGCCGTTGCACGCCGCCGGGATGCGCGTCGAGCCGCCGCCGTCGGTGGCTATACCGATCGGCGCCAGACCGGCGGCGACGGCGACCGCCGCGCCGCCGCTGGAGCCGCCCGACGTGCGGCGCTGGTCCCAGGCGTTGTGGCACTTGCCGAACAGCGGCCCGTCGCTCAGCGCCTTGTGGCCGAACTCCGGCGTCGTCGTCTTGCCCACGAGGATGCCGCCGGCCGCCTTCACACGCGCCGCTGACACCGCATCGGTCTTCGGCACGTTGTCCTCGTGCAGCAGCGAGCCGAACGTCGTGCGCACGCCCGCCGTGTTGACGAGGTCCTTCACGTGATAGGGCACGCCGTGCAGCAGACCGAGCGCGTTGCCGCGCATCACGGTTTCCTCGGCCCAGCGCGCCTGCGCCAGCGCGTGCTCGTGGCAGACGGTGATGAAGCAGTTGAGCCGGGGCTGCAGCGCGTCGATACGCGCCAGCACGGCCTTGGTCACCTCGACCGGCGACACCTGTTTGCGCGCGATCATCCCGCTGAGGGATTCAGCCGAGAGCTGCCAGAGTTCCGTGGTCATGATTAGGCCGCTCCCGGCGTGTAGAGGAAGTGGGTGGTTTCGAGAAAACGCGTCAGGCCGATCGACTCGGCCAGACGGATCGAGGGGATGTTGTCGTCGTGCACCTGGTAGCGCGGCGACAGGCGACGCACGCCCAGCTCGGCCAAAGCTGTGCGCACGACGCGGGCGGCGTAGCCTCGGCCGCGAGCGTCCGGCGGTGTGAAGACACCGCCGATCTCCCAGACACTGCGGTAGTTCTCGAAGGCGAAGCAGACCGCGTGCGGTCGGTCGTCCGATCCGAGCACTGTGACAAAAGCGCGGTTGGCACGGAGCAAGGGCTCGAGCCAATCCCTGCCGTGTTTCTGCGACTCGAAGTAGGCGAAGACCGCGTCCGATGGCGTCGTCGTCACACGGACCGCCTCGTCGCGTGTGAAGTCGGGGCCACCCGTGAAAGACAGGACGGCCGTCGTGCGTTGCAGGTCAGGAAACGACTGCGCCACCACGTCGCGGTCAGTATCGCTGGAGAGCTTGAACACCACGCCTTCCCGGCGCGGCACCGATTCGATCACCGCGCGCGTAAGGTCGGGGCCGTCACTGGTGATCAACGCGGCGTAGCGCGCAGTGGGATAGGTGCGCGCGTCGTAAGCGCTGGCCGCGACCTCCAGCAGCACCATCGTCGCGGCGCCACCGTCTCGTTCGACGCGATGCACCGTCGTATGATCCGGAAACGCCTCCAGGTGCTTCAACAGCACGATGTTACGCAGCGGCTCGCGCTCCAGAGTTGCGGCGACAGGGTGCATGTCACGGCCAGGCGATCGCATATAGCCCTCAAGAGGCTGGGGGCGCGCCACTCCAGTGGCGCGGCGGCCGATCGACAAGACGCGCCA
>JALHMM010000119.1 GCA_022844045.1 Reyranellaceae bacterium | reverse complement strand
GCGGCGGCGGCGAGCGCCTCGGCCGTGGCGGATCGGGCGGCCCCAGCCCCTTCAGCACGATCGGCGGCTTCTCTTCGGGCGCGGCGATCGCACGCGGATCGCCAGCGTCTTCCTTCGGTGTGTCGCGATCAGCGGCGGCGCGCTTCGCCGCCAACGCATCGTACTCGGCCCTGGCCAACGCCGCTTCCGTCACGCGCAGCCGCTCCTGGATCTTCCAGTACCGTTCGTTGCTGCTCTCCACCTCGCGCCGGTCGGCCGCGTGCCGCTCCTCGTAGCGTTGCCGATCCTCCGCCGTCAGGCCGTCCTGCGCCGGCTTCGTCGCCAAGAGCCCGACATTCTTCGTCAGCGCCGCCAGCGCCTGCAGCTTGCCCAGCTTGAGCGTGATCTGCCGTTGCTCTGGATTTCTATGGTTGCTGATCTTCAGCTCGAGGATGCCGGCGCGCTGCGCGTCGCTCGCCTTGTCGAGGTCGACGCGCAGGCCGCCCGCCGCGTCGGTCGAGACGTAGTCCGCGACATTGGCGAAGGCGATCTTGGCGTATTCCTGCGCCAGGCGCTCGACGCTGACCTCGAGTGTCTCGACGAGGCGCTGGCGGCCGGCGGCGACGGCGGCCGCGATCCTGGCATCGCGCAGCAGCCGCGACGCGCTGGGCTGGGCGCCACGCGGGGAGTAGCCGGCGCGGATATAGGCCTGGGTGGCGTTGCCGTCCTTGAGGAACTCCAGGACGAAGCGCTCGTGGCGGGCCGAGAGGGCCCCGACCTCACGCTGAGGCGCGCCGCTTGGCGCGTCTGGAAGCGTGGGCGACGAGTCGGCCGCTGGCGCGGCCTCCTCAGCATCAGGTCGGGGGTCGGGTGAGAGAGGGGTGGTGTGGTCGGTCATGCCGACCAGGATACGCCGCCGTGCCCTACCCCCGCGATTTCCGCCGCTACGCGCGCCGAACAGGGGCGCGAAGTCGCTGGGAGACAGGCTTTCCATCTTCGGGCCGCGCCGCTCCAGCGGCGCTCAGAAAAAGCGTCGCTGGAGCGACGCGGCCCGAAGACCTTGAAAGCCGTTGCCCGGGTTCATCAGGTCGCGCGGATCGAGTGCGCGAGATCGGTACCCCTAGAGCAGGCGCTAGTGGATGCGCCCGCTGCCGCCGGTCACCACGATGTCGAATGGCGTGCCATCGAGCCGGATGCGCCGCCGCTCGGTCAGTGTCGCGGAGTCGAGGACGACGATCTCGCCCGCGGCCGGGTCGGTCACCACGACGAAGGGGCCGGCGGCGGAAAGCCGCGGCCGGGCGGTGTCGTCGTTGGCGGCGTAGCGACGGGTCACGCCCGCGCGGTGGGTGATGCGCGCGTTTAGCGTGTCGATCCGGACAAGGTCACCGCTCTCCATCAGCACGAACGCCGTGTCGCCGGGATCGTGCAGCAAGGTCTGCGCGATGCGGCGCTCGGGCAGGTCGATCACGGCGAAGCCGTCGGCGCGGCTGGGATCGATCGAGACGACGGCACGCGGCCCGAAATCACCAAAGAACAGGCTATAGCCGAGCGCGCCGTCGAGCGAGCGGACCATCCGGCCGTCGGCAATGCTTGGCGGATACGCGCGCTTGCCAGCCACGACGACGTCGCGACGTTGCTCGTAGATCGCGATGCCGTCGGCGCAGCCGAAGGCGACATAGGCGGCGCTGCGCGCCTCGCCATGCAGCCGCGGGCATTGCAGCTTCTGCGTCGGCTCGCCGGTCCTGCCATGGAGCTGGACGGCGTCCGGCAGTGTGCGCGATGGCGTCGGCACGCTGATCGCCGCGAGTGTTCCCAACGGCACGGCGGCGCCGTGATGGGCGCCGCCCGATGAGACGTACCAGGCGCCGGCGAAATCGCCGCGCGCGAACGCCTCCTCGTCCAGCAGCGCCACGCTGCCGTCGCCGTCGAAGAACACCGCGATGTCTCGGTGGCCGGCGCTGACATGGACGGGCTTGCGGCCCGGCAGGACGGGACGCAGCAGCCGCGGGGCACTGACGGCGATGTCGCGATGATCGTCGTGCCTGTCGAGCGCCACGCCGACGTCGACCAGACGAACCTCGTCGACGGTCGACAGAGTCGCGACCACATAGCGGCCGCTCGCGCCGCGATGGAGGCGGGCGGTCGCGCGCAGGGGCTCGGTCGCCAGGATTCGACCGTCCTCGAGGTCGACGACCCAGAGCCGGCCCGCCGCGTGGTCGGCTACGACGCCCCGCCACGCGGCCTGGTTCGTCTGCGCCATGGCCGACGGCGCCATATGCGACAGCAGGGCGACGAGAAGGAAGACGACTGCGGTTAGGCGCATCTCTCGACTTTACTTTCCAGACAAGGGCTTCACATTGTGATGTTATAACGTATCTATATGGGATTGGGGAATGATCTACCGGGCTTCTGGTCTACGCCTGTCTGCCCATGTCGTGGCGTTCTGGGCGACGGTGCTTGGAGTCGGGCCGGCGCTGGGCCAAGGCACACCCCCTCCGCTGCAGCTTGACCCCGTCGTGGTCGACGAGCGCCTCGCCCGTGACCGGGTTAGATCGACCACGGACCTCACGGCGCCCAACACGACCGGTTCGCGCCTGCCCGGCACGGCGCGCGACGTGCCGGGCAGCGTCGAATCGATCAACCAGGCGACGATCCAGGAACGCGGCAAGCGCACCTGGATCGACGCGCTCGAGGGCATGACCGGCTTCACCGCCGCCGTGCGGCCCGGCGCCGCCGGCGTGATGTCGGCGCGCGGCTTCACCGAGAACAGCTTCGCGCTGCTTTATGACGGCATCCGAGTCTCGTCGACGACGATCACGACGCGTACCTACGACGCCTTCATGTTCGATCGCATCGAGGTGCTGCGTGGCCCGGCCTCGGTGCTGTTCGGCGAAAGCGCGGTCGGCGGCGCGATCAACCTCGTGCGCAAGGCGCCGGGGCCGCAGCCGCAGCCGCTGGAGGTGATGACCACGCTCAGCATGCCGGCCGGCCTGCGCGTCGGCGTCGGCAAAGGCGGACGGATCGGCGACTCGCTCACGTGGCGGCTCGATGGCGTGATCAACGCCGAGCGCGGCACGGCGAATGGTAGCGAGCTGCGCTCCGGCAATATCAGCGGGGCGATTCGCTGGCAGGTCACCGACCATATCGCCACCGGGCTTGATTTCGATTACCTGCGAGCGGATGTCGACGACGCCTATTGGGGTACGCCGCTGGTGCGCGGCGCGATCGACACGTCGCTGCGCGACGTCAACTACAACAACCTGCCGAACAACCGTTACAACGACCGGGTGCTTTGGTTGCGCTGGAAGACGGAGGCCGAGCTCGGCAACGGCTTCCGCCTGCGCAACCAGCTCTGGAACTACCAGGCGTATCGCGACTGGGTGAACGTCTACCGCTTCGCCTACGTCCCGGCCGGCGCCAGCTGCAGCTTCCGCGGCTCGACGCTCGTCAACGGTACGGGCAGGGACCAGGTCTGCCGGCAGACCTGGGAGAATCTTGGCTACGACCATCGCTTCACCGGCAACCGGCTCGAGGCGGCCTTCGATGGCGCCATAGCCGGTCGCGCGGTGTCGGCGGTGGCCGGCGTCGAGTACGCCGACACGCGCTGGGACAGCCCGCGCAACGAGGTCACGTCGCTGCAGCTTGTCGATCCGTACAGCCCGCCGGCGACAGACTTCTTCTCGCGCGGCACGGCGCGCACGCAGAACGTCCAGGCGAAACTGCGTCAGCTCGCGGGCTTCGCGGAGCTGCGGGTCGAGGTGTTCCCGGGGCTCAAGCTGGTCGGCGGCGTGCGCCAGGACTGGCTGTGGGTCGACTACGACCGCCAGCCGGCGAACCAGCGCTACGAGCGCAGCTTCACGCCCACGACATGGCGCGTCGGCGCGGTGTGGAACGTCTGGAAGGAAGGCACCGCCTACGCCGCGTTCGCCACCGCGATCGAGCCGCGTTTCGCGCTGTTCACGCTGGGCGTCACCGACACGCCGTTCAGCCTCACCAGCGCGCGCCAGTTCGAGGTCGGCTTCAAGCAGGGATTCGGCGGCGGTCGCGGCGAGATCACCGCGGCGGTCTATCGCATCGAGAAGAAGGACATCCCCTCGACCGATCCCGCCACCGGCGCGACCGTGCAGATCGGCCGCCAGTCGTCGACCGGCTTCGAGATCGGCGGCAGCTTCCGGCCGATCGACTCGCTGCGGCTTTTCGCCAATGCCGCCATGGTCAGCGCGCGCTTCGACGAGTTTCGGTCGGGCTCGTCGAACTTCGCCGGCAACCAGCCGCCCAACGTACCGCGCTGGGTGCTCAACGGCGGCGTGACCTGGGCGCCCGTGGCGGACTGGACCGTCGGCGGAATCGTGAACTACCGCTCGTCGATCGTGGCCAACGACGCGAACACCGTGCGGCTGCCCGGCGCGGCGATCGCCGACGTGTTCGCGACCTGGGCCTTCCAGCCCAACGCCGACGTGACCTTCCGCATCCACAACATCACCGACACGGTCTACGCGGCGTGGGCGACCGACGCGAACTATGTCGTCCTCGGCCGGCCGCGCACCTTCGAGCTCGGTTTGCGCGCCCGCTTCTAGAGCATCGAGCCCGACATCGTCTTCGCCCTGTCATCCCGAGCGTAGCGAGGGATCTCGGGTCTGCCGCCTGGATCCCTCGCTACGCTCGGGATGACAGGTGCGCCCGATTGATCGCGCACCGCGCTAGGAGGAGCCCTTTGACCGTGACGACAACGCGCCGCCTGCGGCTCGAACCGCTCGCTGCCCGACATCTCGACGACTACAAGGCGCTCATCAGCCAGCCCGACGTCCATCGCTACCTCTCGCGTGCGGTGGAGATTGCGGCCGATCCCGTGGGGCAGGCGCGGCGTATCGTGGAGGCGAGCGAGAGGCATTGGGCCGAGCGCCGACTTGGCCCGTTTGCGCTATTCGAGCATGAAGGCGGCCGATTCGTCGGCCGAGGTGGCTTGTTTTGGGTCGAGGCGCTGCAGGCGGTGGAGATCAACTACATGTTCGATCCGACCGCGTGGGGAAAGGGCTATGCCACCGAGGTCGCGGCGGCCTTCCTGCGCATCGGCTTCGAGGATCACGCGCTGGCGATGATGGTGGCGACGACCGATCCGCGAAACGCGCCTTCGCAGCGCGTGCTGCGCAAGCTTGGCTTCCGCGACGCCGGCACCAAGGATCTCGGCGGCAACCGCATCTCGATGCTGCACGAGATCACGCGCGAGGAATGGGCGCGGCAACACAGCGGCTCGGGTACCGCCGCCGCGGACGGCGATTAGTGGGTCGTACCGTCAGGCTCGCTGGCCGAGAGCAGCGACAGCAGGCGCGCGGTCTTGCCAAGTCGCGCGGCGACGAGATGCGCGGTCGTCGGGTCGCGCGCCTCCTCGATCACCGCGATCAGCAGCGCGTCGAGTACCGCGTCACGTGGCAACCAATCGTCGGCGCAGGCGGCGCGGGCGCGGCGGAGATGGGCCAGCGCGCGCTCGGTGTCGGCTTTGTGCGCCGCCTCGATCGCCGACGTCAGGCTGATCGCGGGCTCAGACAAGTGTCACGCGCCCCAGCCGCGAGTGGTCGACCATGCCGGCGTCGAGGCATAGCAGCACGCGGCGATGGCCGCCCTCCGGCCTCGGCGGAGAACGATGCACGATGCCGCGTCCCGTGTTGCCGGGCCACGCCTCTCCCTTGAACAGGCCGACATCACCACGCGCCATTGTCTGGACCGACGCGGGATCACCGACGATATCGTCGTTGTCGCCCACCGCCAGCATGGCGCGGCGTACGGCGGCGTCCGGCACCCATTGAGTTCCGATACCGTCGTAGGTGCAGAGCAAGCGCAAGCCGATATGGTCGGCGTGGAACTTGCGGCAACCCGAGCCGGTCACCGTCTCCAGCGTCGCGCGCACGACATGCGCCGCGCTCAGGTGCGCGAAGGCGTGGACCATCGGCTCGATATCGGCGCGCCACAGCGCCTGATCGGTCGCCGCGATGTCGCGCAGCAGCACCGCGAAGTGGCCTTCGGTATGCGGCGCCGAATCGCAGGCATCGAACCACACCTCGCCGGCGATCGGGCGCGCTCGATGCGCCGCGATGCTCGCCTCCAGGGCCGCCGGCAGACGACGCCGCCACAGCGTGAGGTTCACGGCAGGCGACGTGATCGCCGACAACGTATCGAGCGTGTCGCCGACTACGGCATGCGGGCCCGGCGCCTGCACCGTGGCGCTCACGACGCGGCCTCCTCGGTCC
Organism: Reyranellaceae bacterium; assembly: GCA_022844045.1. Lineage (GTDB taxonomy): Bacteria > Pseudomonadota > Alphaproteobacteria > Reyranellales > Reyranellaceae > JAFAZJ01. The sequence goes on along the minus strand of JALHMM010000119.1, from coordinate 12,729 downwards.
AGGCCGGGAAGGGGTCGGGCAGGTACTTCCACACCGCCGCGCCGGCGGAGATCTCGCTCGGGGTCAGCAGGCAGGCGTCGAAGGCCGCGGTGAGCGCGGCGCGGTCCATGTCCTTGCCGATGAGCACGATCTCCTGCCGACGATCGCCGAACGGTTCCTTCCAGTTGTCGAGCACCATGCGGCGCGCCACGCGGTCGCGCGGCCAGTGGCTGCGCGGCACGCTGGCCCACCAGCGACCACCCTTCTGGTGGCGCGTCACCGCGCCGGCCTGCGACCAGGAGCCGACAAAGGCCGGCCGCGTCGCCAGCCAGAAGAAGCCCTTGGAGCGGATCACGCCGGGCCATTCGCGTTGCAGCCAGGCCATCAGCCGCGCCGGGTGGAACGGCGACTGCGCGCGGTAGACGAAGCTCGAGATGCCGTACTCCTCGGTCTCGGGCAGCGGGTTGCCCAGCAGCGCCTGCTGCCATCCCGGTGCCATCGACGCCTCCTGCATGTCGAACAGGCCGGTGTCGAGAATGTCGTCGAGGGCCACGTCGCCGTTCACGCTGCGCACGATCCGCGCGCGCGTGTTGAAGGTGCGGATGATGCCTTCGAGCACGCCCAGGTCGTCGGGCGAGACGAGGTCCGCCTTGTTGAGCACGATGACGTCGGCGAACTCGACCTGCTCGACAAGCAGGTCGACGATGGTGCGATCGTCGCCCGCGCCGGCGGTCTGACCACGATCGCGCAGGAAGCCGGTGCTGGCGTAGTCGCGCAGGAAATTGAAGGCATCGACCACCGTGACCATGGTGTCGAGGCGCGCCACGTCGGCGAGGCTGTCGCCGCCCTCGTCGCGGAAATCGAAGGTCGCGGCCACCGGCATGGGCTCGGAGATGCCGGTCGATTCGATCAGCAGGTAGTCGAAGCGGCCTTTCGTCGCGAGATCGCGGACCTCGCGCAGCAGATCGTCGCGCAGGGTGCAGCAGATGCAGCCGTTGGACATCTCCACCAGCTTCTCGTCGGTACGGCTGAGCCCGGCACCGCCGTCGCGTACCAGCGCGGCGTCGATATTGACCTCGCTCATGTCGTTGACGATCACCGCCACGCGGCGGCCCTGGCGATTGTGCAGGACGCGGTTGAGCAGCGTCGTCTTGCCGGCACCGAGAAATCCGGACAGCACCGTGACGGGCAATCGAGTGGGAGAGGGTGACATCATCCGGCATCAACGCGGCATGGGTGAATGGAACTGCGCGACCGACCTGCGCTCAAGGCGCGGACCTATTTGCGATATGTAATGTTATAACGTATCTATAGCAAGGCAACAAATCCGGCCGGCGCCAATTCGCCGTCTCCTAGACCCGGATCACCTTGCCGGGGTTCATGAGGTTGCGCGGATCGAGCGCGCGCTTGATCGAGCGCATGACGTCGAGCTCGACCGGTGAGCGGTAGTGCTCGAGTTCCTCGAGCTTGAAGCGGCCGATGCCGTGCTCGGCGGAGATCGAGCCCGCGACCTCGCGCACGATGTCGTAGACCGCGCGGTTGATCGCGCCGTAATGGGCGTAGAAGGCTTCCTTGCTCATGCCCTCGGGCGCCTGCGCGTTGAAGTGCAGGTTGCCGTCGCCGACATGGCCGAAGGGGACGGGCCGCAGGTCGGGCACGACCTGCTTCATCGCCGCGATGCCGCGCTCGATGAAGGAGGGGATTACGCCCACCGGCACGGAGATGTCGTGCTTGATCGAAGGGCCCTCGATCTTCTGCGCCTCGGAGTGGCTTTCGCGGATCTTCCAGAAGGCCTGCGCCTGCGTGCTGGACTGCGCCAGGGTGGCGTCGAGCACCAGGCCTTCCTCCATCAGCTCGCCGAGGAAGGTCTCCATGCGCTGGCTCATGCCGGTGCCACCCTCGGGCACCGCGCGCGTCGAGGACCATTCGAGCAGCACGTACCAGTCGTGCCGGCCCTGCAGAGGATCGCTGCAGCCCGGGATGTGCTTGAAGACGAACTCCAGCCCCTGGCGGCTCATCAGCTCGCAGGAGGTGACATTGTCCTCGCTCGCCTCATGCGCACGCGACAGCAGCTCGACGGAGGCGGCGGGATCGCGCACCGCCATCCAGGCGGTGGCGACGTCCTTGGGCTTGGGGAAGAGCTTCAGGATCGCTCGGGTGATGATGCCCAGCGTGCCCTCGGCACCCATGAACAGATGCTTGAGGTCGAAGCCGGTGTTGTCCTTCTTCAGCGCGCGCAAGCCGTTCCAGATGCGGCCGTCGGGCAGCACGACCTCCAGGCCCAGCACCAGGGCGCGCGCGTTGCCGTAGTGCAGCACCTGCACGCCGCCGGCATTGGTCGACAGGTTGCCGCCGATGGCGCAGCTGCCCTCGGCGCCGAGGCTGAGCGGGAACAGCCGGTCGTGCGCCGCCGCGGTCTCCTGGATGGTCTTGAGCACCACACCGGCCTCGACCGTCATGGTGAAGGCCATCGGGTTGACCTCGAGGATGCGGTTCATGCGCCGCAGCGACAGCACGATCTCGCCGCCATGCTCGTGCGGGATGCCGGCGCCGGTCAGCCCGGTCATGCCGCCCTGCGGCACGACAGGCACGCCCGCCTCGTGGCAGATCTTCATGACGGCGGCGACTTCCTCGGTGCTCGCCGGCTTCACGACGGCGGCGGCGCGGCCATGATAGTTGTCGCGCCATTCCACGACATGCGGCTCCATTTCCCGCGGATCGGTGGTGAAGCCGCGATCGCCCACGACGCGGTGAATCGCCTCGAGGACGGACGCGGGAACGGCTGATGGGATTGTCGTGTAGGTGTCTGGCACAATCTCAATGTATGCAGGGTCATTGTCCCTGTCGGCGGCGAACTTGTCCGCATTGCCCCAGCCATACAATTGCGCCGATCAATCGCCGGAAGGCTTGGGCGAGAGCGCCGAGCCGGAGGCCTTCACACGTGACATTGCCAGGCGGATCGAAAACGGCCTCGTTATCGCGCGCTCGCGACCAGTGACAAAGGATTTCTATTCCCGTCGCTCTTCGCGACATCGGCGAAGCTGCTTCGTTTGAGCCACTTGGTCAGCGTTCGAGCCATCGCATCGTGTCCCGAAAGAGCGATACGTCCGCTTTCCATTTCCTCTTCAAAGGTTGAATGTCCCATCCACGCCGACGTCAGGGCTCGCAGTTCGCAGACGACGTAGAGATCGACTTCAAACTTGGGATCGGTATAGCACAGGTCGGTCTCCTCGCCGGGTCGAGCCAGTATCCAATAATTCAGGGTCTCTTTTGGCGAGTCCTTGAGCATGAACTGAATGACGCTCTTGCGCTTGGGGAGCTGCAGCGAGTCGATCTTGCCGCGAATGCTCCACATCAGCATGCGCGCATCGATGTGCTGGAGTGAGACCTCGCAGTCGATGTTGCGATGTGCCCATTCGCCGAGCGCGCGGATCAGGGGCTGAATCTCGTCCGCCAGCGGCGTGGTCAAATACTCCGAATGCCCGGCGTGACCTTTCCCCTGACGGGTGACAAGACCGTTTGCCGCCATCTCCTTCAAGCGCCGGGACAATAGTCCTGGCGACATGCCGGGCACGCCGCGCTGGATCTCGCTGAAACGGGTCGAACCGGCCCACATCTCGCAGAGCACCAGCATGGTCCAGCGCGGCTCAAGCAAGCTGGCCGCCATAGCGACCGGGCAGAACCTCGGGTAGGCAGTGTCTGACATCGCGATACCTCCGCATGACTCAACCACCCCGCCGTTCCCACTGTCCACTACACTTTGTGTAGCGGGCTTGCTGCACTTGCTGAACTGGCCCGGTCACCGAGCTGCGTGAAACCATCCGCCGGTCGAACAAGGAAGCGAGATGCATCGCGCCGCCTGAGACATCGAGGTGATCGAGAATGTCTTCGATGAGCGGCGGAAGCCACGGATGACCGATCTCACAACTCAACGCTGGAGGAAGCCAATGGGCAAGCCGCTTGCCATAGCCACGCTGCTGGCAGTCACGTTTGTGCCGATGTACGCCATCGCGGACGGCGACCATCACGCCGCCGTTCAAGCCGACGCGTTAAAGTGGTCCGCTCCTGCCGCCTACGGCAGAGGCGCTCTCTTCGCCGTCGTGAAGGGCGATCCAGCCAAAGAGGGCATGTACGTCGTTCGCCTCAAGGTCCCGGCCGGCTTCAGGATCCCCGCTCACACGCATCCGAACGATGAGAATGTGACGGTGTTGTCGGGTAGCTTCAACATCGGCACCGGCGACAAGCTCGATGAGAAGAAGGGTGTCCTGATCAAGGTCGGCGGCTATTCGTACGTCGCCAAGGGAATGACCCACTACGCTTGGTTCACTGAAGATACGGTGATCCAGCTCCATGGCATGGGCCCGCAGGGCATCACCTACGTGAACCCCGACGACGATCCGCGCAAGAAGAGCAAGTGAGGGGAACTGGCGCGCAAGTCCCAAGACTTGCTTCGCGCCTGAGGGCAGGAGTCTGTACGCCGACGGTTGGTTGTCGCAGTGACCGTCGGGCGCGCTCTCGCAGGCCTTGGCCGATATCGAGCGCGAGCCCGGCACGTGGAGCTTGCCCGCGCTCCACGCCTCCCCGCCGGGCTGGGCCTGCGCGGTACCGGCAAGATACCCGGCCGGCGCTCAGCGCGTCGGGAAGCCTTCGGCCACCGGCTCGCTGGGATCGACGCGGATCACCTTGCCGGGGTTCATCAGGCCTTTGGGATCGAGCGCCTTCTTGATCGCGCGCATGATGTCGAGCTCGGTCGAGGAGCGGTAATGCTCGAGCTCGAGCAGCTTGATCGAGCCGATGCCGTGCTCGGCCGAGATCGAGCCGCCGATTTCGTTGACCATGTCGTGCACGATGCGGTCGAGCGTCTTGACCATCGGCAGGAACGCCTCGCGCGAGGTGATGTCGAGCGGCGCGCCGAAGGAGTAGTGCAGGTTGCCGTCGCCCATATGGCCCATCGGCTTGGGGCGGATGCCCGGCACCGCCTTCACGCAAGCGGCATTGCAGCGCTCGATGAAGTCCGGGATCTCGTGCACCGCCACCGAGATGTCGAAGGAGGCGCTCGGGTTGGGATCGCGGCGGCTGGCCTCGGCGTGGCCCTCGCGGATCGCCCACATGTTGCGCGCCTGCGCCTCGGACTGCGCGATGGTGCCGTCGACCGCCAGGCCGCGCTCGAAGGCGCCGGTGAGGAACTCCTCCATGCGCTCGGCCATGCCGCCGGCGCCGTTGCCCGATGGCGCGCGTGTCGAGGACCATTCCATCAAGAGCTGCCACTCGGGCGAGCCCTCGATCGGCCGCTGCAGATTGGGCACATGCTTGAGCACGCCCTCGTAGCCGATGCCGTGCACCAGCTCGCACGAGGTCACGCAATCGCCCGAGGCCATGCGCGCCTCGGCCAGCAGCTCGAAGGCCGCCTTCGGGTTGGGGATCGCCAGCCAGCAGGTGGCGACGTCCTTCGGCTTGGGGAACACCTTCAGCACCGCCTTGGTGATGATGCCCAAGGTACCCTCGGCGCCGACGAAGAGATCCTTCAGGTCGTAGCCGGTGTTGTCCTTTTTCAGCGCCCGCATGCCGTCCCAGATGCGACCATCGGGCAGCACGACTTCGAGGCCCAGCACCATGCTGCGCGTGTTGCCGTAGTGCAGCACCTGCGCGCCGCCGGCGTTGGTGGAGAGGTTGCCGCCGATCATGCACGAGCCCTGGGCGCCGAGGCTGATCGGGAACAGGCGGTCGTGCTCCATCGCCGTCTGCTGGATGGTCTGCAGCACCACGCCTGACTCGACCGTCATGGTGTAGGCCTGCGGGTTCACATCGAGGATGCGGTTCATGCGCGCCAGCGACACGACGATCTCGTCGCCCTGGCGCACCGGGATGCCGGCGGCCATCAGGCCGGTGAGCCCACCCTGCGGCACGATCTTGACGTTGTGCTGGTTGCACAATTTCACGATCGCCGAGACTTCCTCGACGCTGGCCGGCTTGACGACGGCGGCGGCGCGGCCTGGCGCCACGCCCTGCCAGTTCGTGGTGTGGAACTGCACCGCCTGCGGATCGGTCACCAGGCCCTTCTCACCGACAATGGCGCTGAGCGCCTCGTGGAACGCGGACGAGGGCGGCGAGATGTAGGTGTCGGGCATGGTCTTGGTTTCCTCCGGAGCGGGCAGTCTAGAGAGGAATCAGGGCGGGTTGGAGTCTCCTGTCGGGCGCCTGTCATTCCGAGCGTAGCGAGGAATCCAGGGCGACGCCGCCCCCTCGCGGCTCGGATGACCGCGAGCCTCAGGTCTTGCCGTGACAGCGCTTGAACTTCTGACCGCTGCCGCAGGGGCACGGATCGTTGCGGCCGACACTGCGATAGGGATTGAGGTGCGGCGTGCTGCGCTCCTCGAGGCGAGCGAGGATCTCTGCCAACTTTTTGTCTGTTCCCTCGTCGTCATCTTCTTCGTCGTCCATATCCGTATCGCGTTCTCGCTGGGCCTCCGCGCTGAAGCAGTGCCAACCCTCCATCTCTGCGATGGTATCGTCCCAGAGGCGGTTGTGCCGACGGGAACCCTTGAGATCGGCGCTGCCATTGGCGATGGCTTTGCGCAGTTCCTGCTCGAACTCGGCAAAGTCGCCGCCCGTCGAGAGGAGAAAATCGGCGTCGTAAGCTCTCCGCACAAGCGGTGCCAGCCGCTCCAAACCAAGCTGTGCGATAGCGTTCTCCCAGCCGAACCAGACGTGATTGTCATCTCGCGGCTGCAGGCGATCGAACGCCTCCTCCAGGAAGCGTTCAGTCGCGGCGACCGGCAAAGCATCCAACGCGGTGAGGATGGCGAGCGCGTCCAACCCCGCATCGCGCGCGTATTCGTCGGCACTCTCGTCCAGAATCAGGTCGTGCAACGGCTGAGGATCGCCGTCGAACACTGAAGCCAGCACGCGCGGGCTTGTTTCGGTCAGAGCGTCGCCAAGGATCTCTTCCAGGGTCGACCGCGGCAAGCGCAGCAATGCGCAGAGTGATCGATAAGCCGATCTTTCCCGCCATTCGGCGAGCAGGTGGATGCTGAACAACAACCGATTCGGCCGGTTTGTCGGCTGCGTCGGGTCGGCGACGCAGCGGTCGATCTCGGCGATCAGCCGGGGGGCCAGCGACGTGCGCCTCTCGGTGGCGGCGCGCAAGGCCTCGCGCGGGAAGGGATAATCGATGTCGAGCTGGTCGAGGATGTCGTCGTCGGTCATGCGCGGAGCTCGTTATGGACGCGGCGCCGCCGCGCGCCGCAGGCGGTCGTTGATGGCGAGGCCGAGACCTTCGTCCGGGATGGGCGCGACGGCAATCGCTGATGCGCCCGACGCGTCGAGTTGGCGCAGCATGGTAAAGAGATTGGCCGCCGCCTCGACGAGGTCGCCGCTCGGGCTGAGGTTGAGCGCGCCGGCGATTTCGCCGAAGCCGAGCAATGTTTCGCCTGTGCCCGCCACCATCGCGTTCAGCCGCACGGTGGCGCGTGGCGCGTAGTGGCTCTCGAGCTGGCCGGGCGAATGCAGCGTGCCGGCGACGCCGATGGCTGGGCCTTCATCGATCGCACCGATCACCGCCTCGATCGCCTCACGCGTCGTGCCGCCGGGGCGCAGCAAGGTCGGCCGCGGCGTAGAGAGGTCGAGCACGGCCGATTCGAGTCCGACATCGCAAGGGCCGCCGTCGATCACCAGGTCGACCGCGTCGCCCAGTGACTCCACGACATGCTCCGGCCGCGTCGGGCTGATCGCGCCGGAGCGGTTGGCGCTGGGGGCTGCGATTGGCACGCCCGACGCGGCGATCAGCGCGCGGGCGATGGGATGCGAGGGCGCGCGCACGGCGGCGGTGTCGAGTCCCGCCGACGCGAGCAGCGACAGGCGGCAATTCTCGACGCGCGGCAGGACGAGGGTGAGGGGGCCGGGCCAGAAGGCGGCGGTGAGGCGCTCGGCGATGTCGTTCCAGACGACGTAGCGGCGCGCCTCGGCGACGTCCTGCACATGGGCGATCAGCGGATTGAAGGCCGGCCGGCCCTTGGCGGCGAAGATCGCCGCGACGGCGCGGTCCTGCGTGGCGTCGGCGCCCAGGCCGTAGACCGTCTCGGTGGGGAAGGCGACGAGGCGACCGGCGCGGATCAGCGCCGCGGCGCGCTCGATGAGCGCGCTCATCCCGTCCGCCAAGTGCGCCCCGCCGGCCAGCCGCGCGCGACGAACCAGTGATTGCGATGGCCAGGCTTGCCGTAGCGCAGAGGCTGGCGCGTGCTGTCGTCGATCACTTCGCCGCCCGCCGCCTCGAGCACCGCCTGGCCGGCGGCGGTGTCCCATTCCATGGTCGGGCCGAAGCGCGGGTAGAGATCGCCCTCGCCGGCGGCGATCAGGCAGAATTTCAGCGACGAGCCGGCCTGCTTGCGCTCGGCGACCGGGATGTCGTTGTTGCGCAGCCAGATATCGAGCTGGTTGAACACCGAATGGCTGCGGCTGGCGAAGACGGTGAGCCCGGCGCCCGGCGGCTGGCGCACGGTGATCGCCGCGGGCTGGCCGCCGTCGAGCACGCGTTCCGCACCATGGCCCTTCGCACCGCGCCACAGCACGCCCTGGGCCGGCGCCGAGACGACGCCCAGGGTCGCCACGCCGTTCTCGATCAGGGCGATGTTTACGGTGAACTCGCCGTTGCGCTTGATGAACTCCTTGGTGCCGTCGAGCGGGTCGACCAGCCAGAACGGCCCGCCGCCGACATCGGGCAGGCGGCCGGCGGCGACCTCTTCCTCGGCGATGATCGGCACCCCGGGGGTCAGCTGGCGCAGGCCGGTCAGGATGATGGCCTCGGCGGCGTGATCGGCATCGGTCACCGGCGAGGCGTCGGTCTTCTGGCGCTCCCCTTGATCGGGCCTGGCATAGATGTCGAGGATGGCCGCGCCGGCCTGGCGGGCCAGGGCGGTGAGGTCCTTCAGCAGGGCGGGCTTGTCGAAATCGGGCACGGTAACCTTGCGTAACGCGGCGGCGACGTTATAGCCCGATCCCGCCACAATGTTATGGATTCTAGATCGGTCGGCGGGCATGGTCCGGCGACGCTCTTTGCGCTTACCAGGAGGCATCATGCGCAGCGTTCTTCTCGGTTCTCTCGTCGCCGTCTCTGCCCTGGCCGCCGTGCCGGCTCTGGCGCAGACCAAGCAATTCGCCGGCTCCGTCAGTTCCGGCCAGAACCAGGGCGGATCGACGCGCTGTCCGACCTACGCCATGAAGATGGACCTGACCGTCACCGGCTCGAACATCCAGGCCACCTTCCAGCAGGAAGGCCGGGACCAGCGCAATTTCGCCGCCACGGCGGCGGCCGATGGCACCTTCGTGACGGAAGCCATCGTGGGCGGTGGCGGCAAGATGAAAGTGACCGGCAAGGTGACGCCGACGGAGGTCACCGTCAAACTCGACGGCTACTGCATCTTCAATTTCAAGCTCGCGCCCAAGTAGTCGCGGGCGACGCCAGACAGGGGGGAAATCTCATGCGCGCAGTCATCGCGGGTTCCATCGTCGTCGCCGGGCTGCTGAGCGCGGCGCCGGCGCTGGCGCAGCAGTACACCTGGACCGGCTACGGCGCGGGCCAATACAACTGCCCGCGCTACAAGATGACCATCGACGTCACCGTCACCGGCAACCAGGTGAAGGGCACCTTCATGCAGGAAGGCCGCTCGCAGCGCTTCTGGGATCCGGTGGCGATGGATGGCGGCGGCAACTTCCGCACCACCGCCAAGGTCGCCGACGGCAACATGAAGGTCAGCGGTCGCATCACGCCGACCGGCGGCAACGTGCTGCTCGACGGCTACTGCAAGTTCGACGCCAAGCAGCTCACCAAGAAGTAGTCGACATGGCGCGCCTCGACGGCAAGGTCTGCATCATCACCGGTGCGACCAGCGGAATCGGCCGCCGTACGGCCGAACTCTTCGTCGCCGAGGGCGCCCGCGTGGTGGCTGCCGGCCGCCGCGCCGATCTCGGCGCCGCGCTCGAGAAAGAGCTCGGCGCCGAGCGCCTGCTGTTCCAGCGCACGGACGTCACCCAGGAAGCCGAGTTCAAGGCGTTGATCGACGCCTGCGTGGCGAAATGGGGCCGCGTCGACTGCCTGTTCAACAACGCCGGCGGCCCGGCGCCGGTCGGCGGCATCGAGACCGTTCCGGTCGACGGCTTCGACGCGGCGATGGCCTCGCTGGTGCGCAGCGTGATGCTGGGCATGAAGCACGTGACGCCGGTGATGGTGAAGCAGGGCTCCGGCAGCATCATCAACAACGGCTCGGTGGCGGCGCGGCGCGCCGGCATGTCGAGCTCGATGATCTACAGCGCCGCCAAGGCGGCGGTGAACCACCTCACCGTCTGCGTCGCCATGCAGTTGGGTGAGAAGAACATCAGGGTGAACTCGATCTCGCCCGGCGGCATCGCCACCGGCATTTTCGGCAAGGCTTTGGGCCTCTCACATGAAGAGGCCGAGAAGACCGCCGAGACCATGAAGAGCGTCTTCGCGGCCAACCAGCCGATCCCGCGCGCCGGCCTGACCGACGACATCGCCCAGGCTGCGGTGTTCCTGGCCTCCAACGAGTCGAGCTTCGTCAACGGCCATGACCTGGTGGTCGATGGTGGCCTGGTCGGCGGCCGCATGTGGACGCCGCACCAGCAGGGGCTCAACGCGCTGCGCAAAGCCTTCGGTGTCGAGGGCTGAGCCCACGCCCGTCATCCTGAGCGCAGCGAAGGATCTTGCGGTCGTGGGCACGGCCACACCGTGGTTTGTGGCCGCGAAACCAGCGAGGTCCTTCGCTGCGCCCAAGACGACAGATCAGGCCAGGATCGTCGTCAGCCCGCCATCGACGACGATCGACTGGCCGGTGATATAGGCGCCGGCGTCCGAGGCCAGCAGCAACAGCGCGCCGCGCAGATCCTTCGGCTCGCCCCAGCGATGCGCCGCCGTGCGCTGCTCGATCATGTCGGTGAAGCTCTTGGTCTGCTGCAGCGTGACGTTGAACTCGGTGCGGATGTAGCCCGGGCAGATGCAGTTCGCCGTGACGTCGGGGCCGAGCTCGACCGCCAAGGTCTTGGTCAGCCCGATCAGCCCGTGCTTGCAGGCGACATAGGCCGCCACCGTCTCGCGGCCGAGAATGCCCAGGATCGAGGAGATGTTGACGATGCGGCCGCTCTTCTGCCGCAGCATGTGCCGTCCGCATTCGCGCGCCAGCATGAAGGGCGCGGTGAGGTCGGTGTCGACGACCTGCTGCCAGTCCGCGCGCGGCAGGTCGACCACCGGCTTGCGGATGGTGATGCCGGCGTTGTTGACCAGCACGTCGATGCGGCCGTGCCGCGCGGCGATGTCGGCGACGGCTTTCACCACGGCGGCCTCGTCGTTGACGTCGAGCGCCAGCGCCTCGGCCTTGCCGCCGCTCTTGGCGATCGACGCCACCGTTGCCTCGAGATCGGGCGCGGTGCGCGCGGCGCAGACCACGGTGGCGCCGGCCTCGGCCAGCGTGACGGCGAAGTCGCGCCCCAGCCCGCGCGAGGCACCGGTCACCAGGGCGACGCGGCCCTTCAGCGAAAACAGATCGGTCATGAGCTCACCCCTTCGCGCCACTCAAGCGGAGCGTCGTCGGCAAGGCAAGCCGGTCGTTCCGTGTTGAAGCGCCTCACCTGTCATCCCGAGCGCATGTGGTTTGTTGGCTTCTCTTCGGGCCGCGCCGCTCCAGCGGCGCTCATGATGCGTCGCTGGAGCGACGCGGCCCGAAGACCTTGAACGCCGCGCTCGGCATGACAGGTGGTTCCATCTGTTCGGACTCCGCTCTAGGGTGCGGCCGCACGCCAATGCAGGAGGGAAGACATGGCCGCACAAAAGGGGAAGGTCGCGATCGTCACGGGATCGGCGACGGGGCTGGGCGCCGCCGCGGCGGTCCAGCTCGCCGATCTCGGCTGGAACATCGTCGTCAACTACACGCGCAGCAAGAAGGAAGCCGACGAGACGATGGCGGCCGTGAAGGCCAAGGGCGTGAAGGCGATCCTGGTGCAGGCCGATGTCGGCCAGGACTCCGACTGCAAGAAGCTGGTCGAATCGGCGATGAAGGAGTGGGGCCGCATCGACGGCGTGCTCAACAACGCCGGCACGACCAAGGCGCAGGCGCAGGGCGATCTCGACGGCGTCAACGCCGAGGACTTCGAGCGCATCAACCGCATCAACGTCGTCGGCCCCTACCAGATGGCCCGCGCCGTCTTCCCTGTCATGAAGAAGCAATGGGAGGACAAGCAGGAGCGCGGCTCGATCGTCAACATCTCCTCGATCGCCGGCGTGATGGGCGTCGGCTCGTCGATCCCCTACATGTGCTCCAAGGGCGCGCTCAACACGCTGACGCTCGCGCTGGCGAAATGGCTGGCGCCGGCGGTGCGCGTGAACACCATCTGTCCTGGCTTCATCCAGGGCCGCTGGCTGCTCGGTGTCTTCGGCGAGAAAGGCTACGCCGCGGCGCTCGCGCATCAGGAAAGCACCACGCCGCTGCGCCAGGCCGGCACGCCGGATCAGATGGCCGAAACCGCGATCTTCTTCCTCACCAGTGCGAGCAACGTCACCGGCGAGTTCATGATCGTCGACGCCGGCGCGCATCTGGCCGCGGCGCCGTTGAAGGCACGCTGATCTTCTCCCTCTCCCCGCCTGCGGGGAGAGGGTCGGGGTGAGGGGGAGTCTCGGGTTGCGCACAACAGCGGTGCGTCACTTGAATCAGCCCCTACCCCCCCCCCCCCCCCCGGCGCGGGGGG
>JALHMM010000118.1 GCA_022844045.1 Reyranellaceae bacterium | reverse complement strand
CCTGCTGGGCGGCCCGCTGTTCAAGATGATGGCGCCGCTGGTCTACAACCAGTTCACCCAGCAGACCAACTGGCCGTTCGGCGGCGCCATCGCCTTCGTGCTGATGACGGTCACCTTGCTGCTGACCATGGCCGCGAACCTGCTGGTGCAGCGCCGCTATCGCCGGTGATCCTCAGCCGCCGAACGCCTCGCTCAACCTCGCCAGCGCGTTGAGCGCTGGCGCGAAGCCGCTGAGCGGCGCGGTCTGAATCACCGCCTCGATCACCTCGGTGTGGCTCAAGCCCATGTTCAGCGCCGAGACGCCGAACTTCTTCACCTGGCCGTCGAGCTTCAACGCCGTGAAGGCCACGACCGCGACCAGCGCCCGCCGCCGCAGATCGAGCCCCGGCCGGAACCAGATCTCCCCATAGCCATACTGGATCGCCAGCGGATAGAGCGCCCCAGTCACCGCGTTACCCGGCGCGGCATAGCCCTGCGTGGCGCGATCGCCGTGAAGCTGCTTCATGAGCCCGGCACCACGCTCGCTCAACACCTCCAACGATTCCTCGCGCGGCGTTTCCGCAGGCATGGCGACGCCGCGTTGCGCGAACACCGCGCCCGCCGCCTCGATCGCTTCTTCCGACGCGGCGTAACCGGCATAGATGCCGACCTGGATGAAGACCTCCAGGATCGATCGCGCCGACAGGCCGAGGTCGAGCGCGGCGCCGACATGGCGGCGCAGGCTCGACAGACGCTGCACGGCGCCCAGCGCCGCCAGCGCGCAGATCATGCGATCCTCCAGCGCGAGCCCCGGCCGGCTCCACAGGGCGCCGAACGTCGCCTCCGTGTTCACGGTGCGCATGAAGGCCGGCGCGCCATCATCGTCGCCGAACAGACGCCGGCGCATCGCCTCGCCTTGCTGCCTCAGGGAATCGCGCGTGGTCACGTCAGCACCGCCTTGTTTCAGGGAATGCGTTCAGAGTGCGTCACGGACGGCGTTGTCGTCCAGCGCCGGCGGGCCTAGGCTCGCGGTACAAATGCGACGCGGAGGACTCGCGATGAGCTTGAGCATCACGCCGCTATCACCGCATACCGGCGCGGAGGTCCGTGGCGTCGACCTGACGCGCGGCATCGATGAGGCGACCCGCGCGCGGCTGAACCGCGCCTTTGTCGAACACTCCGTCCTGGTGATCCGCGACCAGAAATTCTCGCCGCCCCAGATGCTGGACGCCGTGCGCCTGTTCGGCGAGGTGTTCGAGCAGCACAACAGCCGCTTCGCGCTGCCGGAGTGCCCGCTGGTCCACTACATCTCGAACAAGGACTTCTTCCCCGACGGCACGCGCTACATTCCCGGCGAGGGCTATCACACCGACCACTCGAACGACGTACAGCCGCCCAAGGCCACGGTGCTGCACGCCGTCGAGCTGCCGGATGTCGGCGGCGACACCCAGTTCGTCAACATGCACCGCGCCTACGAGACGCTGCCCGACGCGACCAAGGCGCGCGTCGAGGGCTTGAAGGCCGTGCACGTCTACCAGAGTCGCCACAGCGCGCGGAAACTGATGGGGCTCGACCCGTCGCGGCGCGAGCGCGTGCCCGAGGCGGTGATCCACCCGATCGTGCGCACCCATCCCGAGAGTGGCCGCAAGTCGCTTTACATCAACCCGATCCGCATCGAGGGCATCGTCGGCATGGCCGAGCCCGAGGCCTTGTCCCTGCTCGACGAGCTGCTCGCGCACGCCACGCAGCTCAGCCACGAGTACCGGCACAAATGGCAGCCCGGCGATCTCACCATCTGGGATAATCGCTGCCTGCTGCATAAGGCGAACGGCGACTACGACATGGAGCAGACGCGCTATCTCTATCGCGTCATGCTGCGCGGAACCGCGCCGGTCTGAGAGTTCGCTGGAATTGACCTGGCCTTACCTTCCCCCGGAGGGGGAAGGTGCCCGAAGGGCGGATGGGGGATGTCGAAGACGGACACCGAGTGTGTTGAAACATCCCCCATCCGTCGCGCTGCGCGCGCCACCTTCCCCCTCCGGGGGAAGGTAGATTGGAAGTCCATAGGCGATAGCCTTGCGAGCACGGCGCGGGATGACAGGGTGACGTTGCGTTCCCGCTCGTCGCTCTACAGATACACCGCCTTCATCTGCGCGTCGGCGTAGCGACCGCCGGCGGCGGCGCCGGGCGGGATGGCGGCGGAGAGCGATGCCGCCTCGGCGGGCGAGAGCGTCATGTTGAGCGCGGCCATGTTCTCATCGAGGCGCGACGCGCGCTTGGTGCCGGGGATCGGCACAATGTCCGGGCCCTGCGCCAGCAGCCAGGCCAGCGCCACTTGCCCGGGCGTGCAGCCCTTGGCGCGCGCGACGCCTTCGATGCTGCCGACGAAGCCGAGATTGCGCGCGAGATTGTCGGCGGCGAAGCGTGGATGGCGGCCGCGGCCGTCACCTTCCGGGATATCGCCGACCTGCTTCACGCTGCCGGTCAGCAGGCTGCGCCCCAGCGGCGAATAGGCGACGTAGGCGATGCCCAACGCGCGCGTCATCTTCAGCGTCTCCTCGGCATCGACGCGGTAGAGCAGCGAGTATTCGCTCTGCACCGCGGCGATGGGATGGGTGGCGTGCGCGCGGCGGATGGTGTCGGGCTTGGCTTCGCTCAGGCCCAGCGCCCGCACTTTGCCCTGCTTGACCAGTTCGCCCATCGCGCCAACCGTGTCCTCGATCGGCACCGAGGGATCGACGCGATGCTGGTAGTAGAGGTCGATCACATCGACGCCCAGCCGCTTGAGGCTGGCCTCGCACGCCGCCTTCACGTGCTCGGGCCGGCCATCGACGCCGTTGGCGCCGCCCGGCCGTTGCACCTGGCCGAACTTGGTGGCCAAAACGACGCCGCTGCGACGCCCTCCGGCCAGCGCTTTGCCGATCAGCGTCTCGTTATGGCCCCAGCCATACATGTCGGAGCTGTCGAGCATGGTGACGCCGCGATCCAGCGCATGATGGATCAGCGCGATGCCCCCGGCATCGTCGGCCTTGCCGTAGGTGCCGGACAGCGACATGCAGCCCAGGCTGATCGCCGACACGCTGAGATCGCTGGAACCCAGCTTGCGCTTCGCAACAGACATGGAGATCTCCTAGGTCGTGCCCCAGACGCGCCGCGCCGTGTCCGATATCAGCGCCATCTTGGCCCATTGCTGGTCTTCGCTCAGCAGATTGCCACCGGCGACGCTGGCGAAGCCGCATTGTGAGGAGAGCGACAACCGGTCGAAATTGACATGCACCGAGGCCTCGTCGATGCGCCGGCGCAGATCGTCGACGCTCTCCATCACGGGACTCTTCGACGACACCAGGCCGAGCACGACATGACGGTCGGCGGGCACGTGACGCAGCGGCGCGAAATCGCCGGCGCGCTGGCTGTCGTATTCGAGGAAATAGACGTCGACCGGGAAGTCGTTGAACAGCTTGCGCGCGACGGGCTCGTAGCCGCCCGAGGCCATCCAGCGGCCACGGAAGTTGCCGCGGCACAGATGCATGCCCACGGTCACGCCGGCCGGCCGACCCTCGAGGATGCGGCGGATCACCGAGACGTAGAGATCGAGCAGCGCATCGGGATCGCCGCCCTGCGCGCGCGTCTGCTCGCGTACCAGCGGGTCGCACAGCATGGCGACGGGCACTTCGTCCATCTGCACGTAGCGGCAGCCGGCCTTCACCAGCTCGTCCAGCTCGGCGCGGTAGATGGCGACGAGGTCGTCGAAGTAACCCGAGGCATCGGCATAGGCCTGCGGATCGAAAGCCGCAGTGAAGCGGAAGAAGTGGAAGGCGCTGGGCGTCGGCAAGGTCGCCTTGGGGAGCGCGGTCTTCGCCAGCCGTTTCACCCGGGAATACTCGGCCAGCGTGATCGGTGCGCGGCGTGTGAGCTTCTGTTCAGCGACACAGGTTGGCCATTCGTAGCTGCCGCCCTCGGCGTCGCGAAAGCGGAACTGCGAGGGCGCCAGGCGGATCCCGTCGAGGCCTTCGAAAAAGAACCCGAACCACGACGTTCGGCCGAACTCGCCGTCGGTGACGACGCGGAAGCCCAGCGCTTCCTGCTTCGCCACGACCCGGGCGATCTCCCGCTCCAGCGTGGCGGCATGCTCGGCGGGGCCGGCGGCGGCCGCGTCCTTGAGCGAGCGCGGGCGCAGCAGGCTGCCGATCACCTCGGCACGGAAGGGCGGTTGGGTGGCGTCAGTGCGCGACATGCCGATAAGCAAAGCATGGCGGCCGGGATGGCGCTAGCCGTTGCTCCACAGCCTCGTGGTGTACGCGCCATCGACGCTCGAATCGATCTGCTTCTCCAGCTCCTCACCGCCACCCATCTTGGGCGCGATGATCTTGCCGAAGGAGACGCGGCCGGGCGCCGGCCAGGCGGTCGGATCCCACAGCCTGGCGCGCAGGATCGAGCGGGCGCAGTGGAAGTAGCAATGCTTGATGCGGATGCGGGTGGCCAGCAGCGCCGGCTTGCCCGCCGAGCTCATCGCGGCCACGAGGTCGGCGTCGTCGTAAATCTCGGCCGTCCCCGACACGCGCAACGTCTCGCCGGTGGCCGGCGCCAGCGCGATCAGGCCGATCTTGCCGTTGTTGAGGATATTGGTGAGGCCGAAGGCGAGGTTGTTACCGGCGCGCTCCGGGATCAGCAGGGTGCGTGGATCCTCGACCCGGATGAATCCCGGCTCGTCGCCCTTGGGCGAGACCTCGATCGTGCCGTCCTCGCTCACCGTGCTGAGCAGCGCGAAGGGGCAGCGCTGCAGGAAAGCGATCGCCTGCTCGTCGAGTTCCGGCGCGATCTTGTTGAAAGTGCGCGGGTTCGGCGGCTTGACGATATCGCGCAGGGTATCGACGGTGGTGAGGCGCGCCATGTGGTTCGGCTCCATGAAAAGCGGGCTCGATGATCGTCGGGGCTGCGCCGCGATTCAACCGCGCAGACCGAGGGGTTCTCCTGTTGCCCACAGCGACGGTCGGCCGTGGATCGGTCACTCTCTGTCCACACGAGATCAGGAGCCCGTCGATGGCAAAAGCCAAGAAACCAGGACCGAGGTCGCGTCGTGACACGCAACCAGCCGTCCGTGTCGAGTTTGACTACGCCGAGGCGTCACTTCTGGTCGTCGCGAACAACCTGCTGTTCGGCGCGGCGGCCGGACGCGATGGCCCTGACGCCGAGACGACCCAGACGCTGGATCGCCTGATGAACAAGCTCTATGCCGCGGAGCCGCAACTGAAGGCCGACGCGCGCCGTGTCGAGAAGGAGATGCGTAGCTTCCTCGTCGATGAAGCCGAGGATATGGACGACGACGACGAAGATGATGGTGGTGACGTCGCGCCGGTGAAGGGCGGCAATCTCCTTCCCGTCATACTCGCTGCGATGGAGAAGGGCCGCGCAGTTCCGCTGATGCGTCGCAACGGCGTTTTCAACTTGTTTCCCACGGGGGCCGGCCAGATCGGCGACGTCGCGGTCGCGATCGGGTGGAGCGCCGCGCATGGGGACTACACGTTGGTGCGCATGGACGAGATCATCGGCATCGGACTGGAGGATCCGCGGACGAGGCCCCCCGCGACGGATCCGTTAGCCGCCACGCTGGCCCGACTCTGTCCCAAGCCGCCCACGAGCGGCGGCCTTCCCTAGGTGCCCAGCCCATCCATATTGGCGTAGAGCGCGCGCAACAGGCGCTTGAGCGTCGCGACGTCGCGCGGTGACAGGCCGGCGATCGCCACGCGTTCGTAGCGCTCGGCGATCGGCATCACGCGCCGGACCATCGTTCGGCCGGCCGTCGTGAGGCGCAGGGTGACGACGCGGCCATCGTCTTCAGCCCGTTTGCGCTCGACCAGCTTGCGGCGCTGCAGGCCGTCGAGCACGCGTGACAGCGTGGAGATCTCGATGCTGGTGCGGCTCGACAGCTCGCCTACCGTCTGGCCGTCGCGATCGGTCAGCGCCGCCAGCGCGCGCCACATCGGCAGCGTGATGCCCAGCGGCCGCACCGCCTCGCTGAACGACGCCGCGATGCGCGCGCCGGCGCGGTTCAGCAGGTAGGGGACATAGTCGTCGAGCGGCAGCACGCTATTCGGCCGCCTTTAGATTGAGCTTCGTGTGTGAGCCTTCGAAGGCCGGCGCGACCTCGCGCATGAAGCGCTCCATCTGCTCCTTCACCAGGGCGTGCGGCTTGGCGCCGTAGTTGAAGTACAGGATCACCTCGGCGATGCCGGCGGCCTCGACCGTCTTGAGGTCCTCGATGATCTTGGCCGGCGGGCCGACCAGGATCGACTTGCTGGTGAGCTTCTCCGGGCGCATCTCGCGCAGGAGGTTCACGATCTCGACGAAGTATTTGTAGGTCGGCGGCACCTTCTCGCCCGAGGACGACGGGAAGGCGGCGATCAGCGCGTCGTGGAAATAGCGGATCAGCGCCTCACGGCCGTAAGCCTCCTCCTGCGGTGTCGAGGCGATGTGCACGAAGTAGGAGCACATGGCGCGCCGTGCCGGCCGCTTGTGCGTGCCCTCGCAGGTCTCCCGATAGACGCGCACCGCGTCGGCCAGCGAGCCATAGACCATGGCGGCGGCGAAGGGCGCGTAGATGATGTTCCAGTCGTTGCGCGCCGCCAGCTCCATCGAGGGTCGCGAGAAGCAGGCCACGTAGGGTCGCAACGGCCGCTGCGCCGGCTTGGGCCGCACCTCGATATCGTCGAACTGGAAGAAGCGGCCCTTGTGCGACCACTTGCCGGTCTCCGTCCAGGCGCGCCAGACGACCTCCAGGCCTTCGGCGAAAAGCTCGGCGGAGTCGTCGAAGCTGGCCTGGAACGGGCCGTACTCCAGCCGATCGTAGCCGCGGCCGGCGGCGAAATCGACGCGGCCGCCCGACAGCAGGTCGAGCGTCGCCCATTCCTCGGCGACATGCAGCGGATGGTGCACCGGCAGCAAGGTCACCGCCGGCGCCAAACGGATGCGTTTCGTGGCGCCGGCGATCTGCGCCAGGATCGCCAACGGGCTGGCGTTGACACCCAGCAGGTTGAAATGATGCTCGCCGATCCAGGCCGAGTTCAGCCCCACCACCTCGGCCCACAGCGCTTCGGCGTAGATGTCCTTGACGAAGGACTCGGCGCTGCGCGGGTTGTCCTTGTAGCGGTTGTCGCTCAGCGTGAAGTAGCCGAAATCCAGGGCCATCGTCGCCTCCCCTCGGTCACCGGCGCCATCCTGCGCTGAGTCGAATGTATTTGCAAATGCAAATATTTGCACCGGGACCTAGCCACCCTAGTCTCCCGGCCGCAAACCGAACCGAGGAGATCCAGATGGCCCGCGTCCGCTATGTCGCCCCCGAGGAGCTGTCGCCCGAGAACAAGGACGTGATCTGGCGCGACCGGCCGATCTATCGCGCGCTGGCCAACAGCCTGGACGGCGCGCGCGCCTTCAACGGCATCGCGCGCTGGATCCGCTTCAAGAGCAAGCTCGACGGACGCTTGCGCGAGTTGGTAATCCTGCAGATCGGCTACGTCGCGTCCTCGCCCTACGAATGGGCGCACCACATCGAGATCGGCCGCGAATTCGGTGTAACCGACGCCGACATCGACGCGCTGATCCTCGAATCGAAGGGCGGCACCAGTTCGCTGCCCGCCTTCGAGCGCGCCCTGCTCGCCGCCGCGCGCGAGATGGAGAACGAGCATCGCGTGTCGGACGCCACCTTCGCGACGCTGCGAACGAAGCTCGACGACGAGGGCATCGTCGAGTTCACGTTGTTCGCCAGCTTCTACTGCGCCGTGGTGCGCGTGCTGGCGGCCCTGGAGATCGACCTCGAGCCGGAGCTGCTGCCCCTGCTCAAACGCTTTCCGCTACCTTGACCTGCTGCCCCGGGTAGTCGGCGTCGAGCACGAAGGGGTACGGGCCGGCATACGCGCCGACATAGGCGGTGTGGCTGATCAGCCCGGCGCCTTCGCTCCAGATATGCAGCTGATAGGCCGGCGGCTCCATGGTGAAGGTCGAGGGCTCATTGCCCGGCGCGATGTGCAGCGTAACCTGATGCGCCGTGCTGGGCGCCACCGAGCCGATGGTGCGGGCCCAGCGCGTCACGATTGGCCGATGATGGTGGCCGCAGACGACACGCTCGACGTGGCTGTACTTGCCCACCACTTCGGCCATCTTCGCGCCGTCGCGGCAGTTGATGTCGTCCATCGCCGCCAACCCGGTCGAGAACGGCGGGTGATGCATGAAGATCAAGGTCGGCCGGTCGCGCTCCTCGGCCAGCCGGTCGTCGAGCCAGCGCAGGCGGCGCTCGCACATCCGGCCGTGACCGGCGCCCGGGACGACGGTGTCGAGACCGATCAGGCGCACGTCGTTGTCCTCGACGACGTAGTGCAGGAACTCGCCGTCGTCGGGGAAGTATCCATCCTCGCCGAAGGCCGCGACCAGCTCGGCACGGCGATCGTGGTTGCCGGGTATGAGATAGACCGGCATGTCGAGCGGCGCCAGCAGCGTGCGCAAAGCAGCATACTCTGTCGACAGGCCACAGTCGGTGAGGTCGCCGGTGGCGATCACCACATCGGGCCGCCGCGGCAGGTTGTTGATGGCCTCGACCGTGGCCGCCAGCATGGCGTTCGAGTCGACGATGCCATAGGCACGCTTGCCATGTGGGCGCACGTGTAGATCGGTGATCTGCGCGATCAGCATTTGGCGTACTCCTGTCGCTAAAGAGGGAGAGGTGCCCGGCCGGCGAGGGCGCCACCGACCGGGTCTCTGGTCTAAGGCAGCTTCAGCGCCGTCTGATCGACATAAGGCTTCAGCAGCTCATCGGCCTTCTTCTGCGCGTCGCGCACGGCGGCGTCGGGCTTCTTCTTGCCGTTCATGACGGCCTGGACCTCGTCCTCCAGCGCCTTGCGCACGGCGACGGTCTGGTAAGTGGCGAACCAGGGCTGGGCGAAGACCAGCTGGTCGAGCGCCACCTTGGCGTCGGGGTTCTTGGCGATGAAGTCCTTCATCTCCGCCGTGTCATAGACCGACCGGCGCGGCGAGAAGTAACCGGTGAAGCGGCTCCAGCCACCCAGCGTCTCGGTCGAGGACAGCCACTTCGCGAACTTCCAGCCGGCCTGCTGGCTGGCCTCGCTCTGGCCCTTGAACATCACCAGCGAGGCGCCGCCGATCGGCACCGCGTTGCGCACGTTGCGCGGCACGAAGCCGACATTGTACGGGCTCTTCATGTTCTCGCGGATGAACGAGAGCGAGCCGGTCGACAATAACATCATCGACGCCTTGCCGGCGAAGAACGACGTCGACACACCGCCCGCCTCGACGACGCCCGGCTGCATCACCTTGTGCTTGTGGATCAGGTCGTCGACAAAGCGCACCGCGCCCAGCATCGAGGGCGTGTCGTAGTAGACTTCGCCGCCGTAGTCCTGGTTGAAGTAGCGCCCCCCATTGGACATCGCCAGCGCGCTCATCAGCCAGCCGAGATAGTCGTAGCCGGCCGGCATGGTGAAGCCATAGCGCTCGACCTTGTCGCCGTCGCGCCTGGTCAGCTTCTTCGCCGCGTCGACCAGCTCGGCCCAGGTTCGCGGCGGCTTGTCGGGATCGAGCCCGGCCTGCTTGAAGTGCTCGATGTTGTAGTAGAGCAGCGGCGTCGAGTTGTGGAACGGCACGCCGTAGAGCTCGCCGTCGACCGTGGCGTTGGCGTGCAGCGCCGGCCAGAAATCGCCGAGGAATTTCTCGCGCGTGGCGCCGTCGGCCTTGAGGAACGGCTCGAGGGACATGATGTCGCCGGAGAGCTTGAGGTCGACGTTGAAGTTGGCGCTCATCAGCACCACCGCCGGCGGCTTGCCGGCCTTGGCCGCGGCCTGCGCCTTCAGCTTGGTCTCGTCGTAGTTGCCGGTGTAGACGGCGGTGACCTCGACCTCCTTCTGCCCCTCGTTGTAGACCTTCACCAGCCGCGTCATCTCGCGCGCCAGCTTGCCTTCGACCGGAACCGGAAAGAAGAACTCGATCTTGGTCTGCGCCTGCGCCGCCGACGCGCCCGCGCATCCCGCCGCCAGCGCCATAGCGCCGGCCGTCAAACGTCCGATGAACGACATGGCCACCCCCTATCCTTTGATCCCGCTGAACACGAAGCTGTCGATGAAGCGGCGCTGGAACGCGACGAAGGCCACGGCGAGCGGCGCCATGACCAGAAGCGTGCCGGCCGCCAGCACGCCCCATTCCTTGCCGCCCTCGGCGCCGCGCGTGAACGCCGCGAGGCCGATGGTCAGCGTGTGATTGCCGGGGTCGTTGATCACCATCAGCGGCCACAGGAATTCGTTCCAGTGGGCGGTGACCGAGACGATGGCGAAGGCGACCAGGCCGGGCCGCGCCATCGGCAGCAGCACGTACCAGACCACCGCCCACCACGGCGCGCCGTCGATCGCGGCGGCCTCCTCGAAGTCGCGCGGGATCGCGCGAAAGGTCTGGCGCATCAGGAAAGTACCGAAGGCCGAGGCGAAATATGGCGCCATCGCGCCGGCCAGCGAGTCATACAGGCCGAGATCGACTATCGTGCGCAGGTTGGGCACGATCAGCGCCGGCGGCACGAGCATGAGCTGCAGCAGGAAGGCGTAGAACAGCACATCGCGACCGGCGAAGCGCAGCCGCGCGAACGCGTAGCCGGCGAGACTCACGGTGACGCATTGCACCAGCAGTACGCCGCCTACCACGATCGCGGTGTTGACGTAGTAGAGGCCGAAGGAGCCGCTATCGAGCGCGTTGCGGAAGTTCGACAGCGTCGGGTTGAGGTGGGGAATCAGCGTCGCCATGCCGGCGCTGCCCGCACCCTCGGGCCGGAACGACGCCAGCACCGTCCAGATGAAGGGTGTCGCCCAGACGAAGGCCACGGAAGCGACCAGCGCCAGCATCAGCGGCGCGGCGATATCGCGATCACGCCGCACCGCGACCTCCCCGCTCCATGGTGCGGATCGAGCCCAGCGAGATCGCGAGCAACACCGCGACGCTGATCACGGTGGCGGCAGCGGCCTTACCGTAATTGTGGTTCTCGTGCGCTTCCTGAAAAATGTAGAAGAGCAGCAGGTTGGTCGCGTTGCTCGGGCCTCCCTTGGTCAGCACGACCACATGATCGACGTTGGTCAGCACGTTGATCAGCGCGATCACCACGACGAAGGCCGTGGTCGGCGCCAGCGCCGGCAGGATCACGTACCACAGCCGCTGCAGGCCGTTGGCGCCATCGATCATCGCCGCCTCGACGGTATCGCCGGGGATGTTCTGCAGCCCGGCGATATAGAAGAGCATGTAGTAGCCGGCGTTCTTCCACACCGAGAGCCCGATGATCGACCACAGCGCCACGTCGCTGTCGCCCAGCCAGTTCGGGCTGCTCAGCCCCAGCTTGCCGAGGTGATGGTCGAGCAGTCCGACACCGGGCAGGAAGATGAAGAAGAACAGCGATGCCGCCGCCACCAGCGGCACCAGCGAGGGGAAGAAGAAGATGGTGCGCAGCACCGCCGCCAAGCGCGTGGAGCGCTGCACGGCGAGCGCGAAGAGCAGCGCCAGCACAATGGTCGGCACCAGCGTGCCCAGGGCATAGACCAGGTTGTTGATCAGCGCCTGCTGAAAGGCGGGGTCGGCCAGGACCGTGCGGAAGTTCGTCAGCCCGGCGAAGCGGGCGGGCTCCGGGCTGCCGTGCCGACTGACATACAGCGAGTCGACGATGACGCGGATCACCGGCAGGTAGGTGAACAGCGCCAGGAACAGCAACGACGGCGCCAGCAGCGCATAGGGAAACCACAAGGCGCGGCGCTGTCGGCGCGCGATCCGCGCTTGCGGCAGGGCCGCCGCGCCGGCGGGGGCTGCGTCGAGGGACACCATCTGGCGCCGCTGGTAGGCGCCGGGCGTAAACCCGGCATGACGAACCCATGACGCTGCGATGAAAATCCCGCCGCTGTCGGGGATCGCGCGATCCACCGGACGTCATCGAACCATCATCGATCGGTAAGAATCGAGACATGCCGTCACCGTAAGTCCCGCCATCGCAAGAACGCAGGGTGGGCGCATGGCGGGGGTGTCGCTGCGGACGATCGGCAAGTCGTTCGGCGCCACGGAGGTGCTGCGCGAGGTGTCGCTTGATATCGGTGAGCGCGAATTCCTTACCCTGCTGGGACCATCGGGTTGCGGCAAGAGCACCTTGCTGCGGGTGATCGCTGGGCTGGAGCGCCAGGATCTGGGCAGCGTCATGATCGGCGGCCGCGCCGTGGATGGGCTGCGCCCGTCGGAGCGCGATGTGGCCATGGTGTTCCAGAGCTACGCGCTCTACCCGCATATGAGCGCCGGCGAGAATATCGCCGTGCCCTTGATGATGCGCCGCTCGCGGCCCTGGCAGCGTCTGCCGGTGCTGCGCTGGATGAGCCCGCGGGCGCGCCGCATCCGCCGCGATGTCGAGGCCGAGGTGGCGCGCGTCGCCGGCTCGCTCGATATCGGCCATCTGCTGGAGCGACGACCGGCGCAGCTTTCCGGCGGCCAGCGCCAGCGCGTGGCGCTGGCGCGCGCCATGGTGCGCCAGCCACGCGCCTTCCTGATGGACGAGCCGCTCAGCAACCTTGACTCCCAGCTGCGCGTGCAGGCGCGCGCCGAGATCGCCGAGCTGCATCGCCGGCTGGCCACCACCTTCATCTACGTCACGCACGACCAGGCCGAAGCGATGACCATGTCAGACCGCGTCGCGGTGATGATGGATGGTCGCATCCTGCAGATCGCCGCGCCCGCCGCGATCTACGATGATCCGGTCGATCTGCGCGTCGCGGCGTTCGTCGGCAGCCCACGCATCAACACGCTCAGCGGCGTGATTCGCAAGGACGGCGCGGTCGAGGTCGACGGCACCATCATGCCGATCCGCCCCAGAGCGGATGCCGGAAGCCGCGTCACCTTGGCCTTCCGGCCCGAGCACGCCACGCTCGAGCCCCATGATTCGGCAGGCGCGATCCCTGGCGCGGTGCGCCATCGCGAGAATCTCGGCTCCGACCTGTTCGCCCATGTTCTGCCCGTCGGCGCGCGCCAGCCGCTGATCCTGCGCCTGCCGCCGCAGCGCATCGGCGAGGTGGCGATGGACAGCGCCGTGGGCGTGCGTCCCGCGCCACAGCACATCCTGGCCTTCGACGCCGACGGCCGCCGGCTGGCGAGAGCGGCGTGACGGTCGCCGCCCTCCCCGCCACCGACGCCGCCAGGATCGCGCCCGGCATGGGCCGGCAGGCACGCATCGAGGCGCTCGCCGCCTGGGCGCTGGCCGCCCCGGCGACCTTCCTGCTCTTCGCCATCCTGCTGCTGCCGACGCTCGCCACCGTGCTGCTGTCCTTCACCGACTGGCAGTTCGGTGCCGCCGCCTTCAACTGGGTCGGGTTCGGCAACTACGGCAAGCTGTTCGCCGATCGCGTGTTCTGGACGTCGCTGACCAACACGCTGCTCTATGTCGGCTTCGTCGTGCCGGCGTCGGTCGCGTTGGCGCTGTTCGCCGCGATCCTGATCGAGTCCGGCACCTCACTGCGCGGCTTCTACCGAGCCGCCTACTTCCTGCCGGTGACCGCCACGCTGATCGCCATGGCGACGGTATGGGAGATCATGCTGCATCCCAGCATCGGCCTGATCAACCTGCTGAGCGACGCGCTGGGCCTGGGCAAGCACAACTGGCTGAAGCATCCCGACCTCGCGCTGGCCTCGCTGGCGGCGATCGGTGTCTGGCAGATGGTCGGGCTGAACATGGTGCTGTTCCTCGCCGGGCTGAAGTCCATCCCGCGCGACCTCTACGAGGCGGCCGCGATCGACGGCGCCGACGGCTGGTGGAGCCGCTTCACCACGGTGACCTGGCCGATGCTCGGGCCAGCCTCGCTCTTCGTGCTGGTGATCTCCTCGATCCGCAGCTTCCAGGTCTTCGACACCGTGGCCGTGCTCACCGAGGGCGGGCCCAACAAGGCCACCGAGGTGCTGCTCTACACCATGTACCAGGAGGGCTTCGGCTTCTTCCGCGCTGGCTACGGTGCGGCGATCACCGTCGTCTTCCTCGTCTTCGTGCTGCTGCTGACCTTGCTGAAGGTGCGGCTGACCGAAGGCCGCGTGCACTACGCATGAACGCGGCGCTCTCCCTGCCCGCCGCGGCGCTGCGCCACCTGCTGCTGATGGCTGGCGCCGTCGTCATGCTGGCGCCCTTCGTCTGGATGCTCTCGCTGTCGCTGCGCGCGCCCGACGACATCTTCACCGTCGACCTGCACCTGATCCCGGTGAAGTGGGACGCGGTGCGCAACTACACGGCGGCCTTCGAGAAGGTGCCGATGCACCGCTATCTGCTGAACGGCGCGCTGGTGACAGCGACGATCTTCGTCCTCCAGGTCACCTTCGCGCTGCCCGCCGCTTACGCGCTGGCCAAGCTCCGCTTCGGCGGCGCCAAGCCGCTCTTCGCGCTGGTGCTGTTCGGCCTGCTGATCCCCTCGCACGTGCCGGCGATCCCGCACTACATCATGCTGAGCGAGGCCGGGCTCCTGAACTCCTATGCCGGGCTGGTGATGCCCTCGATCATCTCGGTCTTCGGCATCTTCTGGATCCGCCAGTTCTTCCGCACCGTGCCCGACGACCTGCTGCACGCCGCCCGGCTCGACGGCATGGGCGAGTTCGAGATCGTCTGGCGCATCATGCTGCCCGCCGCGGCGCCGGCGCTGACCGCCTTCGGCATCCTCTCCGTCGTCATCCATTGGAACGACTACTTCTGGCCGCTGCTGATCGTCACCAGCCCCGAGATGGCGATGCCGGCGCTCGGCACGGTCTATCTGCGCAACACCGAAGCCGGCATCGACTACGGCCCGCTGATGGCCGGCGCCGTGATCATCACCGCGCCGCTGGTGCTGTTTTTTCTCGCCGCGCAACGGCGGTTCATCGAGGGCATGACGCTCTCGGGCATCAAGTGAAGACCGGACAGGAGAGAGCCATGCTGAGACGCACGATGTTGAGGACGGCGGCCGCGACCACCGCGCTGGTGGCCGCGCCGGCCATCGCCCAGTCGACCACGGAGATCGTCGTCGAGTACTCGATCCCCGACCTGTTCAAGACCCTGCACGAGGAGATCGCGCGGGAGTTCATGAAGGCCAACCCGCAGCACAAGATCACCTTCCGCGCGCCGCAGCCGGGCTACGAGGAGATCACCCAGAGCGTGCTGCGCGCCGCCGTCACCAACACCCTGCCCGACGTCGCCTATCATGGGCTCAACCGTCAGCGCATCTTCGTCGATCGCGGCATCGTCCAGCCCCTCGACGGCTTCATCGCCGCCGACGCGCGGTTCAAGGAATTCGGCCACGCGCCGGGTCTGCTGGATATCGGCAAGGTCAAGGGCAAGCAGTACGGAATCGGCTTCTCGCTCTCGACGCCGATCATCTATGTCAACGGCGACCTGGTCGAGAAGGCCGGCGGCAACCTCGCCGTACTGCCCGCGACCTGGGACGGCATCTTCGAGCTGGCGCGCAAGATCAAGGCGCTGGGCGGCAACACCCAGGGCTTCCACTTCGACTGGGACATCACCGGCAACTGGATGTTCCAGGCGCTGGTGTTCGCCAATGGCGGCACCATGCTGAGCGAGGACGAGAAGAAGGTCGCTTTCGACGGCGAGGCCGGCAAGCAGGCGATCGCCACGCTCTCGCGCATGGTCAAGGACGGCACCATGCGCGATGTCGCGCAGTCGGTGGCGCTGCAGGATTTCACGTCAGGAACCATGGGCATCTGGGGCCATTCGACCTCGCGCCTGGGCGGCGTCACCAAGCAGGTCGGCGACAAGTTCAAGCTGCGCACCGCGGCTTTCCCGACCGCCGCCAATGGCCGCCTGCCGATGGGCGGCAACACCGCGATGCTGTTCGCCAAGGATCCGGCCAAGCAGAAGGCGGCCTGGGAGTACATCAAGTTCGCTACCGGCCCGGTCGGCGCGACGATGATGGTCAAGGCCACCGGCTACTTCCCCTCGGCGCTGAAGGTCGCCGACGATCCGGCAATGCTGAAGGACTTCTACGCCGCCAACCCCAACCATCTCGTCGCCATGAAGCAGCTGCCCAGGGCCACGGCCTGGTACGCTTTTCCCGGCGAGAACGGGCTGAAGATCACCGACGTGATCAAGGATCACCTGCAGTCGGTGGTGGCGCAGAAGGCCGAGCCGATGGCCGCGCTGGCGACCATGTCGAAGGAAGTGCAGGCGCTGCTGCCGGCGTAACGCGTCAGGACTTCGAGGCGCGGGGCGGCGTCATGCCGGCCCGTCGTCGTTTCAACTCGCCGCGCGCTCGCGCGCCACGCTCTCCAGCAGCCACGAGACGAACGCCTTGATCTTGGGCCGGCGCATGCGCTCGGTCGGCGCCACGACGTAGTAGGCGCTGTCGCTCGGCAACGCGACGTCGAACGGCGCCACCAGCCGACCGGCCTTCAGGTCGGCGGCGACCAGCGGACGATGGCCCAACGCCACGCCGACGCCGTCGATCGCCGCCTGGATCGCCGGCAGGGCGAGGTCGAAGAGCACACCGCGCGTCGGATCGACACCCTTCACATTGGCCGCCGTCAGCCAGACCTGCCAGTCGTCGCGGAAAGTTGAGACATGCAACAGCGTGTGGCTCTTCAGGTCGGCCGGCTTGCGCAGCGCCCGGGGGCCCTTGAGCATCGAGGGCGCGCAGACCGGGAAGATGTCCTCGGCGACCAGGAACTCCGCCTGCAGCCCGCCCCAGTGGCCGCGGCCGTAGCGGATGCCGACGTCGATGTCGTCGCGGCCGAAATCGACCAGCGCCGTGCCGGTCGAGATGCGTACGTCGATGTCGGGATGCTTTTGCTGGAAGCCGCCCAGCCGCGGCACCAGCCACTTGGTGGCGAACGACGCCGTCGTCGTGACGGTGAGCGGGCCCGAGGCGTCCTTCTGCAGCAGACGCTCGGTCGCCTCGTGCAGCAGGTCGAAGGCCTGACGGATGCCCGGCAGATACGCCTGGCCCGACTCGCTCAAGAGCAGCGCGCGGTTGCGGCGGATGAAGAGCTTCAACCCGAGGCGATCCTCCAGCCCGCGGATCTGATGGCTGATCGCCGCTTGCGTCACGTTGAGCTCGTTGGCCGCCTCGGTGAACGAGAGGTGCCGCGCGGCGGCCTCGAAGGCGCGCAGTCCGTTGAGAGAAGGAAGCGCTCGACGCATCGGCCTATCCCCAAATCCATAAGATTCGCTCACCTATGATGGACGAGTCGTCGTTTGTAAAGAGACCTCATGGAGCGCAATTACAGCACATCAAAGAGCCCATCGAGGAGGTCAATATGACCACCGCAAACAGCTTCAGTCCGCGTGATCCGACGCAAACCGATCTCATCCGATATTTCGATCGTAACCTGGTCACCTCAGGCACGTTCGACCGCGTCGCCATCGAGGCCAAGGCGCGCCACGAACGGGCGGCTCTGATGGGCGAGATGATCGGCGGTGGAGTCGCCTGGCTATGGCAGCGCCTGACGCACTTCGGTGAAACCAGGTCACCGGCGCCACGCTTGCACGTCCAGAGCCGTGTCCAGTTCTGACCCTGACACCGCTCCCGTCACCCGAATTCGCAGGAGATTTCCATGAGCGTCTTCACCGTCGCCGATCTGCGCGACCATCCCGCCGAGAGCATCCTCGCGCACGTGCCCGGTACTCTCGCCCTGTGGCGCAAGCGGGCCCGCGATCGGGCGGAGCTCACCAAGATCACCGCTCGCGACGCGCGCGACCTCGGCCTCGACCCGGGCGTCCTCGCCTTCGAGGCGAGCAAGCCTTTCTGGCAGGCCTGACGCACCCCACGGCGTCAGCGCCACCCCGCCGGCGACCGGTCCCTCCCACCGGTCGCCGGTTTCGCTTTTGGCTCGCCAAACGCAATGAGGGATCCAGGTCGCCCTGGATCCCTCATCGCGTTCGGGACGGCTGAAGGCTCTTTACGCCCGCGCCTTGCAAACGCGCAGGCCGAGCATGCCCGTGTAGTCCACCGGCGGCGGCACCTGCGCGAGCGAGCTCACCTTCGGGCTCAGCGCCCAGTCCATCGCGCGGCTGGCACGATCGCAGAACTGCCGGTCGACACTCATCTGCACGGCCGCCTGGTTGGCCATGTCGGTGTTCAGCACGTCGAAGTTTCGGCCGCGACGCGCCGAGATCTGGCGCAGCGTACGGGCGTTCTCGGCGTACTCCGGGTTGTAGCGCTGGACGAACTGATTGTACTTCGCCTCAAGCAGCCGTTTGCGCTGGGCGTCGAGGCAGGTCAGCGTCGCGGTCGCGAGCGAATTCTGCAGGATGCGCGCACGCACCGCGTTGTGCTCGGACTCGTCGAGGCAACCGGCGCCCGGTCCGGTACTGGCCTGGGTCTGCGCCGCCACGGTGGCGTAGTTGGGCGACGGCTCATAGCTCGCCGTCGTCTGGCAGGCGGCCAGGGCCAGCACGCCCATGACGGCCCACGGCCGCGCCCCTAGACGCGCCACGCCGCGGTCAGACAACCGAGTTGATCCACTGCATCAGGCGCTGCTTGGGCTCGGCGCCGATCTTGGTCGCCGCCACCTGGCCATTCTTGAACACCAGCAGGGTCGGGATCGAGCGCACGCCGTACTTCGACGGCGCCATCGGGTTCTCGTCGATGTTGACCTTGACCACCTTGAGCTTGCCTTCCAGCTCGCCCGAGATCTCCTCGAGCGACGGGCCGATCAGCTTGCAGGGGCCGCACCACTCCGCCCAGAAATCCACCAGCACAGTCTGGTCGGACTTCAGGACCTCCTGCTCGAAGGTCGCGTCGCTGGCCTTGATGGTCGCCATGGGAAACTCCGGTTGAACGAGGAGGGAATCTAGGAAGGGGCCATAAGGGGGTCAAGCGAGGGCTGGCACAAGACTATTTCAGGCCGGTATGAGCGCGGCGTCGAGCAGGGCGGCCGGCACCTCCATCAGGCGCGGCCCGTCGGTCCACAACAGAAACCCGCGCACCGGGCGGTCGGGATAGAGGTTCACGAGCAACGCGCGGTAGAGCGCGAGCTGGCGGCGATAGATCCGCGGCACGTCCTCGACGCGGGCGGGCGGCGGGCGGTTGGTCTTGATATCGGCGAACAGCACGGCGTCGGCGGCGATCGTCAGCCGGTCGATCTGGCCGCTGATCGCCACCCGTCCGGACGGCGTCTCGACCATGCCGACCACCGGCGCCTCGGCGCGCGAGCCGGGCGCGAACAGGAGCGCGGCGTCCGGCAGAGCCAGCGCCGCCACCGCTTCGGCGGCCCAGCCGGCGCGCACCGCATCGTCGAGGTCGGCCGCCTCGCGCGCCAACCACGCCACGGCGAAGGCCGACCGCTCGGGCACCGGCACATCGGGCAGGCGCTGCAACAGGCGGTGCAGCAAGGTGCCGCGCCGGAAGCGGCCGCCCTGCGGCGAGAGCGCC
>JALHMM010000117.1 GCA_022844045.1 Reyranellaceae bacterium | reverse complement strand
AACGCCAATATGATTGTGGGCGTCGATGATCATTGCCGGTCTCCTCGGTTGTTGCCTCTGTCTGCGTCGGTGATGATTGATGTCGAACGGCGCCGGCGGTCGCCTTGGACCGGTGCCCACCTCTGGAGCGAAACGGAAGGTCGATGCGAAGGCTGTATGTTGGGACCTATACGGAGCCGATGCCCCACGTCCGCGGGGATGCCGACGGCATCCACGTCGCGAGCGTTGGGGCCGACCCGTTTCGAATCGCGCCCGTGACGACGATCGTCGGGCCGAGGAACCCCTCCTACGTCGCCATATCTCCCGACGGCACGCGGCTCTACTGCGTCCAGGAGACCTTCGCCGACGACGATCCGCGGCTGTTCGCCTTCGCGCTGGGCGAGGACTTCGGCGCGCCGAGGGAACTCGGCAGCGTATCGTCGCGGGGTGGCGAACCCTGCCACGTATCGCTCGATCCGAAGGGCAGGTTCGTCTTCGTCGCCAACTACGGCGCCGGCAGCGTCGCCGCCTTTCCGCTCGACGGCAATGGGGCGATCGTCGACGAGCCGACGATGATCCACCACGAGGGCCGCGGCCAGAACCCGCGTCAGGATCGGCCGCGGATGCATGCCGTTCTGCCCGACCGGGCCGGCGATCACGTCGTCGTCTGCGATCTCGGCACGGACAGGGTGGCGGTCTACCGTGTCACCGACGGGGGGATCGATGCGTCCCGGCCTGTGTCGAGTTTCGCGTCGGCGCCGGGGGCCGGCCCGCGACAGCTCGCGTTCTCGCCCGATGGAACTCACCTCTTCGTGGTCAACGAATTCGCCGCGACGGTCGACTCCCTCGCCTATGAGGCGGGCGTCCTCAGCCCGGTCGACCATATGGCGCTCCTGCCCGACGACTGGCGGGGCGAGAACCTTTCGGCCGCCATCGTCATCCATCCCGGCGGCAGATTCGGCTATGCGTCGAACCGCGGTCATGACAGCGTCACCGTGTTTTCCACAACTCCATCCGGACGGTTGAAGCGGCTCGGATGGCAACGAGAGGGCGTTGCGTTTCCCCGCGATATCGCTGTCGATCCGGACGGACGGATTCTCCTGGTGGCCAACCAGAACCTGCAGACGATCGGCGCCTTTGCCATCGACAGCGATACCGGAATGCTGGCGATAACCGGAGAGACCATTCGATACGCCAGTCCGTCATGCCTTGCCTTCTTCCCGTGAAAAATCCGCCAAGGATCAGGAGAACGCAAAGGCACGCTTCGGGTTGGCGACGAAAAAGCGCTCGAGCAGCGCCAGGCCGTCGAAGCCCGCCTCGCCGGCCTCTTCCACGAAGCGGGGACGCCAGCCGTTGAGGATGTATCCCATGCCAAGGCCACCCTTGCCGTAGTTGGCAAACATCGAGCGGCGGGCAATGTCCCCGCCAATCATGATCTGATCGGCGTGGCCGCGGCGGACGAGGTCGAGGATGCACGCGGTCCGTACCGACTCCGGGTAGTACTTGACCCGCGTTATGCCGTCGAAGCTCAGGAACGCGCCCGTCTCGGCGACCTTCAAGTGCAGCCAGCGATCCGGGTTCCGGTCGAGATGGGCAATTGTGAGTCGGGACGGATCGATTCCTTCGCGACGGACGATGGCAAGCTGCTCCAGCGCCATCGTGCCGTGCTCGGTATGCGAATGGAGCGGGACCCCGGTCTCCTTGTGGGCCGCGAGAACCCCCACGGCGACTTTCTCCTCGTGGGCGTTGATCGTGTTGTAGCCGGTGCCGAACTTGGCGACGCCGCACCGCAATCCCGTGTCGCCTATCCCATTCATCACCTCGCCGACCACGAGATCTCGGATGTCCGCGACCGACATCTCCCCGATCCATGCTTCGAAGGTCCGGCTGCTGCCCGGAATTTTCGCCGGCCACATGATCGACTTGTTGAAGCCTGCGGTCGCGATGATGTGCACGCCAGTCGCGCCCGATATCCGCCTAACCGCGGCCGCGTCTCTACCGTAGTCGATCGCGGTCGCGTCGTAGATCGCCTGACCTCCGGCCGCCTTGAATGCAGCCACCTCGGCCAGCGACGCGTCGAAGTCGTCGAGGAGAAGGTCGTCCTCCCCTTTTTCGCGCCACATCGGCGGGGTGCAGAAGATGTGGTCATGACAATAGGTGACACCGAGGTCAGCGGGCTCGATGTCGCCGCCAAGCGTTCTCACAAACAGCATCTGCACGCCTCCCAGGTTCTGCCGTTCTCTTAGTCCACTTGACTATTTGTGTCTACATATGGACAACTAGATCTGGCCGCAGGCGCGGCAACCAAAGGGAGCGAGAGAGACATGACCAGGAGCGGGAGCAGTGTGTTGATGGCGGCGAGCGCCGCGGCCGCGATCTCGGTGGGATGGATGGCGGCGGCCATGGCACAGGAGGAGCCGAAGGGTCTGCGGCCCGAAAAGTGGAGCGACGAGGTTTCTGCCTGTGCCGAACTCGGCCTGGCCAAGGACCCGCCGTGGACGATCGGCGTGTCGAACTACAGCCTCGGCAATTCATGGCGCGTCCAGATGATCGAGGAACTCAAGGTCGCCGCGGCCAAGGACAGCCGCATCGAAGAGCTGGTCATCACCAATTCCGACGGGAATGCCGCGAAGCAGCTGTCGGATATCGAAGATCTTCGGAGCCGTGAGGTGGACGGTCTGATCATCGCGCCGCTGTCTTCCGACGGCGCCGCACCGGCTGTCGAGGAAGCCGTTGCCGACGGCGTGCCGGTCGTCATCTTCAACAATGAGATCGCCACGGACAAGTTCACCTCGATCGTCTGGATCGACGAATTCAAGTTTGGTTGGATCGGCGGCGATTGGCTACGCGAGAAGCTTGGCGACAAGGGCAATATCGTCGTCCTCGAGGGGATTGCCGGCACCTCCACAAGCGACCTTCGCACACGGGGCGCGCTCGACGCGCTTGGACCGAACATTACCGTCCTTGCCCGTCAGCCGGCCGGCTGGGCCTACGACAAGGGCAAAACGGTGATGGAGGACTTCATCTCGGCCTATCCGCAGATTGACGGCGTCTACTCGCAGGGAGGCGCCATGTCCCAGGCCGCGGTCGATGCCCTCAATGCCGCCAACCGCCCGCTCGTGCCGATCACCGGTGAAGGCTACAACGGCTTCCTCAAGACGTGGCTCGCGAACCGCGATGCGGGATTCTCCTCGGTCGGTCCGGACGAGCCGACCTGGCAGAGCGTCCGTGCGCTCGAACTGCTCACCGCCTGCCTCAGCGGCGAATCCGTCAGGAAGTGGGAGGAGTTGCCCCTGCCGGTCATCACCGACGAGAATGTCGGCGACTATGCCCTGACCAACTGCCCCGACGATGTCTGGGCAAATACCAAGATGGACAAGGAGACCATCAGCAGTTTCTATCAGTGCAAGTAGTGGCGCATTGAGAGAAGCCCCTGAAGGCGTCGGGACGGCGGCAGCCATGCCGCCTCCCATCGTACCGTCAGAGCCGTGATGGCCGCCCCATTCCTTGAGTTCGACAACGTCTCGAAGAGCTTCCGCGGCGTGTCCGCGGTCGATTCCGTGTCGTTGTCGGTGCCGCGCGGGCACGTACGGGCGCTGCTCGGCGAGAACGGCGCCGGGAAGTCCACCCTGATCAAGATGCTCACCGGCGCCTACGGTACGGACAGCGGCGAGATCCGGCTTGACGGCAAGCGGATCGACAACCAGCCGCCCAGCGCCACCCTCGAACGCGGCGTGGTCGCCATCTACCAGGAGTTCAATCTCGTCCCGCAACTCTCCGTCGCGCAGAACATCTTCCTCGGGCGCTTTCCCGGTCGGCGCGGCTGGCTGGACCGGAAGACGCTCGTCGCCGAGGCGGAGAAGATTCTCGCGCGGCTCGGCCTGCCCATCGATCCCCAGGCTCGGGTCGATGACCTCAATGTCGCCGAGCAGCAGCTCGTCGAGATCGCCAAGGCGCTGTCCCGCGAACTGAGCGTGCTCGTCATGGACGAGCCCACGGCTGCGCTCAGCGACACCGAGACCACCACCCTGTTCGAGATCATCCGCGGGCTCCGCGCAAGTGGCGTGTGCATCCTCTATATCTCGCATCGCATGTCCGAGATCTTCGCGCTCGCCGACACGGTGACGGTGTTGAAGGACGGACAGCATGTCGGAACGCACGACGTCGCGGCGGTGGATCGTGACGGCTTGGTGCGCATGATGATCGGGCGGGAGCTCGGCGCATTCTATCCCCCGAAGGGCGCACGGTCCGGCGAGGAGGTCTTCTCGGTCCGAGACTTCTGCGCCGACGGTCGATTCGACGTCGACTCTCTCGTCATCAGGAAGGGCGAGATCGTCGGCATCGCCGGCCTTGAAGGGCAGGGACAACGGGACTTCGCCCGCGCCCTTGGCGGCGCGCAGGTGGTCGATCGCGGCGAGGTCCGCATCCACGGCGTTGCGGTTGACGTCTCGACGCCGGCGCAGGCGATCGCCTCGGGTATCGGGTTCATCCCGGACGACCGCAAGCAGGAGGGACTGGCGCTGCTCCGCAGCTGTCTCGAGAACATTGCGCTGGGCAGTCTAGACCGCCGCCGCAAGTTGCGTGTCTTCGTCGACCGCCGGGCCGAGCGCAGCTTCGTCAAGGCCGCGATCGAGTCGCTGCAGGTGCGGCTTCGGTCACCATCGCAGCCCGTGGCGGATCTTTCAGGCGGAAACCAGCAGAAGGTCGTCCTGGCGAAGGCGCTCGGCATGCAGCCCAAGGTACTGGTGCTTGCCGAGCCGACGCGCGGGGTCGATGTCGGCGCCAAGCGAGAGATCTACAACCTCATTCGCGGTCTGGCGGACAAGGGCATCGGCGTGCTTGTCGTCTCTAGCGAGCTTCCCGAGCTCATCGGACTGTGCGATCGCATCGTCGTCATGGCGGGCGGCTCGATCGTCAACGAACTCGCCGACGAAGCGATCAGCGAAGAAGCCATCATGCGGGCGGCTACCCATGAGCACGCGTGAAGGTCTCGCGTCCGGCGCCGGAGGCCGCCTGTCGGCCCGGCTCTCGCTCCGCCGCGTAATCGGCAATCCGATGTTTCTGATCGTCGCTCTCATCGCGGCGAGCGTGGCCGCCGAGCCGATCCTCCTCGGCGAGCGCGCAATCCGGAACGTGCTCGTGAGTGCGAGCCCGCTTCTCCTGGTCGCCGCCGCGCAAGCCATCGTCATCCTTACCAAGGGCATCGACCTGTCCGTCGGATCGATCATGAGCCTCGCCAACGTCGTCGCGGCCGTGCTGATGGAAACCTATCCCGATATGGTGGTTCCAATCGTCATCCTGACGTTGGTTTGCGGCTGCGCGATCGGACTCGTCAACGGATGGCTGGTGGCCTATGTCGGGCTCAATCCGTTCATCATCACCCTTGCCGTCGCGATGGCGGTGCAGGGGCTGACCCTCGAGATACTCTACCAACCCGGAGGACTGGTGACGCCGGGCTTCGCGCAGATCTCCCGTGCCGCCCTGGGCGCCTTACCCTACAGCGCGGTCGCGATATTGGCCCTCTATCTCCTGCTCGCGATCGTGCTCCGCCGGACCCCCTACGGCGTTTCGCTGTTCGCCATCGGCGGCAATGAGGCCGGCGCTCGCATTTCCGGCGTACCTACGGCGCGGTACAAGCTGTCGGTCTACGGGCTCTCCGGGCTGATGGCCGCGTTCGCGGGCCTGCTTCTTGCGTCGCGCATGAGCTCCGGCGACCCGCTGGTCGGCGACGCCTTCACCCTTGACTCGATCACCGCGGCGGTGCTCGGCGGAACAAGCCTGTCGGGCGGATCTATAAGCCTGGCAGGCACGTTCGTGGCCGGCATCCTCCTGTCCGTCCTCAATTCCTTCCTGAACCTTCAGGGCGTATCGCCCTTCTACCAGTGGATTGTTAAGGGCCTCATCCTGATCGGAGCCCTTTGTCTCGACTTCATCCGCAAGAGGCGGTGATTGAAATGTCCGTCACCGTCACGCCATCCGAGCGCTTTGCCGGGTTTCAGCGGGTCTATCGCTACCTCACCGGTGCCGACGGCGCGGTCTGGCTGGCGATCATCGCCGTGCTGATCTTCGCCCGCATCATGTCGAGCGGGTTTCTGCAGCCGGAGCACTTGCTCAACGTGGCCCGCCAGGTGTCGAGTTTGGCGATTGTCACCACCGGCCAGGTCTTCGTGATCATCACGGGTGGCCTCGATCTCTCGAACGGCATGGTCATCACGCTGGTCACGGTGCTTGCCGCATCCATCCTGAACGGCGAAAGCACTTATATCGTCCCGGTGATCTTCCTCTGTCTGGCCGTCGGACTGACCGTCGGCCTCGTCAACGGACTCCTGATCGCCAAGCTCAACATCCCGCCACTGATCGGAACGCTCGGGACGTTCGGCATCCTTAAGGGCATCGCCTACGTCTATACCGAGGGCGCGCCGAAAGGCGACGTCCCGCCGGTCCTGACCTTCATCGGCAACGGCCATGTCGGACCGATCCCGATGGCGACGATATGCGCCGTCATTTTCATCGGCATCGCAGCGATCATCCTGCGGCGAACGCTCTTCGGCCGCCGGCTGTTTGCGGTGGGAGCCAACCCGCGCGCCGCGCGACTGTCCGGGGTGAATGTCGATCGGACGATCATTCTCGCCTATGTCTTTTCCGGCCTCTCGGCATCGGTCGCCGGCCTGCTGGTGGCCGGCTACGTCGGCACCGGCAGTCTCTCGGTCGGGAACACCTACAATCTCGACTCGATCGCGGCAGCCGTCATCGGAGGCACCTCCCTCAGCGGCGGAACCGGGTCAGTGATCGGCGGCGCGGGCGGCGCCCTGTTTCTCGCGCTTGTGGTAAGCCTTCTCCGCTTTCTGGGTCTGTCCTATAGCGGGCAGCTGATCGTCCAGGGAGCGATCCTCGCCTTTGCCATCGTTGCGCAGTCGCGGGCGCAGCGAAGGCACTAAACAGGACACGACGGCGGATTGATCATGCCCGGGCCCCTCCTGATCGGCATCGATGTCGGAACATCGGTGGTGAAGAGCGTCGTGTTCGACCGCCAGGGCAATCAACTCGCCAGCGCCTATCGCGTGCCGGAAGTGCGTCGGCCGCAGATCGAGTTCTCCGAAGCCGACATGGAAAAGCTCTGGCGTGACGTGCTGGCGACTTTACGCGAGGTCGTGTCGGATGACGCCGTGGAGCGGTCGGCGATAGTCGGCATGGGCGTCTCCGGGACGTGCTGCTCGAGCTGGCTGATGGACGACCGCGGCGCCCCGGTGCGAAGCGCGATCCTGTGGAACGACGGCCGTGCCGCGGACATCGTTCAGGATTGGCAGCAATCGGGGCTCATCGATCGGCAGTTCGCCATCTCCGGCAATGTCATCTTTCCCGGCTATACGGTGGCCATCCTGCGCTGGTTGAAGGACCACGAGCCGGAGACGCTCCGTCGAGCCCGACACTCTGTGTTCTGCAAGGACTGGATTCGCTTCCGGCTCACGGGCGAGATCGCGACCGACCACTCGGATTCCGGTTCGCTGCCCTACGACATCAGGACCGGCACGTACTCGGAGGAAATACTCGAGGCCTGCGGAATTGCCGAGGCGATTGCGCTTCTGCCCAAACGCGTTCTCGACCCTGGCGATATCGCGGGTCATCTCCTCACCGATGTCGCGGCCGAAACCGGCTTGCCGCCCGGCTTGCCGGTTGTGGCGGGGATGATGGATGTCGCCGCAACCGCATTGGGCGCCGGCGCGATAAGGCCAGGGCAGGCCTGCTCGATCGTGGGCACCAGCTTCCTCAACTGCTTCCTGACGGATGTCCCGACCTTCGAGCCGGCCGGCACCGGCGTTCAAATGAAGACGGTTGGCGGCAAGTGGCTCCGGGCGATGGTCAACACTGCGGGCACACTGAACCTCGACTGGTTCCTCAAGGAGATGTGCGCCAGTGAGATCCAGGCGGCTGCCGCCGCTGGTGACGACATCTACGCTTGGGCGGAGGCCCAGGCGGCATCCGTTCCTGTCGGCTCCGACGGGATCGTCTACCATCCCTACCTCAACAACGCGGGAGTCGTGTCTCCCTTCTTCCATCCTGCGGCGCGGGCGCAGTTTTTTGGACTCAGCGTCGGCCACGGCAAGGCGCATCTGCTGCGCGCCGTGTACGAAGGGACCGCGCTCTCGATGAAGGACTGCGGCATTGTGATGCCAATGAACGTCGATCAGTGGCTGATCGCCGGGGGCGGCAGCCGTAGCCCGTTCTGGTGCCAGATGTTCGCCGACTGCACCGGCCGGCGCATAAGCGTGCCGGAGGGCACCGAACTCGGGGCCCGCGGGGTGGCGATGCTTGCCGGGATCGCGACCGGCGTCTACGAGGACCTTGACGAAGCGGTCTCGGACGCCGTGCGGATCGGCAGGACCTATGATCCCGATCCCTGGGCGGTCGAACGTTACGATCGACTGTACGAACTGTACCGGAACCTTCACGAGAAACTGCGTCCAGAGTGGTGGCAGCGTCATGATCTCCTTCGATCCTTCGCTAAGGATCCATCGTCCTCATGACCGCTGAGGCTTCCCAGGACCGCCTGTTTGATCCGCGCTCTGCCGATCCCAGGCCGCTGCACGAGAGGCTGAAGCAGCATCTGCGCTGGCAGATCCTGAGCGGACAGATCAAGGAGCGGGTCGAAGGCGAGATCGAGCTTGCCGCCCGCCTCGGAATCAGTCGGGGCCCGATCCAGCAGGCGATTGGCGCGCTGGTCAATGAGGGTCTCCTGACCAGGAGGCGCGGGCGCGGGACATTCGTGAACCAGGATCGCGTCGACAAATACTATCTCGAGATCTCGAGCTTCACGGGCACGATGAAGGCGCAGGGGCATGCCCCTACCGTCAGGATCATCGCCTTCTACCGGGAAGATCCCGCTCCCGAACTCGCCGCTGCGCTCAAGCTTGAGCCTGGCGAAGAGGTCTTCGTCTACAAGCGGTCGGTTTTGCTCGAGGACGTGCCGGTGGTGATGACCGTCTCGACCATACCGACGAAGCGCGTCCCCGATCTGCTCATTTCCGAAGCGGACAGCAGCCTCTACGCGATCCTTCGCGCCCGCGGTTCGACCCCGATTCATGTCAACGACGTCTACGAAGCGGCCGGCGCCGACGCCGCCGACGCCGAAGCCCTCGGCATTGCGGAGGGAACGCCGCTCCTCCAGGTCACCCGCCTCGCCCGCGACCAGACCGGCGATCCGATCGAGCATGCCGTGTCCCGATTTGTCTTCGGGAAGCTCACGGTGGACATCTCGCCGCTCAGCGAGTTTCTCGACCAGCAGTTCCAGTCGGGACACATGTCGCAGAGCCTCTGGCATCATCAGGTTGGGCACCAATACGTCGTCCCGAAGCGGGGAAAGTCGCCGCCATGACCGCGACGGAGGCTCCCTTTCTGGAGTACCGGGCCTTGGCTCCCATGTGGCCGGCCTGTGACGTGCTGGTCGTGGGAGGCGGCTCTGCGGGCTCGGCTGCGGCGATTGCCGCGGCGAAGGCGGGGGCGCGCGTCGTCTTGGTCGAGCGATACGGCTTTCTCGGCGGCACCGGAGTCATGGTGCTCGACACCTTCTACGGCTTCTTCACGCCCGGCAGTGTCGAACGGAAAGTGGTGGGCGGTATCCCCGATCTCGTGGTCGACCGGCTGGCCAAGCACGGTGCCGTGCTCAAGCGGCCCAATACCTACGGCGCCGGCGCAGGATGGACCTACGATCCCGAACGCCTGAAGGTGGTTTGGGACGACCTCCTGTCCGAAGCCGGCGTCGAGGTCCTCCTTCATACCCACTTCGTCGATGTCGTGCGCGTCGAGGGCAGGGTCGCCGGCGCGGTCGTCGCGACGCGACGCGGCCTGGTCGCGATTCCTGCCGGGGTCGTCATCGATGCATCCGGCGATGCCGAGGTAGTGGCAAGGGCAGGCGGCAGCTTCGAGGACTCGGGCGCTCTTGGGATTTCCCAATCGCTGACGACCACCTTCAAGATGATCAACGTCGATGTTCCCCGGGCGACGGCGGTGCCGAAGAATGCGCTGTGGGAAGCGATGCAGGCCGGCGCCGAAAGCGGAGGCTACGATCTGCCGCGCCGCGAGGGGAGCGCTCACATTACCCCGCTCAGCGGGGTGATGGTTACGAACATGACGCGCGTCGCCGGCGTCGATGCGACCGACACGCGCGCGCTTGCCACCGCCGAGCGGGACGGCCGCCGGCAGGCCTTCGAATATGCGCGGTTCCTCCGTGACAAGATTCCGGGCTACGAGGCTGCGGAACTCGGCAGCCTTGCAACGCAGATCGGCGTCCGCGAGACGCGACGCATCCGTGGGCTCTACTGGCTGACCCGTGACGACGTGACGAGGGCCGCGAAGTTTCCGGACGCCATCGCGCGGTGCGGCGCTCCAATTGAGGAGCACCACGCGGGCGGCGATACCCGTTGGGAGTATCTGCCGGATGGAGAGACCTACGATATTCCGTATCGATGCCTGGTGCCTCAGGATGTCCATGGTGTCATCGTCGCGGGCCGCTGCCTGTCCGCCTCCCACGACGCGCATGCGTCGGTTCGCTCGATAGGCCAGTGCCTGGCGATGGGGCAGGCCGCCGGCACCGCCGCCGCGATGGTCCGCGGCGGAGACTTCCGCAGCATCGACATCGGCGCTTTGCGTGATCGGCTTGCCGCTTTGGGAGCGATCCTTTGACCATCGTGCGGACGGTGCTCGGCGACATTGCGCCGTCGTCGCTCGGGTTGACGCTCGCCCATGAGCATCTCGTTACCAATCCGCCCGCCTTCCTTGAAGATGCGGACCTTACGCTGACCGAGGGGGACGCCGCCCCGGAACTCGAGACGTTCCGGCGATCCGGCGGCGGCGCCGTCGTCGAGATGACGACGATCGACTACGGCCGCGACGGCGAGGCGCTGGCGCGCCTCTCGCAACAGTCGGGTGTCCACATTGTCGCTGCGACCGGGTTCAACAAGGCCATCTACGCCGATCCGATTTCCGGCCGCTTCCCGACCGAAACGATCGCAGCCTGGATGATCCGCGAACTCAACGAAGGACTCATCCCGTTCGGCAGCACCAACCTCGTCCACGCCCCGGGCACTTCGATCCGTGCGGGGCTGATCAAGGCGTCGAGCAGCCTTCACGGCCCGACCGCAAACGAAAGGCGGGTGTTCGAAGCGGCGGCGGAGGCGCATCGGGTC
This sequence comes from Reyranellaceae bacterium, assembly GCA_022844045.1. Classification (GTDB taxonomy): domain Bacteria; phylum Pseudomonadota; class Alphaproteobacteria; order Reyranellales; family Reyranellaceae; genus JAFAZJ01. The sequence goes on along the minus strand of JALHMM010000117.1, from coordinate 8,510 downwards.
ACCGGAGCGCCGATTTCCACCCACACCGAGCAGGGAACCTGGGCGGTCGATCAGGCGCAACTCCTCATCGATCTCGGGGTCCCGCCGGATCGCATACTTCTAGGCCATCTCGATCTGAATCCGGACCTCGTCTATATCCTCGATGTGCTGGTCACCGGGGTCTCGATCGGCATCGATCAGATCGGCAAGTCCAAATACCTCCCGGACGAGAAGCGGCTTGACCTTGTGATGTCGCTTGTCGAGCACGGCTATAGCGAGCGTCTGTTCCTGAGCGGCGACATCGCTCGGCGTACCGGATGGAGCGTGGCTGGCGGCACGGGGCTTGCCCATATCCCGCGACAGATCGGCGCCGCGCTCCACGATCGCGGCCTCTCTGCCGGGCAGATCCAGACTCTGCTTGTGACCAACCCCGCCCGACTCCTTGCATTCCCGCGCTCGACGCCAATGCAGCGCGTTGGGCCCTCTGGCGCTGGCGCCTCCCGTTCAGGCGGCGAATAGCGCTCCGTTGCCGCCGGCCGCCGGTCGTGTTAGGCCCCGCCTTCCTTCCCTCCGCCCGCATGGGAGCCTCATGCCCGAACCCCGTTTCGAAGTCCTCGGTATCGGCAATGCCATTGTCGATGTGATCGCCCGCACCGAGGAGGATTTTCTCGTCCGGAATAGGCTGGTAAAGGGGTCGATGCGCCTGGTCGACAATGAGGAGGCGGAGCGGCTTTATGGCGAGATGGCGGCCGCGATCGAGGCGTCGGGGGGCTGCGCCGGCAACACCGCCGCGGGCGTCGCCTCGTTCGGGGGCGCTGCCGCCTTCATCGGCAAGGTCGCCGGTGATCAGCTCGGCCAGATCTACCGCCACGACATGAAGGGCACCGGTGTCGCCTTCGACACGCCGGTGCTGACCGACGGGGCTCCGACGGGCCGGACGATGATCCTGATCACGCCCGACGGCGAGCGCACGATGAATACATATCTCGGCGCCGCCCATGAGCTGTCGCCGCACGACATCGACCGCGATACGGTCGCCGCCTCGGCCATCACCTATCTCGAGGGCTACCTCTGGGACCCGCCACCGGCCAAGGAGGCTTTCCGCAAGGCCGCGGAATACGCTCATTCCGCCGGCCGGCGCGTCGCCCTCACCCTTTCGGATTCCTTCTGCGTCGATCGCTACCGGGCCGAGTTTCTTGGCCTGATCCGCGATGGTGTGGTCGACCTGCTGTTTGCCAACCAGGCGGAATTGCATTCGCTCTATGAGACCGCCGATTTCGACACCGCGGTCGACCTTCTGCGCAAGGATTGCCGGCTTGCCGCGGTGACCCTCGGCGCCGATGGGGCGCTGGTCGTCACTTCACAAGGCATCGAGCGTGTGCCCGCGACGCCGGTGGAGACGGTGGTAGACACGACCGGCGCGGGCGATCTGTTCGCCGCCGGCTTCCTGTTCGGCGAGGCGCGACGGATGCCCCATGCCGACAGCGCGCGGCTCGGCGCGCTCGCCGCCGCCGAGGTGATCGGGCATATCGGCCCACGTCCCATGACCTCGCTCAAGGGGTTGGCCGAGCAGGCCGGCTTCCGTCTTTAGGGCGCTCAGGGCAGCGCCACGCCGTCGCAGAGGAAATAGCTGCCGCCGTTGCCGCCGCCGGACTCCGAATCGACCGGCGTCACCGAGACGAGATCGATCTGCGTCGCGTTCAACTGGACAATCGAAAGCACGTCCGGGAACAGATAGCCCGGTTCCTGGCACACCGCATGGACCAGCCACGCCGGCGCGCGCGTCGCCTTCGTCACCTGGACGAACTCGCAATTGTATTCGATGCTTTCGATGCCGCGCGCCGTCAGGATCGTGTTGCCGGCCTCGATCACCGATTGGAGCGAGTCCGCTTTCGCCTGGCCGCACAGTTCTTCGGTGGCGAGATAGACGCCTGTGATGAAGTCCTCCGCGGCTGACGCGACCGACCACGGCAGTCCCACGGCGGCGGCAGCCGCAAGTGCAAGAATCCGCATGTCACTCCTCCGACGTCCTGATCGAGCATCGGGCGTACCGCAGTCCACCCCCTATTTGGCCTCGCGAAGTGTTGCGGCATGGAGCGCCTCCAGCAGCGCCTTGGGGCGGGGGTCCGGCCGTTCACCGTCGCGCATCAGGTTCATGGCATAGGACCAGCCGACGCCGAGTTCCGGCCAGGCGCCATGGTTGGAGCCGCCCGCCCCGCCATGACCGAAGGCGTCTTCCGCAGGGCCGTAGTTCATCGTCTCGGTCTGGAGGTTGAAGCCGACGCCGACGCGCCGACGGTCCTCGTGTAGCGCATCCCACCCGTCGGCGAGCACCGTCCGGCCGAGGGCGAGCGTTTCCGTTGACAGGAGCGGCGAGCCACCCGTAGCGAGGCAGCCATAGATCTTCGCGACCCCGCGGGCAGCGCCGATACCGTTGGCGCCGGGCATCTCGGCCGCGTGGAGGGCGCGGTCGTTCCAGAAGAACGCGGCGCGATCGAAGATCGGCGGGTTGCCCCAGACGCTTCTGAGGAGGGGATCGCGGGCGAAGTCTTCGGGGCCGCGCGGCGCCTTGAGGCCCCAGTCGGGCGCGAGCTCGAGCGTGGTGACACGCGGCTCCTGCGCTTCGGGCAAGCCGATCCAGAACTCCACGCCGAGTGGGCCGGCCACTTCGTCTTCGAAGAATTTGCCGACGCTCCGCCCGTCCACCTGGCGGACAAGCTCGCCGCAGAGCCAGCCATAGGTGAGCGCGTGGTAGCAGAGCGCCGCCCGCGGATCGGGGTTGGGCGCCTGGGCAGCAAGGATGGCCGCCATCCGACGGTTGTCTGTCAGGTCGGCCGTGGTAACGGGCGTGTCAATGCCGGGTAGCCGGGCGGTATGCGAGACGATGTGCCGGACGAGGATCTCGGGCTTGCCGAATTCCGGCCAGTGGCGGTTGACCGGATCGTCGAGGCGGACCTTGCCGCGATCGATCAGCATCAGGACTGCGAGCGCCACCAGGCCCTTGGTGCCGGAATAGATGAGCTGAAGCGTATCCTCACGCCACGGCCGACCACTTGCGGAATCTGCGACCCCGCCCCAGAGATCGACCACCGGCTCGCCGCCACGGAAGGCCGCAAAGGCCGCGCCCAACTCACCACGCTCGGCGAAATTGCGTTCAAAGGCGTCCCGCACGGCCTCGTAACCCGGGGCGACATATCCTTCAAGCATGGGATCCCCGCCAATGGTGGCCGTGCCATGGAGACGCCGTCGGCGTCGTGACAAAACCCGATGCTACGGGAACTCCGGGCATCGGACCAGCCTCCAAGCCACCCTCCCATTGAAGCGGACGGTCGGCCCGGCTCACCCCCTTCACCGGCGCCGAAGAAGGTCGGACTGTCGATCAATTCTGGGGATAGACGTCGCTCTTTGGTGCGAGGTCATGGTATTGGGTGTGGTGGCGATGGTCTGCTAGGGACCCTCAGCCCGGTGGGAGCGACGGCTATTCCATGAACGGGATCGACAACGATCCGACAGGGGATCGCAGGGGTCGGATCATCGGCCGCCTGGTGGATCACTATCAGGCCGCGCCCGAGCCCGACAAATGGCTGCAGGCCATGACGCTTCAAGCGCTTCGCGCTCTGGATCGCGCTGACCTGGCACCGGCCGAGAAGAGCCCGGCGCGGAAGGAAATCCATGCCATCCACCGCGAGGTGGCGAGCAAGGCAAAGGCGCTCAAGCTCTCCCGCCATGCCGCTGGCCTTCCGTCGTCGGACCCGGGCCGTGGCAGCAACTCCCCGCCCCACTCCCCCGTCGGCGACAGCGAGACGGGTTCGGATTGATACGCCGGGAGAAACCTGCCGTGAGGAGTTGTCTCCGGAAGATCACTCTTGCGTCGGCGCGTCCGCAGGAGGACTAGATCGCGCGGGCCCCCGCCCGCTTCGACTTCGTGACCCGCGTCACGTCAGTGGATGCAAACTCGGGCGCCACGTAGACGGCCACGGCGACCACGCCAAAGGCGATGACGAGACCTACAAGAACACCGATGAGGAATTTGATCATTAAGCCGCCCCCCCAGCGAAGATACAACTTAATCTCCATTGTGCCGGCATGCAATCGCCTGAGATGCAATCCGTACGGGCGCGTGTACTACCAATGCTGAAGCTGTTGGATTTCCCCTTTCTTCCCTTCGATGATCAAGCCTCGATCCATGTCCTGTCTGCCGCTTACCTATTCTGGCCAGCGCAGGCCGATGATGGCAGTCAAGTCAAAGTATACGTCCGTCTAATCGCGCTCGAGAACGTGCTTGGCATCGTCGGGGATCGCCCCGGACGGGACCTGAGCGACGTATTGCGCGAGTCTCTGCTGAAGCACCGCCAGCGCATTGAGGAGGCCGCCAACGGCCTTTACCAGGCGGGCGCTACAGAGAAGATATTCCTCGAGGCGCCGGACTTCCGGAACTTGGGCGCCTGATCCGCCGCGGGGCAGGGCATCCTTCCTTCCCGCTCAAGAGTGGCGGCAGCCGGCCCGCCAGCAATCGGTCTTCGTGCTGCTGCCCGGCGCGGAGCGCGGATCAAATAGCGGTTTCGCACCTTTTTGCCAAGGCCGGAATATGCGACGGCGTGAGGGACCGCACCGTCGTTCCGTTGCTCTCAATGTCCGCGAGATAGCCGTCGACGACCCTGCAGTGCTCATCGTAGTAGTCTTCGTAGTCAATCGCAAAAAAGGCCGGGTGACATTCGCGAATGTCGATCATTTCGTCGGTGTACTGACTTGTCCGGTCATGCGTCCAGAATTGTTGGTTGTCTTGCGCCGGCCGTCCGTCGCAACCGACGATCAGAATCTCCTTCGCCAGCGTTGCCGCAATCGGCAGAAGCGCCAGCGTCAGGACGTTGTGAGTTGGTGTGACCGCGAGGTTTCCGGACAGATCGAGATTCGGCGCGTCGGCGGCCGGGGCGGCCGCCAGCGGGATGATTCTGCCATGCACGACATCCGGCAGGAATGACAGGTACTGCTCATAGTCACGTGAGACCACGAACAGCACGATGTCGAGCCGCTCGAGGCAGTGAAGAAGGTCCCCTCGGAACCTCTCCGCATATCGCGAGCAACCGGCGTGAAAGATCGGATCGCAGGCGGCGATGCCAATCGCGTTGGAGCGAGCGAGAAACTCTACGTCCTTCACCATGGAATTGACCGCAAGGGTCTTCACGCAGGAAAAATCAAACCCGGACTCCTTGAAAGCGGACAGACTCGGGCCGGTGCCTGCGAGAAGGAATCGACTGCCACGATACTTCCGCGCGAATTCCGCAAACCGGCTCTTGGCTTCCGCGGTCTCGGTCCGCGGCGCCGCGCCGCCGAGTATCTCGCACCCAAACCGCAGGAAATAGGACCCTTCGTAACGGTTCGTCCTTCGATCGACGTCGACAACCATGCTTGACGATCGCAGTCTTCGGAACTGGTGTTCGGGCAGTCCCTCGCGATTCCACAGGAGCACCCTGTCGGCCATGCCGTTGTTCGCGAGTTTCCGCGGCGACGCGAAGGCCGAGGCCGGCTCGCGAACCGTTACCAGTCCAACGATCTCGGCAAGCCTCTTCGCGACCTTCGCATCCATATAGTGCGGCCGGAGGACCGCGCCGTGGGCAATGGCGTGCGATGCGAAGTAAGTAATGCCGGATAACGTCGCCCGCCACGGGTAGAGGTACCAAGCCACTCGACAAAGAACGTCATCCCGGTCCTCGGCGGTGACAAATGGCGGCCAGAGAGCCACTCGAACCTTTCCCATGACAGCGACGCTCGCGGCTTCTTCTTGCACCGCGCGCGGTCCACCACGGTCGGACATATGGCTCAGGCGCGCACCAGCGGCTCAAGCCGGGGTGCACGTCCCGTAACGCCGAACAGGTCGAGCGCGAGGTCGACTGTCAGGCGATTGACGCGATCGACCGCTTCGGTGGTGTTGGACCCGTTGTGGGTGCCAAACATCAGTTGCTCGAAGCGCCGCAAGGGGCTGTCGCCGGGCAGGGGTTCCGTCTCGAAGACGTCGAGGGCGGCTGATGCGACCTTGCCACTCTCGAGCGCAGCGACAAGCGCGGCTTCGTCGACCACCGGGCCGCGCGAGACATTGACGAGCCTTACCCCGTCCTTGACGCGGGCAAACGCGTCGCCCGACAGGAGATGAAAACTCTCAGGCGTGAGCGCGCAGGTGACGACGATGAAGTCGCTGCGCACCAGGAGCTCGTCGAACGGCACCTGCCTGACGCCCAGTTCCCGCAGCGATCCGGAATCCATCGGCACCACGTCATATCCAATAACATCCATGCCGAATGCCCCTAGCCGACGGCAGGTTGCGCGACCGATGCCGCCCAGGCCAATGACCCCCGCGATGCGGCCCTTGAGGGATGTCCCCTCAACCTTGCGCCAGCCGCCTGACCATACCGAGGCATTCAACAAATGGAGGCCGCGGGCTAGGCAAACGACGTAGGCCGCCGCGCAATCGGCAACCTCGTCCGAGAAGGCCCCGGGCGTGTTGTAGACGGTGATTCCGAGATCGGTCGCCGCGACCTTGTCGATCCCGTCGGTCCCGATTCCCCACTTGATGACCGCCTCAAGGCCGGTCGACTTGCCGGCAGCGAGAACAGAGCGATCGATGGCGTCGTCGCCAGCGATAACCAGGCGCTGGTCCCGGATCACCTGCCGCATCTCCTCCTCATTGAGTTGCTGGCCAGCAATCTCCGGCATCCTGGTGACGATCCCGTGTTTCTCGAACTCCTCGGAAAATCGCTGATAGTGCCGAATGAGATGACCGCAGGTAATGAGCAATGTCTTCATATTTTCAGGCGTCCTGCTTCCCGTTCGTGAAAGACTACTTCAGCAATGCGAAAATCGATCTCCTCGTCAATATCCACTGCCTCCCAAGGTGACATCTCGAACATAAAAGGCCGAAAGCCAAGTCGATTTCGATTCTTTATCAAAAGATCTCTCTCAAAAACATAAACGCAAGAATTCTCTGAATAAATCGGGGGAAGATCCTGAGTCCTAAGCAAGATATTAGAATTATGGTTTATAGGTCGGCAGAGCTGATCCCAGAGCCTCGTCTTGTACTGGGTCACTGAAAAAAGACTGTCATACGTCGGGTAATTTGCGAGAAATGTCTGCGCAGCCGAGTCGATCGTACGTGCACTAATCAAAGGATTGGTCGAGTGGGTCTGCAGATAATACTTAGACTCAACTTGAGAAATGTCGTGCAAAAGCACCTCGTTCATCGGCGTGCTGCCATCTCGGAGGTGACGTGGCCGGTCGATCAAGATGACCGACGGGTATTTTTCGGCGCATTGCTCGGCTATCAACGGGGAATCCGTGTCGATAACGACCCTGTCGATGGCCGAACATTGAAGTAAGACGTCCAGCACATGCTGATAGAGGGGCCTCCCATCACCAAAGGCCCGGTAGTTCTTTCCCACGACGCGCTCGGAATTGTGGCGCATCGGCATCAGTGCGACAAGTTGATAGGTCATAGCGTTACCGGTAGTTGTGCGGGTGATGCCGTTTTGGATTTCTCCGATGCGTCTTCACCCTCGTCGTCGTAGCGGATGTGGCTCGCAGGATCGACAGTGGCAGGCGCGGCGGGCACCCCGGAGGCATGGGCGGCCGGGGGGAAATAGAAGCGATCCTTGATCTCGGAGGTCATAGGCGCAGGAAACCGGTACCCAGCATAAACGCCCCAAAACTGGTTCATACGAAACAAGACGATGCTGGGAAAGACCGACTGGAGCCGCCTCTGACGACGTGCCTTGCGCATGTCCGCCAAGATATTGCTCCAACTCAGACGCACGAAGTCGAGAAACGAAAAACGCAGTCCGGGCTCGATGCTCCTGAGCGCGATGGCCTCGCGCCGATACCGGTTTCGCACACGGCTCCACGTCTCGTCATGAACGTGAACGACACTGGCTTCCGCCGTGTAGGTGATCCGCATGCCGCGCCGCTGGAGCTCCTTTGCCCAAGCGATGTCCTCAAGACCGGTCAGACTTTCATCGTAGGGAAGCGTCTCCCACAGCGACCGGCGAATGGCACAGTTGGCGTTGTTGCAGAAGTAGGTAGGCTGGTTAGGCGAGGATTGATCAGGAAACCACTTCTCAAAGATCTGACCCTCCGAGAACTTGGTCACCTCGTTTCCGCGCTGCATGCCATAAACAAGGCCCACGCGATCGTCCTCAAACGGGCCGGTCAACCGTTCGAGCCAGTCCACCCGGGACGGATAGACATGGGCACTTGCAAAAACCAGAATGTCTCCCTGCGCAACCGCACAGCCAATGTTCAGCGAGCGCCCGAACGAGAATTCCGACTTCGAAATCTTGACGATTCTTGCCCCGTAACTCTCTGCAATCCCTACAGTATTATCTGTAGAACCAGAATCCACGAGGATAACTTCAAAGTCCTGCGTGGACTGAAGCCCCAGACCGATGAATAAACGGGCGATGAATCTTTCTTCATTATACGCTCGAACGATGACAGAAATCTTCCGACCGGTCATGGGCCAAGTGATCTCCCGATTTCCGTCT
>JALHMM010000116.1 GCA_022844045.1 Reyranellaceae bacterium | reverse complement strand
GGCCAGGCGGCGCTGACCCTGTTGCGCCAGGCGGCGACGCCGGCGGTCGATGCCGCCGAGCTGGTGGGCATGATGAGCGCGCTGGCCGCCGGCGTGCCGTGCTGGTCGCTGGCCTTTGGCTCCAGCGCCCGCGCCGCGGATCGCCTGATGCGCGGGCTGGGCGGTTGACGTTTGGCGGCCAAAGCTTGGCGATTGACCTGCGGCCAAGCACACCCGACAACACGCCATGGCTCTGCTACGGCGCAATCCCGATATGACTGTCACGTCGATGGAGGACGGCACCTTCGTCGTCGATCCGTCGACGCAGGCGATCTTCTACCTCGATACCCTGGCGGGCGGCGTGTGGACCGCGCTCGCCGAGCCGATGAGCGCGGCCGATCTGGAGGCGCTGCTGCTCGAGGCCTTTCCGGATCGGCCACGCGAGACCATCAGCGCCGACCTCACGGCGCTGCTCGGGCGCATGATCGACCGCGGGCTGCTGCTCACGGCGGCGGGCTGAGACGCGCCTCCGGCGGAATGCCATCGCCGCGTCGCAGGAGGCCGCGCAGGCGACGCAGGTTGAGCGCCACCAAGGTCGACGGCTCGCGCGTCAGCAGCGCCTCGCGCATCAACAGGGTCGCGGCGCCGCAATCGCGCGGGAAGATCGCCAGCCAGTCGGCGAGAACCCGGGCGAAGACCTGCCCAGCCAGGCCCGAGGGTCGCCATGACAACGCCGGCGGCACCAAGGCCGGTGGCAAACCCAGCTCCACCAGCAGCGCCAGAGTCGCGCTCAGGGCCGGTGTCAGCGCCGCGCGCGCGCTGCGCGTTTCGATCTCCGCCCAGTCGAGGTCGCCTTGCCGGCGTGCCAGCAACCGCGACAGATCGATGACCTTCGAGATGGTGGGCGCGGAAAACCGGTCCTTGGCGATGTTCGAGACCGCGATCAGCAGGGCATGCTCTGGCGCGGGCGCCATGAAGCTGCCGTGCGCGTAAGCCACGCGCCGCGCGGCGGCCCTCACATCGTCGGCCGGCAGCCCGACATACAGCGGCCAGGAATCGGCCTCGACATGCAGGTCGATGTTGCACACCCCATCGGGCGAGAAGAACGGCACGAAGCTGGCGTCCGACACGAAGCCCCAGCGGCGCCGTCCATCGGCGGCGAAGCCGTAACCGCGCTTGCCGAACAGGTCGATGACGGCCGCCAGCTGGTCGCGGCGCAGCAGCACGTCGAGATCGCCGCCGATCCGCGCGACCGGATCGTCGTAGAGCGCGTGGGCATTGGAGAAGCCCTTCAGGGCCACGGGTTCGAGCCCCGCCTCGGCCATCAGCCGCATGGCCTCGCCCTGTGCCGCATGGGTCAGGCGGGCGACCAGCAGCGCTTGGGGCGCCGCCGCCAGATTGATGGTGAGTGGCTTCAAGAGACTCGATGCCCAGGCGGGCGACAGCCGGCGTGCCAGCCGCTCGGCGGCCTGCGCCAGCTCGCCAGCCGGCGGAGACGTCGCGGGCGCGTTGCCACCCAGCACCGTCGCCCACAGCGCGCGTACGGCGCCCTCACTGCCCTGCATCCGCTCCACTCCGGACCGCCCCGGCCAAATGACGCGCCACCGCCCGTATGTTACACTGACACCTTAACATACTGACGCCACCGGAGCGGGTTCCGACCCGAGATGTCCAACATCGTCTTCTGGCTGCTGATCGCGACGGTGGCGATCGCGCCCTTGCCCTTCGCCTCGAACCGGCCACTCCCCTGGAGCGTGCTGTCGCTCATCGTGGCGGTGCTCCTGGTGCTGTGGGGCATCGACCGTGTCCGCGCGGTCCTGCGCCAGGGCGCCACGGTCACGCTGAACGCCTCAGCCTCGATCGACGGACCGCCGCCGCCCACGCCAGCGGCCGTGATCATCGACCGCCTCGCCCTGGGCTTCGCCGTCGTCTTCGGCGCGCTGATCGTCTGGTACTGGTTCCAGATCTCGCCGATCAGCGACGGACTCGCTCACCCGGCCTGGGCCGAGGCGGCGCGCGCGCTGGGAGAGCCGCTGCCAGGCGCCATCGCGCTCGATCCCGGCGTCGGCGCGTACCAGGCGATGCGGCTGCTGGCGTATGGCGGCGTGTTCTTTCTCGCCTTCATGCTGTGCCGTGACCGCCAGCGGGCGCGCTGGGCCTTCATTGTGCTGGCCGTGGCCGGGCTGGCCTATGCGGCCTACGGCCTGTTCGCGATGTTCGCCGGCTACAAGACGATCCTCGGCGTCGTGCCCTCGGCCTATTCGCGCAGCGTCACCTCGACCTTCGTCAACCGCAACTCCTACGCTACCTATGGTGGGCTCTGCGTCCTCATCGCCATGGGGCCGCTGCTGTCGGAGCTGCGCCACCTGATGCGCAGCGGCGCCTCGCCGATCGCGCTGCTGCGCACCGTCTCCGAGGAGGCGACGCCGGTCCTGTACATCACGGCGCTGGCCATCGCGACCGGGGTCATGGCGGTGATCCTCACCGGCTCGCGCGCCGGTGTCGCCAGCCTGCTGCTGGGCCTTGTCGTGTTCGGCCTGGGCATGCTGATCGTACGCGACCTCAGCCTGCGCGCCTTCCTGGTACTGGTCGGTATCGGCGCGGTGTGCGTCACAACGGCCATGGTGATCAGCGGCGGCTTTCTCGCCGAACGCGTCAGTGACGGCATCGAGCACGACGCGCGCTGGGTGCTGTTCGAGATCGGCCGCCAAGTCGCCGGCGAGCGGCCGGTGACCGGTCATGGCCTGGGCGGCTTCGCGGCGGCGTTCAATGGCGGCCTGCAGGCCCCGCCCGGCTTTGATGCCTATGTCGACTTCGCGCACAATTCCTATCTTGAGCTCGCCGTCGAAGGCGGCATCCCGGCCCTGCTGCTGAGCCTGGCGCTGGTCGGCATGGCGGTCGGCATCTGCGTCACCGCCCTGTTCTCGCGCTCGCGCGGCACCAGCTTCGCGATCGCCGCGATCGCCGGGACGGCGTTGGTCGCTGGCCATTCGATGGTCGACTTCTCGCTGCAGATGCCGGCAGTCGCCGTGACCTTCATGCTGATGCTGGGCGTCGCCTCGGCGCAGGCGCTCGCCGCGGCGCGGGCCAAGCAGGGGGTCACCGTCGCCGATGAAGAATCCGCGACAGATCAGTCGCGCAAGAAGCGACGGCGCCGGCGCAGCGGCACAGGCCGGCCGACCTCGGCCGACGACTCGGTCACGCCACCACCGGAGTTCGACCTGCCGAGGATCCGGCGGGGCACGACCGCGCCGCGGGAATTGGTACAGCCCGCGCCGCAGGTGCCGGTGGCGCTGGGGCGCGGTTCCGCACCACCGCAGGACGCCCTGCCCGATATCCCGCCGCGGCGGCCCGATCCAAGCGAAGAGCCGACGGGGCCGCTGTTCTCGCCCCGCGCCAAGCATTGGGGCGATGCCGATGGCGTGGCGCCGCGGCGCGAGACCACGGTCGCGCAAGACGAAGCGACCGCCGCCGATGGCGGCACCGACTCCTACAAAGTCGCGTTGGCGCGCTGGCAAAGCCTGCGCAAGGCCGCGGCGGTGCCGGGCCGCGCGGTGGCGGCACCGACACCGCCGGATCCGCCGACGGCGCACGACGTGTGGACCGCGCTCGGCACCACGCCTGCGCCAGACGATCTGGTGCAGACCCCATCGGAAGAATCGCCGCCGATCGTCGACGCCGCCGCGCCGCAGCCACCGATGCCACCGGCCTGGCCGGGCGAAGCGCGGCTACCCGGCGCCGAATCCACGCCTCCGGAAGACGACCCCGGCTCCTCGCCCGGCAACGTAGTCCGCCTGCCGCTCTCGCGCCGGCCATAGACCATAGACCGCCGACGCATCCTCGCGCACGATACCGCCCGCCAACGATGCGGGGGACATCGTGAAGATCACCAGAGTCGACTCCATCCTGCTCGCCATTCCCTATGAGGATCACGGCGGGCTCTGGCGCCTGGCCGGCGCGCACAAGCAGTTCCAGACCCTGCTGGTGCGCATCGATACCGACCAGGGCATCAGCGGCTGGGGCGAGGTCTTCACCAAGAACGGCGAGCTGGCGCTGAAGGCGGTGTTCGACACGCATGTCGCGCCGGCGCTGATCGGCCGTGACGCGACGCAGATCAATGTCATCAAGCGCGACCTCGAACGGCTGCATCACAATTTCGGCCGCGTCGGCATCGTCGCCTTCTGCGTCTCCGCCGTCGATCTCGCGCTGTGGGACATCCTCGGCAAGGCCGCCGGCCTGCCGCTCTATCGCCTGCTGGGCGGTACCGCGCGGCAAGAGCTGCCGCTCTACGCCAGCATGGTGCGCTACGGCTCCGGACCCGCCGCGGCCAAGGCCTGCGAGCGCCTCGCGCGCGAGGGCTATGGCGCGCTGAAGCTCCACGAGGTGCTGGTCGAAACCGTGGGCGCCTCGCGCGCCGCGATCGGTCCCGACGTGAAGCTGATGCTCGACACCAACTGCCCGTGGACCTTGGCCGAGGCCAAACGCAACGCGAAGCTGATGGAGCCGCACGATCTGCTGTGGCTCGAGGAGCCGACCTGGCCGCCGGAGAACGTGCACGCCCTGGCCGAGCTGCGCCGATCGACCAGCATCCCGATCGCCGCCGGCGAGAACGCCGGCAGCCTCGCCGACTACCGCGTGATGTTCGAGGCCGGCGCCGTCGATGTCGTGCAGCCCGACATCGCCAAGGCGCACGGGCTTTCCGAAGCCATCCGCATCGCCGCGCTGGCCGACGCCTTCGATGTGCAGTTCATGCCGCACTGCTTCATGATCGGCGCCGGCTACGCGCACACCATCCATCTCGCCGCGGCGCTCAACGTTCCGTTGCTCGAGCGGCTGGCGGTCGATCTCGCCGCCGAGCCGATGGGCGAGCGGGTGAAGCCGAAGAACGGCAAGGTCGCCGTGCCACAAGGCCCGGGCCTGGGCTGCGAGCCGGATGCGGATGCGATCCGGCTGTATCGGGTCCAATAGTCCTAAGGCGTGGCGGCTGGCCACAGGTCCCGGTCGGCAAACCAGATCGCGCCGACATGGGTCCATGCCGTCGCGCGCCGGCTGGCCAGGTACCAGAGCGCGGTGGCGCGATCCCACCCATTGGCCGCCATCAGCGCGACGCAGACCGCAAGAGTACCGGAAGCCTCATCGCCGCCCGACAGCACGCAGATCGGGCGCCCGGCCCGACGTGCCTCCTGCCACAAAGCCAAGATTGCCCCTGACGCCGTGCGCAGCTCCGCGTCGGTGCTTCCTGGCAAGCGATGAACCATCGGTGGGGCATCCGACGGGAAGGTCGACAGGGCTTCGTCGCCTTCGATGTCGCCGACCAGGACGACTTCGCGAATGCCCGCCTCGTGCAAGCTGGCGCCGAAGGCCTGCGATCCGCCGATCGCCAAGCCCTCATCGACGAGATTCCAGCCGTCGTCCTCTTGGGCGACATCGGCTGTCCGGCGGAGGAAGCGTTGCACCAGCGCGGCACGGCGGGCGCGGGCGCGGTCCAGCACACCCGTCTCGCCAGTCATGAGAGCCCGCGCTTCCGACAGGATCGCGGCGCGGCTGTGTTCGCTGCGAAAGAACGGGTTGGGATCCACGATCGATCGGCAGGCGATGACGCGTGCCAGCGCGGTATCCCAGTCCAGCCCGTCGCGCGCCATCCAGTAGAGCGCGATGATGGTGGGGCTGCGCGACCGCCCTGCCTGACAATGCACAAGCGTGGGCACGCCGCGTCGCCGCAGGTCGACGAGTTCCAACGTGGCCAGCGTCAGGTAGGGCAGCGGCACCGGGTAGATGTCGTTGATCGGCCGGCGCACCACCTCGATGGACGAACTCAGGCCCCTTTCGTAACGCGGCTGTTCGAAGTCGCAAACGTTCAGGACGGCCTTGAACGGCGACGCCTCCACATCCGCCGCCGACGCCGGACGGCCCGACAGGCCAAGGCCCGGTTCAAGGAGGTCGAAGCTGAGCATCGATCGCTATCTTGCCTGGCCCACGACGCGATCGACCATTGCCGGCGCGATGCCAAGGTAATTGGCGGGATCACAGAGCTTGGCCAGCGCGGCGCGGTCGAGGTGCTTGGTGACAGCATCGACCTTCACCAGCGCGTCGAGCAGCGGCGTGCCGCGCTGCGCGGCTTCGCGGCAGGCGTCGTAGACGATGTCGTGCGCCTGCTGGCGGCCGGTATGCGGAGCGAGGCCCATCATCACCGCTTCGGCGACGATCAGCCCTGAGGTGATGTCGAGGTTCCGGCGCATGCGCTTGGTGTCGACGATCAAGCCGCCGAGCATGAACTTCGCCTGATGCAGCGCGCTCGCTGTGGCGAGGCAGGCCTCGGGGATCGCGGCCCACTCGGCGTGCCACGGGCCGGTGGCGCGCTCGAAGTCTGTGACCAGCGCGTCCATCATCAGGCCGGCCTGCTGGCGCGCGATCTTGGCGGCGGCGAGGATCAGCTCGCTGGAGATCGGGTTGCGCTTCTGCGGCATGGTGCTCGAAGCGCCGCGACCGTGCACGAAGGGCTCGAAGACCTCGCCGTACTCGGTCGACATCATGATCATGGTATCGAGGGCGATCTTGCCGAGCGTGCCGCAGATCAGCGCCAACGCGTTGACCGCCTCGGCGAAGCCGTCGCGCGCGACATGCCAGGTGGCGGCCGGCTCGGCGAGGCTGAGCTCGCGCGCCAGCTCGCGCTGCACCGCGAGGCCCTTCTCGCCGATCGAGGCCAGGGTGCCGGCGGCGCCGGCGAACTCGACCACCTCGACGCGCGGGCGAAGCTGGCGCAGGCGCTCGGCGTGGCGGTCCATCGCCGCCAGCATCACCGCGATCTTGTAGCCGAAGGTCACCGGCAGGGCCTGCTGCAGATGGGTGCGGCCGGCCATCGGCGTATCGCGATGCTTGCGCGCGAGATCGGCCATGATGGCGCGCAGCGCCTCGACGTCGGCGGCGACGATATCGAGCGCGGCGCGCAGCTGCAGCGCCGTCGCCGTATCCATGATGTCCTGCGTCGTGGCGCCCCAGTGCACGTAGCGCCCGGCCTCGCCGCACATCGTGGAGAGCTGCGCGACGACCGGCAGAATGGGATAGCCGACATTCTGCGTCTCGCGCTCAAGCCGCTCGAAGTCGAGCTTCGTGGCGTCGGCGGTGCGCGCGATCGCCTCGGCCGCCTCGGCCGGGATCACGCCGGCGCGGCCTTCCGCCTTCGCCAGCGCCACCTCGACCTCGACATAGCGCGCGATCAGGGCGCGATCGTCGAACACCGCGCGCATCGCCGCGGTGCCGAACATGTCGCGAAACAGGATCGACTCGAAAACCGTACTGCCCATCCGCCATCCTTGTGCTGGCGAGCGCACCTTGCCGATGCTGCCTAGCTCCGTCCAGTGGCGAAGCAGATACGCGGACAGCGCGGAACTTCTCTCTTTCAGCCCCGACTCGGCATCTGTACTGGAGCCCCGTGATCGCCGTGAAAGGCCGGGCTTCTTCGAGTCGCCGGCAAGACGGTTCAAGCGCCGATGAAGGGCTGGTTGCTGGATAGCGACGTAGTCGCGGAACTGCTACGGGCGAAGCCAGATCGAATCGTAGAAACGTGGTCGCGCGACCAACCGCGATGGCGTGTGCACATCAGTGTACTTACGCTCGCTGAAGTCGAGCAGGGACTGTGGTCGCTGCCGGTAAACGATTCCCGGCGTACAGGGATCGAGCAGTCGCTGACGCGGGCGGAGCGGATCTTCGCCGGCCGCATTCTGAGCTTGGACGATGCCATCGTCCGGCGATGGGCTCGCATTCGTGGCACCGCAAGGCGCATGCGGAGGAGATTGCCGCCGCCTATCGATGCCCTCATCGCGGCCACGGCGATCGAGCACGATCTTTACGTCGCCTCGCGGAACGTCGCTGATTTTGCGCTGACAGGCGCCAAGATCTTCGATCCGTGGCAGGACGATCCAGAAGCGTTTCCGCTGCGCCAACCTTCAGTCGAAGTCCTTCGCCAGCGCCGCGCGCACCGTCTCCGACATCAGCGCCATGTGGCCGTAGTTCTCATGGTTGAAGCCGACCACGACCTCGGTGCCCGGCGCGCGGAATTTGGCGATCTGCGCCGCCGTGAACGGGAAGTGCACGAACTGCACGGAGGACGCCTTGCCATCGGCGCGGGTGCGTTCCTGGTCGTCCTCGGCCGCGCCCTTCACTGTCTCGCCGGCGAAGCGGATGAACATGGTGTGCTCGATGCCGCCCAGGCCCGCCAGCACGCGGGCACGGCGCACCGGGTCGTCGATCTCGAGCATCACCGTGGCGGTCAACTCGCGACCGTTCGGGATCAGCGGGTTGTAGGCCGCGAGCTCGTCGGGCAACTGCTCCGCGCCGCCCTTCTCGATGTAGAGCATCTCCTGCACCTGGTGCAGCATGGTGTCGAAGCTCTCGAAGTAGAAGGTCGCGAAGGGGCCGACCTCCAGCCGTCGATTCTTCTTCAGGGCGGAAATGGCCGTGCGCCGCTGGCCGCGCACCTTCAAGTACTCGGACAGCGGCAGGATATCGGCTTGGGTGATCTTGCGCATCGGCTTCAGGTCGGCGACTTGCGGGTCCGCTTGGGCTGCAGGAACTCGATCACCTTGTGGGTCGCGATGCCCAGAGCGGTCTCGGGGTTGTCCGTGCAGTATTTGGCGATCATCCCGTACATGGCCTCGGGCGTCGTTTCACCGACGATGTGCCAAGTGTCCGGGGTCGTTCGGTTGAGCGCGGAGATATAGCCCGCCATCCACGTCTGGGCGAAGAGTTTCTGCTGGTCCGTCGCGTCGGTGTACTGCTTGCAACTGACCGAGCCGGCGCCCACCACGTAGAAGCGACCGTTGGTATCCGCCGCGCGCGCGCCGGCGGCGGCCAGCAACGCTGTCAGAATCAGGACGAGGAATCTCATTACACTCTCCTGGCCCGACGCTAGGTCAGGCCGTATGCCATGGCGAACAGCTCGATCGGATGATGAGCCTTCGATGGCTTGGGCGGTTCGTCCTCGGCGGTCAACTGCATAACCTGTAGCAGGTGGTCGGCCGCCAGCGGGCATTCCGAGGCGACGAACGGCGTATTGTTGCGCAGCGCTTGTTGCGCGGCGGGGCGACCGACCTTCACCGCGACGTCGAAATTCTCGGTGCGCGCGCCCCAGACACCGCCATGGCCGGAGCAGCGCTCGATCACCGCGACGCGCGTCTTGGGTACCAGCCGCAGCATCTCCGCCGCCTTGGCGCCCATGTTCTGAGCCCTGGCGTGGCAGGCGAGATGTACGGTCACGCCGCCTTCCAGCGTCTCCAGGCCAGGCGCGAGGCCGTCCTTCTTGGCGATGTCGACGACATACTCGCTGATGTCGAAGGTCGACTGCGACAGGCGTTTGACGTTGGCGTCGGCCGGCAAGATCAGCGGCCATTCGAACTTCAGCATCAGCGCGCAGGATGGCGTGAGCGCGATGACGTCGTAGCCCTTGTCGACCCAGGAAAGCAGCTCGGTGGAGACCTTGCGCGCGGCGGCGGCCACCGCCTCGAGATCGCCAAGCTCGAGCTTCGGCATACCGCAGCACGCCGGGTGCACGACTTCGGTCTCGACGCCCAGCTTGGCCAGCACGGCGCGCGAGGCCTGGCCGATATCGGTGTTGTTGAAGTTCGCGAAGCAGGTCGCGTAGAGCACCGCCTTGCGCTTGCCGAAGGCCGGCGCCTCGCGGTTGATCTCCACCGCCTCGCGCCGGGCGCGATTGAGCAGCGTCTCGTCGGCGTAGCGCGGCAGGTGCGCGCCGTGATGAATGCCGGCGACCTTCTCCAGCACGCGGCGCATACCGGTGTTCTTTTCGTCGGTCGCCCAGTTGGCGACGCCCGACACGATATTAGCCAGCTTGCCGTTGCGGTCGGTCTCGGCGAGCTGGCGCTCCATGAATTTCGCGCCGCCCTTCTTCTCCGCTTCGACGGCGCGGTGGCGCAGCATCAGGTGCGGGAAGTCGAGCGCCCATTCGTGCGGCGGCACGTAGGGGCACTTGGTCATGAAGCAGAGATCGCACAGCGTGCAGGCCTCGACGACGCGGCCGAAGTCTTCCGCCTTCACGCCATCGAGCTCGCCGCTCGGGCTGTTGTCGACAAGGTCGAACAGCCGCGGAAAGGAATCGCAGAGATTGAAGCAGCGGCGGCAGCCGTGACAGATATCGAAGACTCGCTCCATTTCCTTGTGGAGCTTCGCCTCATCCCAGAAATCGGCTTCCTGCCAACCGAGCGGATGCCGGGTCGGCGCTTCGAGGCTGCCCTCGCGCATCGAACCTCCGTATTCAACGCCAAGCGCCGGCGGGTGCCGGCGCCCGTTCGCGACGGGAGCCTGTCTGGCTCCCGTCGTCCACGCGATGACTACGACAGGGTGTCGAGCGCCTTCTGGAAGCGTCCGGCGTGGCTCTTCTCGGCCTTGGCGAGGGTCTCGAACCAGTCGGCGATCTCGCCGAAGCCCTCTTCGCGCGCGGTGCGCGCCATGCCCGGGTACATGTCGGTGTACTCGTGCGTCTCGCCGGCGATCGACGCCTTCAGGTTGAGACCGGTATCGCCGATCGGCAGGCCCGTGGCCGGATCGCCGACAGCCTCGAGGAACTCCAGGTGGCCGTGGGCGTGGCCGGTCTCGCCTTCCGCGGTCGAGCGGAACACGGCGGCGACGTCGTTGTAGCCTTCGACGTCGGCCTTCTGCGCGAAGTACAGATAGCGACGGTTGGCCTGGCTCTCGCCCGCGAACGCCGCCTTCAGGTTACCCTCGGTCTTCGAACCACCAAGCTTCGCCATGATCCTCTCCCTCGTGCATGCGCCGACAGGGGCGCCGTCCCGTCTCGATATAGAAACGGCCGCCGACATGGTCAACGGATATTAGAATTATTCTAAACGATTAACGATGAGCGATCCTGGTCGCTCATCCCTTGCGAACCCGGACCACCACGTCCACGCGCTCGATCCGTAGACCCTCGGGCACGGCCGGTAGCTTGGCCAGCACCACCTGATCGGCCGGGATATCGAGCAAAACGCTGTCGCCCTCGACGAAAAAGTGGTGGTGGGCCGAAACATTGGTATCGAAGTAGATACGGCCCGGACCGGCCGAGACCTCGCGCAACAGGCCGGCGGCGGTGAACTGGTTGAGCGTGTTGTAGACCGTCGCCAGCGAGACCTTGACACCATCGCGACGCGCCTGGGCATGCAGCTGCTCGGCCGTGACGTGGCGGTCCAGACCGTCGCCGAACAGCAGCGTCGCCAGGGCCAGACGCTGGCGCGTGGGCCTCAGGCCCGCGCTGCGCAGACGGGCCGGAACGGCGTTCTGGGGCGACACGGTCATCACCCCGTCATATGCCACCGCTCGGCGCCGGTGCCTAGTGGAGCCACCGCGATTTGCCGCGACACGATGCCGGCGACCCGCAAATCACCGCCTCAAGTCGTTGATCGGCCGGGAATTGTCATTTGCCGCAGCGGTCCTATTTGTTAGAAGCCACAAGGGTCGGCAGATCGACCCGGCAGCGATTCCCCCGGACAGCGCGAGATCGACGTGGACGTGACCGTTACCCAGAACAGCTACGGCTACGATGATCTGATCAAGTGCGCCAAGGGCCTGCTGTTCGGCCCCGGCAACGCCCAGCTGCCGCTGCCGCCCATGCTGATGTTCGACCGCATCGTCCACATCGACGACAAGGGCGGCAAGTACGGCAAGGGCGAGATCGTCGCCGAGCTCGACGTCAAGCCGGACCTCTGGTTCTTCCCGGTGCATTTCGAGGGCGATCCCGTCATGCCGGGCTGCCTCGGGCTCGATGCGATGTGGCAGATGGTCGGCTTCTTCCTCGGCTGGATGAAGGCGCCTGGCCGCGGCCGCGCGCTGGGCGTCGGCGAGGCCAAGTTCAGCGGCATGGTGACGCCAGCGACCAAGCGCGTGACCTATCGCGTCAGCATGAAGCGTGTGATGCTGCGCAGGCTGGTGCTGGGCATCGCCGACGGCGTCCTCGAAGCCGATGGCCAAACCGCGTTCGAGGTCAGCGACATGAAAGTGGGTTTATTCGTGCCGCAAGCGGCGGCCAGCTGAGATGCGCCGCGTCGTCGTCACCGGCCTTGGCATCGTCTCGAGCATCGGCAGCAACGCCGCCGAGGTCACCGAGAGCCTGAAGGCCGGCCGCTCGGGCATCGAGTTCGTGCCCGAGTACAAGGAGCGCGGCTTCCGCAGCCAGGTCGCCGGCACGCTCAAGGTCGATGTCGAGAAGCTGGTCGACCGTCGCCTGCGCCGCTTCATGGGCGATGGCGCGGCCTTCGCCTGGTTGGCTATGAAAGAAGCCATCGCCGATGCCGGCCTCGACGAGGCCACCGTCAAGTCGGAGCGCACGGCGCTGATCGCCGGCTCGGGCGGCCCCAGCACCAAGGCGATCGTCGACGCCGCCGACACGGCGCGCGAGAAGGGGCCCAAGCGCGTCGGCCCGTTCGTCGTGCCCAAGGCGATGTCGAGCACCGTCTCGGCCAACCTCGGCACCGCCTTCGGCGTGCGCGGCCCCAGCTATTCGATCAGTTCGGCCTGCTCGACCTCGGCGCATTGCATCGGCAACGCCTATGAGACCATCCTGCTGGGCAAGGCCGACGTCGCCTTCGCCGGCGGCGGCGAGGAGCTCGACTGGCGCCTGTCGGTGTTGTTCGACGCCATGCCGGCGATGTCGGCGGGCTTCAACGACCAGCCGACGCGGGCGTCGCGCGCCTACGACAAGGACCGCGACGGCTTCGTGATCTCGGGCGGCGGCGGCATGGTCGTGCTCGAGGACTACGAGCGCGCCCGTGCCCGCGGCGCGAAGATCTACGGCGAGATCGTCGGCTATGGCGCCACCGGCGACGGCGCCGACATGGTGGCGCCCTCGGGCGAAGGCGCGGTGCGCTGCATGCGCATGGCGCTGGGCGGTTCGGGCCACAACCGGCCGGTCGACTACATCAACACACATGGCACCAGCACACCGGTGGGCGACATCACCGAGCTCGACGCCATCCGCGAGGTCTTCAAGGACCGCCTGCCGACGGTGAGCTCGACCAAGTCGATGACCGGCCACAGCCAGGGCGCCACCGGCGCGCACGAGGCGATCTACACGCTCTTGATGCTGCGCCACGACTTCATCGCCCCGTCGATTAACATCGACAGCGTCGATCCCGGCGCCGCCGACTACCCGATCGCGCGCGCGCGCGTCGACGACGCCGGGCTGGAGCGCGTGATGTCCAACAGCTTCGGCTTCGGCGGCACCAACGCGGTGCTGCTGTTCCAGAGGGTCGGCGCGTGAGCCCCGATACCGGCAACGGCCCGTCAGCCTCGGACGCCGCGAGCCGCGCCTCGGGCCTGATGACCGGCCGCCGCGGCCTGATCATGGGCGTGGCCAACGACCGCTCGATCGCCTGGGGCATCGCCAAGGCCTGCCACGCCGCCGGCGCCGAGCTCGCCTTCACCTACCAGGGCGACGTCTTCGGCCAGCGCGTCAAGCCGCTGGTCGGCAAGCTGGGCGCCAAGCTGGTGCTGCCGGCCGATGTCGAGGACGACGCCAGCCTCGACGCGCTGTTCGACACCCTGAAGAAGGAATGGGGCCGCCTCGACTTCGTCGTGCACGCCATCGCCTATTCCGACAAGGAAGAGCTCAAGGGCCGCTACGTCGACACCAGCCGCGCCAACTTCCAGCGCAGCCTCACGATCTCCTGCTTCTCGCTCACCGACCTGGCGCGTCGCGCCCAGCCGCTGATGACCCATGGTGGCAGCCTGATCACGCTGACCTACAGCGGCGCGCGCCACGTGATGCCGAGCTACAACGTCATGGGCGTCGCCAAGGCCGCGCTCGAGGCCAGCGTGCGCTATCTCGCCGCCGACCTCGGCCCGCACAGGATCCGCGTCAACGCCATCTCGGCCGGCCCGATGCGCACGCTGGCCGCCGCCGTGATCGGCGACGGGCGCTACGTCTACCGCACGACGCGCGAGGTGGCGCCGCTGCGCCGCAACATCGACCAGGCCGATGTCGGTGGCGCCGCGCTCTACCTGCTGTCGGATTTGTCGGCCGGGGTCACCGGCGAGGTGCACCACGTCGACGCCGGCTACCACGTGATGGGCATGGCGCCACCATCCGCCGCGGGCGGCGGCAACGGCGACGAATAGACAACAGGGGCCGCCCAGAACGGCCCGGGACGTGTCTAGGTGAGCGACAGCGAGGCGATGATGCCGGCGCCATCGGCGCCGGCGGCGCAGGCAGCGGCCGCCGCGCGGCGTTCGCGTCCGAGCTTCGACGAGGCGACATCCTTCCTCGAGGGACGCCGTGGCGTGCGTATGCGCTCGCTGGTGCAGATCCGCTGGATCGCCGTCGCCGGCCAGGCGGTGACCGCCGCGATCGTCGCCTGGGGCCTCGACTTCAAGCTGCCGGTGCTCTGGGTGTTCGGCGCCATCGGCATGTCGGCGCTGCTCAACCTGATCTTCGAGATCAGCCGGCCCACCAGCACGCAGCTGCGCGACCGCGAGGCCGCCGTCTTCCTCGGCTTCGACGTACTGCAGCTCACCCTGCTGCTCTACCTCACCGGCGGCATCTCCAATCCCTTCGTGCTGCTGCTGCTGGCGCCCGTCGCGGTCGCCGGCTCGAACCTCTCGCGCGGCAGTGTCGCGGTGCTCACCGGGCTCGCGGTGCTGTGCGCCGGGCTGGTCACGGTGGTCCATCTGCCGTTGCCGTGGGATGGCCCGCCGCCTGTGTTACCGCCGATCTTCGTCGTCGCGCTGTGGCTGGCGGTGACGCTCTCCATCGTGCTGATCGCCCTCTATACATGGCGGCTGGCCGACGAGAGCCGGCGCATGGGCGACGCGCTCGCCGCCGTGGCCGCGACGCTCGCGCACGAGCAGCGCATCTCCGCCCTGGGCGCGCTGGCGGCGGCGGCGGCGCACGAGTTGGGCAGCCCGCTGGCGACCATCTCGGTGGTCAGCCGCGAGATGCAGCGCGAGCTGGAGGCCGACGATCCACTGCGCGAGGACGTCGATCTGCTGGTCGATCAGGCCGAGCGCTGCCGCGCGATCCTGGCGCGACTAAGCGTCGATCCGGTGGGCGATGTGTCGGATGCCTATACCGTCGTACCGGTTCCGGCGCTGGTCGAGGCCGCCGCCGAGCCGTGGAACGATGGCCGTGTCCAGATCACCTTCGAAGCGACACCGGCCGTGCCCGCAGCCCCGCGTGTCGCGCCGGTCATGGTTCGCGGGCCCGAATTCCTGCAGGGCATGGGCAATTTAATCCAGAACGCATGCGGCTTCGCCCAATCGACGGTGCTGATCACGACCCGCTGGACGGCGGCCTGGGTCGAGATCGCCGTCGAGGACGACGGGCCAGGCTTCCCCGAGACCTTGCTGGACGAGTTGGGCGCCCCTTTTCTCTCGACACGGGAGGGCACCGACGGGCACATGGGTCTGGGCGCGTTCATCGCCAAGACCTTGCTGGAACGCACGGGTGCCGTCGTGCGCTTCGACAACCGCCCGGCTTCCGCCGGCGGCGGCGCCCGGGTCACGGCGCGCTGGAAGAACCCGGTGTTCCGGTCTACTTAAGGCCCCCGGGCATTCGCCCGACAGCAGCGTTCGAAGGCGTAGCAGGGGACGAAGCGTGGCCAACCGCGACGACAAGCCCGGCGCAGCCGCACCAGCGGCGGATGCCGGTGACGATACAGAGCGCAGCCTGCTGATCGCCGACGACGATCAGGCGTTCCGCACCCGTGTGGCCCGCGCCATGGAACAGCGCGGCTACGTGGTGACCGCGGTGGGCTCGGTCGCAGAGGCCCTGGCCCAGCTGGCGACGCCGCCGGCCTACGCGGTGATCGATCTGCGGTTGGGCGATGGCAACGGCTTGGAGATCGTCGGCCCGCTCCGCAAGGCGCGCCCCGACATTCGCATCGTGGTGCTGACCGGCTACGGCAACATCGCCACGGCTGTCGCCGCGGTGAAGGAGGGCGCGGTCGACTATCTGTCGAAGCCGGCGGACGCCGACGCCATTGAGCAGGCGCTGGTGGCGCACGGCAAGAAGCTGCCGCCGCCACCCTCTAATCCGATGTCGGCGGATCGCGTGCGTTGGGAGCATATCCAGCGCGTCTTCGAGCAGTGCGATCGCAACGTCTCGGAGACCGCGCGGCGGCTCAACATGCATCGCCGCACCCTGCAGCGCATCCTCGGCAAGCACGCCCCGCGCGAGCAGTAACGACGACGCGGTCGAAACACACCGCGCCGAGAATCCGTCGCACCGCTTCGTAAGGATCGTTCGACCGCTCGATCCGTCGCAACGCCCGCGACGGCGGCGTGGCGCCATCAGCTCGGGCTGAGCGGCGTCGGGGTCGGCGGTCTTGGCCCGGACTCGACCGTCGGCGTTCGCACCGTCGTCGGACGGCCTGACGGCAGCTTGGCCAGCGCGCGATCGATCTTCTCCTGCTCGCGCAGGCAGGTCGTGTCCGAGGCGACGGCGTTGGGCGCGGCGGAGTCGAGCAGGAAGGAAGACGGCTGGTCGGACGGCTCGATGATCACGGCGCCGACCTCGACACCTGTGGGAAAGCCCAAGGTCAGCTGGCCGCGATCGCCGTCGGCCTCGAAGACGATCGCCGGCGCGACGCCAGACAGCAGGTCGGCGCCGGCCGTCGCTTCGGCACGGTCCGCGCTGGTCAGCATGCCGCGCTGCAGCCAACGATTGGGCGCCACGCCGAGCACTTCGAGGATGCGGCCGTTGACTTCGATGATGGGGCCGAAGGGCAGCCGCGACGCCTGACGGCGCTGCTCGATCGAGCCGAGCAGGATGACGCGCAGTCGACCCGGCGGCACCGCCGTCTTGAAACCACGCACGTCGAGCAGAGAGTCGCCGGTCAGCACGTAGTCTTCGACATAGCGCTCGCCGCGTGGGCCACCGATCAGCCGTGTATCGCCTGGAATGATCGGGATAGCGCCGGCCGAGGGCCGCACGCCGCGCGGCTGGAAGTCGAAGGCCATCGATCCCGCCGGCACGGTCCAGCGCCGCACGCCCACGGCCTCGATCGGATAGGCCGAACAAACATTGGTCTTGCCTATGCGCGCCACCTCCTGCGCTGGCGACTGCGCCACCGACGCGGTGCCCACCGCTTGGCGGCCAGTCTGGCAGTCACCGCGGCGGCAGCGCTCGTCGACCGCTTCCAGCAGGCGGATCGCACGATCGCTGGCATGCGCGCGATTACCGAAGGTCGGCCTCTGCTCGCCGCGGACGTAGTCGTCGGCCTGCTTGCGCCAGCCGGCATCGTTGCGCGCGGCGCCTTCGACGATGTCGCGGATCTCGCGGCTGTCCTGATCAGGTGTGCGGGTTGCCTGCTGCGGCGATTGCGCAGCGGCGCCAAAAGCGCCGGCAACAAGAATGGAACATGTCAGGAAAAGAGTAGGAAAACGCATTTGGTTTGAATTTCACTTCAATATTAGACTCCATCTTATTGATATCATTGAATAGCTGTCAAGCAGTCTATCGTCAAAAATCGTCAATCCATTAAGTCTCTAGTTATCAACGGACTACATCGACTCTCACACTCAGATTCGTGGCCCCGGGTCCCTATCGAGACGACCCAAACGAAAACGGGCCGGCAAAATGCCGGCCCGAGGATGGCGGAGACACCTGATGATCAGAAAGCCTTGCGCAGAATCTCGACCGTGTCGCCGGGCAGCAACGGTGTCTCCGCGCAGGCGTCGAGCTTCTGGGCCTGACGGAAGATGACTGCGTTTTCGGTGCTGCCTCGACGTTCGTAACCACCCGCCATGGCGGCGGCGCCGCGCACATCCATGCCGAAGGAGAAAGGATAGCGCCCGGGCGTCCGGACCTGGCCCAGCACGGTGATCGGTCGGTAGCCGACCACCTGCACCGTCACCTTGGGTTCGCGCAGGATACCTTGCGACAGCTTGGACCGGATCTCGTCCTGGACCTGGCCGACCGAGCGATCCGCCGCGGCAACTTCGCCGATCAGCGCGACGACGATCTTGCCACCGGCATCGACCTCAAGCTCGCCGCCTAGTTCGGACTGGCCCAGCACCACCACCTTGACCTTGTCGCCGATGCCCAGCCGATACTCGAGGCCGCCGACCACGCCCAATTGGCGCGGCGTCGACCGGTCAGCGGAACAGACGCCGGAACCCGACGGGGCCTCGCAAGCCGCCAGGGCAAACCCGACGAGGCCGCCCAGCGATAGCTTCAGAAAGGATCGGAAGACGCGGCCGAGCCGCGCGTACTCGTACAGGCTTCTCACGATGCGACCACCCCGCAGCGGCTTTCTACACCGTGCGGGACGGTATCACAGTTGGGCGCCCAGCGTTAGCATGTAGCGGTTGTCGCGAAAGTTGAAGCCGGCGGTGCTCGAGTTGCGACGCTCGTGGATATAGCGCGGCCCGAAGAACACCTGCGGGATGACGTAGTACTTCGCCCCGACGTCGAAGGTGTAATAGTTGTCGGTGCGGCTGAGCGGACCAGTGTAGTCGTACTGCTGCCATCCCACACCGGCGTCGATCAGCAGCGGGTCTATCGGCAGGTAACCGACGCGGATTTGCGCGCCGGTATTGATGGCGTTGCCCGAGGCCACGCCGGCGAGCGCGGTGCGGAACTCGGTGACGCCGCGGCGGCCTTCCACCTCGACCGAGATCTCGTCGGTCGGATTCCAGTACAAGCGGGCGAGCGCCGACAGGCCGGAGATCGGCGCCAGGCGCGAGTCGCTGAACGTGCGGCGAAAAAATCCCAGGCCCAGCTCGGCTGTGACGGTGCGCGTGATGTCGTAGGCGACACCGGCGCGAATGTCGAAGCCCTCCGAGTTGCGTGCGAAGCCGAACGCGTCGGTCTGCTGGTCGTAGCGCACCCATTGGTAGGACGGATCGATGAAGACCGACAGTTCGGGCGTGACCTTGTAGCCGATGCGGCCGCCGAGCTCGAAGACGTTGTAGTCCTGGTTAACGCCGCCGCTGCCCTCGACATAGGTCACGCGCTGGAAGCGCGGTCCAAAGCGGGCGTAGAGCGGATCGCCGTTGTAGCTGACCGACATACCCGTCGTGAACTGGTGGACGATCGAGTTGGCACCCGAGCCGGCCGAGCCGGGCTGGCCGCGACCCAGACGGATGCGCCCGAACTCCGCTTCGCCGTTGAGCGCGATGTCTTCGGTGATGTCGAAACGGCCGCGCGCGCCGACCAGGAAGGACTCGTAGCTCTCGCTGCCGTTCGATGCCAGCCGTGCGAACTCGGCCTGACCATAGAGCTGCAGGGCATGCTGATCCCATTCGCTGTCGACGGTCACGCCGGGTCGAAGCCGGAACACCCAGTCGCTGACGCGGTTGGTCTCGGTGCGGAAGATGTTGTCGTCGTACTCTATGTCGATAGCCAGCCGCGGATGGACCACGAAGCTGCCGACCGGGATGCCTTCCTGCTGATCGCCGCGCGGGCCGCGCAGCACGGAGGCTTCGCGGGCCGACAGATCCGGGGCCCGCCCGCTCGGCTGGGTGCGCGCGCTCGCCGCCGCCGGTTGCGGCGTGCCGGGTCGCACGCCCGGCTGGACGCCGGGCTGCGTCGTCGTCGTGGTCGTGGTGGTCGTCTGTGCGACGGCGACGGTCGAATACATCACCGCAGCGAAGCCGAGGGCGGCCAGCGCCATGCCCGGGACCATCGGAAGGCCGCGCAGGAGCCCAGATATCGAACGCATGACGCTAATTCCTGCTCAGCGGCGGCGG
>JALHMM010000115.1 GCA_022844045.1 Reyranellaceae bacterium | reverse complement strand
GCGGCGCCGGCGAGCGTGGCGCGTCGCGACAGCCGCATGATCAGCCCGCCCAGCCCAGCCGCGCCTGGCCGATGGCCATGGCGACGGCCGCCTGTGTCGGCTCGACCACCGGCACGCCGACCTCGCGCTGCAGGCGGTCGCGATAGCGCGCCATGCCGGCGCAGCCCATCACCAGCACATCGGCGCCGTCTCGCTTGCGCAGCTCCGTGCCGACCTCGGCCATGCGGCTGAAGGTGCGATCCTCATCGCTGAGCTCGACGACGCCCAGACCGATGGCGCGGTCGCCGGCGAAGCGGTCCTGGACGCCCATCTGCCTGATGTAGCGCAGGTGGCGCGGGATCGAGCGGTCGAGGATGGCGATGACGCCGAAGCGCTGGCCCATGGTCATGGCGGTGAGCACGCCGCATTCGGCGATGCCCAGGACCGACTTGGCGGTGGCCTCGCGCGCCGCATACAGGCCGGGATCGCTGAAGCAGGCGATGACGAAGGCGGCGCAGTCGTTATCGCGCGCCGAGACGGTGCGGCTGATTGGCCGTACCACGCTCTCGACATCGGCCTGGCTCTGGATGCCCGCAGGGCCTTCCTTGAGCGTCATGCACTCGATCGACGGGCCGCCCGCCATGCGCAGCGGCGCCATGGCGTCGTCGATGCCGCGCGTGACGGCCTCGGTCGAGTTCGGATTGATGACCAGGATTCGCTCGGACATTGGCGCCTCTTGTTGTCGTGCGGGATTGTCCCGGCTTGGCCCCTGAATTGCAATCACCGCATCATTGTCGGCTTGCGCCGCCCCTGCGGGCGCGGCAACGTCGGCCTAAGGTGTTCAACGGGGGAATTCGAATGTTTCATCGTATCGCCGCAGCCGCGGCCGCCGCGCTGATTCTGATGTCGCCAGCCTTGGCCCAGGACAAGCTGCCGCCGCTGCGTACCGGCGTCGACGGCACCTTCGCGCCGCACGCCATGCCCAAGCTGGGCGGCGGCACCGAGGGCTTCCAGATCGACCTGTTCACCGAGGTGGCCAAGCGCATGAAGCGCGAGATCATCATCGATTCGGTGAGCTTCTCGACCCTGATCCCGGGCATGCAGGCCGGCCGCTACGACTTCATCGCCGCGCCGACCACGGTGACCAAGGAGCGGGCCGAGAACATGCTGTTCACATCAGGCTATCTGTGGACCGCCTTCCAGTTCGGCATCAAGAAGGGCTCGGCCCCGATCAAGGGCTGGGAGGACCTCAAGGGCAAGGCCGTGTCGGTCAACAAGGGCACGCCCTATGAGAAGCTCAGCAAGGAGATGGGCGAGAAGCACGGCTTCACCGTGCAGGTCTACGACACCCAGCCCGACGCCACCCAGGCGGTGATCTCGGGCCGCGCCTACGCCACCCTGGGCGGCAACACCACCATCGTCTATGCCGCCAGCAAGAACCCGCAATTCGTCGCCGACCTCGAGCTCACGGACACCCGCGCGCACTGGGCGGCGCCGGTGCCCAAGACCAATCCGGCCTTGCGCAAGGAGCTGCAGGACACGATCAATTGCATGAAGAAGGACGGCACGATCGTGAAGATGTCGACCAAGTGGTTCGGCCGCGAGCCGCCGGCCGACGCGCTGGAGCGGGTGATCACGCCGGGCTACGGCCCGCCGGGCATGCCGGGCTACGATCCGACGCCGCACGATTTGAAGTGCTGATGATCGGGCGTTGATGGCCAAGGCGCCTCATGGCAAAGACGATCGTCGAGGCGCGCGGCCTGCATAAGCATTTCGGCGCCTTGCATGTGCTGAAGGGCGTCGACCTGACGGTAGCCGAGCGCGAGCTGGTGTTCGTGATCGGCCCGTCCGGCTCGGGCAAGTCCACCCTGCTGCGCTGCCTGAACCGGCTGGAGGAACCCAGCGCGGGCAGCGTCGTCGTCGACGGCATCGACCTGCTCGACCCGAAGACGGACATCAACCATGCGCGACAGCGCATCGGCATGGTGTTTCAGTCCTTCAACCTCTATCCGCATATGACGGCGCTGGGCAACGTCACCCTGGCGCTGCGCAAGGTGGCGGGAAAATCGCGGGCCGAGGCCGATGCCATCGGCCGCGCGGCCCTGGAGCGCGTGGGCCTCGCCGATCGCGCCGACCATACGCCAGGCCAGCTCTCGGGCGGCCAGCAGCAACGCGTCGCCATCGCCCGCTCGATCGCGCTGGAGCCGCGGGTGATGCTGTTCGACGAGCCGACCAGTGCGCTTGACCCCGAGCTGGTGGGCTCGGTGCTGGGCGTGATGCGCGACCTGCGCAGCGACGGCATGACCATGGTGGTGGTGAGCCACGAGATGGGCTTCGCACGCAACGCCGCCGACCGCGTGCTGTTTATGGACGAGGGCAGGGTGGTCGAGCAGGGGCCACCCGCGTCGATCTTCGAGAACCCCAGCCACGAACGCACCCGCGCCTTCATCAGCCAGATCCAGCGGCATTGACCATGTCGACCTGGGAGCGGTTCCTCGACACCTTCTTCAACGCCAAGGTGATGGCCCGCTACCTGCCGGACATCCTCTCCGGCGTGCTGGTGACCATCGAGCTCGCGGTGCTGATCGTGATCTCCGGTCTCGCAGCCGGCCTTGCGCTCGCCTTGTTGCGCAGCCTGGGCGTCCGGCCGCTGAACTGGTTGATCATCTTCGTCGTCGACCTGTTCCGCTCGCTGCCGCCGCTGGTCATCATCGTGCTGATGTATTTCGGCCTGCCGGCGGCCGGCCTGTCGCCCTCGGGTTTCGTCTCGACCTGGTTGTCGCTGGCCTTCGTGCTGATGGCGTTCTCGGAGGAGATCTTCTGGGCCGGCATCACCTCGATCCCCAAGGGCCAATGGGAGGCGTCGCGCTCGACCGGCCTGTCCTACGGCCAGACCCTGATGAACGTGGTGCTGCCGCAGGCGCTGCGGCTGACCATCCCCCCGCTGACCAACCGCACCATCGCCATCACCAAGGGCACGGCGCTGGGCACGGTGGTGGCGGTCACCGAGATCCTTGGCCAAGCCTCCTCGGCGATGTCCAACAGCTACAACCCCTCGCCGCTGATGATGGGCGCCGCCGCCTACATCGTGCTGTTCTTTCCGGTGGTCGTGGCCGGGCGCTGGATCGAAACCAAATTCGCGTGGAAGCGATGATCCAGAGCTTCTTCAACGCGGAGATCGCCGCCGCCGCCATGCCGATCGTGCTTGACGGCCTGCTCAACACCATCCTGCTGTCGCTGCTGGTGGTGCCGCTGGGCCTGCTCGGCGGCCTGATCTTGGCGCTGCTCGCCAGCATCCGTCATCCCCTCGTGCGCTGGCCACTGATGGCCTGGGTTGATTTCTTCCGCGCCTTTCCACCGCTGGTGCTGCTGGTGCTGTTGTTCGCCGGCCTGCCCTTCGCTGGGCTCGAGCTGGGCGGCTTCGCCTGCGTCGCCATCGCCTTCTTCCTCAACACCGGCGCCTATTACGGCGAGATCCTGCGCGCCGGCATCGACTCGGTGCCCTCCGGCCAGATCGAGGCCGCGCGATCCACGGGCCTGTCGCGCCTGCAAGCCATGACCTACGTCGTGCTGCCGCAGGCCGTGCGCAACGTGCTGCCCGATCTGATGTCCAACACGCTGGAGGTCGTGAAGCTCACCTCGCTGGGCAGCGTCGTCGCCGTGCCTGAACTGCTGTTCCAGGCACGCCAGGCACAGAGCGTCACCTACAACCCGACGCCGATCGTCATGGCGGCGGTGGTCTATTTCCTCATCCTGTGGCCGCTGGTGCGGCTGCTCAGCCGCCTGGAAAACCGGGCGCTGGCCGCGCGGCGCTGACGGCTACGTCGCGAGCATCACCGCACGACGCAGCGACGCCGGCAGTGAAATCTCGCAGAACGCGCTCTTGGCATAAAGGTAGCCCTCGCCGGACTCGTCGATCACGCGAAGCAGTTGGTGCTTCTCCGCCTCCGTGTCCGGGATCGAGACGTAGATCTTGCGACGCTCCAGCGAGGCCTCGAAGCCTTCGTTGTTGAGGCAGATGACAAGTTTTCTGGATGTTCTGGCCATCGGTATCACCATGACAAGGTGATGGCATTTTAATGCCACAGAAGCGACGATACGCAGTCTTTCGCGCTGGAGCCTGCACGTGACCGATCCCGACCGCTTCCGCTATTCACCGATCATTGAGCGTCCGAAATGGAAGCTGCCCAACGACGCGCGTGTCGCGGTCTGGGTGGTGCCTAACATCGAGCACTACGAGTACATGCCGGCCGAGGTGCGGGTGCGCGATCCGTGGCCGCGCAGCCCGCATCCGGACATTCTCGGCTATGGCGGGCGCGACTACGGCAACCGCGTCGGCCTGTGGCGCATGTTCGAGGTCACCGATCGCCACGACATACGCTGCACCGTCTCGCTGTCGATGTCGGTCATCGAGATGTATCCGGAGATTCTCGAGGCGATGGAGGCCCGGCGCTGGGAGTATATGAGCCACGGCCTGCTCAACACGCGCTACCACTGGGGCTACAGCGAGGAGGAGGAGCGCGCGGCGATCGCCCATTGCCAGGAGATCCACGAGCGCTGCACCGGGCGCAAGCTGCGGGGATGGTTCTCGCCGGCGGTGTCGGTCACCGTCAATACGCCCGACCTGGTCGCCGAGGCGGGCATCACCTACTACTGCGACTTCTATCACGACGATCAGCCGACGCCCTTGAAGGTGCGCAAGGGCAAACTGGTCTCGATCCCATACTCGATGGATATCAACGACGCGATGATCTACCGCCAGCCCTTCGAGGCCGAGGAGTTCGCGCGCATGATCGTCGATCAGTTCGACACGCTCTACCGGGAGGGCGCGACGCAGCCGCGCGTGATGTGCATCGCCCTGCACCCCTACATGATGGGCGCGCCGCATCGCGTGAAGCATCTCGACCGCGCGCTGGCCTATATCCGCTCGCACAGCGACGCCTGGATCACCACGGGCGAGGAAATCGCCGACTGGTATATCGCCCACGGCATGGCGACCTATCAGCAACACATTGGTGCGGAGGCCTGATCATGCCTGATCCGATTCCCGCGGGCATGGACAATCCGCACTACGACTATTCGCCGATCGACCGCCGCAAGCCGATAAGCTGGCCCGGGGGTAAGCGCATCGCCTACTGGGTGATGCTGCACCTGGAACACTGGGAGCTGTCGGCGCCCAAGGACGCCAAACGCGACCCACGCCATGTCGGTGAGTTCGGTTCCTACGAACCGGACTACCGTACCTGGACGCAGCGCGAATACGGCAATCGCGTCGGCATCTTTCGCGTGCTGGATCGCCTCGACCGCTATGGCATCCGCGCGACGGTGGCGATCAACGCGCATGTCGCGGCGACCAACTGGTATCTGGTCGAGCAGTGCGTGAAGCGGGGCTACGAGTTCATCGCCCATGGCAGCCACGCCACGCGCATGATCACCTCGAGGATGGGCGAGGAGGAGGAGCGGGCGGAGATCGCCAGTGCGATCCGCGCCGTCGAGGCCGCCACCGGCAAGCGTCCCCGGGGCTGGCACGGGCAGGACTACGGCGAGTCGACGCGCACGCCGGCGCTGCTGGCCGAGGCCGGGCTCGACTATGTCGCGGACTGGCCCAACGACGACGAGCCTTACGCGATGAAGGTCGGTAATCCGCCCCTCGTGTCGCTGCCCACCCAGCCGGAATGGGACGACGTGCAGCAGCTCTGGCTGCGGCGCGTGCCGAGCTGGCGCTACCCCGCCATCGTGTCGGAGGCCTTCGAGACCTTGCACGCCGAGCGGGGCCGCAGCTTCTGCCTCGCCGTGCATCCCTGGCTGATGGGCATGGCGCAGCGCGTTCGCTACCTCGACGAGGCGCTGGAGCGCCTGTCCAAGTTCAACGACGTCTGGCAGGCCACCGGCGGCGAGATCGTCGACGCCTTCCGTGCCCAGTAGCGATCCGTTCGCCGACCTTCCGGAGGAGCGGCGCCAGACGGCGCAGCGAGCCCTCGACGATGTCTTCGGAAGGGCGGCGACAATCGTTACCGCGACAAGCGGTGGAGCGTCGCCGGCAGCGCTATTCCGCGTCGATGTCGGTGAGAGGCGTTACCTGTTGCGCATCGAGGGCCCGCACAGCCCGTTGCGTGTGCCGACCCAGTACGAGGCCATGCGCATGGCGGCTGAGGCCGGACTGGCGCCTCGCGTCCATTACGTGGAAGCGACCGCCGGTGTCGCCGTGATGGACTTCATCGAGCAACGTCCTTTGGACGACTACCCTGGTGGCCTTGTAGCGCTGGTCGAGGCGATGGGCGTGATGATCGCGCGGCTGCAGGCATCGCCGCCGATCCCGGCTTTCATCGACTATCCCGACATGGTCTCGCGGCTCTTCGCCCATGTGCGTCGCACCAGCTTATTCGCGGCGGGCGTGCTCGACCCGCATTGGCATCGGCTGGAGCAAATTCGCGCGGCCTGGGATCGCGATCCGGCGCGGCTGGTCTCCAGTCACAATGACTGCCATCCAGGCAACTTCCTGTTCGATGGCGAGCGGCTGTGGCTGGTAGATTGGGAATCGGCGTACCGCAACGACCCGTTCGTCGACGTGGCGATCCTACTCGACAACATTGCGCCGACATCGGAGCTGGAGGCCGTCGTGCTGCGCGCCTGCCTGGGCCGCGATCTCGACGCGGATGACCTGCGGCGTCTCCAGACGGCGCGTGCGCTGACGCGGCTCTATTTCGCTGGTTTCTTTCTCAGTGGCTCGGCGGCGGCGGGTTGGCGAGCGGAGCCGGACACAGATCTTGCCGTAGAGCGGGTACCCTACGCGGGTTCGGCGGCACTGCACGCCATCGGTAAGCTGTATCTCCGGGGCTTCCTCACCGGCCAGCCCGTGCCGCCACTGGTACCCTTTCCGTAGGGTCATTGAGGTTCGCGCCCGACCTTGCCATAGTGCGCCCCTTCGCGGCCGCCACGTGCGGCCGTAACTCTTTGATAATTCAGGATTTGTGATGACCCCCGCGCGGACCATCCTGCCCGGCACCAAAGCCTCGGTGAGCGGCTTCGTCGCCGCCATGCCGACCTCGCGCATTGGCGACGTGGCGAGCCTGGGCCGAGGCGATCCCGATGTGATCCCGCTGTGGTTCGGCGAGGGCGATCTGGTGACGCCGTCCTTCATCATGGACGCTGCCGAGAAGGCGATGCGCGCGGGGCGCACCTTCTACACTTGGCAGCGCGGCATTCCCGAGCTGCGCGCGGCGATCGCCAAGTATCAGAGCGAACTCTACGGCATCTCCTGCGCCGCTGACCGCATCACCGTGACCAGCTCCGGCATGCAGACCATCGCGCTCGCCAGCCAGCTGATCTTCGACGCCGGCGACAACATCGTCGTCGTCTCGCCGGTATGGCCCAACATCACCGCGGCGGTGAATATCACCCGCGCCGTCGCCAAGCCCGTGACGCTCGATCGTTCGGAGGATGGGCGCTTCTCGCTCGACCTGCAGAAGGTGTTCGACGCGGTCGACGATCGCACGCGCGCGATCTTCGTCAATTCGCCGGGCAATCCCACGGGCTGGATGATGCCCAGCGAGCAGCAGAAGGCGATGCTCGACTTCGCGCGCCAGCGCGGCATCTGGATCATGGCCGACGAGGTCTACACGCGGCTGGTTTACAATCGTCCCTACGCGCCGTCCTTCCTCGAGCATGCCGGCCCCGACGATCCGCTGATCTCGCTGCAGAGCTTCTCCAAGCCCTGGGCGATGACCGGCTGGCGGCTGGGCTGGATGACCTCGCCGCACGGCTTCGGTGAAGAGCTCGCCAAACTGGTGCAGTTCAACATCTCAGGCACGGCCGAGTTCATCCAGTGCGGCGGCCTGGCGGCGATCGAGCAGGGCGAGCCCTTCGTGAAGGAGATGGTCGAGCGCTGCCGCGCCGGCGGCGAGTTGGTGTATCAGCGGCTCAAGGCGCTGCCGCGCGTTCGCGTGGCGCGGCCGGAGGCGGCGTTCTATGCGTTCTTCTCGGTCGACGGCATCGACGACAGCCTGAAGTTCGCCTCCAAGCTGGTGACCGAATACAAGGTCGGCATCGCGCCCGGCGTGGCGTTCGGTGCCGGCGGCGAGGGCAATTTCCGACTGTGCTTCGCGTCAGGCGCCGAGCGCCTGAGCCGCGCCATGGACCGCATCGAGGCGGGCATCAAGGCGAACTGATGAGTTACGCCCGTGATCTTTCCTTCCCCCGGAGGGGGAAGGTGCCCGAAGGGCGGATGGGGGATGTCGAAGACGAACACAGGAGTCCGTCTTCGACATCCCCCATCCGTCGCGCTACGCGCGCCACCTTCCCCCTCCGGGGGAAGGTAGGGGGCGAGCAATGACCCCCTCCATCGAAGTCGTTCACCTCCGTAAGGAGTACGGCAAGATCGTCGCCGTCGACGATCTGTCGTTCCTCGTGCCGGGCGGCGCGGTGCTCGGCCTGCTCGGTGGCAACGGCGCCGGCAAGACCACGACGATCTCGATGCTGCTGGGCCTGCTCGAGCCGACCTCGGGCGCGGTGAAGGTGCTGGGCATCGACATGCTGACGCAGCGCTTCAAGGCGCTGCCGCGCATGAACTTCTCCTCGCCCTATGTCGACCTGCCGCATCGCCTGACCGTGCGGCAGAATCTCGACTTCTACGGCCGGCTCTATGGCGTCCCTGACGTGAAGAAGCGGTTGGAGGAGATCTCCGAGACCCTGCAGATCGGCGACATGCTGGAGCGTCCGGCGGGTGCGCTGTCGGCCGGACAGAAAACGCGCGTGGCGCTGGCCAAGGCGCTGATCAACAAGCCCGACGTGCTGCTGCTGGACGAGCCGACGGCTTCGCTCGACCCCGACACCGCCGACTGGGTACGCACGCTCCTGAAGGACTACCAGCGCCAGACAGGCGCCACGATCCTGCTGGCCTCGCACAACATGAGCGAGGTCGAGCGGCTGTGCGACGACGTCATCATGATGCAGCAGGGCAAGGTCTTCGAGCGCGGCGCGCCCGACGAGCTGATCCAGCGCTTCGGCCGCAACGACATGGAGGAGGTCTTCCTCGACATGGCGCGCGGCCGCCAGCGCGGGCTCGACGATCTCAAGAAAGTGGCGGAGTAGGCGATGGGCGCTTCCCTCAGTCGCATCTACGCCGTGGTGCTGCGGCACGTGTACCTGTTCCGCACGTCGTGGCTGCGCATTCTCGACTCGATCTATTGGCCGGCCGTGCAGATGGTGATGTGGGGCTTCCTCACCCAGTTCCTGTCGAGCCAGACCACCTACGTGGCGCAGGCTTTCGGCGTGCTGCTTTCGGGCCTGCTGCTGTGGGAGGTGCTGATCCGCGGCAACCTCTCGCTGTCGATCGCTTTCCTCGAGGAGATGTGGTCGCGCAATCTCGGCCATCTCTTCGTCAGCCCGCTGCGGCCGATCGAGATGGCCGCCGGCATTGTCACCGTCTCGCTGCTGCGCACCTTGCTGGGCATGATCCCGGTATCGCTGCTGGCCTGGGCGTTCTTCGGCTACTCGGTCTACGACCTTGGCCTGCCGCTGGTGGGGTTCTTCCTCATCCTGCAGATGTTCGGATGGTCGGTCGGGCTGTCGATGTCGGGCATGATCATGCGGCTGGGGCTCAGTGCCGAGACCTTCGCCTGGGCCGGAATCTTCATCCTGCTGCCGGTCAGCGGCGTCTACTACCCGATCGCCGCCCTGCCGACCTGGCTGCAATACATCGCCTGGTGCATTCCCACGGCCTATGTCTTCGAGGGCATGCGGACCATCCTGACGCAGCAAGTGGTGCGCTGGGACTTCATGCTGATCGCCTTTGGTCTGGCGGCGCTCTACCTGGCGATCGGCTTCCGGGTCTTCCTGTTGTTCTTCAACTCATCGCGGCGCAAGGGCACGCTGCTGCAGCAGGGTGAATGACTTCAGGGGGGAGAAAACGAACATGGTCGCACGCGGCATCATTCCACCAATGACGACGCCGTTCACGGCGAAGGGCGACATCGAGCTGAACAAGATCGCGGCGCAGGTCGATTGGCTGATCGGGGCCGGCGTGCACGGGCTGGCGGCCTGCGGCAGCACCGGCGAAGGCCACGCGCTCGATGGCGGCGAGTATCGCGACGTGATGGCGGCGACCGTCGCGGCGGCGAAGGGCAGGGTGCCGGTGATCGCCGGCATCATCGTCGACAGCACGCGCGAGGCGATCGCCCGCGGCAAGGCGGTGCGCGACATGAAGGTGGCGGCGCTGCAGGTCACGCCGGTGCATTACCTGTTCCGGCCCGACGACGACGCCATGGTCGAGCATTTCCGCGTCGTGGCGGGCGAGACCGGCGTGCCGGTGATCATCTACAACGTCGTGCCCTGGACCTACCTGTCGCCGGCGCTGCTCTGCCGCATCTTCCGCGAGGTGCCGGGCGTGGTCGGCGTCAAGCAGAGCGCGGGCGATCTCAAGCTGCTCGCCGATCTGATGATCGACGCGCCCAAGGACCGGCTGATCCTGAGCGCCGTCGACGCGCTGCTCTACTCGTCCTTCACGCTGGGCGCGCATGGCTCTGTGGCGGCCATCCTGACCGCCGCGCCCAAGGCGACGGTGGCGCTGTGGAACGCCGTGAAAGCCGGCGACCACACTCGCGCCCACGCCCTGCATCGCGGCCTGCTGCCGCTGTGGAACGCGATGGTCGGCGACAACCTGCCGGCCTGCACGCGCTTCGCCCAGTCACTGCAGGGCATCGATCCCGGCGTGCCGCGCGCGCCGATGCCACCAGCCTCGGCCGAACAACGCGCCCGCATCGAGCCGGCGCTGAAGGCGCTGCTGGCGCTGGGCTGATGCACACTTTCATACCTTCCCCCGCTGGCGGGGGAAGGTGGCGCGAAGCGCCGGATGGGGGTAGCTGTCGAAGACGAACGAGATGTCTTCGAGAGATCGCGTCTGGCCGCGAGAGCCACCCCCATCCGTCAGCGCTTCGCGCTGCCACCTTCCCCCGCCAGCGGGGGAAGGTAGTAATGCGCGCGCAGTACCCAAGGTACAAGCTGGCTAGGCCGCAGCGCCGTAGCGTGGCACGCTGCACGCATGGGGAGAGGCTTCTTGACCGGCGAGCGCGTGACACGCGACTGGCGGCGCACAGGCCTCCCATGGCTTACCCGGACCCTGACGGAATGATAGCGTCCGCCCCGTTCGACGGACTCAACTGGGGGAATGTCGCATAAAGGTGGATAAAGGTTTCATGCGCACGTTTCGAATCGCTTCGCCGCGACGGTGGGCGTAGGCTCGACGGCAGGCGTGGGCCCCTCGGGTAGCACGATGGCCTGCCTCTTGTTCCAGCCGGAAAGCGAGGGAACGATGGCATTCAAAATCAAGCTCAACGGCCAGGACCGCAGCGTCGATGTCGATGGCGACATGCCGCTGCTGTGGTTGCTGCGCGACGTGCTGGGGATGACCGGCACGAAATACGGCTGCGGCGTGGCGCAGTGCGGCGCGTGCACGGTGCATGTCGATGGCGTCGCGGTGCGCGCCTGCCAGACCACGGTGTCGGCCGCCGCCGACCGCGCGATCACCACGATCGAGGGGCTGTCGCCCGACGGCATGCACCCGGTACAGGTGGCGTGGCGCGATCTCAACGTCGCGCAATGCGGCTACTGCCAGGTCGGCCAGATCATGTCGGCCGCCGCGCTGCTGGCGCAGAAGGCCAAGCCGAGCGACGACGACATCGACGCCGCGATGAGCGGCAACATCTGCCGGTGCGGCACCTATCCGCGCATCCGCGCCGCGATCCACCGCGTTGCCACAAGAGGCCGGCGATGACCCACCATCGATCTTCCCGTCCGGCGATTCGCAATGTCAGTCGTCGTGGGTTCCTCGCCGGCGCGGGCGCCGGCAGCCTGGTGCTGTCGGTCGGTCTGCCCGTCTGGGCGCAGGAGAAGAAGTTCGCCGGCGCCGGCATGCCGAACGGCCTGCGCGAGGACGTCAAGCTGTTCGTCGCCATCGCCGACGACGGCACCGTGACGGTCGTGTGCCATCGCTCCGAGATGGGTCAGGGCATCCGCACCAGCCTGCCGCTGGTGGTGGCTGACGAGCTCGAGGCCGACTGGGCCAAGGTCAAGGTGGCGCAGGCGCCCGGCGACGAGACGCGCTTCGGCAACCAGGACACCGACGGCTCGCGCAGCATGCGGCATCATTTCATGGTGTTGCGGCGCATGGGCGCGGCGGCGCGCGCTATGCTGGTCCAGGCGGCGGCGAGTCAATGGGGCGTGCCGGCGGATCAGGTCGAGGCGGTCAACCATGAGCTGATCCATCGCGCGTCGAACCGCAAGATCGGCTACGGCGCGGTCGCCAGGGCCGCCGCGGCGCTGCCGGTGCCGGCGTCGGTCAAGCTGAAGGACCCGGCGCAGTTCCGCTACATCGGCAAGGGCCAGATCGGCCTGATCGACGGCATGGACATCACGACCGGCCGCGCCGGCTTCGGCATCGACGCGCGGCGCGAAGGCATGCTCTACGCCGTGGTGGCGCGGCCGCCGGTCTATGGCGGAAAGGTCGCGTCGTTCGACGCGACCGAGGCGATGAAAGTCAAGGGCGTGGTGAAGGTCGTGGCGCTCGACAGCACGCCGCCGCCTTCGGAGTTCGGGCCGCTGGGCGGCGTCGCCGTTGTGGCCTCGAATACCTGGGCGGCGATCAAGGGCCGCGAGGCCCTGAAGATCACCTGGGACAACGGCAGCAACGCCACGTACAGCTCCGACGCCTACAAGGCGGCGCTGGAGGCCGCGGTGCGCAAGCCGGGCAAGGTGGTGCGCGACCAGGGCAACGTCGACGCCGCGATGGCGTCGGCGGCGAGGCGGATAGAGGCCGAGTACTATGTGCCGCATCTGGCGCACGCGACGATCGAGCCGGCCGCCGCGCTCGTGCAGATCCGCGATGGTGTCTGCGAGGCCTGGGCCTGCGTGCAGTCGCCGGAGGCGGCCAGGGTGCGGCTGTCCAAGTTCCTCGGCATCCCGGCCGACAAGGTGACAGTCAACGTCACCCTGCTGGGCGGCGGGTTCGGGCGCAAGTCGAAGCCCGACTTCGTGGTCGAGGCCGGCCTGCTGTCGAAGGCGATGAACGGGGCGCCTGTGAAAGTGACCTGGACGCGCGAGGACGACCTGCAGAACAGCCCCCTGCATACCGTCACCATGCAGCGGCTCGAAGCCGGCCTCGACGCGTCGGGCAAGGTGGTGGCCTGGCGGCATCGCAGCGCCTTCCCGTCGATCCTGTCGCTATTCGCGCCCAACGTTAAGCAGCCGTTCGCGATCGAGCTGGGCATGGGGCTGGTGAATCTGCCGTTCGACATCCCCAACATCCGGGCCGAGACGCCCGACGCCGAGGCGCACGCGCGCATCGGCTGGTTCCGCGCGGTGGCCAACATCCAGCACGCCTTCGCGATCCAGTCCTTCGTCACCGAGATCGCGCAGGCGCTGGGCAAGGACCCGAAGGACTATCTGCTCGAGCTGATCGGCCCGCCGCGCAAGATCAATCCGGCGTCGATCGGCGACGGCTGGAACCACGGCGAGGATCCGGCGCTATACACGATCGACACCGGGCGGCTGCGCGGCGTGGTCGAGGCGGTGGCCAGGGGCGCCAACTGGGGCCGGACTCTGCCGAAGGGGCGCGGGCTCGGCATCGCGGCGCATTACAGCTTCGTGAGCTATCTCGCCGTGGTGGCCGAGGTGCAGGCCGACGACAGGGGCGGCATCAGCATCCCGCGCGTCGACATCGCGATCGACTGCGGGCCGCAGATCAACCCCGAACGCATCCGCTCGCAGTTGGAGGGCGCGGTGATCATGGGGATGAGCAACGCCATGCTGAGCGAGATCACCTTCAAGGACGGCCGCGTCGTGCAGTCCAACTTCGACGGCTACGAAGTGGCTCGCATGGACTCGGCGCCGCGCGAGGTGCACGTGCACCTTGTGCCCGCGACCGACTACACGCTCCCGCTCGGTGGTGTCGGCGAGCCCGGCGTGCCGCCCGTGGCACCGGCACTGGCCAACGCCATCGCCGCCGCGACCGGAAAGCGCGTCCGCCAACTGCCCATGCGCCGGCAGCTGGCGGGGTAATGCGATCCAGGATCCCCTATCCCCATCGAAGGATGGGGATAGGGCTGGCGCTGGGACTGCGAGCGGGCGCCGTTATCGTATGATGGTCGCTTACTACCGCGCGCCGAGCACCGCCACGCAGGCGGCCGGAGGCTTCGGTGGCTTGGCCGGCGGGCCGCGCGGAATGGTGTCGGGGTCGGGCAGGGCGAACCAGTCGTCCAGCGCCCTGCCGCAGCCATCGCCCGGCGGCACCGGTGCCTGCGCCTGGCAGCCGAGATCGCCCGGCGGGCAGTAGAGCCGCACATGGAAATGGGCGTCGTGGTAGAACCACGGCACGATCTTGCGTAGCCAGGTTCGATCGCCCGTCGTCGTCTGGCATAGCCGCTGCTTGATGAGCTTGTTGACGAAGATGCGGTCGACCTCGGGGAAGCTGGCGGCGGTCTGCAACAGAGTGGCGTGCGCCGGCAGCCACACCGCCTCGTCGATGCCGGCCTCGCCCTTGAGCACCAGCGAACGCAGCACCGGCTCCTCGCGCTGCGCGGCGGGGCGGCGCGGGCGCTTCGACTGCTCGAACCAGATGTCGATGTCGAGGCCGACCTGGTGGCTGGCGTGGCCGAAACTCATGCGCCCGCCGCGCGGCTGGGAGATGTCGCCGATATAGACGTGCTGCAGCTTCTGCGCCTCGATGCGCCGGCCGAATTCCTGCACGAAGCGGATGGCGCGGTCGTGGCCCCAGTAGCGGTTGCGGCTGACGCGGATCACCTCGTAGCCCGGCCCCTCCAGCGGCAAGGCGGTGGCCCCGGCGATGCAGCCGTTCATGTAGATGCCGTGGATACGCTGCGGTCCCGGCGCGGGCGTCGAGGCCGGCGCGTCCTGCGCAGCCGCGGTGGAGCTGAAGGCTAGGAGAGCGAGGCAGGCGAACAGGACGCTCGGACGCATGTCAGCATCATGCCGCATGGCTGCGCCTCGCGCACGGACTTCCGTGTGGAGCATGCGTTGTCTAGACTCGCCGATGATGCTGACCTTCCCTGACTACCGTAGCCTGCTGGCGAGCCGCGATGGCGATGTCGCGCGCCTGACGTTCAACCGTCCGGAGCGCCGCAACGCGCTGACGCACGAGATGATGAGCGAGCTGTCGGACGCCTTCGCGCGCATCACGGCGGAAGCCGAGCGCGATCCGGTCGGACTGCGCGCCCTTGTGTTGCGCGGCGCTGGCGGCTTCTTCTGCGCCGGCGGCGATATCGGTTTCATGAAGGAGTTGCCGCCGGCGCCGCCTGATGGTCAGCGCGATCCACTGGTCGCGCCCTATCGCGCTTTCGGCGACACGCTGCTGGATCTCAATCGCCTGCCGCTGCCGGTGATCGCCATCGTCGACGGGCCGGCAGCGGGTGGCGGCTTCGGCATGGCCTGCGCCTCCGACGTGGTGATCATGCACGAGAGCGCGCGGTTCGGCATTCCCGAGCCGCGCGCTGGCTTCATTCCCTCGCAGGTCCTGCCGCTGATCGCGCGACGCATCGGCGAGGGCTTCACCCGCGAGCTGGCGGTGACGGCGCGCATGATGGATGCGCGCGAGGCGCTGGCGGCCGGCGTCGGTCGCCACCTGTGCGCCGACGAGGCGGCGATCCAGGCGGTGCTGACGCGCACCCTCGAGGACATCAGGCGTGGCGAGCCGGGCGCGGTGGCGACGGTGAAACGATTGGTGCTGATGTGCGCCACCGAAAGCGACGAGGCGGTGCTCGACGCCGCCGCGCTCGACCTGATCCGCCTGCTGCGCGGCGCGCCGGCACGTGCCGGGATGAAGGCCTTCCTGGAGAAGAAGCGGCCGCCTTGGGCGCCGTAGGCCATTTTTTCCTTCTCCCCGCGAAGGCGGGGAGAAGGGAAGAACGCCGCGTGCGGTTGCCCTACGCTTAACTCGTGATGACCGTCGCCTTCAACGCCACGAGGTTCGCCACCGCGACCGGTCGCGCCATGCCGCGCATCTCGCGTTCGCCGAGTTCCTGCAGCTCGGCGAAGGTCTCGACCGCCGCCGCGAGCCGGCCGCTCAGCAGCACCTCGCCGTCCTTGGCTTCCGAGCAGAGGCGCGACGCGAGGTTCACCACGGCGCCGATCGCGGTGTAGTCGACGCGGTCCTCGAAGCCGATCCGGCCCAGCGTGGCGTAGCCCTGCGCCATGCCGATGCCGAAACCCAG
The DNA here is from genome assembly GCA_022844045.1 of Reyranellaceae bacterium. Lineage (GTDB taxonomy): Bacteria > Pseudomonadota > Alphaproteobacteria > Reyranellales > Reyranellaceae > JAFAZJ01. The sequence goes on along the minus strand of JALHMM010000115.1, from coordinate 4,368 downwards.
CCGGTGGCCGCGTCGCGACCATTTGGGCATCAGCGCCTGGACCGCCGCACGCATCTCCAGCGCCAGTTTCGCCGCGCGCTCCGGCGCGTCGGGACAGGGCAGGGGATCGTTGAAGAAGACCATCAGGCCATCGCCGAGGAAACGGTCGAGCGTGCCCTCGTACTTGCGGATCAGCGGGCCGACCGCGCCATGGAACTCGTCCAGCAAGGTCATGATGTCCTCGGGCTCGGCTGTCTCCGTGAACGAGGTGAAGCCGCGCAGGTCGCAGAACAGCGCCACGATCTCGCGCCGATGGTTCTTCAGCACGTCCTCGTTGCCGGCCGAGACGATGGCCTGGGCGAGTTGCGGCGCCAGGAAGCGACGCAGCTGGCCGACACGCTCCAGCTCGGCGACCTGTTCCTGCACGCGCTTTTCGAGTCCGCGATTGAGTACCTCGACCTCGTCGTGCAGCGACTTGATGCGCAGCATGGCGCGCACCCGTGCCACCAGCGCGCCGTGGTCAACCGGCTTGGTGAGATAGTCGTCGCCGCCGGCGTCGAGGCCGGCGATCACTTCCTTGGGCGCGGCCTTGGCGGTGACCATGATCACCGGGATGAAGGGTAGGGTCTTGTCGGCTTTCAGTCGCCGCACGACCTCGAGGCCGTCGATCTTCGGCATCATGATGTCGAGCAAGACGAGGTCGGGTAGCTGATCGCGCACGGCGGCGAGCGCCTGCTCGCCGTCGAAGGCCGTGGTCACCTCGTAGCCCAGGCTCGACAGGCGCATGCGCAGGATCTCGACGTTGTCGGCGACGTCGTCGACCACGAGGATGCGGGCCGGGTCGCGCATGGTCAGCCCAGGATCTCCCGCACCTTGGCCAGCATCTGGCGTGGGCTGTAGGGTTTGGCGATATAGTCGTCGCAGCCGGCGGCGCGCGTCTTGGCCTCGTCGCCCGACAGCGCATAGGAGGTGACGGCGATCACCGGGATGGCGTTGAGCGCGGGATCCGCCTTGATGCGCCGCGTCGCCTCGTAGCCGTCCATCACGGGCATCTGGATATCCATCAGGATCAGATCGGGCTTGTGCTCGCTGGCCTTGGCGACACCCTGGGCGCCGTCATGCGCCTCGATCAGGTCGTAGCCCGCCATGCCCAGCAGATCGCGCAGGATCTGACGATTGTCCTCGGTGTCTTCGACGACCAGGATCTTCTTGCTCATTGTGCAGCTTCCTTGGCCGATGCGGCGTGGATCGGGATCGAGACGGTGAAGGTCGAGCCCTTGCCGAGCTCGGAGCGTACCGAGATGCGACCGCCATGCAGCTCGACGATCTTGCGCGAGATCGACAGGCCGAGCCCGGTGCCGCCCTTCTTGCGCGTGCTCGTGTTGTCGACCTGCTGGAATTCCTCGAAGATCTTGGCCTGATCGGCCGCGGCGATGCCCGGGCCGGTGTCGACCACCGACAGCTCGAATTGGTCGGCGACCTTGACGGCGCGGATCTCGACGCCGCCTTGGTCGGTGAACTTCAGCGCGTTGCCCACGAGGTTGAGCAGGACCTGGCTCAAGCGCCGCGCATCGGCCGTGCCGGTCGGCAGGCCCCCGGCGACATTCGTCGTGAGGGACAGGCCCTTGGTGCGCGCCAGGGACTCCGTCGCCGAGACGACGGTAGCGACCGCGTCGGCGACGCTGTACGCCTCGAGCGAGAGCGTGAGCTGACCGGCCTCGATCTTCGACAGATCGAGCACGTCGTTGATCAGCCCGAGCAGGTGCCGGCCATTGGTCTGCACGCGCTCCAGCACGCCTTGCGCCTTGTCACCGACATCGCCGTAGAGCCCGTCGGCCATCATCTCGGTGTAGCCGAGGATGGCGTTGAGCGGCGTGCGCAGCTCGTGGCTCATGTTGGCGAGGAACTGTGATTTGTGCTGGCTGGCGATCTCGAGCTGGCGGCTCTTCTCCTGGATCTCGGTGAACAGCCGCACGTTCTCGATGGCGATCACCGCCTGGGCGGCGAAGGTTTCGAGCAGTTGGACTTGGCGCGGCGTGAAGGCGCCCGGTGTGGGTTTGCGCAGCAGGACCGAGCCGATCGCCGTTCCCTCGCGCAGCATCGGTGCTGCCAGCGCCGCCGCCACGCCTTGCCCCTGCCGCATCTCCTGGCTCACGGCAAACTCCCCCGGTGGCAGCGCGGCGATATCGGGCAGGTGAACGGTCACGGCCTCGACGATCGCCCGGCCGGCCGCGCTATGGGCGTCGAGCGCGAAGCGCGAGCCGACCTCCGCCGGCAGGTCTCCGGCATGAGCGGCGCTTACCCGTTCATCGCGGTCCCGCAGACTGATGACGGCATCGCTCGCGCCGCAGAACCTGAGAGCGGCCTGCGCCACGGTGTCGAGCACAGGCTGCACGTCGGTCGGTGACTGGGAAATGACGCGCAAGATCTCGGCCGAAGCCGTCTGCTGCTCCAGCGATTCGCGCAGCTCGGTGATGAGGCGGGCATTTTCCATCGCGATCACGGCCTGCGCGGCGAAGTTCTGCATGAGCGCGATCTGCTTTTCGGAGAACGGCCGGACCTCCTTGCGGTAGACCGTGAGCGCGCCGCGTGTGACCCCATCCTTGCGCAAGGCGACGACAAGCGCGCTGCGCGCCCCGCCGAGGTCGACAACCGCGCGGCGAAGCGGGCTGCCCGATCGATACGCGTCCTCGTCCTTCTGGTCGAGATTGTGGACCACGTCCTCGCCCGCCAGGATGCGGGCATGCGCCTCGCCGGGCTGGGGCTGGTCCATGCCGGTGGTAAAGTAGGCGGCAAGGGCTGGCGGCACGCCGCGCATCGCGGCCGGGCTGAACCTGTTGCCGTCGTAGACCGTCAGGAAGCCGAAATCGGCCTCGCACAACGTCATGGCCTTATCGAGCATGGCCTCGAAGACGGGTGCGAGATCGCGCGGCGAGGAATTGATGACCTGCAGGACGTAGGTCGTCGCCGTCTGCTGCTCCAGCGACTCGCGCAGCTCCGTGAACAGCCGCACGTTGCCGATGGCGATGACCGCCTGCGAGGCGAAGGTCTCGAGCAGCGCGATCTGGCGCGCCGTGAAAGCGCCCGGTTCGGCTCGTCGCAAGGTAACGCTGCCGATGGCCTCGCCCTCGCGCAGCATCGGCGCAGAGATCGACGAGCGCCACTTGTGCTGGCGCGCCAGTGCCACGGTCGTGGCGTATTGGGACTCGTCGATCGCCAGTATGTCCGGGATATGGATCGTGCGTCCGGAGACAATCGAGTGACCCATGCCGCTGTTGGCATCCAGCGGCCGCCGAGCGCCCACCGAAGCGGTCAATGTTCCGTCATGGGCGGCGATCACCACATCGGTGCCGTCCCGTAGCGTGATCAAGGCGTCGTTGGCGCCGCAGAATCGGCGCGCGGCGCTGACGACGACGTCGAGCACCGGCTGGACGTCGGTCGGCGACTGCGAGATGACGCGCAGGATCTCGGCCGTCGCCGTCTGCTGCTCGAGCGAATCGCTCAGCTCGCTGTTGCGCCGGCCCAGCTCGGTGAAGAGGCGGACATTCTCGATGGCGATCACCGCCTGGGCGGCAAAGGTCTCGAGCAGCTCGATCTGGCGTGGCGTGAACGCACCGGCGTCGGGCTTGCGCAGCAGGACACTGCCGATTGCGGTGGTCTCGCGCATCATCGGCGCCGCGATCGCCGCCCGGAAATTGAGGGTCCGGGCAAGCTCGAGAAACGCCGCATGCTCGACCGGATCGAGCGCGGCGACGTCAGGAATATGGATTGTCCGACCGTGGATGATGGCGCGTGTGCTGGAGTGGTCGCTGTCGAGTGGCAGCCGGCGGCCGACGTCCGCTTCGATCGGTCCGACATGCGCGGCGATGACCATTTCCGTGCCGTCGCGTAGCATGATCGAGGCGTCGGTCGCGCCACAGAAGCGGCGCGCGGCGCTGACGACGACGTCGAGAACCGGCTGCACGTCGGTCGGCGACTGCGAGATGACGCGCAGGATCTCGGCGGTGGCGGTCTGCTGCTCAAGCGATTGGGTCAGCTCACGCGTGCGGTCGACGACGCGCTGCTCGAGCGTGGCGTAGGACTCCTCCAGCGCGGAGGCCGAACGGTTGAACTGGTCGGCCAGCGCTTCGAGCTCGTCGCCCGTTTTGATGTCGAGCCGGTGCCCGAGCTCGCCGCCGCCGATGCGCGCCGCGCCGGTCTGCAGCGCGCGGATCGGCACCACCATGCGCCGCGCCAGCAGCGCCGCGGCCAGCGCGGCGACCAGCGTGCCGCCGAGCAGCAGCACCAGGGCGCGCAGGCCGGCGTCGATGACCGGCCGGCGCGCCTCGCGCGTCGGCAGCTCGACGAACACCAGCCAGTTCAGCGCCGGGATGCCGGCATGCGCCGACA
>JALHMM010000114.1 GCA_022844045.1 Reyranellaceae bacterium | reverse complement strand
CGCGCCACTGGAGTGGCGCGCCCCCAGCCTCTTGAAAGCCATATGCGATCGCCTTGACTACGTCATGAGGAACTAGGTCGGCTTGATGTTGCCCTTCACGATGACGTCGGCCCAGCGCTTCATCTCGGCCGACATCTTCGCCAGCACCTCGGCCTGCGGCCCGCCGGCGATCACGATGCCGAGCTTCAGCATGCGCTCGCGCAATTCGGCCTCGCCGATCACCTCGTTGCCGACCTGGTTCAACCGGCTGACGATTTCCGGCGACACGCCCTTGGGCGCGAACAGCGTGTAGTTGGTCGCCGATTCGAAGCCTGGCACGCCGGCCTCCGCCATGGTCGGCACGTCGGGCAGCAGGGGCGAGCGCGTCTTGCTGGTGACGGCGAGGCAGCGCACCTTGCCCGAGGCGATGTGCGGCAGATGGGCCAGCACGTTGTCGATCGAGACCTGGACCCGATTCTCGTAAAGGTCGGCCTGGAAGAAGCTGGTGCCCTTGTAGGGCACATGCGTCATCTCCGCGCCGGTCATCTGCTTCAGCATCTCGTAGTTGAGATGGATCAAACCGCCGAAGCCCGACGAGGCATAGGAGAGCTGGCCGGGCTTGGCCTTGGCCAGCGCGACCAGTTCCTGGACGCTGGCCGCCGGCAGGCTCTGCGTCACCAGCACACCGATCGTGCCGTTGGCGATCTCGAGGATCGGCATGAAATCCTTGGCCATGTCGAAGCTGAGGTTCTGATGGAAGTACGGCGCGATCGAATAGTCGACCATGCTTCCGACCATGAACGTGTAGCCATCCGGCGTACTACGCGCCAGGGCGGCGCCGCCAATCGTGCCGCCGGCGCCGGGTTGGTTGTCGACCACGATCGGCTGGCCGATCCTGGCCGCGACCTTCTCGGAGAAGGCGCGCGTCACCGTGTCGACGCCGCCGCCGGGCGGATAGGGCGCGATCATGCGAATCTGCTTGGCCGGCCAAGCCTGTGCGCCGGCCGCGGTGGGCAGCGCGAGCGTGAAAGCCGATGCCGTCATCAGCCGGCGGCGCGAGAGCGTGGACGTGCTCATGGCGTTTCCTTGCTTCGGGTGCGCTCATCTATAGACGGCGGCGGACGACGCTCCAAGACCAAGTCAGCGCCTCACCAAACTCTGCCTCAGGAACGCGAACAGCCGTTGCCGCGCGATGGTGTTCTCGCGCATCGAGAAGAAGTGGCTGGCGCCTGAGACGATCAGCAGCTCGGCTTCCTTGCCGAGGCCGCGCAAAGTCTCGGTCATGCGCAGGCTCTGGTCGAGCGGCACGTTCTCGTCCTTGTCGCCGTGCATCATCAGCACAGGCACGTCGATCTCGTTCGCATGGTTGATCGGTGAGCGCGCGGCGAGGCCTTCGGCGTCGGCGAGGTCGTCGAGATAGGGCCGCACGAAGGGATTGGCCTCGTACCAGCCCGGCAGGTCGGTGGGCGGGAACAGGGCCGCGACACAGCGGATCGCCGGCCGGCGCGCCGCCGCCAACAACGCCACCTGGCCGCCCATCGAGGCGCCGATCAGGCCGATGCGGCCGGGATCGACCGAGGGCAGGCGGCGGAGCCAGTCGATCGCGGCGATCACGTCGTCGACCTGTCTGCCGCCCTGGTCGTTGTCGCCGTCCGAGCCCAGCCATCCCCGCAGCGACAGCGACAGCACCTTGTAGCCGGAGTTCGCCGCCAGCTCGGCGAGGTGGCGGTCGGTCCAGGCGTTGCGGCCGAAGCCGTGCAGCAGCAGCAGCGCGGGATGCGGCGCCACGCCGGCTTCGGGCTTGTAAAGATAGCCGCCCAGCGTCACGCCATCGCCGGGGAGGCGAACATGCTCGACGCCCTCGATCTCCGGCAGATCTTCCCAGCGATAGGCGATCTCGAAGCGCGTGCCGTCGGGGCAGCGGAAGGCGAAGCCGTAGTGGCCAGGAGCGGTGTAGGGCTCCTCGGCCGGCGCCTGCGTGATCTCCGCGCCGATCTCCTGGAGATGGGCGTGCAGCGCGTCGACCTGGGCGCGGTCCTTGGCGACTAAGGCCAGGATGGCACCGCCGGTGGCGGCGTCGACCGCGGCCTCGCGCAGCATCAGATGCTGGTCGCGCCGCGCCCACAGCACGCGATCGGCGTCGGCGCCGATGCGCGTGAAGCCGAGCAGCGGCAGCCAGCGGCGATGGAACGCCGTCGAGGCCGCAAGATCGGCGACCTCGATGGTGGCGCCGATGAACGACGCCGGCGGCCGCACGAAGGAAGGAGACGACGGGTTGGCCATGTCAGCCCAATCACCGGCGGGGGCGCCGATGGCGGCCGGTCGGCCGCAGCTTCAGTGAATCACCACGCAAAGATGGCGTCAAATCGGCGGGCCGCAAGGCCGCGCGGCGCTATGTGATCTCGGACTGCCACAGAGCGGCGGTGTACTGGTGTTTCTCGCCGCACGAATACTTCACGTACTTCGGATTGGGCTCGTGCTGGCGGACTTCCAACAGGGTGTTGTTGCCCATGTTCGCGACGACGATGTCCTCCGGTCCGAGATGCCGGGACACCAAGCACCGCAACGTCGCGATGATGCCGGCATCGGAGAGCTTCTCCTGCTCGACGGCGCACTGGAAGATGATCTCGCCATCTTCATAGCCGTCGATACCCCAGAACCATGTCTTGTTCGCCATCGTTCACACCCGCACCAGCAGCTTGCCGCGGTTGCGGCCCTGGAACAGCTCGGCCAGCGCCCGGGGCGCGTTCTCGAACCCCTCGACGATGTCCTCGGCTGCCTTCACCTTGCCCTCGGCCAGCCAGCCCGCGAGCTCGGCCACCGCCTTGGCCTGCTGATCGGCGAAGTCCATGACAATGAAGCCTTCCATGCGCAGCCGCTTCACGACCAACAGGCCGGGCACCGCCGCCGGCCCCGGCTCGGGCTTCTCGGCGTTGTATTGCGAGAGGTTGCCGCAGCAGACGATGCGGCCCCGGAGGTTCATCAGGAACAGCGCGACGTTGAGCACCTCGCCGCCGGTGTTGTCGAAGTAGACGTCGACACCGTTGGGGCAGGCTTCGCGCAGCGCGCGGCGCACATTGCCTGCCTTGTAGTCGACCGCCGCGTCGAAGCCGAGCTCGCGCGTCAGCCAGGCGCACTTCTCCGGACCACCCGCCGTGCCGACGGCACGGCAACCCTTGATCTTCGCGATCTGGCCGACGATCGAGCCCACCGCGCCGGCCGCCGCCGAGACCAGCACGGTCTCGCCCGCCTTGGGTCGGCCGACATCGAGCAGGCCGTGATAGGCGGTCAGCCCGGTGACGCCGAGCACGCCCATCAGGTGTTCCGGCTTGTGCCGGCGGTCGCGTTTGGTCAGGTCAGCCGCCTTCATCACCGCGTGGTCCTGCCAGCCGATCATGCCGTCGACCAGATCGCCTTTGGCGAAGCCGTCGGCCTTCGACTCGAGCACCTCGCCCATGGCGAAGCCGTGCATCATCTCGCCCGGCAACACCGGCGCCTTGTAGGTCGGGCTCGGCGCCATCCACGCGCGGTTGGCGGGATCGAGCGACAGCAAGGTCGTGCGCACCAGCACCTCGCCCGGACCTGGCGTCGCCACCGGCGCCGTGCGCAACTCGAAATGCTGCGGCCCGACCATACCCTGGGGGCGCTCCTTCAGGATCCATTGGCGGTTCATCACGGCGGCTACTCCAGCGGCTTGAAGCCCGTCGACTGAATGCGCGGGCCCCATGTGTCGGCCTCGGTCTTCATCATCGCCGCGAGCTGCGCTGGCGTGGATGGTGTGGGCAGCATGCCTGACTTGGCGAAGGCTTCCTTGACCTCGGCGGTCCCCAACACCTTGGCGACGGCTTCAGATGCGCGCGTGACGATGGGCGCCGGCGCGTTGGGCGGCATGAACAGCCCGAACCATTCGGTGACCACGACCTCCTTCACGCCCTGCTCGGCGAAGGTCGGGACGTCGGGATAGAAGGGCGAGCGTGCGGGACCGCTTGTCGCCAGCACGCGCGCGCGACCGTCACTCTTGAATGGCAGGAAGGAGCCTTCGGGCAACATCAGGGCGGCGAGCTGGCCGGCGGTGAGATCGGCGATCGCCGGCGCGCCGCCGCGATAGGGCACGGCCTGGATCGGCGCGCCGGTGGCGCGCGCCAGCATCATGGTGAGGAAGTGCGGGAAGGAGCCTTCGCCGGGGTTGCCGCAATTCGCCTTGCCGGGATTGGCCTTCGCCCAGTCGGCGAACTGCGCCAGGGTCTTGACCTCCGCCGGCACCATCGGGCCGACGGCGATGCCATGGACGAATGTCGCGGCGAGCGAGACTGGCGTCACATCCTTGGTCGGATCGTAGCTGAGCTGGCGATAGACGTAGGGATAGACGGTCACCGTCGAGGCCGGTGTCACCAGCATGGTGCGGCCATCGGGCGGCGCGTTCTTCAGCAGGTCGATGGCGATGCGGCCGGCGGCGCCGGGCTTGTTGTCGACGATGGCGTTCTTCGCGTAGGCCGGCGCCAGCTTGTCGGCGAGCCAGCGCGCGGTGACGTCGGCCGTGCCGCCGGCCGGAAAGCCCACCAGGATCTTCAGATTATCGAGCGCGTCCTGCGCGCGCGCCGCCGTGCCCGAGAACGCCAACGCGGCGCCCGTTGCGCTCAAGGCGCCCCGACGAGTGATCATCGTTGCCATGGTTCCCTCCCCGAATCCTTCCGGGAAAGGTGATCGGTTGCGGGGATCGAGTCCAGCGGGCTAAGCAAAAGCAAAGGCCCCGCAACCTGCTTGAGGTGCGGGGCCAGAGAAAGCAGAGGCCGCTGTTTCAGGCGGCCGTGCGATCAGCCAACGGCCTTGAGATTGTCGGCCGACATCTTGCCGCTCTTGCGATCGGCAACGAGTTCGAACTCGAGCTTCTGGCCTTCGCTCAGCATGCTCATGCCGGCGCGCTCGACCGCGCTGATATGCACGAAAGCGTCGTTACCGCCGCCGTCCGGCTGGATGAAGCCGAAGCCCTTGCTGATATTGAACCACTTCACAGTTCCCGTCGTCATGGGAGACCTTTCACAACAGAATATATGCTGGCCGACGCGCACCCCCCGAAGGAAGCGCGTGAAGACCGTCGAACTCGCACCAGATTTTCGGGATGGGGTGTCGTGGAGCGGACCGCCGGACATGCCGGGAGCGCGGACCAAATCATCTATCCGTGTATCGACCGCCGTCATATGGGGTCTCGCGCCGGCGGTTACAAGCATGTGACATAAAAGGGCGGCCGAAGCCGCCCTTCGTCAATCGTATCCAGTGAGCGGCGACGCGCTTACGCCGCCTTCTGATCGCTGCCGGCGAGGTTGCGCAGCACGTAGTGCAGCACGCCACCGTTCTTGAAGTACTCGATCTCCTCCAAGGTATCGATGCGGCAGGTGACGACGATCTGCTCGCTGGCGCCGTCGCGGCGATGGATGGTGACCGGGATGTCCATGCGCGGCTTCAGGCCGCCCTCGATACCGCCGACATCGAAGGTCTCGCTGCCGTCGAGCTTCAGCGACTTGCGCGTCATACCGTCCTTGAACTGCAGCGGCAGCACGCCCATGCCCACGAGATTCGAGCGGTGGATGCGCTCGAAAGTCTCGGAGATCACCGCCTTGACGCCCAGCAGGTTGACGCCCTTGGCCGCCCAGTCACGCGATGAGCCGGTACCGTATTCCTTGCCGGCGACCAGGATCTGCGGCGTGTTCTCTTCCTTGTAGCGCATGGCGACGTCGAAGATCGGCAGCGCCTCGTCCGACTGATGGTGCTTGCTGAAGCCGCCCTCGATACCAGGCACCATCTCGTTCTTCAGCCGGATATTGGCGAAGGTGCCGCGCATCATCACCTCGTGATTGCCGCGGCGCGTGCCGTACTGGTTGAAGTCGGCCGGCTTGACGCCGCGGTCGAGCAGGTACTGACCGGCGGGCGTCTCCTTCTTGATCGATCCCGCCGGCGAGATGTGGTCGGTGGTGATCGAGTCGGCGAACAAACCCAGCGGGCGGGCGCCCTTGATGTCGCCGAGCTTGCCCGGCGTCTTGGTCATGCCCTCGAAATAGGGTGGGTTCTGCACGTAGGTCGAGTCCTTGTCCCAGCTATAGGTCAGGCTGGGCTTGGTCTTGATCGAGCGCCAGAACTTGTCGCCGGCGAACACGTCGGCGTAGCGCTTCTTGAACGCCTTGGCCGTCACGTGCTTGTCGACCACCTTGGCCACTTCCATGTTCGAAGGCCACAGATCCTTGAGGTAGACCGGCTTGCCCTTCTTGTCGTGGCCGATCGGATCCTTGGTGATGTCGATCTTCATCGAGCCGGCCAGCGCGTAGATCACGACCAGCATCGGCGAGGCGAGGTAGTTGGCGCGGGTCTGCGGGTTGACGCGGCCCTCGAAGTTGCGGTTGCCGGAGAGCACCGAGCAGACCACGAGGTCGGCATCGGTGATCGCCTTCGACACCGGCTCGGGCAGCGGTCCCGAATTGCCGATGCAGGTTGTGCAGCCATAGCCCACCAGGTTGAAGCCGATCTTGTTGAGGTCCTTCTGGACGCCCGCCGCTTCGAGATACTCGGTGACGACCTGCGAGCCCGGCGCCAGCGAGGTCTTGACCCACGGCTTGACCTTCAGCCCGTACTTCACCGCGTTGCGCGCGATCAGACCGGCGCCCAGCATGACGTAGGGGTTCGAGGTGTTGGTGCACGACGTGATCGCGGCGATCACCACGTCGCCGTGGCCGAGGTCGTAGTCGGCGCCGACCGTCTTGACGCGCTTGCCGTCGTCCTTGCGGCCGAACTCCTTCTCCATGTTGGCCTTGAACTCGGCGGCCGCGGCGGCCAGCGGCACGCGGTCCTGCGGTCGCTTCGGGCCGGCGAGGCTGGGCTCGACATGGGCGAGATCGAGCTCGAGCGTGTCGGTGAAGATCGGGTCCGGCGACTTCTTGGAGCGCCACAGGCCCTGCTTCTTGGCGTAGGCCTCGACCAGCTTGGCGGTCTGGCCGCGATTGGTGATCCGGAGGTAGTTCAGCGTCTCCTCGTCGATCGGGAAGAAGCCGCAAGTCGCGCCGTATTCCGGCGCCATGTTGGCGATGGTCGCGCGGTTGGCCAGCGGCATCTCGTCGAGGCCGGCGCCGTAGAACTCGACGAACTTGTTGACCACGCCCTTCTTGCGCAGCATCTGCGTCACGGTCAGCACGAGGTCGGTGGCGGTGGCGCCTTCCGGCAGCTTGCCGGTGAGCTTGAAGCCCACGACGTCGGGAATCACCATCGGCTGCGGCTGGCCCAGCATGGCCGCCTCCGCCTCGATGCCGCCGACGCCCCAGCCCAGCACGCCCAGTCCATTGACCATGGTGGTGTGGCTGTCGGTGCCGAACAGCGTGTCGGGATAAGCGACCGTCTCCTTGCCTTCCTTGCGGGTCCACACGACCTGCGCCAGGTACTCAAGGTTCACCTGGTGGCAGATGCCGGTGCCCGGCGGCACGACGCGGAAATTGTCGAATGACTGCTGGCCCCAGCGCAGGAAACGATAGCGCTCGCCGTTGCGCTCGTACTCGAGCTTGACGTTCTCGCCGAAGGCTTTGGTGTTGCCGAAATTGTCGACGATCACCGAGTGGTCGATGACGAGATCGACCGGCACCAGCGGGTTGATCTTCTTGGGATCGCCACCGAGCTTGGCCATGCCGTCGCGCATCGCCGCGAGGTCGACGACGGCGGGCACGCCGGTGAAATCCTGCATCAGCACGCGCGCCGGGCGGAAGTTGATCTCGTGTGCCGACTTGCCGGCCTTGAGCCAGCCGGCGAAGGCCTCGATGTCGGCGGCGCGCACCGAGGTGCCGTCCTCGTGGCGCAGCAGGTTTTCCATCAAAACCTTGAGCGAGTAGGGCAGGCGACTCAGATCGCCCACCTTCTTCTCGGCTGCCGCCAGACTGAAATATGTGTAGCTCTTGCTGCCGACCTTCAGGGTCTTGCGGGCCTTGAAGCTGTTGGGATGGGCGGCCATGTCGAGATGCTCCGGCGTGCGCGCTGAAGGCGCGGGAAAGATCGGCCGGAACATAGGCCGCGACCCGAGCGAAGGCAACGCGAGGCACGCCGCGCGGCCTTCCAAATCGCCGCCGGGGCACGATAAGGTGCGCGCGCGCCGCCCGGGGCGACGGGCGAACCGGAGAGATGTCGATGCGGTCTGTGTTCGCGGCCCTGCTGGCGACGCTGGTGTTGTCCGCCGGAGTGGCCTCCGCCCAATCGGTGGGTGACGATTTCGACTGGGATCCGGCGCGGCGCGACTTCCGCCAGCCCGGCGGCGCGCCGTCGACCGGCACCGCCGGATCGGGCGCGATGGCCGGGCTCGACAAGGAGCTGGCCCGTCCCGACCTGACGCCGCAGAAGCGCGCCGACCTGCTGGTGCTGCGCTCGATGCTGTTTCGGTCGATGGGGCGCGAGGCCGATTCGCGCCGCGATTTCCAGGAGGCGCTGCGGGTCTGGCCCGATACCCGCTTCGACATCCTGGCCGCCGCGGCGATGGCCGACGCCAATGCCGGACGGACCCAGCCGGCGCTCGATACTCTCGACAAGGCGCTGCGCGAGCGGCCAGGGCTGCCGACCCTGCTGACCGTGCGTGGCCAGGTGCGGCTGATGCTGGGTGACAACGATCTGGCGATCGCCGATCTGTCGCCGCTGGTCGACAGCAGCCCGCGCGCGCGGTGGCTGCGGGTGCAGGCCTACTTCAACAAGGGCAGCCACCGCGAATCCTCGGATGACGTCGAGGTGCTGATGCGCGGCTGGAGCGGCGCGGCGCCGGTCCTGCCCATGCTGTGGCGCTACGCCAACAACGTGAAGCTTAGGCGCGACGCGCGCGGCGCGCTGGCCGCCGACTACCGCACCTTCGGCGAGCCCACGGAATGGCCGGCGCCGATCGTGCGCCATCTGCTGGGCCGCATGACGGCGGGCGACCTCGACGTCGCGGCCGAGACCGACGCCGGCGCCAAGCGCACGAACGGCCGGTGCCTGACGGCGCTGTTCCAGGGCCTCGACTCGCTGCGCGGCGGCAACCGCAACCGCGCGCGCGAGCTGTTCCAGCTCAGCCAGGCGCGCTGCGGCCCCTCAACCTCCGCCAACCTCGCCGCCTCGGCGGAACTGCGGAGGATGTAGCGCGCGGCTGTCAGCCCTCTCCCAACGTCGCGAACGGGCCGATGAAGCGGGCGATTTCCGCCAGGACGCGTTGCGGCTGCTGCAGATGCGGGGAATGCCCGCAGGCCGGGATCAGCCGCGTCTCGCTGTAGCCCGAGACCTTGCCGGCGATCAGGCCAAGCTGCAGCTCGCTGCCGTACTCGTCGTCCTCGCCCTGGATCGCCTGCACCGGCACCTGTACGCCGGGCAGCCTGTCCTCGATCGACCAGTGCGTGAAGGCGGGATCGAGCCAGGCGTCGGCCCACAGGTTGAAGGCGCCGTCGACATCGCGATGATACTTCGCCAGCCGCCCACGCAGATCGCCGCTGTCGAACGTCGCGCGCGCCTTGCGGATCGAGGCGACGCCGTCCGACTCGCAGATAACATGCGCGGCCAGGGTCACTACGGCCTGCAAGGGTTCAGGGTCGTGACCAGCGCTGATCAGCGCGATGCTGCCGCCATCGCTGTGGCCGATCAGGATATGCGCACCGATGCCGGCCGCCTCGAGCACGCGCGGCAGCACCTCTTCGGCCTCGATATGCATATAGGCGGTGCCCGGCGGCTTCGGCCACGGCGAGGACTGCCCGTATCCCGTGCGGTCGTAGGCGAAGCCGGCGAAGCCCGTGGCGGTGCAGAGCGTCGCCGGGAAGTCGCGCCACATCTCGACGCAGCCCAGGCCTTCGTGCAGGAACACCAGCGTTGGTCGCGTGTAGCCGTCGTCGCGACCCGCGCGCGCGATCCAGCGCCCGCGGATGCGGCGGTCCGTCAGATCGAGGAGGAGGTCATCGGCGTCCATCGCGCCGATGTAGCGTCTCCGTCAGCGTATCGCCAGCGCTCAGCCCAGCAGGTGCTTTGTGCTCTGCTTGACGGTCGTGACCAGGTTCTTGGCCATCAATGACGCGTTCTTCGCGGTGAGCTGACCGTAGCCGGTGGTCGGCGTCGCCGCCAACCCGCCGCCGCCTAGGGCGATGTCATGGATACCGGCCTTCATCGGATCTGAACTGTTGTTGATCGGAACCACCGTGGCGCCCACGTCGAGCCTATTGTGCATCAGCTCGTGGAAGGCGATGTGCGCCAGCTTGTCGGCGGGCATGTTGTTCTCGACATAAATCTCCGACAGGACGCCGTCATCGAGGGTGGCTGTGCGGCCGGCGGCGTCGCCGCCACTACTTTTGGTTATCGAGCTGGGGATCAGGCTGTTGGATGGGCTGCGCAGCACGTGGACCACCGAGGTGCCCTTGTCCATCCAGTTCAGCTTGCGCTCGGCGGCGGTGAGGTCCCAGGCGAGCATCCAGCCCAGCGACGTGCCGGCCAGCTTGTTCACCTCGCCAAACAGCTTCGCCATCGTGTCGTTCATGGTCTCCATCGATTTCACCGAGAAGTAGCCAAGCCCGCGCGGATCGGCGAAGCCCTTGCCGCACTGAAAATAAATCCTGATGTCGCTTGATCCCCCCGCCATTGAAAATCTCCCCCCGGTCTGGATGTTCGACACGAATGGTCGAACGCACCTCCAGTAAGCCACGAATCCGATTGCCCAGCCAGCGCTGCCGACCACGGCGCATCGCACCGACGGCCAGATCCGCGATGTTCTGATGAAGAGTTTTTGAGCGCGGCCATGGCGTGGCGCGACCGGGCGCCTAGCGGATGGGAAAGTAGATCTCCATCTGGTCGTCGGCGACGTAGACTTCCCATGGCGCGCCGGCCGGTTGCTTGCCGTTGGCCTCCATCCACGCGTGGATGGCTTCGTAGGCCTTCTCGCTCGTGGCCTGATCGCCGACGTGGACGGTTTTCGCGACCGTGGCCTTCGGCAGTTCCGTCGCGACGAACTTGCCCTGTGACTTCGCCGCCTGCGCCAGCGGAAAGCCCGATTCGCAATCGAGAACGCCGTCGGCGAACTGATAGGTCCGCGTGAAGGGCGCGCCGGCCGGCTGCAATCCGGCCTTCTCCAGGTAGCCGCCGACGGCGCCGATGTTGCCGCCGATGGCCTCTCCGGCTTGTTCGATCTTGATCTTGCCCTTGATGACAAGTGCAGGGCGGGCGGCATGGTCCTGGACCTGGATATCGTATTTCACAGAGTCGTTTCCTGTCGCGAACGTGGGTGGCCCACGCTACGCAACGGTCCCACAACACGATTGTAAAATTCCGACCTCGGCCGCTACGTCGCGGCGGGAGTCGCAGGATCGGTCGGCGTGGTGAGATGGTCCGACATCACGTGACTGCCGCTCAGGTATCTCATCGGGCTCACGCCCGAGAATTTCGTGAAGTCCCGGATGAAGTGCGATTGATCGTAGTACCCGCAAGCGGCCGCCGCGTCGGCGAGGGTCAGCGTGTTGGCCTCTTTGGTCATCGCCAGGAACTTCTGGAAACGCACGATGCGCGACAGAGTCTTCGGCGCAATACCCACCTGCTTCTTGAACTTGCGCTCGAGCTGGCGCTCGCTGTAGCCGATGAGCTTGACGAGGTCTTGCGCCGAGTAGTCACCCTCCGACCGCACGATGTGGTGGCACGCCTGGCGGATGAAGATGTCTTCGCCCGACTCTTGCGTCAGACGCTCCTCGAGCACGGCGATCATCGCCGCGAGGCGCGCGTCATGGGATTCGCAACGCGCGATCCGGTCGTGGATCGCCGCCGAGAACGCGGGTTCGAACGCGGCGAAATCGACCACCCGGTCGACGAGCTGCTCGTAGGGAACGTCGAAAAAGCGCGCGGCGCCTGCCGCCTTGAACCGGATGGACACGACACCGATCTCGCCGGTGGGCTTGAGCATGATGCGCTCGGTGAGCTGACCCGACATCAGGACCCGCGCCTGGCGTTCGTATGCGTCGCCTTCGAGCTTCAGGAACGCGTCACCGAAATGAACGATCAGCTCCGTCTTGCCGTCGGGCAATACGATCTCGGGCTCCGGATCGTCGCCGCCTTTGGGTGCCGCCAGGAGCCAGATGCAGTCGACAAACGGCTCAAGGTGGGCGGGCGGTGGCTGAGTTTTGTAAAGCATCCGAGGGGTGGTCGTTACGAGCCGAAGTAGATGCCCAGCGCGAGGAGCGACATGAGAAGCCCCGCTGAAGCCAGCAGGCCGGGGAACACGACCATCGATCCGATCGTGTCGTCGTAGGCGATATCGGGCCGTCGCGGATCGATGCGCACGCGCACGCGCGCGCCCAGCGGATACCGCAGTCGATAGCCTTCGCTGCGCAACCGCTGGCGCGCCTGGTGGTCGAGCCGGGCGATCCTCTCCTGGCCTCCGGCATCCAGATATCGCAAGCGGGGGACGACGGTCGAACCGCTGGGGTCGCCCGCGGCGCGTCGGTCGGCGGCCGAGATCCGATGCGCCTCGCGACTGACGACCTCGGCATCGACCAGCGCCCCGGAGAGTCGCGCCGAGATCCGTCGCCTCATCATGACCACGCCGGTCACGAGCAGGGGTACGCCGATCGCGGCGAACGGAATCGCCAGTTGCCACTCCGCGCTCGTTGCGGTGCCGGCCATCTCGACGTCCGGACGGCGCCGTGCGCCTTACACCGGTCGCTCGCCTTTCACCGTCACCCGGTTGCCGCTGCGCGTGTGGGGCCAGTAGTCCCACATCGCGCGGTGCTGGACGCAGCGGTTGTCCCAGAAGGCGATCGAGTTGGCGCGCCAGCGGAAGCGGCACTGGAACAGCGGGTTCTCCATGTGCTCGTAGAGATAGCGCAGGATGCCGTCGCCCTCGTCGCGTGGCACGCCGACCAGGCCACGGGTGAAGCCGCGATTGACATAGAGCGCCTTCTTGCCGGTGACGGGATGGGTGCGGATCACGGGATGCTCGGCGCGCGGGTACTCGGCCTTGTCCTGGACGCCGAAATTCTTGTAGAGGCCGCGATAGACCGACTCGCCGTCGTGGATCGCGGTCAGGTCCTCCAGGTACCGCTTCATGCGGTCCGAGAGCGCCTCGTAGGCGGCGTACATGCTGGCGAACAGCGTGTCGCCGCCCTTGGGCGGGCAGGTCTTGATGTAGAGGATGCTGCCCATCGGCGGTTCGACGTCGCACGAGACGTCGGTATGCCAGCCCTCGCCATTGGCGCGCGGGCTGTCCTTGTCGGCGTGGATGATCATCAGCTCGGGCTTGCCCGGCTCGTGCGGCGCGGCGGGATGCACGTGCAGATCGCCCCACAGACGGCCGAAGGCGAGATGCTGGTCGGGCGTGATGGTCTGGTCGCGGAAGAAGATCACGCTGTTCTCGGCCAGCGCGCGGTGCAGCTCGTCGATGGTCTGGTTGGAGAGCGGCCGGCTGAGATCGACGCCGCCGACCTCCGCGCCGATGATCGGCGTCAGCTTGTCGACGGTGATGCTTTCGTAAGCGCGCTCGTCGTCCGCGACGTGCTTGTAGCGGGGCCCGGCGTTGCCGCGCATTTGCGTGCTCGACATGGTGTCCTCCGTCACTCGGCCTTGATGCCGGCGGCGCGGATCACCTTACCCCAGCTTTCGATCTCGCTGGCGGTGAAAGCGGCGAATTCCTCCGGCGTGGTGAAGTCGCGGCTGCCGCCCAGAGCGTCGAGCTTGGCGACGACCTCGGGCGAATTGCCGGCGGCGATCATGTCCTTGTTGAGCTTGGCGATCAGCGGCTTGGGCGTGCCCTTGGGCGCGTAGAAGCCTGACCAGGTGGTGAACACCAGACCCGGCAATCCGGCTTCGGCGGTGGTCGGCACGTTGGCCAGGGCGTCGACGCGGCGGGCCTGGGTGACCGCCAGCGGCACGGCGTAGCCGTTATCGGCCATGCCCTTGGCGCCCACCAGGTCTATGATCATGAACGACAGACGGCCGCTCTGGATGTCGGGGATGGCTTGCTGGTTGTTGCGATAGCCCACGAACAGCGCGTCGCTGCCGATCAGCATCTTGTAGAGCTCGCTGACGACGCGCGCCGAGACCGCGCCGGCGCCGAAGGCGTGCTTGCCGGGCTCGGCTTTCAGCCTGGCGGAGAGCTCGGCGAGCGTCTTCACGCCCAGCCCCTTGTGCGCCAGGACCACCATGGGCACGAGGCTGAAGCGGGTGATCGGCTCGAAATCCTTGATCGCGTCGTAGCTCAGCTTTTCGTAGAGCGAGGGATTGCCGGCATGGGTCATCGAGGAAGTGGCGAGGATGGTGTGGCCGTCGGGCTTGGCGCGCATCACCGCCTCGGCGGCGATGATGCCGTTGGCGCCGCCCTTGTTGTCGATCAGCACCGGCTGGCCCCACATCTGGGTCAGCTTGTCGGCCAGGATGCGCGTGGAGATGTCGGTCGAGGCGCCGGGCGGGAAGGGCACGACGAGTGTTACCCGATCGGTCGGGAATGTCTGCGCCCGGGCGCCGGCCGCAGGGGTCCCCGTGGCCAGCGCGCCGGCGCCCGTCGCGAGCATCATCCGCCGCCGATTCAGCATCCGTTTCCTCCAATTTCGTTAGTTTCAGTATGACGGCTTGACCGGCTTTTCCCGAGTCGCTACTAGCCCCCGTCCCGTGGCAAGGCTGCATTGCAAAATCAGCGCGCTCTAAGAGGCCAGCCCCGGGATCCCGCGACGGATCGATTCGCCGCGGCGACGGGAGGGTTGAGGATGCAGCAGGCCGCCGCCACAAGCGACGACACGTTTCCCAAATTGCTGGCCCGCAACGCCCGCGTGCGCGGGGACAAGCCCGCCTATCGCGAGAAGGAATACGGCATCTGGCAGAGCCACAGCTGGGCTGAGAGCGACGCCCAGGCGCGCGACTTCGCCGCCGGCCTGGCGGCGTTGGGCTTCAAGCGCGGCGACAAGCTGGTGATCGTCGGCGACAACCGCCCCCGGCTTTACTGGGCGATCTGCGCGGCGCAGATGCTCGGTGGCATTCCGGTGCCGGTCTACCAGGACGCGGTGGCGTCGGAGATGGCCTACGTGGTCGAAAATGCCGAAGCGCAGTTCGCGCTGGGCGAGGATCAGGAGCAGGTCGACAAGCTGCTGGAGATCCGCGCCACGGTGCCGGCGCTGAAGACCATCATCTATGACGACCCGCGCGGCCTGCGCGAGTACACCGACCTGGTCTCTTACGCCGACACCCAGGCCAAGGGCCGCGCGCTGCGACAGGAGAAGCCGGGCTTCCTCGACGCCGAGATCGCCCAGGGCAAGGGGTCGGACGCCTCGATCATGCTCTACACCTCGGGCACCACGGGGCGGCCCAAGGGCGTGGTGCTGAGCTACGACAACCTCAGGATCACGGCGCAGAACGCGGCCGACTTCGATGGGCTGGTCGAGGGCGACGAGCTCCTGAGTTACCTGCCGATGGCCTGGGTCGGCGATCACATCTTCAGCTATGCCCAGGGCCTGTCGGTCGGGCTCACGGTGAACTGCCCGGAATCGGCGGCCACCGTCATGACCGACCTGCGCGAGATCGGGCCGACCTATTACTTCGCGCCGCCGCGCATCCTTGAGAACCTCATCACGACGGTGACGATCCGCATGGAGGATGCCGGGCCGACCAAGCGCGCGATGTTCCGCTATTTCATGGCGCTGTCGCAGCGCATCGGCGGCGCCCTGCTCGACGGCAAGGCGGTGAGCATCGGCGAGCGGTTGCTCTATCGTCTGGGCGAGATTCTGGTGATCGGGCCGCTGAAGAACACCTTGGGCCTGTCGCGCGTGCGCGTGGCCTATACGGCGGGCGAGGCGGTGGGCCCCGACATCTTCAATTTCTACCGCTCGCTCGGCATCAACATGAAGCAGCTCTACGGCCAGACCGAGGCCAGCGTCTTCGTCACCATGCATCCCAATGGCGACGTGCGGCTGGAGACGGTGGGCAAGCCGGCGCCGCAGGTCGAGATCAAGGTCAACGACAACGGCGAGATCATGTTCCGTAGCCCCGGCGTGTTCCTGGAGTACTTCAAGAACCCGGCGGCGACGGCCGAGACCAAGACGCCCGACGGCTGGGTGCATTCGGGCGACGCGGGCTATCTCGACGAAGCCGGCCACCTGCGCATCATCGATCGCGCGAAGGATGTCGGGAAACTTAGCGACGGCACGCTCTTCGCGCCCAAGTTCATCGAGAACAAGCTGAAGTTCTTCCCGCACATCAACGAGGCGGTGGCCTTCGGCGACGCCAGGGGCTTCGTCTCGGCCTTCATCAACATCGACCTGGTGGCGGTCGGCAACTGGGCGGAGAAGCAGGATATTTCCTATGCCAGCTACCAGGAGCTGGCGAGCCACCCCAAGGTTCATGGCCTGATCGCCGATGAGGTGGCGCAGGTCAACCGCGACCTCGCCGCCGATCCCAAGATGGCCGGCGCGCAGATCAGGCGCTTCCTCGTGCTGCCCAAGCTGCTCGACGCCGACGACGGCGAGCTCACGCGCACGCGCAAGGTGCGCCGCGGCTTCATCGCCGAGCGTTACGGCGCGCTGCTCAAGGCGCTCTACGATGGTTCCAAGGCCGCCCACATCCGCACCGAAGTGACCTTCGACGACGGCCGCAAGGGCGTGGTCGAGGGCGACGTGGCGATCCTCGACGTGCCGGCGGCCGAGCCGCTGCGCAAGGCGGGCTGAACCCCATGCGCAGCAGGCAATTCACCGAGACCTTGCTGACGGTCGAGAACATCTCGCTGAGCTTCGGCGGCGTGCGCGCGCTCAGCGACATCAGCTTCGACATTCGCAAGGGCGAGGTGCGGGCCATCATCGGCCCCAACGGCGCCGGCAAGTCCTCGATGCTGAACTGCATCAACGGCTTCTATCACCCGCAGCAGGGCGCCATCACCTACAAGGGCGTGCGGCGGCAACAGATGCGCCCGCACGAGGCGGCCGCGCAGGGCATCGCCCGCACCTTCCAGAACATCGCGTTGTTCAAGGGCATGTCGACCCTCGACAACATCATGACCGGGCGGAACCTCAAGATGCGCAGCGGCATCCTCGCCCAGGCGCTGCGCTGGGGTCCGGCGCTGCGTGAGGAGATCGCCCATCGCGAGTATGTCGAGCGGGTGATCGACTTCCTCGAGATCCAGCACGTGCGCAAGGTACCGGTGGGCCAGCTGCCCTACGGCCTGCAGAAGCGCGTCGAGCTGGGTCGCGCGCTGGCCGCCGAGCCCGAGTTGCTGCTGCTCGACGAGCCGATGGCCGGCATGAACATCGAGGAGAAGCAGGACATGTGCCGCTTCGTGCTCGAGGTCAACGAGGAGTTCGGCACGACGATCTGCCTGATCGAGCACGACATGGGTGTGGTGATGGACATTTCCGACCGCGTGGTGGTGCTCGACTACGGCCGCAAGATCGGCGACGGCACGCCCGAGGAGGTCAAGGCGAACCCCGAGGTTATCGCCGCCTATCTCGGCACGGCGCACTAGGGGGCGGTGCAGGTGGTTTCAGCAATCCCCGACCTCATGCTGAGGAGGCCGCGCAGCGGCCGTCTCGAAGCATGGGCAACGGGTTCGGTGTGTGTTGCCCACCCTTCGAGACGCGCCCTTTGGGCGCTCCTCAGGGTGAGGCTGGGGGCCTGACTATGGCGTTCTTTCTCGAAGTGCTGATCGGCGGGCTGCTGGTGGGTGTGCTGTACTCGCTGGTGGCGCTGGGCTTCGTGCTGATCTTCAAGGCGTCGGGCGTGTTCAACTTCGCCCAGGGCGCGATGGTGCTGATGGCCGGCCTCGTGCTGGTGCAGCTGCTGAACCCGACCTACATCGGCAAGTGGCATTTCGCCGGCGTCGCCGCGCTGGTCGCGGGCACGATCGGCGTGCTGGCGCTACGCGCGCTGAAGCCCGTGGCGTTGACAGGTGGCGGCGGCACCCTGGGGCAGCGGCTGCCGCTGCTGGTCGGCGCCGGCACCGGCGTGCTGGGCGGGCTCCTGGCGCTGAGCGCCGGCGGCAAGGGCTGGCCGGTGTGGCTGGCGGTGCCGGCGTCGGCCATCGTCATGGTGGCGATCGCCTACGCCATCGAGCGCGTGGTGCTGCGCCGGCTCGTGAACCAGGAGGGCATCATCCTGTTCATGGCGACCCTGGGCATCACCTTCTTCATCGACGGCTTCGGCCAGACGATCTTCGGCTCCAACGTCTACAAGCTCGATCCCAAGGTCTACTTCGGCATCCCCAACGAGCCGGTGTTCCTGCTCGAGGGCGTGTTCCCGGGCGGCATTCTGGTCAACAACCTCGACATCTGGGGCGGGATCGTCGCGGCGTTGCTGGTCGGTGCGCTGGCCGTGTTCTTCCAGTACACGCGCACCGGCCGCGCGCTGCGCGCCGTGGCCGACGACCACGCCGCGGCGCAGTCCGTCGGCATCCCGCTGAACTGGATCTGGTTCATCGTCTGGTCCGTGGCCGGCATCGTGGCGCTGGTCGCGGCGATGGTCTGGGGCTCCAAGCTCGGCATCCAGTTCTCGATCACCTTCCTGGCGCTCAAGGCGCTGCCGGTGCTGATCCTCGGCGGCTTCACCTCGGTGCCGGGCGCGATCGTCGGCGGGCTGTTGATCGGCGCCGGCGAGAAGCTGGCCGAAGTCTACCTGCCGCAGCTCGCCAAGGATCTGCTCGGCGTGCCGATGTCTGGTGGCATCGAATACTGGTTCGCTTATGTGCTGGCGCTCGCCTTCCTGCTGTTCCGGCCGCAGGGCCTGTTCGGCGAGCGCATCATCGAGCGGGTCTGAGGGGGCGCCGACGATGTTTTACCGCGAGGCTGGCCAGTACAAGACGAGCTACCGCGCCGACATGGCGGTGTTCCCGATCGCGCAGGACCGGCTGGCGATCGGCGCCATCCTGGCGATCGCTTTCTTCGTGCTGCCGTTCATCGGCACCGAGTATTTCTTCAGCTCGATCATGGTGCCGACCCTGATCCTGGCGCTGGCGGCGATCGGCTTGAACATCCTCGTCGGCTATTGCGGGCAGGTGTCGCTGGGTTCCGGCGCTTTCATGGCGATCGGTGCCTACGCCGCCTATAACTTCGCGATCCGCGTGCCGGAGCTGCCGCTGCTGGCGGTCATGCTGCTGGGCGGCGGCGTGTCGGCGCTGGTCGGCATTGTCTTTGGCGTTCCGTCGCTGCGCATCAAGGGTTTCTATCTCGCTGTCGCCACCCTGGCGGCGCAGTTCTTCTTCGACTGGCTGTTCGCCCGTGTCGGCTGGTTCACCAACTACACGCCCTCCGGCGCCGTCTTCGCGCCCAAGCTCGACGTCTTCGGCTGGACCGTGAACACCCCGGTCGAACGCTACCTCTTCGTCCTCGCCATCGTCGTGCTGTTCGCGCTGCTGGCCAAGAACCTGGTGCGCGGCCATGTCGGCCGGCAGTGGATGGCGATCCGCGACATGGACATCGCCGCCGAGATCATCGGCATCCGGCCGATGTACGCCAAGCTGACGGCCTTCGCCGTGTCGTCCTTCTTCGTCGGCGTCGCCGGCGTGCTGTGGGCCTTCGTTCACCTCGGCTCGTGGGAGCCGCTGGCCTTCAACATCGACCGCAGCTTCCAGCTGCTGTTCGCCATCATCATCGGCGGGCTGGGCTCGATCGCGGGCTGCTTCCTCGGCGCCGCCTTCATGTGGATCCTGCCGATCTTCCTCGACATCGCCCTGCCGCCCTTGGGGGAAT
The DNA here is from genome assembly GCA_022844045.1 of Reyranellaceae bacterium. Taxonomy (GTDB): domain Bacteria; phylum Pseudomonadota; class Alphaproteobacteria; order Reyranellales; family Reyranellaceae; genus JAFAZJ01. The sequence goes on along the minus strand of JALHMM010000114.1, from coordinate 1,771 downwards.
TGGTGGGCTTGACCGTCGACAAGGCGACCGTGGCGCATTTCTCGCTGATGATCTTCGGCGCGCTGATCGTCTTCTTCCTGATCGTCGAGCCGCACGGGCTGGCGCGGCTGTGGAGCATCGCCAAGGAGAAGTTGCGGCTGTGGCCGTTCCCGCACTGAGCGGAGATCGGCGCGATCACCGCCGCGATGTTGCGGCGCAACAAGAAAATACCTCCGCTCCGGCACGGTCGCGCACTGGTTCCGGCGACGGAGGCTCCATAGATTGAGACCAAACCGGCGAACCCGCCGGGAGAAACCACAGGAGGCGATGACCATGGGTGTGATGGGCAGATGGGCCGCGGCGGCGCTGGCTGCGGCGGTCGGGGGCGCGGCGGCCTTGCCGGCGCTGGCGCAGAACGAGCAGTTCATTCCGATCCTGAGCTACCGTACCGGCGCCTACGCGCCGAACGGCATCCCGTTCGCCAACGGTATGAGTGACTACTACCGCATGATCAACGCCCGCGACGGCGGCATCAACGGCGTGAAGATCATGTTCGAGGAATGCGAGACCGGCTACGCCACCGACAAGGGCGTGGAGTGCTACGAGCGGCTGAAGGCCAAGGGCCCGACCGGCGCGGCGTTCTTCAACCCACTGTCGACGGGTATCACCTTCGCGCTGACCGAGAAGGCGCCGGTCGACAAGATCCCGATCATCACCATGGGCTACGGCCGGTCGGAGTCGCGCAACGGCGCGGTCTTCACCTGGAACTTCCCGTTGCTCGGCACCTACTGGTCGGCCGCCAACATCGCCATGCAGCACATCGCCAAGGAGATGGGTGGCATGGACAAGCTGAAGGGCAAGAAGATCGCCCTGGTGTTCCATGACTCGCCCTACGGCAAGGAGCCGATCCCGGTGCTGACCGAGATGGCCAAGCGCCACGGCTTCGAGTTCATCCAGCTTCCCGTCACGCATCCCGGCGTCGAGCAGAAGTCGCAGTGGCTGCAGATCCGCCAGCAGCGGCCCGACTACGTGCTGCTGTGGGGCTGGGGCGTGATGAACTCGACCTCGGTCAAGGAGGCCGCGGCCGTCAACTTCCCGCGCGACAAGATGCTGGGCGTGTGGTGGTCGGGCGCCGAGCCCGACGTTCTGCCGGCCGGCGATCAGTCCAAGGGCTACAAGGCGCTGATGCTGCAGCACGGCTCCGGCAAGTACCCGGTGCACGCCGATATCCTCAAGCACGCCGTCGGCAAGGATGGCTCGCAGTCGAAGCCCGAGGACATCGGCGACGTCCTGTACAACCGCGGCCTGGTCAACGCCATGCTTGGCGTCGAGGCGATCCGCACGGCGATGGCCAAGTTCGGCAACAAGCCGCTGACCGGCGAACAGGTGCGCTGGGGCCTCGAGAACCTCAACCTCACCGAGGAACGGCTGAAGGCGCTGGGCTTCGAGGGCGCGCTCAAGCCGCTCAAGATCAGCTGCGCCGACCACGAAGGCGCCCGCACCGCGCGCGTCCACCAGTGGGACGGCGCGAAGTGGAACGTGATCTCCGACTGGTACACCGCCGACGACGCGCTGCTCGGCCCGATGGTGCGCGATACCTCGGACAAGTACGCCAAGGAGAAGAACATCGCGCCGCGCGATTGCTCCAAGGAGAGCTGAGCCACCAATACCTTCCCCCGGAGGGCAGGGCCATTGCGTAAGGATCGGGGACCCGCTTTCGGGTCGCGCCGCTCCGGCGACGCGGCCCGAAGACATCGAACGACGCCGCCTGGTCGTGGAAGGACTATCGCAT
>JALHMM010000113.1 GCA_022844045.1 Reyranellaceae bacterium | reverse complement strand
AAGCGCAGCCGCAGCCACCGCCGCAGGCCCAGCCGCAACCGCGGCCGACGCCGGCCAACGACCCCAATCCTCGACCTGACGTGAACCCGCCCTCGTCGGAGGCCTGCCGACGATTCCCCAACCTGTGTTGATCCAGGAGCGAACCATGTGGACGCGCCGCGAGACGATCTTTGGTGGAGCGTTGACCATCCTGTGGGGTGCCGGCACGACCTGCGCGCATGCCCAGAAGATCGGCGGTCATGAGGTGACCGGCTGCATGCTGCCCGATCCGGCGGCCAACATCCTGCTCAACCGCAGCGCGCCGCCCTGGCTGTCGCTGACCGGCAACGAGGAGATGTTTCCCAAGTCGGGGGACGACCAATTCGACTATGCCCTGGCGCACACGCTCTCGGCGATGTCCGAGCTGATGCATGTGCTGCCCGGCTTCTGCTTCTTCGACGACTCGGAGGGCGAGAACGCCTACGCCACCAACCGCGTGAAGCTCAACCGCGGCGACGGCACGGTGCTGTTCGGCAAAGGCCTGCTGCGCCGCCTGATGCGCCAGAAGGAGCATCCCGACGTCAGCGTCGCCGCGGTCTGCGCCCACGAGTTCGGCCACATCCTGCAGTACAAGCGCGGCCTGACCCAGATCGTCGGCGCCGGCCAGCCCACCGTGAAGCGCGTCGAGCTGCAGGCCGATTTCTTCGCCGGCTACTTCGCCGGCGTGCGCAAGCTCAGCCGCCCGCAATACCCGGCCGCCGTCTATGCGCTCACCCAGTACAATTTCGGCGACAACATGGTGAACTCGCCCAAGCACCACGGCCGGCCCGACGAGCGCGCCGCGGCCATCGTGCAGGGCTTCGAGGCCGGCTTCCGCCAGGGCCGCTCGCTCGACCAGGCGATCGGCATCAGCATCAACTACGTCAAGCAGCTGTGATGCCCTCACCGACCACGATCACCACGCTGCGCACCACGCTGCTGCGGGCGCCCTTCGTCGGCGATCCGCCGCCCAACGGCATCATGCCGCCGACCCATCGCGAGCTGCTGGTGCTCGAGATCGAGACATCGGGCGGCATCACCGGCATGGGCTATCTGCAGCCGCTGTCGGGCGGGCTGTACACGCTCGACGCCTGCCTGAAGGAGATGATCGCGCCCAAGGTGCTGGGCCGCGACGCCACCGAGGTCGAGGGCATCTGGACCAGCCTGTGGAAGGGCACCTACTGGCTCGGCCGCGGCGGCATCGCCACCTTCTGCCAATCGGCCGTCGACATCGCCCTGTGGGACATCGTCGGCAAGAAAGCCGGGCTGCCGCTGCATCGGCTGTGGGGCAATTCGCGCGCCAAGGTCGCCGCCTATGGATCGGGCTGCTGGCGCGGGCTGGGCCGCGACGGGATGATCGAGCGCGCCCGGCACTTCACCGGCATGGGGCTCACGGCGATCAAGATGCAGGTCGCGCACATCAGGCCGTGGCGCGAGGACGTCAGGAACGTCCACGCCATGCGCGACGCGCTGGGGCCCGACATCGAGATCATGATCGACGTCAACATGGGCTGGAGCGCCGATACCGCGATCCAGGCCGGCCACCACATCGACGAGGCCGATCCCTACTGGCTCGAGGAGCCGGTGGTCTGCGAGGACTTCGAGGGCTACAAGCGCGTCGCCGCGGCGCTGAAGACCCGCGTGGTCGGCGGTGAGAGCCATTTCACGCGCTACGACCTGCGGCCGTTCTTCGCGAGCCCGCCCAGCACGCCCATCCTGCAGCCCGATCCGATGCGCGGCGGCCTGACCGAGCTGCGCAAGATCGCCGCCGTCGCCGAGACCTGGGGCATCGCCATCGCGCCGCATCTCTTCCACGAGCTGACGGTGCACCTGATGGCCTCGATCCCCAACGCCAACTACCTCGAGTACATGGATTGGAACGACGACCTGTGGGTCGAGCCGGCGATCCCGGTCGATGGCTTCCTCACGCCGCCCGAGGCACCCGGTCACGGTCTGCGGTTCAAGCCCGAGATTCTGAGGGACTGCCGGGTCGGTGGCTCTGAGATCAGGGGCTGACGGCGAAGCCGGCGGCGCGCCAGCGCCCGACGTAGTCGGAATACCCTTTCCCTTCCTTTCCCCTTCCCTTTCCCCTTGGGAATTTCCCTGACGCGTGGAGCACGCGTCGTCCACGGGTGCGGGAAGCCGGGATGCCTGCTCCCTGTTGTTGATGTGCTGGTGGCGGGTGAAGCTCGGGATCGTCCCGTAGGCGACACCGTCGACCTCGTAGTGGCGCACGAAGCCGTGGGCGGCCAGAGCGTCGAGCACGCGGGCGAAATCCACGTCGTCGAAGGGCAGCGCGTCGAGCTTCAGCTCCAGCGGCCGCCACTTGAAGCGCCCCTCGCGGTCGGCCGCGCACCACAGCCCGGCGAAGGCGAGGCGCAGCGGCAGGCCGCTGTCGCGCTCGGCCGTCCACAGACCGTGGTGCCGGAAGAAATCGGGCTTGATCGTTCGGATTCGCGCCATCACCGCACCTGTCCTGACAAAGGTCGGCGCAGTGAGCCAAAAATCGCGGGTACGTTCAGCCTGAAACGCCAGAAACTCGATGGGACGGGGTTTCTGGCGAAATTCCGCGCGCTTCAAGTCCTGAGGACGATCGCCTCGAGGCCCGAGCCGTGACGCGCTGTCGGGCGCAGGCGCACCACCCTGGGCGGCACCCCGAACAGTTCCTCGAAGGCGGCGATCCAGTCCGCCTCCTCGGCCTCGGTGACGCCGATCGCCCACACCGAGCGCCGCCGCAGCAGCGTGCGCAGGCCGTCGGCGCCGAGCTTGCGATCCTCGGCGAAGCGCTCGCGGAATTCCTGGAGGCTGATGTAGTCGCGCTCGCCGAGGCCGGGCCGGATGTCGTCGACGATCACCAGCTGGGCGCGGCGCCATTGCCAGTAGAGGATGTTTGGCGGCCCGGCATCGGCGGCGTCGATCGCCTGCGCGCGGTCATGCACCCGGCGCTGCGCCAGCGCCGACTGGGCGAGCTTGCTGAACGACACATAGCGCACCTTGGCGCCGGCGAAGGCGGCCTCGGTGCCGATCGCGGCGGCGAGACCCGTCTTGCCGACACCCAGCGGGCCGAGCAGCAGCAGCGGACGCTCGGTCGCCTTGCCATCCACCGTGCGCGCGCCGGCGATATAGGCCTCGATCGTCGGGCCGGGTTCGTCGGGAGCGCCGGGCGCGAAATCCACCTCGAGGCGCGACAGCCTGGACAGGTAAGGCAGCGCCGCCTTCTGCCACACGATCTTCTGGCGCACCCACCACAGCACGCCGCTCACCGCGAGGATGGTGACGCCGACGACGATCGCGATCCGAGTCAGCAGCAGCTCGGTGATCGTCACGTCGATGCCGAGCACGGTGCATGCCCAGGCCTTCGCGGTGACGAACGGCAGCGGCATCGCCATGACCACGCCGGCCAGGATCCCGGCCAGCATGTAGAGCGTCGCGGTGGCCGCATTGCCGATCAGCAGCAGGCGGTCGACGGCGAAATAGCGATTGGCGCTGGCGTTGAACTTGCGGAAGTCCCAGACCTCCTTGCCGACAGGGATGATGGCCAGCGCCGCGGCGGCGATCACCCAGTGCCACCAGATCGCCAGCGAGCCGAAGATCGACACGAAGGCCGCCGCCACGGCGGCGATCAGCAGGCCGATGCCGATGTGACCCATCTGATCGGCAAGCCAGAGATAGGAGTAGGTCGCCGCGCTCTGGACTTCCTTGTCGAGCAGGTCGACCTTGATCTGGCGCAGGACGTCCATGGGCTCGATGGCCGGCGGCTCCGGCGTCTCGTCCCGTTCCAGGACGTCCGATATGGCGTTCTTGGCCATGACATCCCCCCGCCGCGAGCGCGGCGGTTGAGTATGTCATGTCTCTCTAGACCGGCCTATTTCTTGATCGGCGCGCCCGGCGACCAGACATGACCGAACGGATCGCGCAGCTTGGCGTAGCGGTCGCCCCAGAACATGTCCGCAGGTGGCATCAGCCCTTTGGCGCCGGCGTCGATCGCCTGCTGGTATGTTCTATCGACGTCGGGCGCGTAGAGGTGGATGGTCACCGTGCTCTTGCCCAACGCCTTGGGATTGCTGGTGCCGCCCATCTCGGCGTATTCCGGGAAGCTGTCGTGCAGCATGACCACGCCGTCGCCGATCTTGATCGAGGCATGCATCAGCCGTTTGCCGTCCTCGGCCGGCATGCGGATCATCTCCACGGCGTTGAAGGCCTTCTTGTAGAAGTCGAGCGCCGTGGCGGCGCCGTCGACGTCGAGATGCGGCATGATGTGCGGCTGCGGCGCGTCGGTCGTGCTTGTGCTCCTTGCTCAGGCGGACTTCGGTTCGGCGCCCGCCAGCAGGCGATCGAGGCATTCGAAGCCACTGGCCCAGCCCTCGCTGTGACCCTTCGTGCCCTCCTCGTTGCGGAACAGGCCCTGGGTGAAGACCATGTCGGTTTCGTCGCCGCGATCGACCAGCTCGATGCTGACGATGGTCTCATGCTCGCGCGGCGTCGACGGATCGCCGGTCTCATGCCACGCCCAGGTGAACTCCAGGCTGGCCGGCGCTTTCACTTTCAGGAATCTGCCGCTGACCGAATGCGTCCGCTCCGGTCCCTTGAGCGTCGCCGACCAGGCGCCGCCCTCGCGTACATCGAGGGCGCAGCGTGTCGCGCGGTAGCGATCCGGACCGAACCAGCGCGCGAACATCGCGCTATCGGTCCACGCCCTGAAAACCAGCTCGCGCGGCGCCTTGAAACGCCTGACGATGCGCAGCTGGCGTGTGTCGATGCCGGTTACGCCGTCCATGGCCTGCCCATCTTGACTGTGATTAACCTACAAGTTAACTAATGCCTGTCGCCCGCCCGAGTCAAGCGGCTCGACATGGAGGACGTCATGACAGCGATCGTGAAGCGCGAGGATTGGCTCGACGCGCGCCGCGCCCTCTTGATCAGGGAGAAGGAACTCACCCGCCTGCGCGACGAGGTCGCCGCGCTGCGCCGCGCCCTGCCGCGCGTGCGCATCGACAAGGACTACGTGTTCGCCGGACCATCGGGCCCGGTGAGCCTCGCCGCGCTGTTCGCCGGCCGTAGCCAGCTCATTGTCTATCACTTCATGCTCGGGCCGGACTGGAATGAACCATGCAAGAGCTGCTCGTTCTGGGCCGAGCATCACGACGCCGCGCGCGTGCATCTGGCGCACCGCGACGTCGAGCTCGCCGTGGTCTCGCGCGCGCCGATCGCCAAGATCGCGCAGATCAAGCATCGCTTCGGCTGGCGCTTCCCCTGGGTATCGTCGCTCGACACCGACTTCAATTTCGACTTCGCCGTGTCCTTCTCGCAAGCCGAGGGCAAGCCCGCCCAGCCGAACTACAATTTCGCCACCCAGACCTTCAGCGGCAGCGAGGCGCCGGGACTGAGCGTCTTCATGCGCGACGAGACCGGCGCGATCTTCCACACCTACTCGACCTACTCGCGCGGCCTCGACGCGCTCAACGGCACCTATCAGTTGCTCGACCTCGTGCCCAAAGGTCGTGACGAGGCCGGGCTCGACTTCCCGATGGCATGGGTGCGCCACAAGGATCGTTACGAGACGCCCTAGCCGGATGCCTTCACCTTCAGGAGCCTTCCCTCGCCAGGCGTCGTGCTCCGCTATGGGCAAGCGAGGGGAGGTCACCATGCCCTCGGGAACAGAGGCATGCCGACCTCGACCCTGCGTCCGGCCTGCGAGTCACCGCGGCGCCAATCGGTTGCGTCGAGCTTCTGAAGGAGCTTCCGGCTCGTTTCCGGCAGCAACGGGGCTATGCACCTCGCGATCGTGAACAGAGAAGACGACAAGCTGAACAGGACGCCCCTCAGCTGGGCTTCACTGGCTGCAGCGACTTCGCGATCAGTCGATATCGCCGCCTTAGCCAGGTTCCATGGCGCTTCTTCCGCGACATAGCGATTGGCGTCCGCGACAAACGCCCAGACCTCATCGAGGCCGCGATCGAAGGCAAAGGCGTAGAGGTGGGCCGCGATGCGTTCGGGAAGCTGTCGGGCTGCACGCAGCAATCTGTCGGCATCAACAAAGCCGTCGGGAGCGGCCGGCGTGATTCCGCTGCAGTAGCGCTCGATCATGCTGAGCACACGATGCACGAGATTGCCGAGTTGTCCGGCAAGCTCGGACTCGTACGCCTGCCGAAACCGCACGTGCGAAAAGTCGCCGTCGCCGGTCGAGCGGATATGGCGCAGCAGAAAGTAGCGCAGCGCGTCCGGCCCCAGCTCCTCCGCCAGCGGCGCGGGATCAACGGCGTTGCCTGTAGATTTGCCGATCTTGCGGCCTTCGGCAGTGACATAGCCGTGGACAAGGATGCGTGTTGGCACGGGTAACCCGGCGGACAGCAGCATGGCGGGCCAGTAGACCGCATGGAAGCGCGTGATGCCCTTGCCGATGACGTGCTCGCGTGAGGCGGCTTGCGTCCACCACCGTGAGAGATTGTCGTCGCCGCTTCCGTAGCCGAGCGCGGTGAGGTAGCTCGCGAGCGCATCGAACCACACGTAAATCACCTGATCGGGATCGCCGGGCACCGGTATGCCCCAGCCACGCGCGCGAACAGCACTGCGCGATATGCTGAAATCCTCGAGGCCGCCGTCGATCCACGACAACACCTCGCTACGTCGTGCCTCCGGAATGACCTCGATCTCGCGGCAGGCGTAAAGCTCGCACAAAGCGTCTTCGTATGCCGAGAGTCGGAAGAACCAGTTTTCTTCCTCAATCAGCTCCGGCTTCGTGCCGTGCTCGGGGCAGCGCCCGCCGTCGAGGTCTTCATGCTTGTAGAATTGCTCGCAGCCAGTGCAGTAGAGACCGCTATAGCCGCGTTTGTATATGTCGCCCCTCTCGAAGCACGCCCGCCAAAGCCGCTCCACGCCCCGTCGATGGCGCGCGTCGGCGCTGGTGCGGATGAAGTCGTCGTAGGAAAGATTGAGACTTGTTTTCAGAGCGATGAAGCGTGCGGCGTTGAGTTCCACCAGCTCGGTGACCGGGATGCCTGCTGCGTCGGCCGCCTGCACATTCTTGATGCTGTTCTCGTCGGTACCTGCCTGAAGCCGGACATCGCATCCCTCCAGACGATAGTGGCGAGCGAGCGTGTCGGCCTGCACCACCTCCAGCGCAAAGCCAATATGCGGCGCGGCGTTCACGTAAGGGATCGCCGTCGTGATGCAGCGGTTCGTAGACATGGCGGAAACTCCTCTGGAAGGGCGAGGCGGTTTCCGGACAAGAAAAAAGCCGCCCCGGATGGAAGCGGCTCTGGCGTGTCGTTGACCTGATCAGATCACATGCCGAAGAACTCCGCTTCCGGAATGGAGAGCGGCATCATCATGGCCAAAACGAAGGTCGGCAGGTTGGAGATCATGATGTGCAGATACCTGATCCAGGGTTGCGGATCAATCCTGGGCCAGCACCGCACGCCGCGATATCACGAAGTCGAGGATGTCGTGCACCGCGCGGTCGATCGCGAGCTCGACCGGCTTATGGCTCTTGGACCGCAAGGACGTACCCAGCCCCTCACTCTCCGATCGCCAGCCGGACGTCTGCCAGGTCACCCACGGCACGAACGTCGCTCGGCCGCGTACCGCGGGCTTGCGGCGCGCATTGCCGGTGTTGAATGGCGCGACCGAGGCGCGGGCGGCGTGCCTTGCCAGCAGCGCCCCGGCGTCGATGGTCAGCACGATCTGCGCTGTGCGCCGGCAGGCGTGCAGGTGACGCGCGACGCGCTCCTCGTCGAACCAAAAGAAGACCTTGCCGTTGAGCAGGCGGTACCACTGCGCCGGCGTCAGCCCGCGCAGACAGGGCTTGAGCGCCGTGGGCGGCATCGGCGATTGATCGCGGATCACCGTGCCGTCGCTCAAGACGGCGCGCACCGGGCGATGCTTCTCGACCGCCGAACGATCTTCCGCCCGCGCACCAGCACGCTCGAACAGGGCCTGCGCCGACAACAGACCGTCGCGCTGGATCGACGGCCAGTTGTCGGCCTCGGCGATGTGGTAGACGCGCATCACATTACCTTCCCCCGGAGGGGGAAGGTGGCGCGCAGCGACGGATGGGGGATGTTGAAGACGAACGCAGGAGTCCGTCTTCGACATCCCCCATCCGCCCTTCGGGCACCTTCCCCCTCCGGGGGAAGGTATCAAGCGTCAGCCGCGCTTCCACACCGTGCCTTTCGGGCCGTCCTCCAGCACCACGCCCTTGGCGGCGAGGTCGTCGCGGATGCGGTCGGCCTCGGCGAAGTTCTTCGCCTTGCGCGCCGCTTGCCGCGCCGCGATCGCCGCGTCGATCTCGGCCTCGGTTGGTCCGCTCGTGCCCTCGGGTGTCCAGCGGAACCATGCCTCGGGATCCTGCTGCAACAGGCCCAGCGCCGAGGCGCCGGCGCGCAATGCAGCGGGATCGTCGAGCTGGTGGATCGCGCTGATCGCCAGCGGCGAGTTAAGGTCGTCCGACAGCGCGTCCTCCACGGACGCGGGCACTGTGGTCACGTCAGGCAAAGTCTTGCCGCGCAGCTGGCCGTACCAGCGATCGAGCGTCGCCTTGGCCTGCACCAGCCCCTCATGCGTGAAGTCGAGCGGCTGGCGGTAATGCGCCGACAGCAGCAGCAGACGGATCGCCTCGCCGGGATACTGATCGAGCAGCTCGTGCACGGTGAAGAAATTGCCCAGCGACTTGCTCATCTTCTCGCCGGAGATGTTGAGGAAGCCGTTGTGCATCCAGTACTTCGCCATGATGGCGTGGCCGAAGGCGCAGCGGCTCTGGGCGATCTCGTTCTCGTGGTGCGGGAAGATCAGGTCGAGGCCGCCGGCATGAATGTCGAAGGTCTCGCCGAGATGCTGCGCGCTCATGGCCGAGCATTCGATGTGCCAGCCCGGCCGGCCGCGGCCCCACGGGCTGGGCCAGCCCGGCTGATCCGGGCTCGACGGCTTCCAAAGCACGAAGTCGGCCGGATCCTTCTTGTAGGGCGCGACCTCGACGCGTGCGCCGGCGACCAGCTCGTCGCGCGAGCGTCGCGACAGGCGGCCGTAATCGTCCATCGAGGGCACGCTGAACAGCACGTGGTCGGCGGCGGCGTAGGCGTGGCCCTTGGCGATCAGGCGCTCGATGATGCCCACCATCTGCGTCACGTATTGCGTGGCGCGTGGCTCGAAGTCGGGCGGCAGCGCGCCGAGCCGCTTCATGTCGCTCCGGTAGGCGTCGGCGGTGCGCGTGGTCAGCGCCTCGATGGTCTCGCGATTGTCGGCGGCGCGCACCATGATGCGGTCGTCGATGTCGGTGATGTTGCGCACGTAGGTGACACGCGAATAGCGCCGCTTGAGCAGGCGGTAAAGCACGTCGAAGACGACGACGGGCCGCGCGTTACCGATATGCACGTAGTCGTAGACTGTCGGGCCGCAGACATACATGCGCACATGCGACGGATCGAGCGGCGCGAAGGATTCCTTTTCGCGTGTCAGCGTATTGTGGATCTGCAGAGACACGGGAGAACTCCGGATTGAAGACGGCAGGACACGCGCGGCGGCGTCACCGCCCGCGTTGGTCGAACCCCTCAGGCGGGGCCGCCCTCCCTACATCGCCGTCCAAACGTCACGAGACGTCTCCTCGAAGTCTGGAAAGCACCTTAGCATGGCCGATCAGCGGAAGCATCCCCGCCATTTCCGGCCCCTGCTCCCGCCCCGTCAGCGCCAGACGCAACGGATGGAACAGCGCCCGGCCCTTCTTGCCGGTGGCCGCGCCGATGGCCGTGGTCCAGGTCTTCCAGGTGCCGCCGTCCCACGGCTCGGGTGGCAGCACATCAGTGGCGGCGGCCAGCAGAGACTCGTCCTCGACCATCGGCGCGATGGGACCGCGCACGACGGCCGCCCAGGTCGCGGCGTCGGCGACCGAGGCGAGGTTGCCGCGCACCGTCGACCAGAACGCCTCCCCGAGATCGGCGCCCAGCGCAGCCAGCCGCTCGCGCACCGCGGCATAGGGCAGCCCGTGCACGGTGCGCGCCGACAACGTGCGCAGCTCGTCGAGCGAGAAGCGCGCGGCGGCGCGGCCGACATGGGCGAAGTCGATGGTCTCGATCAGCGGCGCCAGCGCGATGACCGGCTCAATGGCGTCGCTGGTGCCCAGCCGCGCCAGCAGCGCGGCGATGGCCAGCGGCTCGATGCCTTGCTCGCGCAACTCCAGAAGCGACAGTGAGCCGGCGCGCTTCGACAGGCCGGCGCCCTGCGCGTCGGTCAGCAGCGGGAAGTGACCGAAGCGCGGCGGTGTCGCGCCCAGCGCGGTGAAGAGCTGAATCTGCGTGCCGGTGTTGGTGACGTGGTCCTCGCCGCGGATCACATGGGTGATGGCGAAGTCGATGTCGTCGACCACCGAAGGCAGCGTATAGAGGTAGGTGCCGTCGGCGCGGATCAGTACCGGATCGCTCTGGCTCGACTCATCGATGTGCTGCGCGCCACGCACCAGGTCGATCCAGCGCACGTCGCCGGGCTCGAGCTTGAAGCGCCAGTGCGGCGCGCGGCCCTCGGCCTGCAGGCGCGTGCGATCGGCGTCGCTCAGCTTCAACGCCGCGCGGTCGTAGACCGGCGGCCGACCCTGCGCCATCTGCCGCTTGCGTTTGAACTCGAGCTCCTGCGGGGTCTCGTAGCAGGCGTAGAGCCTGCCCGCCGTGATCAGGGCGTCGCGCGCCCGATCGTGGCTGGCGAAGCGTGCCGACTGCCGCTCCAGCCGGTCCCACGCGAGGCCGAGCCAGCGCAGATCGTCCTGGATGCCCTGGGCGAAGGCCTCGGTCGAGCGCTCGCGATCGGTGTCGTCGAGCCGCAGCACGAAGGCGCCGCCGTGCCGACGCGCGAAGAGCCAATTCAGTAGCGCGGCGCGCACGTTGCCGACATGCAGTCGGCCCGTCGGGCTGGGCGCGAAGCGGACGATGGGGGCGCTGACCATGGCGGGCGTGGTTGTGGGGGCTGGCTCGCGAGCGGTCAAGGTCCGCTGGAGCAGCGCGGCGCCACCGTCTAATCTCGACCCCTTGGCCTTACCTTCCCCCGGAGGGGGAAGGTGCCCGCAGGGCGGATGGGGGATGTCGAAGACGGACAACGAGTGCGTTGAAGCATCCCCCATCCGTCGCGCTGCGCGCGCCACCTTCCCCCTCCGGGGGAAGGTAAATCCAGAGTGCATGAACCGGGGTGGAAACAGTGCACATCGAGGACATCGAATACTTCGACGGGCCCACACGCCTGGTCGGCCAGCTCGCGGTCGACGAGACGAGGCCGGGCCGACGGCCGGGCGTGCTGATCTGCCATGAAGGGCCGGGGCTGACCGACCACACCAAGATCATCGCCCGGCGCCTGGCGCGGCTGGGCTACGTCGCCTTCGCCATGGACTATCACGGCGACGGCAAGCCGCTGGCCAACCGCGCCGACACCATGACCCGCCTGGCGCCGTGGCGCGCCGATCCCACCGGCATCCGTGTGCGTGCCGGCATCGCGCTCAAGCTGTTGGCGGCGCGGCGCGAGGTCGACGCTGGGCGTCTAGCGGCGATCGGTTATTGCTTCGGCGGCACCACCGCGCTGGAGCTGGCGCGCGCCGGCGAAGACCTCAAATGCGCCGTGGGCTTCCATTCCGGCCTGGCCACCGCGCGGCCGCAGGACGCGGCCAATATCCGTTGCAAGATCCTGGTCAATATCGGCGCCGAGGATCCGATCATCCCGGCGCAGCAGCGCGCCGATTTCGAGAAGGAGATGCTGGCCGCCAAGGTCGACTGGCGCATGATCCTGTATTCGGGCGCCGGCCACAGCTTCACCAACCCCGCGGCCGATGGGCTGAACATGCCGGGGTTCGCCTATCACGAGCCGACGGATCGCCGCTCGTGGCGGGCCATGCTCGACCTGTTCGAGGAGACGATGGGCCCTGTATAGTCATCATCAAGAATACCGTTGGGAGGATCACTGTCATGAAACGCCGTTCGCTTATCGCCGCCGGTCTCGGCGCCATCGCCGCGCCCGCTATCGCCCGTGCCCAGGCCAAGTATCCATCATCCGCACCGATCAGGCTGGTCATCCCCTTCGCCGCCGGCGGCCCGACCGACATCATCGGTCGCAAGGTGGCGCAGAAGATGACCGAGATTCTCGGCCAGACCATGGTCGTCGAGAACAAGGCTGGCGCCGCCGGCGCCATCGGCTCGATCGATGTCAAGAACGCCAAGCCCGACGGTCACACGCTGCTCTTCGCCACCTCCTCGACGCACGCGATCCTGCCGACGGCCGTGGTCAAGCCGCAATACGATCCGCTGAACGACTTCACGCCGATCTCCTCGATCTGCGTCAACCCGCTGATCCTGGTGACGCATCCCTCGATGCCGGACTCGGTGAAGGGCCTGATCGATCTGATGAAGAAGAACCCCGGCAAGTACTCCTACGCCTCGTCGGGCCCCGCCAGCATCCTTCATGTCGCCACCGAATACTTCAAGCGCGAGGCCGGCGGCCTCGAGGTGGTGCACGTGCCCTATCGCGGCTCGGGGCCGGCGATCCAGGATCTGCTGCCCGGCACGGTGCACTGGATGTTCGAGACCTTCAGCACCATGCTGCAGCACCACAAGGCCGGGAAGGTGCGCATCCTCGCCTTCGCCCATGCCAAGCGCGCCGCGATCGCGCCCGAGATCCCGACCGTGATCGAGGCCGGCTTGCCAGGCTTCGAGGCCTATACGTTCAACCTGATCCTGGCGCCGGCCGGCGTGCCCAAAGACGTCGTCGAGACGATCGACCAGGCGTCGCGCAAGCTCATGCTGGACAAGGAGATGATCAAGTTCCTCGAGGACATCGCCGCCGTGCCGACACCGGAGACGACGCCGCAACGCACGGCGAAGTTCATCACCGACGAGATCGCCAAGTGGGCGCCCGTCGTGAAGGCTGGTGGCATCAAGATCGAGTAGGTGGCTTTTCCTTCTCCCCGCGCAAGCGGGGAGAAGGGCACAACCATCAGCTCTTCGGCTGTGGTCCCCAGAGCTGCTCGAGCCGGCGATCGCGGCCGCAGCTCCAGCGATAGTAGGCGTACTTGGCGCTGCTCTTCTTGTAGTAGTCCTGGTGGTAATCTTCGGCGTCGTAGAACGGCGCCGCCGGCAGAATCTGGGTGACCACCTTGCCAGGCAGCATACCGGACGCTTCCAAAGCCGCCTTCGACGCCTCGGCCGCCGCGCGTTGCGCCTCGTCGACCGGGAAGATCGCCGAGCGGTACATCGGCCCCTTGTCGCAGAACTGGCCCTTCGCATCGAGCGGGTCGATGTTGCGCCAGAACACCTGCAGCAGGGTCTCGTAGCTCACCTTCGCGGGGTCGTAGTCGATACGCACCGCCTCGTAGTGGCCGGTACGGCCCGAGGTCACTTCCTCATAACGTGGATTGGCCTTGGTGCCGCCGGTATAGCCTGAGATGGTCGCCACCACGCCGTCGAGCTTGTCGAAGGGCGGCTCCATGCACCAGAAGCAGCCGCCAGCGAAGATCGCCACGGCGAGGCCAGGCTTGGGCACCGGCGTAGGCCCCTGCGCCAGCGTGGGCAGGCTCCACAGAGCGACGGCAAGGGCGAGCAACCAGCGACGCATCGGCGCGATCCTCAGGCGGCGGACGGGCGGAACAGCAGCGCCACCCCGTTGATACAATAACGCAGGCCGGTGGGCTTCGGTCCATCCTCGAAGACATGGCCCTGGTGACCGCCGCAGCGCGCGCAATGCACCTCGGTCTGGCGCCCGAAGATGGTCCATTCGGGGCTGGTACCAATGGCGGTGGGCTCGAGCGGCTGCCAGAAGCTCGGCCAGCCGGTGCGGCTGTCGTATTTGTGCGCCGAGGAGAACAGCGGCTTCTCGCAGCCCGCGCAATGGTAGATGCCGGCGCGCTTCTCGCTGTCCAGCGGCGAGGAGCCGGCGCGCTCCGTGCCGTTCTTGCGCAGCACGCGATAAGCCTCGGGCGTCAGGCGCTGGCGCCATTCCTCGTCGGACCGCACCACCTCGAAGGGCCCCGGCGCCTTCGCCGATACCCTGCGTGACGCCGCCACGCCGCCGATGGCGAGCGCGCCGGCGCCCAGGATCCACTGTCGTCTGATCATTCCAGTCATGCGCGCAGGATAGCGAAATCGGCGGATCACCGCCCTTCACGATCTTGTCGACCGCCATCTCTTGCCTTCCCCCGGAGGGGGAAGGTGGCGCGGAGCGACGGATGGGGGATGTCGAAGACGAACACGGGAGTCCGTCTTCAACATCCCCCATCCGCCCTGCGGGCACCTTCCCCCTCCGGGGGAAGGGAAAGCAACCTAACCTCGGAACGCGTTGGTGATCGGATAGCGGCGGTCGCGCGAGATCGAGCGGCTGGTGATCTTCACGCCGGGCGGCGCCTGGCGGCGCTTGTACTCGGCGTTTTCCAGCATGCGCCAGACACGGGCCACGGTCGCCGCATCGTGGCCCTCGGCGACCAGCTCCTCGGTGGCGAGGTCGCGCTCGATCAGGCCCTCGAGGATGCGGTCGAGCACGTCGTAGGGCGGCAGCGTGTCCTGGTCCTTCTGGTCGGGCTTGAGCTCGGCCGAGGGCGGCTTGGTGATGATGCGCTCGGGGATCACGCGTCCCTCAGGCCCCAGCGCGCCCTGCGGGCGGTTCTGGTTACGCCAGTGGCAGAGCGCGAAGACGGTCGTCTTGTAGACGTCCTTCAGCGCGTTGTAGCCGCCGCACATGTCGCCATAGAGCGTCGAATAGCCGACCGCCATCTCCGACTTGTTGCCGGTGGTCACCACCATGCCGCCAAACTTGTTGGAGATCGCCATCAAGGTGAGCCCACGGGCGCGCGCCTGGATGTTCTCCTCGGCGACGTCGGCGTTGCGGCCGGCGAAGATCGGCGCCAGCATCTCGCCGAAGGCCTTCATCGCCGGCTCGATCGAGACGATGTCGTAGCGGATGCCCAGCATGTCGGCGCATTGCTGGGCGTCCTCGAGGCTGTCCTTGCTGGTGTAGGGCGAAGGCATCATCACCGTGCGCACGCGATCGGCGCCCAGCGCGTCGGTGGCGACGGCGGCGGTGATCGCCGAATCGATGCCGCCGGAGAGCCCGATCACCACGCCGGGGAACTTGTTCTTGTTCACGTAGTCGCGCAGGCCCAGCACCATGGCGTCGTAGATCGACTCCAGCCGCGTCGGCGCGGGCGCGATCGGGCCGGGGGCGCAATCCCAGCCGCCATCGACGCCGCGCGTCCACCGCGTGGTGACGACGGCCTCGCGGAAGCTCGGCAGGGTGACGCGCATCTTGCGGTCGGCGCCGATGACGAATGAGCCGCCGTCAAAGATCAGCTCGTCCTGGCCACCGACCTGGTTGACGTAGCAGAACGGCAGGCCGCTCTCGACGGAGCGCGCCACGCCCAGCTGCAGGCGGGTCTCCGGCTTGTCGACGTCGAAGGGTGAACCGTTGGGCACGAGGATGATCTCGCCGCCGGTCTCCGTGATGCACTCGACGACATCAGGCGTCCAGACGTCCTCGCAGATCGGCACGCCGAGGCGCACGCCCCTGAAGACGATCGGGCCGGGCATCGGGCCGGGCGCGAAGACGCGCTTCTCGTCGAACACGCCGTAGTTCGGCAGGTCGACCTTGAAGCGCTTGCCGATGATCTCGCCGCGATCGAGCGCGATGATGGCGTTGTAGAGCTTGTCGCCCTCGCGCCAGGGCGTGGTCACCAAGAGCGCCGGGCCGCCATCGGCGGTGTCGGCGCGCAACTCCTCGACGGCCTGATGCAGGCGGCGCTGGAAGGCCGGCTTCAGCACCAGGTCCTCTGGCGGGTAGCCTGACAGCACCAGCTCGGCGAACAGCACGATGTCGGCGCCCTGCTTCGCCGCCTCGGCGCGCGCGGCGCGCACCTTCGCGGTGTTGCCGGCGACGTCGCCGACGATCGGATTGAGCTGGGCGATGGCGATGGAAAGCTGGTCGGTCATGTCACCACTCTAGAGACGCCGCGCCGTACAGCAAGGCGCGGCGGGCAGGTCGCGATCGCTTCGGCGATCGTCTCGGCCTCGACGTCGACGACGGTGTCACCGCCGCCCAGGCCGGTGGCGCGCCGTCCGGCTTCGGTGACGAGGTCGAGGGCGATCAGCATGTCCTCGTCGCGGCGGAAATTCTGCCGGTAGCCGATCAGCCGCGCGCGCTCGAGCATGTCGCCATTGCCGTAGGGCGACCACAGATCACGGATATTGTCGGAGCCGGAGAAGACCTCGACGCCAGCCTCGCGCAGCGCCTTGACCGGCGGCATGGAGGCGGCGCCCGGCGCGTGGGTCATGATCGCCACATCGGCCCTGGCGAGCCTGTCCGCGACGCGCCCGAGCGCCTCCGGCTTGGCGTCACCCAGCGCGAAAGCGTGGCTGATCGCGACCTTGCCGCCCAACCCATGCGCCGCCGTGCGCACGGCGATATCCTCGATCTGAGCCAGGCCGCTCTCGCCGCCGTCGTGTAGGTGGATGTCGACGCCCTTGCCGTGGCGCGACGCCAGCGCGAACACCACGTCGAGGTGGCCCTTGAGGTCGCGGTCGATGCCGACCGGATCGAGGCCACCGACGAGATCGGCACCTTCTTTCAGCGCCGCGTCGAGCAAGTCGGCGACGCCGGGATCGCGCAGGATTCCGGATTGCGGGAAGGCGACGATCTGCATATCGACGCGCCCGCGGTTCTGCTCGCGCAGCTCGAGGATCGCGTGCAGGTCGTCGAGCTTGCGCGCGGTGTCGATGTCGACATGGGTGCGCAGCGCCGTCGTGCCGCAGGCGATCATCTGTTCCAGCAGCGCGCGGCCGCGCTCAATGGTCGGGACCGGCAGCGCACCGCGTAGCGCGCGCTCGGCCTCGATGCGCTCGGCCACCGTGGCGCCGGCGACATGCGGCCGCCAGGGCATGCCCCACAGCGTCTTGTCGAGATGGCAGTGGCCGTCGACGAAACCCGGCAGCGTGAGCGTCATGTCGGGGTTACTTCAGCTCCCCGTTGCCGGCGCGGCGACGATGGAGGAATTCGCGGCCGACCTTCACGCGCGGCGTGCCGTCGTATTCGACGATGTCGGCGGTGGCATAGGTCTCGGTCCAGTTGGCCGGCAGGAAGGAGCCGGAGCCGACGACGTCGATCGGTGCGCCGGCCTCGGCCATGACGCGGCACTTGGCCGGGCCGAAGCCCGAGGAGGCGACGATCTTCACCTTGGGGAAGCCGGCGGTGTCGAGGTTCTCGCGCAGGTGGAAGATCGCGGCCGCCGACACGCCGGTGCCGATCAGATGGCGCAGCTCCTCCTCGGAGCGGTAACCGCGGGTCGCTTCGCGCGCGTGCTTTTCCATCACGGCGTAGGAGCGTGCCGGATCGAGGCCTTCGATATAGCGTCCGCCCGTCGTGTCGAGGCGCAGTGAGAGGTTGCCGGCGGCGGCCAGCTCGGGAAAGCCGCGGCAGACCGCCAGCGAGTCGGTGATCTCGCGCGCGAAGTAGTCGACCAGCACGGTCATCGGCTCGCCGGGGAAGGTCTCGGCGAACATCTGCGCAGCACGAAGCGTCGAGCCGGCGTAGCCGATCAGGGCGTGCGGCATGGTGCCGAGCCCCTGCTCGCGGCCGAAGAAGTGCGCCGTGGCGTGGGTGGCGTTGCCGATGAATCCGACGGCGCCGTCCTTGCGCTGCGCGCGCTTGGAGCCGACCGAGGCGGCGTAGGCCATCATCTCGGCCATCTCGGTGCCGGCGCAATGGCGCGCATCCATGGCGAGGAAGGCCGTCTTCGGCATCTCCGCGCACATGGTGTAGGCGTTGTAGGCGGCGACGCAGGCGGGACCGAGCTTCTGCAGGAAGATCGTCTCGAGGTCGACGAGATGGAAGAACGAGCCGGTGATGTACATCATCGGCTCGCCGGCGCCGACCCACTTGCCCTCGGGATAGCGCAGGTCGATCTCGATCTGCGTGCCGCGCGTGGCCATCAGCTCGCGCAGCCAGTCGAGCGCCAGCTTGGGCGCGCAGATCACCGGGCGGCGCATGAAGATCGCGTAGGTCACCCGGCTGTCGCCGAACTTGCCGACCACCGCTTTGGTGCGGTTGAAGTAATGGTCGGTGAACCGGGCGATATCGTTGTCGACCGGATGCATGGCTTCCCCCTCGCCGCCGCCGCCCGCGTCGCCACGGGCGGCCAACGGACGATCGTTTTACTTACCGGATGCGGCGGGCCGCTCGCGCGACAGCCTTTCGGACTTGAGCTGCTCGGCGAGCAGGAAGGCGAGCTCGAGCGCCTGGCTGGCGTTGAGCCGCGGATCGCATTGCGTCTCGTAGCGCGCGGTCAGGCCCTCGACGGTGATGTCGACGGCGCCACCGACGCACTCCGTGACCTCCTGGCCGGTCATCTCGAAATGCACGCCGCCGGGGTGCGTGCCCTCGGCGCGATGAATGTCGAAGAACTCCCGGACTTCCTGCAGCACGGCGCTGACATGGCGGGTCTTCAACCCGTTGGCCGCCTTCACCGTGTTGCCGTGCATGGGATCGCACGACCAGACGATCGCGCGGCCCTCGCGCTTGGCGGCGCGGATCAACGCCGGCAGATGGTCGCCCACCTTGCCGGCGCCCATGCGGGCGATGACGGTCATGCGGCCGGCCGTGTTGCGCGGGTTCAGCAGGTCCAGCAGGCGCAGGAAGTCGTCGGGCTTGGTCGTCGGGCCGGCCTTGAGGCCTAGCGGGTTCTTCACCCCACGCAGGAACTCGACGTGTCCGCCGTCGGGCTGCCGCGTGCGATCGCCGATCCACAGCATGTGGGCCGAGCAGTCGTACCAGTCGCCGGATGTCGAATCGACGCGGGTCAGCGCCTGCTCGTAGGGCAGCAGCAGCGCCTCGTGGCTGGTGAAGAAGTCGGTCTCGGCGATCTGCGGTGTGGTCGCCGAGGTGAGCCCACAGGCGGCCATGAACGTCAGCGTCTCGTCGAGACGCTTGGCGAGATCGTCATAGCGCGCCGCCGCCGGCGACGTGGACACGAAGTCGAGGTTCCAGCGATGCACCTCGTGCAGATCGGCGTAACCACCCTGCGCGAACGCGCGCAGCAGGTTGAGCGTCGCGGCAGACTGGTTGTAGGCCTGCACCATGCGTTCGGGATCGGGCTTGCGCGCCCTCGGCGTGAACTCGAAGCCGTTGACGTTGTCGCCGCGATAGCTTGGCAGCTTCACGCCGTCGATCTCCTCGATGTCCGAGGAGCGCGGCTTGGCGAATTGGCCGGCCATGCGGCCGACCTTCACGACCGGCACACCCGCGCCGTAGGTCAGCACGACCGCCATCTGCAGCAGCACGCGGAAGGTGTCGCGGATGGTGTTGGCGGTGAAATCCTGGAAGCTCTCGGCGCAGTCGCCGCCCTGCAGCAGGAAGGCCTTGCCCGCCGCGACATTGGCCAGCGCGGTGGTCAGCTTGCGCGCCTCGCCGGCGAAGACCAGCGGCGGAAAGCGGCGCAGGCGCGCTTCGGCGTTTTCCAGCGCGACCTTGTCCTCGTAGACCGGCATTTGCTGGGCGGGAAACGAACGCCAGGACTCCGGGGACCAGGGAAACGCCGCCGCGCCCGCCGCCCTGAGGTCGGTCGGTTTGCGCTGCGCCGCAGCCTGGATCGCGTTCATGACATCCTCCATCGCCCCGCCAGGTTCGGCGGGCGGACGGTTCTACGATTTTTCCACAAGCCCCGCCAGCGCCGGGTCCTGATAACTATCAGCGTCCCAAAACACCCTTGATTCCAGAGACTTAAACTATTCCGCCGCCTTGGCCACCGGTTTCGGGTCGGGCCGCTTGGTGCGCATGGTGACGAATTCCTCGCCGGCCGTGGGGTGGATTCCCACGGTGGCGTCGAACATCGCCTTGGTGGCGCGCGCCTTCACGGCGATGCCGACACCCTGGATCAGCTCGGCCGCGTCGTCGCCCACCATATGCGCGCCGACCACCCGATCGCTCTCGGCGTCGACCAGCAGCTTCATGAAGGTCTTCTGCTTGCGGCCGGTCAGCGTGTGCTTCATCGGCGTGAAGGTCGAGACATAGACGTCAAGCCTGGGATAGACGCGCCGCGCCTGCTCCTCGGTCAGGCCCACGGTGGCCATCTGCGGCTGGCTGAACACGGCCGACGGCACGTCCTGATGGTCGGCCTTGCGCGGCTTGTTGCCGAACACCGTGTCGGCGAAGCAGTGCCCTTCCATCAACGCGACCGGCGTCAGGTTGATGCGGTCCGTCAGATCGCCGACGGCGTAGATGTTAGCCACGGTCGAGGCCGACCATTCGTCGACCGCGACGGCACCAGCCTTGTTCAGCGTGACGCCGACCTTCTCGAGGCCGAGCCCCGCGGTGTTGGGCACGCGGCCGGTGGCGTACATCACGCAGTCGGTCTCGATCGTCTCGCCCTTGGTCGTGGTCACGATCAGCGAGTCGCCTTGGCGCTCGATCTTCGCCAGCTCGGTCTCGGTCCGGAAGCGCACACCCTTATCGGTCATGCTCGTCTGCACGGCCCTGCGGCATTCCTCGTCGAAGCCGCGCAGCACCAGGTCCCGGCGCAGCACCAGGCTCACGTCCGAACCCAGGCCGTTGAAGATGCCGGCGAACTCCACCGCGATATAGCCGCCGCCAACGATCAGGATGCGCTTGGGCAGGCTCGGCAGATGGAAGGCGTCGTCCGAGACGATCGCCAGCTCGGCGCCTGGGATCGTGGGTCGCCACGGCCGCGCGCCGGTCGCCAGCAGGATCTTGTCCGTAGTGATCATCTTGTCGCCGACAGCGACGGTGTGGGCATCCATCAGCCGGCCGCGGCCGACCACCAGCTCGACGCCGGCGTTCTTCAGCAGATTCTTGTAGATGCCGTTGAGCCGCATGACTTCCTTCTGCACGTTGTCGCGCAGGGTGGCCCACTCGAAGCTTGGCGTGGGAATGGTCCAGCCATAGGCGGCGGCGTCCTCGACCTCCTCGTGCACATGGCTGCCGTAGACCAGCAGCTTCTTGGGCACGCAGCCCCGGATGACGCAGGTACCGCCCACCAGGTCGTCCTCGCAAACGCCCACGCGCGCGCCATGCGCGGCGGCGATGCGACTGGCGCGCACCCCGCCGGAGCCCGCGCCGATGACGAACAGGTCGTAGTCGTAAGCGCTCATGCGACGTCCTCCGCAGCGTTTCGCCACGTTACCGTCGCGAAACCGTCCCTATCCCACTTCGTGCGCTCGACTATATCGGGTCGACCGGCCAGGTTTGAAGATCGCGGGGATGAAATGCCCTCACCCATCGTATGGGTCGAAGGAGGGGTGGTGATCTCGACTGTCCCCGCAACTGGAGCCTTACCGAAATGTCTATGATCCGCATCGCCGCCGCCGCCCTCGTCGCCGGCCTCGCCGCGCTGCCCGCGCTCGCCCAGCCCGCGTCCGGCCCGGCCAACACCGCCGGCGGCCAGGGTCGCGCCCAGGCGGCGTTCGATCGCGCCGATGCCAACAAGGACGGCTTCATCGACCGC
>JALHMM010000112.1:8167-21689 GCA_022844045.1 Reyranellaceae bacterium | reverse complement strand
GCAGGCATGTCCCTATCCTGCCTCCATGCGACGCAAAATCCTTCGCGCCGGATGGAACGACGACTTCCTTCTCAGCCTCTTTTTTCATATGCGATAGCCCTGCCCTCCGGGGGAAGGTAACGACCTTAGAAATCCATCCCGCCGCCGCCCATGCCGCCCATGCCGCCGCCGGGCATCGGCGGGGCGTTCTTTTCGGGGCGTTCGGCGACCATGGCTTCGGTGGTGATCAGCAGGCCGGCGACCGAGGCGGCGTCCTGCAGTGCGGTGCGCACGACCTTGGTCGGATCGATGATGCCGGCCTTGATCATGTTGACGTACTCGCCCTTCTGCGCGTCGTAGCCAAAATTGGTGTCCTTCGACTCCAGCAGCTTGCCGACGATCACCGAGCCGTCGTCGCCGGCGTTCTCGACGATCTGCCGCACCGGCGCCTGCAGCGCGCGGCGCACGATGTCGATGCCGGCCTTTTGGTCGGCGTTGGCGGTGCGCAATTTGTCGAGCGCGCGCGTGGCGTAGAGCAGGGCGACGCCGCCGCCAGCGACGATGCCTTCCTCGACCGCCGCGCGCGTGGCGTGCATCGCGTCGTCGACGCGATCCTTGCGGTTCTTGACCTCGACCTCGGTCGAGCCGCCGACCTTGATGACGGCGACGCCGCCGGCCAGCTTGGCGAGACGCTCCTGCAGCTTCTCGCGGTCGTAGTCCGAGGTGACTTCCTCGATCTGCGCCTTGATCTGGCCGATGCGCGCCTCGATGTCGGCCTTCTTCCCGGCGCCGTCGATGATCGTGGTGTTCTCCTTCTGGATCAGCACCCGCTTGGCCTTGCCCAGCATGTCGAGCGTGACGTTCTCCAGCTTGATGCCGAGATCGTCGCTGATCAGCTGGCCGCCGGTCAGCACCGCGATGTCCTCGAGCATCGCCTTGCGGCGATCGCCGAAGCCCGGCGCCTTGACCGCCGCGACCTTCAGGCCGCCGCGCAGCTTGTTGACCACCAGCGTCGCCAAGGTCTCGCCCTCGATATCCTCGGCGATGATGATCAGCGGCTTGCCGGACTGCACCACGGCCTCGAGCACCGGCAGGATGGCCTGCAGGCTCGACAGCTTCTTCTCGCTCAGGAGGATATAAGCGCCCTCCAGCTCGCAGATCATCTTGTCGGCGTTGGTGATGAAGTAGGGCGAGAGGTAGCCGCGATCGAACTGCATGCCCTCGACGATCTCGAGCTCGGTCTCCAGGCTCTTGGCCTCCTCGACGGTGATGACACCCTCGTTGCCGACCTTCTTCATCGCCTGCGCCAGCATCTTGCCGACCGACTCCTCGCCATTGGCCGAGATGGTGCCGACCTGGGCGATCTCCTCCGAGGTGGTGATCTTCTTGGCGCGGCTCTTGATGTCCTCGACGGCGGCGCCGACCGCCAGGTCGATGCCGCGCTTCAGGTCCATCGGGTTCATGCCGGCGGCGACCAGCTTGACGCCCTCGCGCACGATGGCCTGCGCCAGCACGGTGGCGGTGGTCGTGCCGTCGCCGACCAGGTCGTTGGTCTTCGAGGCGACCTCGCGCACCATCTGCGCGCCCATGTTCTCGAACTTGTCGGAGAGCTCGATCTCCTTGGCGACGGTGACGCCATCCTTGGTGATGCGCGGCGCGCCGTAGCTCTTATCGATGACGACGTTGCGGCCCTTGGGACCGAGCGTCACCTTCACCGCGTTGGCGAGAACATCGACGCCGCGCAGCATGCGATCGCGCGCGTCACCGGAGAAACGGACGTCTTTAGCGGACATGGGGATTCCAATCTTTGGTTCGGTTGAATTCTGGGCTCTGTCATCCCGAGCGAAGCGAGGGATGACAGAACAAGCTAAGCGGCGCGCTTGACGGCGGCGGCCGAGGTGACGATGCCCATGATGTCGCTCTCCTTCATGATCAGGAGCTCGACGCCGTCGATGGTGACCTCGCTGCCCGACCATTTGCCGAACAGGATGCGATCGCCGACCTTGACGTCGAGCGGCACGACCTTGCCCGACTCGTCGCGCGCGCCCGGGCCGCAGGCGACGATCTCGCCTTCCATCGGCTTTTCCTGGGAGGTGTCGGGAATGATGATGCCGCCCTTGCTCTTGGTCTCTTCGGCGACGCGCTTGACGGCTACACGGTCGTGCAGCGGATGAAATTTCATGGGTGGTCCTGACGTTGGTCGGCGAACCGACGGCCTCCCGGCGGGAGGTCAGTGTTGGCACTCGATAGACGGGAGTGCCAGATGTGAGACACAGGTAGGCCTTTGCGGCCGATGGCACAAGGGCCGAGGGTGCGTCGGGGAATAATAGTTCTCAGCTCACCGTGGGCTCGAACACGGTTCGAGATCAGTCGGGCAGCAGTTGTTTCAGCATCCGACGGCCACGCCATACCCTGCTTTTGATCGTGCCGACGGAGACGCCAGCGTGCGCGGCGATCACCGCATAGGGTTGCTCGGCCACCGCGGCGAGCAGCAAGGCGGCCCGCCGTTTCTGAGGAAGCTGGCCGAACGCCGTGAGGAACTCGCGCATCACCAGGCCGTCCTCCTGCCGCGGTCTATGCGAGGGCAGGATTGCCTCGTCTGCGTCGATCTCCACCATCGGCTTGACGCGGCGCAGGCCTGAGATGAATTCGTTGCGCTGAATGCGGTTGATCCAGGCGCCGAAATTGGTGCCTGTCTGGAAGCTGGCCTTGCCGAGCAGGGCCTTCAATGTGGTCTCCTGCACGAGGTCGTTCGCGCGGTCGCGATCACGCGTCATGCCCCTTGCGGCCGAGCGAAGTCGGGGAAGCGCGGCGATCAACTGGTCGCCGAACGGGTCGGGCGTAACGGCTTGTATGTTAGTCATGGGTCCTCCACCGAGCTAGTCGGCGCGCGCAAGTCGACCGTCTAAGGAGATGGCGCGAGCCTCGAGAGGCTTTCGGTGCTCTGTTGAGGACCATGACGGGCCGCTGCGCCGCGCGCTGTCTCGTTTCGCACAGTTGCCCGGGGAACGACGCTTGGACCGTCTCCGTGACCGGCGCCTGCGGGCTGTTCGGTCTGGCCGGCGGCTGCGCTGCCGCGGTTAGCGCGAACCGCGAGTTCGCGCGCCTGACGGCCGATCCTCACGGTAAGCGCTCACCGCGACGACTTCGATGCCGCCAGTGGTTCGCTGACGCGGGTCTGGCCATGGCCCGCCGTGACTGGTTCGATGGTGTCGACAGGTTCACGCATGAGTCTCGTGCCGGATCCAACGTGGCCGGGTTGGTTCGGCTCCCGCGATCGCGGAGGAACAGCGAAGTCCGCGCAGAACATGCCGCCGTGTTCGAAAGAGCACAGGCCTGGTTCTCGGGTCGCCCTAGACTCCAACACTGGTTCGCACGTGTTGCGACAATCGATGGAGCGATCTCATGACAAGCTTTACTGGACGAATAGCTTTGGCGGCCGTGCTGGGTTCCGCGGGAAGCGTGGCGCTGACGGCCTGCGTCGCGCCGCCTGGCGGTCAGGTCTCATACACCCCGGCCACCGGGTCAGGTGGCCAGGCGACCTACGGCGAGAACTATGCGCCTCGCGAGCCGCCGCCGATGCGCTACGAGACGCGACCGCAGGCACCGGGTGACCAGGCCGATTCCTCATACTGGGTGGATGGTCGTTGGCGTTGGGACGGACAGGAGTTCAGTTGGGTGCCGGGATACTACCAGGATCCGCCGCGCCGTGGCGGCGTATGGCAAGCTGGTCAGTGGGAGCGGAGCCGCAGGGGCTGGGTCTATGTCGAGGGCCGCTGGACTTGATGTCGACCTGATGTAGGGGCAGGCACATTGGCCTCTATTCTGTCGGCCTGGAGCGAGAAACCGCTGGCGGTCGCCGGCGCTTTCCCACCACGTTGGCCCCGGATCGTCGCCAAATAGCGTCAACTCTCGGCGGCGAGCTCGAATTCTTCCTGGGCCCTGGCGATGATATCGCTCACGGCCTCTTCGCAAGCTTCGGTGTCCGCCGCCTTGCCGGAGGTCCGGACCTCGGCATACCACGCGCCCGACGCCCGCCTGCGCCTGTTCTCGACGCGCCGAATCGTGATCGCGAATCGCGCGCCCAGGCATGACACATGGACATCGATGGCCTCCCCCAGATGCGCCTTGATCTCGGCCCCGGTCCGGATCGTCATGTTCGTTCGCTTTCCTCTGTCTGCGCTGGCGATCCGCCATCAGCCCTAGTCGTGAACCACGACGCTGAGCAGCGACGAATGCACTTTCAACGGGCCCTTTCCGCCGTACTCGATGAAGCCGAGCTTGCGGAACTTGTTCATGAAGTAGTTGATGCGCGAGCGCGTCGTGCCGATGCGCGCCGCCAGCATGTCCTGATTGATCTTCGGCAGCACCGTCTCGATCTTGGGCTCCTTGCCGATGTTGCCGAGATGCAGCAACAGGCGCGCCAGGCGCCGTTCGCTCGAGTTGAACAACTGGTCGATGAGATCCGCCTCGATCTGGATGTTTCGCGATAGCACGAACGCCATGAACATCTCGGCGATGTCGGGATCGTCCCGCAGCATGTCGACCATGGTCGACTTCTCAATCCGGATGATGGTGGAGGGCTCCATGGCGCGCGCCGTCGCCATGTGGTGCACCTGGCCGGCCAGGCATCCCTCGCTGAAGAAATCGCCCGGACCGAGAATGGCGACGACGCCCTCCTTGCCGTGATCCGACACCACCGTGAGCTGCACCCTGCCGCGCTCGACGTGGAAGACGGCGTCGGCCGGATCGCCCTGGCGAAAGATCACGGACTTGGATTTGTGATGCAGGCTGGAGCGCCCCGGCCTGGCCTCCAACGCCCGCTTCAGCGCCTCATAGCCGGCGCCCACCGCCGGTCCCGCTTTGACAGTTCGCGACACTTTCAGCCCAGGCCTGGCCCTGACGGTGTTTCGCTTGCGGGCGGTCGCGCCGATCGTCCGATGCACCGTGTCAGCCCTCCTCTCAACGTCAGCAGCCATGTCGCGGCGAATTCGCCCAACGCAGTTTGAAGCCGGAACGTGCGGCAATCCGGGCAGCGCGCAACGGGCCGGGGTGGCTCGCGACAGGCGGCCGGTGCGGTCTCGCGTCTGGACATGATCGTCGCCGACGCCCTCGCAGGCAGGTGGATCAGGAAAATCCACGGCCAGGACGCCGGAGACATCATTCGTCCGCAAGAGCGCGCGATAGGCGACTCCCTTCCGCTCGTTCGGAACTGCGATCACCGACAATCACCCGCTCGGGTAGACTGGCCCACCGCTGCGTCGAACGACCGAGAATCGACGGACTCGCAAGGCGCCTCGTGCATGCGGTGGGGCGATCACCCTCGCGCAAACGCCGCCACGGCTACCATGCGCACGAATCGCGATCGCCGACTGTACTGAATTGCACAGGGTGCAGGTTTCGCCGCATGGCGACCGCGCGATATGCCGGTGCCTTCAAATAGATCGCATTGGGCCGCTCATGTCGGCCTCGTCGTTCGAAGCTCGCGGAGACTGCGTGGAAGCCGTCATCACGGTCCTGTTGCTGCTGGTCGCCGTCGTGATCGGCGGCACGCTGGCGCGCTGGACGCATCTGCCGCTGCCGCTGGTGCAGATCGCGCTCGGCGCGCTGATCGACTTGTCGGTCGTGCCGACGGTGATCCTCGATCCCGAGATCTTCTTCCTGCTGTTCCTGCCGCCGCTGCTGTTCCTCGATGGCTGGCGCATTCCGCGCGACGAGCTGCTGCGCGACGGCGCGACCGTGCTCGAGCTGGCGCTCGGCCTGGTGATTCTCACCGTCGTCAGCCTGGGCTTCCTGATCCACTGGCTGATTCCCTCGATGCCGCTGCCGGTGGCCTTCGCGCTGGCGGCGATCGTCTCGCCGACCGATCCGATCGCCGTCTCGGCGATCGCCGCGCGCTCGCCGATCCCCCGGCGCATGCGGCATATCCTCGAGGGCGAGGCGCTGCTCAACGACGCGTCCGGGCTGGTCTGCATGCGCTTCGCCGTGGCGGCGATGCTCTCCGGCACCTTCTCGATCGGCTCGGCGTTCTTCACCTTCCTGTGGGTCGCGGCCGGCGGCCTGGCGATCGGCTTCTGCGTCACGTGGCTGGTCTCGCGCGCCATCCAGTGGATCGCCCGACGGTTGGGCGAGGACACCAGCGCGCAGATCCTCGTCAGCCTGCTGATCCCGTTCGGCGCCTATATCGCGGCCGAGCGGCTGGCCTGTTCTGGCATCCTGGCCGCCGTCGCCGCCGGCCTGACCATGAGCTTCACCGAGCGATCCGGCCGGGTTCTCGCGGTCACGCGGGTGCGCCGCGCCGCCGTCTGGGACATGGTCCAGGTCGCCGCCAATGGCGCGGTCTTCGTGCTGCTGGGCGAGCAGATGCCCGGCATTCTCGAGAAATCGATCGAGACCGTGCGTCAGAGCGGCCATCGCGAGGCCTGGTGGTTGGCGGTCTATGTGCTGGGCATCGTGGCGATCCTGGCGGTGCTGCGCTTCGCCTGGGTGTGGACCTCGCTGCGCCTGACGCTCTATCGCGCCAGGCGGCGCGGCGATCCGGCGCCCAGGGTGAGCCTGCGCGTCGTGCTCGCCATGTCGCTGGCCGGGGTGCGCGGCGCCATCACGCTGGCCGGCGTGATGACCCTGCCGCTCACGCTGCTCGATGGCACGGCCTTTCCGGCGCGCGACCTGGCGATCTTCCTCGCCGCCGGGGTCATCCTCGTCTCGCTGATCCTGGCCACGATCGGCCTGCCGCCCTTGCTGAGGAACCTCGAGCTGCCGCCGGATCCGACATCGCAGGGTGAGGTCGACCGCGCGCGGCTTCTGGCGGCGCGGCGCGCCATCCTGGCCATCGAGGCGGCGCAGCACGAGATGGGGCGGGGCGAGCCCGATCCCGACCTCTATACCGACGCCTCCGCGCGGATCATGGCGATCTACCGCCAGCGCATCGACAGCCAGGATCAGGGGCCCGAAGCGCTGGCGCTGGATCGCCGGATCGACACCATCGAGCGCCGGCTGCGTCTCGCGGGCCTGCGCGCGGAGCGCGCCGAGATCTTCCGCCTTGCCCGCCGGCGCGAGATCAACGACGCGGCGGCGCGCCGCATCATCCGCGAGATCGACCTGCTCGAGGCGCGCTACGCGCCGTGAGAATACGCCTGGCTTATGGGCCGGCCCGTCGCCATATCGAAGGCGACACCTCCGTGACAAGGCCCGGCAGCTGATAACCCTCGAGATCCGTCATCGCACGACCTACCTCTACAACGAGCGTGTGCGCCTGGGTCCGCATCGCCTCATGCTGCGGCCGCGCGAGAGCCGCGACCTGCGCATCGTGTCGAGCGAGCTGACCTTGCCGCCCGACGCGCGTGTCGCCTGGGCGCAGGACGTGTTCGGCAACGCGGTGGCGACCGCGACGTTCACCGACGCCGCCGATCAGCTGGTGATCGACAGCCTCACCACGCTGCAGCTTTCGGCCGTCGCTTGGCCGGTCTTCGACATCTCGGCCACGGCCATCGAGTATCCTTTCAGCTACACCGACGCCGAGTGGATCGACCTCGGCGCGCTGGCGGCGGCGCAGTACACCGATCCCGATCATCGCCTGCGCGACTGGGCGCGCGGCCACGTGCGGGGCGAGCCCACCGATACGCTGAGCCTGCTCAGGGATCTCTGCGTCGGCGTGGCCGAGCGTGTGCGTTACCAGCGCCGCGAGAGCGAGGGCACGCAGTCGCCGCTGCAGACGCTCGATCGCGGCTGGGGTTCGTGCCGCGATCTCGCCGTGCTGTTCGCCGACGCGGTGCGCAGCCTGGGCTTCGCCGCGCGTCTGGACTCCGGATATCTCTACAACCCCGACCAGCAGCGCGGCGACACGGGCGCGACTCACGCCTGGGCCGAGGTCTTCGTGCCCGGCGCCGGCTGGATCACCTTCGATCCGACCACGCGCAGCGTCGGCGGCTTCAATCTGATCCCGGTCGCCGTGGCGCGCGACATCTGGCAGATCATGCCCGTCGCCGGCAGCTTCACCGGCATGACCGACGCCTTCCACACCATGCTGGTCGATGTCGCCGTCGAGCGGGTGGCATAGCGGCACGCGATGACGAATTCGCATTGTATGTGACCGCGGCACGCACCACTTGCCGTGGGCGCGGCGTATCGACGCCGTTCCCCACATTCGAGGCGCCGTGATGAAGAGCTGGCAAGACTGGCTGACGCCACCGATCGCCGTGCCGATCCTGCTGATCGTCATTGTCGTCGCCTACGGGCTGCTGCGCTGACAAGCGACCAACGCGGGGTTGTGATCCGACGCCGAAGCGTCCATATGAACGACGAGCGCACGGTTTGTGCAATCGCGCCCCGCGACGGGCGCATGCAACCCACAGATCCGATGGACGATATCGATTAGCGTCGGGCCGCTCCGGCCCGCGCGTCACGGATCAGGTCAACCCATGCCCATCGAACGTGCCGACGTGCGGGTCGTGCGCAAGCCCTGGGGGCGCGGCGATCTTCGGCCGTGGAGCCGGATCGACGGCCGGCACGACGCTGTCGGCGAGCTGTGGTTCGAGCGCGCCGCCCGGGACGCGCCGGTCCCGGCGCTGCTGCTCAAGCTCCTGTTCACCAGCGCGCCGCTGTCGATCCAGGTTCATCCCGACGACGCCTTCGCGCGCGCGATGGGACTGCCCAACGGCAAGAGCGAGGCCTGGTACATCGTCTCGGCGATCCCGGGCGCGCAGGTCGGCGTCGGCTTGACGAGGCGCGTGACGCAAGAGGAGTTGCGCGCCGCCATCCGCGACGGCTCGATCGCCGGGCTGGTGCGATGGCGCGCGGTCGCCAAGGGCGATGTCGTCTTCATCCCGGCCGGCACCATCCACGCCATCGGCGCCGGCATCGTGTTGGCCGAGATCCAGCAGAACAGCGACGCGACGTTCCGCCTGTTCGACTACGGCCGGCGCCGCGAGCTGCATGAGGACAGCGGCGTCGCGGCGGCCGAGGCCGGGCCGCTTGAATCCCAGGGCGATCCGATCCAGCTCACCGCCGAACGCACCGTCCTGATCGCCAGCGATCATTTCGTGCTCGAACGAGTCGACCTCGCCGACACCGCGCGCTGGACGCTGCGGGCCGGTCAGGAGACCTGGATCCTCGTCCTCGACGGCGACGCCACGATCGGCCCGGCCACGGTGTCCATCGGCGAGGCGATCTTCGCGAATGACGGTCGCGGCGATATCAGGGCTGGCGCCAAAGGACTGACGGCGCTCGTCGCCTACGCGGCGTCCGCGCCGATCGAGTCCCTGCTGGAGCGGCGTCCACCGCCCGGCGCGACCGTCCCCGAACCGACCGGCTTCGCCCCGGTGCCGGCGTGATGCCGCTGCGCCGGATCGCGGTGATCGGCAACTCGCTGCCGCGCCGCTGCGGAATCGCCACCTTCACGACCGACCTGCAACGCGCGATCGCGACGTCGCGGCCCGGCCTGGAAACCTGCATCGTGGCGATGACCGACCACGGCCAGTCCTACGCCTATCCGTCGTCGGTCGCCGTCCAGGTGAGGGACGACAGGGTCGACGACTATCTCCGGGCGGCCAATTTCCTGAACGCCGGCCGCTTCGACCTCGTCTGCCTGCAGCACGAGTTCGGGATCTTCGGTGGCGCGGCGGGCGCCAACATTCTCGAACTGGTCTCGCGGCTCACCATGCCCGTCGTGACGACGCTGCACACCGTGCTGGCCAATCCGAAGCCGGACCAGCTCGACGTGATGCGCCACATCGTCGAGGCGTCGTCGAAGATCGTCGTGATGGCCGAAAAGGGCAGGGCCCTGCTGCGCGACGTCTATCGCGTGCCGGATGACAAGATCGAGATCATCGCCCACGGCATTCCCGACTTTCCCTTCGTCGAGTCCGACGCGGCCAAGGCCAGGCTGGGATTCGCCGGCCGTTCCGTGATTCTGACCTTCGGCCTGCTGTCGCCCAGCAAGGGCATCGAGGACATGATCGACGCCATGCCGGCGATCCTGCGCCAGCGCGCCGACGCGGTCTATGTCGTGCTCGGCGCGACCCACCCCAATCTCGTGCGCGACCAGGGCGAGGCCTATCGCGAGAGCCTCGTGGCCCGCGTGCGCGAGCTTGGCGTCGAGAACCACGTCGTGTTCCTCGACCACTTCGTCGACCAGGCGACCCTGCTCGAGTTCATCTCGATGTCCGACGTCTACGTCACGCCCTATCTCAACGAAGCGCAGATGACGTCGGGCACGCTGGCCTACAGCTTCGGCCTGGGCAAGCCGGTGGTCTCGACACCCTATTGGCACGCGCTCGAGCTGCTGGCCGATGGCCGCGGCGTTCTGGTGCCCTTCGGCGACTCCCAGGCGATCGGCGCGGAGATCGCGGCCCTGCTGACCGACGACGCGCGACGCCTGAAGATGCGCCAGCGCGCCTATGCCGAGAGCCGCTCGATGACATGGGAGCGAGTCGCCGAGCGCTACGTGACGGCGTTCGAGGCCGCGTGGCGGAGCCGCCTGCCGAGGGTGGTCGCGCGCCCCAGGCCGGACGCGATCACGCCGCCGCCGATGCCCGCCGTGCCGGCGATGCGCACGGCCCATCTTCTGGCGATGTGCGACGATACCGGCCTGTTCCAGCACGCCCTGCATTGCGTGCCCGATCGCGCGCACGGCTACTGCGTCGACGACAACGCCCGCGCCCTGCTGCTGGCCTGCGCGCTCAATCAGCCGGGCGAGCAGCCGCTGCCCGATGTGCTGACCTCGCGTTTCGCCGCCTTCGTGCAGCACGCCTGGAATCGCGACATCAGACGGTTCCGCAACTTCATGGGCTTCAACCGGACCTGGCTCGAGGACAAGGGCTCCGAGGACAGTCACGGGCGCACCGTGTGGGCGCTGGGCGCCTGCGCGCGCAAGGATGCCAGCGCGTCGCGGCGCGCCTGGGCCACGGCTTTGTTCGCCGAGGCCTTGCCTGCGGTGGAAGCCTTCGCCTCGCCGCGGGCGCTGGCCTTCACCTTGCTCGGTCTCGAGGACTACTGCGCCGCCATTCCCACCGATGGTCGTGCCGCGCGCGTCCGCCGCGCGCTCGCCGAGCGGCTGATGTCCAGCCTGCGGGCGGTCGAGACGCCGGACTGGCGGTGGTTCGAGGAAGGCCTCGCCTACGACAACGCGCGCCTGTCGCAGGCCTTGCTGGTGACCGGCATGGCGACGCGCACGCCGGGCCAGGTCGATGCCGGTCTGCGAACGCTGCGCTGGCTGATGGCAAGGCAAACGACGGCGACGGGCCTGTTCCGGCCGGTCGGCACGGCGAGTTTCGGCGATCTGCGCCAGCCGCCGCGCGCCTTCGATCAGCAGCCGGTCGAAGCCGCGGCGACCATCGCCGCCTGCGCGGCCGCGTGGCGCGCCGACGACGATGCGGACTGGAAGACGATGGCGAGCACCGCCTTCGCCTGGTTCCTCGGCGCCAACGACCTGTCGATCGCGCTGGTCGATCCCGAGACCGGCGGTTGCCGCGACGGATTGCATCCCGATCGCGCCAACGAGAACCGCGGCGGCGAGTCGGTGGTGTCGTGGCTGCTCGGCCTCGCCGACATCCGCCAGCTTCAGCGCGTCGATACCGGCGCGACAAACCCCGTGCCGCTGAGGATTCCGCTGTCATCCCGAGCCTAGCGAAATTGCACATACCTTCCCCCGGAGGGGGAAGGTGGCGCGAAGCGACGGATGGGGGATGTCTCAACAAGCTCGGTGTCCGTCTTCGACATCCCCCATCCGCCCTTCGGGCACCTTCCCCCTCCGGGGGAAGGTAAAGCTAAGTCAAACTGCCAGCTGACAGTTGCGTTCTAGCCCTCTCACGACACGAGACACCCCCGGTGCATCCCACTTTCGTCAATCGGCAGGTGCTCTATCTGCGCCCCGACCCCGCGCGCGTGATCGTCCGGCCCTTCAAGCCGGCGACCGAACCGCGCGACCTCAACCCGACCGACAAGACGCGCGCCAACCACATCGTCGAGCGCGTGCTGGCGCTCGATGCCGATGTCGCGGCCAGCCAGCTCGCCGACGTGCTGGTGAACTTCAACGGCCGGCATCGCAACCTGCTGAAGATCTTCGAGCGCCGCGCCGACGACATGGAGGAGGCGCTCGCCGCCCATAGCGGCTTCACCATCGTCCAGCGCCAGCTGATCGGCGCCTATTTCCTCAACGAGTATTCGTTCGAGGCCTCGGCGCTGTTCAACCCCAGCATCGTGCCGCATCCCGATCAGTCGGGCGCGCCGCCGGGCGGCCTGCGCTTCATCCTCAGCCTGCGCGCCGTCGGCGAAGGGCACGTATCGTCGCTGACCTTCCGCGCCGGAACCATCGCCGCCGATGGCGGCATCAGGATCGACCCGACGGCCCGCATCGCCACGAGCCCCAGGATCGAGAAACTGACGCCGGGACCCGGCGGCGACGAGGTCGAGGTCTTCTTCGATCCCGACCAGCCTGATATCAGTGAGCGGGTGATCTTTCCGATCACGCTTTCGCAGTCGCACGGCATCGAGGACGCCCGCTTCGTCGCCTTCAAGGACGGCGGCGAGACAATCTACTACGCGACCTACACCGCCTACACCGGCGCGGCGATCCGCTCGGAGCTGATGGAGACCCGGGACTTCGTGTCGTTCCGCATGACGCCGCTGCGCGGCACGGCGGCGATCAACAAGGGCATGGCGCTGTTCCCGCGCAAGATCGGCGGCCAGTACGCCATGGTCGGCCGGCAGGACAACGAGAACCTCTATCTCATCTACTCGAACGACCTGATGACCTGGAACGGCGGCGAGGCCTTCCTCAAGCCCCGCTTTCCCTGGGAGTTCGTGCAGATCGGCAATTGCGGATCGCCGATCGAGCTCGACGAGGGCTGGCTGCTGCTGACGCATGGCGTCGGCCCGGTACGCAAGTATTCGATCGGCGCCGTGCTGCTCGACAAGCGCGACCCCTCGAAAGTCCTGGCCCGCTCGAGCGAGCCCTTGCTGCGGCCCGAGGCGCCCGAGCGCGAGGGCTACGTGCCCAACGTGGTGTATACCTGCGGCGCGATGCGGCACGGCGACCAGATCATCCTGCCCTACGCCATCTCCGACACCTTCTCGACCTTCGCGACGATCAAGATCGCCGCGTTGAAGCAGGCGTTGATTTGAAATTCCTATCATTCCGAGCGCAGCGAGGAATCCAGGCGGTCGCCCGGGATTCCTCGCTGCGCTCGGAATGACAGAGAAGCCCAAAGGAGCGGCCCATGGCGCGCCAGACAAGCTATGTCGTGCAGGTCTTCAACGCGGGCAGGGGCGGCAGCCTGAAGCCCGACACGCCGGTCGCCTGCAAGAGCGAAGCCGGTGCGCTGCGCATGGCGGAGCGGCTGGCGGAGAGCAAGCTGGGCGTGATCGCCTTCGCGTCTTCGGGCGACGCCGATCTGGGCGACTATGACGACGAGCCGAAGATCATTTTCCGCGCCGGCAAGCTGCCGCCGTCGTTCGATTAGCGTGCGATCACATATGGTTTTCAAGAGGCTGGGGGCGGGGGGCGGCCCGGGGGGGGGGGGCGGACGTGAAAAAGCGCCCCCCG
>JALHMM010000112.1:0-8157 GCA_022844045.1 Reyranellaceae bacterium | reverse complement strand
GCGGCGCCCCTCCCACACGCCGCCCCCGGGGGGGCCCGCGCCCCGACCAAACGGCATTCAAGGTGTTTGGGCCGGTCATGAGCGCCGCTGGAGCGCCGGTGCTCCCAATCAAGCCCTGACGCGATTCGAGGGCGTGCGCTTGGCGGCGACGCCGCATCCGATGTCGGTCATGACGAGGGTGGTGTCGTCCGCGGTCAGCATCCCGCGCCAGAGCAGCAGGACGATCATCTTGTTCGTCTCGACCAGGCCATGGCCTCTCAGGCTCATGCGGCGGTCAAGCTCGCCGCGTCCCATGTCGCGACAGCCCGTCGAGGCAATGACATCGAGCACCAAGCGTGCCGACGACAGGAAGCGCCGCACGGTGTGCGTGGTGCTCCGCGCCGGGACATCGCCTGGGGCAGGCGATGGCGGCTCATTCTCCAGACGCGCGATGCTCACGGGCTCGACCGTGCCCGTTACTTCGCCTTCTCGGCCGTGCGCTCGATGGCCTGACCGCCCTTGGACACATCGCGGCCGAAGCCCGAGGCGGTGTTGCAGGCGGTGAGCAAGGTCGAGGCGCCGACGAGGACGAGCAGCGACAGGCATGCGACAGCCAGGGTGTGGCGCATCGTGATCTCCAGGAAACGGGGATGTATCGGGGGGACGCCGGAGCGGGTGCTCTACCGCGTCCTGACTCAAGTACATGGCGTCGAATTTCCATAATACAAGGTTGGATAGTCGGGCGCGGTTGGGGCAAGGCGAGAAGGTGGTGTAGTTGACTGCGCCATCGAGACAGCGGCTGACTAATCCTGGGTCACCAGTTCACTCTATGCTGTTGAAGTGGCTTCCGCAGTTGAAGCGAAACAGCGCCGCGAAATGAGAGCGCCTTGAGGTTGGGGAGGGTGGCTATGTCGGCCAAATCGCTTTGGAGTTCTGCTCGAAGATCAGGGAAGGACGGCGCGTCCCCCGCAGATAAGCGCACACCGTTTGAGCATGACTACGATCGGCTTCTGTTTTCCACTCCTGTTAGGCGGCTCGCGGACAAGACCCAAGTCTTTCCACTAGATAGAAACGATAGCGTCCGCACGCGGCTCACCCATTCTCACGAGGTTTCGAACCTCGCCCGGTCGCTCGGCAATCGTCTCATTCGAACAAAGGCTGACTGTTTCAGCGATGTTAAGAGCGAGAACGATGCGGCACCGGTGATACTCGCAGCAGTGGGACTAGCCCACGACTTAGGCAATCCGCCATTCGGTCACCAGGGCGAGATCGCTATTCGGACTTGGTTCGAAGAACATGTCGAAGAGATCGAACAATCTGCAGTTGGCATCAACTCGCGTGAAGCAATGCCCGTTACGAAGGCACAAGCCCGCGACTTCCAGATGTTTGAGGGAAATGCGCAGACGCTCCGATTGCTTACTAGACTGCAAAGCGTGGTTGGCCTGTATGGCCTCGACCTGACGGCTGCTACACTTGCAGCCTTGATGAAGTACACGGTTCCTTCTTCCAAGACAGACAAAGGTCGCGCCGCGACCAAGAAGTTCGGCTTCTTCGCCTCTGAAGAAGACGTGGTAGCTTGGATCCGAGAAAAGACTGGCCTCGAAGAGGGCCAACGTCACCCACTTACGTGGCTAATGGAAGCATGTGACGACACGGCCTATTCAGTCCTCGACGTTGAGGATGCGATAAAGAAAGGCCTGGCCTCGCCGGAAGATCTACGAGCCGTGCTTAGTAGCAAATTTGGGAAGCGGCCGGAGGCGAAGTTGCTACTCAAACGACTGCGCGAGGACTTTCAGAAGGCAAACCTGGACAGCGATGAGCCCACGCGCATCGAAGAAATCAAAACCTCCTACCTCCGCACCAGGCTCGTCGAAACCATTCTAACTGGCGCGGCGTCGGAGTTCCTGGCGACGAAGCGGGCCATCTTTGGATACCGGCGTTCCAATCCCCTCCTTGAATGTGACTCCTTCGCCTCATCGCTTGTCAGAGTACTAAAAAAGTTTGCGAGGGACCACGCATACACCCATCCCAGCGTCTTGAAGGTTGAGTTGCAGGGGGCGCTAGCCATCCAGCAATTAATGAACCTCATGTGGGAGGCAATCACGAGGCGAGATAAATTCGACGACCTGTCCTCTAGGCGCCTTGGCCCTCGCGCGAGCTATGTGTACTCACTTATAAGCAGTAGCTATCGATGGCACTTCGAGCAGGCCTCCTCGGCATCTGTCCTCTCCATACGATATCGTGAGATGCAGCTGCTTACTGACATGGTGTCCGGAATGACGGATAGATTCGCGGTGGAGCTGCATGACGAACTGCAGCAAGCCCTTGATGGTTGAGGTTGCTTCAACAAGAGAGGTCTTGCAGAAACGCGTCTATCGTCTTTTGCGTCTTGATCGTGCCAGCAACAAGGGTGGCGAGCTCGAATCAAGAATCCTTCCTTTTCTGAAGTCACTTGGCGATGTCGCCCTGATAGGAGGAGCCATTCGCGATCTAGCGAGGGCGGGCCGCGAGGGTTTCGCGTCGGATCTTGATTTCGTGGTTCATGGTAGCTCCCACAGTGGTTTCCATCGTGTCATGCAGCAAAATCGGGCGGTGCCCAACCGTTTTGGCGGTTTCGCGCTCAGCTACGGTCAATGGGGGGCCGTTGACGTATGGCACTTGGAAGACACGTGGGCACGAACGGCGGGGTTGCGGCGTGTTGAGAATCTGTCAGATCTTTTGAAGTGCACTTTCTTTGACTGGGACGCTGTAGTTTTCGACGTACGAACACGTCGACTTACATTTGAAGCAGGCTATCTAGAACGGTTGCGGCTTGGCATAATGGAGTTGAATCTAGAAGAGAATCCTAATCCTGCGGGCTCCATCGTTAGGGCACTGAGGCGCGCCGCGTTGTGGAATGTACGATTCGGGCCCAAACTAACCTCGTTCTGCATCCGCCAGTTGGAAAGCCAGACTTGGGAAGGTTTGGTGGCGCGTGATCGTCGGGTGTTTGGCAGCCCGGTATTGGCGTTTGTGGACCCCGAAGCAGTGTATAGACAGTTGAGAACTCCAACTGACGTGGCTGGAAGAATGGTTTCGTGGCCCGTTCCTTGTTGGGATCGACAGCTCCAGCTGCCGCTTGATCGCTCCGAACCTACCAGCCTCTCCCCAATCGGAGAAACCTAGCCTCCGGTAAACCTTCGCATCCTTCCAAGCTTCCTATGAGATTCATCTGACCAGCTATATATAAAACCTGAAAGGAAGCGGTGGCGCATTCATGCCCTGCGGAGAGGCTGTCAAAATTTCCCCAACTCGATCAGCGAACTTCAGCGTGACGGGGAGGCCACTTGAGTAATCACAAGCGTTGTAGTTCACCTTGGTAAGCGCCAGAATATCTTTCATTACTTGGGCCAACTCTTTGTCGCCACGGCTAACTTCGATGAGAAGTGGCTTGGGAGTCTCAAAGCCGGGGTAGGTGCGCAAACGAGGTGTATAGCCGGTAGTCCATAAGTAGCCTTCGCGCTTTGAAACCGTCACCGTGGTGCCCCGCAGCACAGGAACAGCCGCCAATGGACGAAAAAGCCGTAGATCCTGTGTCGGGCGAATTCGAACACCAACAAGGACCGTTTTTGCAGCATCGACTGCGGAAGAGAATCCGGCCCATTCCTCGTCGTTGAATCTCTGTTTAGCGTGCAGAAAAAGTTCGCTGGGTGGCTGGCCATGATCCTTGGTGTAGGATTTCAGAACCTCATCGACCAATTTCTTCGCGGCGTCGTGTCGAAGGTGAAATTCACGGTCTTTCTCCGAGTACCAAGGTCCAAGTGCGCCCCTGAAGACCACTCCGTTGCCGGAGTTGAGAAACATCTGTGCAGCACAGCAGGCCTCTCCTTCTTTTCGAATAGTCGGATCTTGCTTAAACACCAAGCCGACGTAGCAAACACCGGGTCTAACATTTGCTATCTGCCAGGGTTGCGAGCGTGCGCCCTTGAAGTACAGGGTAGTGGAGAAATTCCAAGCGATTCGGGCGCGTTCTTGCACGGACCGTTTGGGCTGCCCCCAATGATCGACTTCTCGCAGAGGATCAAGAGTAGTCTCT
The DNA here is from genome assembly GCA_022844045.1 of Reyranellaceae bacterium. Classification (GTDB taxonomy): domain Bacteria; phylum Pseudomonadota; class Alphaproteobacteria; order Reyranellales; family Reyranellaceae; genus JAFAZJ01. The sequence continues at coordinate 4,103 of JALHMM010000112.1, read as the reverse complement.
CGTATGACCTGAAGAACAACCTCTCTATCCAGCAGTTGAGCTTTCAATTGGTGATGGAAGTTGCGCGCAAACAGATATGTCCTCGCCTCCTCGGCCATATCGGCGAAAAGCGCTCCATCAATGAGTTTACTGGCCGTTTTCTCCGACATGAGCCGTGATGGTGTCGCATCTCTTGGCGGTCCGACTGTTGGTCGCCCATACCGGTGGACGTCTTCCGGAACCACGACCAACCAGACGTCAGGTCTTAAATCATCTGATCGTCTGTACTCCAGTATCGCGCTTTCGAAGAGCTTCACGGTTGAACGAACAGCATCGTACCGATTGGTCTTTTTGATCGCGTTGGCGATCTCGGTACCAGAAAGAGCAATAGTGGCTAGTGGCGTAGTTTCGAGCTTGACGCCGAATGCTGCTTGGAATCCGGGCCACGGGGTGGTGTGAAGCTGATCTGAGCGTTCAACGTCGATCTTGCCCGAGAGAGCGATCAACCATTTTTTCGTGAGTTCAATCCCCTCTGTTGTACCGACAATGCCAACATGGATTGTCTCAGGTCTGCCCGGTCCACGTATTGGGCCATACAGGAAGAGCCCATCTTGGGGATGCTCTAGCTTTTGGTGGCTTCCAAACTCGAGAAGCGGCTCGGGGATGTAGTCCGCCGTTATAGTCATGCCGCATCCCCTTCAGAGCCGTCGTATTCGCTTGGTCCATCTTCGTGATCGATGTCATCGTACGGATCATCAAGAGCCGTCGAAGTGATGACGTTTCCGTCGTCATCTTCCTCAACTGCCGGCGAGGGATCCGTAGTTTGATAGGAGACGGGGACCTCGACCGTGAGCGGCCATGTGGCGATTTCGATTCGCTCACTTCCGGCGTCCAGTACAACAACGTCCTTCTCACAGGCTAAGAAGTGCGCTGCGGCGAGGAGACGATCCCGCCATACATCATTCCACCACGACTTTGTAAGACGTCGACGCCGTTTGTGTGTCTCGTCACCCGACAGTACCTTGCCAGAGTCACTCAAGACGACGTTCAGATGAAGACGAAAAACTGGTTCTGGCCAGATTCGCGGCTTGGCGATTAGACAAGCGTGCCAACGGAGTTTTTTGAACTTACCGGTCATGGCGCGTCGGATTCGCCGCCCATCCTGGGCGGTAAAGTTGACCTTGTTCGAAGGCAAGAGTTCATCCGGGAAAAACCAGCCATGCTGCCCACTGGCAAACTCCACCCGCTTCAGTCCGCGAGCCGCTGCCAGTTGATCGAAGTGCTGGCGAAATAGGTTCACAACATCGCGGCTCGCGTCAGCCCTTTCCAGAAATGGTCCGAGATCAACGCCTGTTATGAAGTCAGAAAAAGAAATGTCATATGCAGTTTCGAGCAGATTTGGTGATTCACGCGACGCTCTAGTGAATGACGACTCGTCCGCGAATGTTCCAACCAGTCGCAACTGGGCGACATGCGGAATGTTGCAACTGTCGAGCCATATCCGCGCCTGGTCTTGTAGCCCGCCTAGACGATAGTAGCGAATGCGCTCTGGAGGCTTCACGGGAAACCAGTTTGTCAGTACGCGCTCAGGCTCTGATTCAACAAAACGTCGGCCTTCTTCACGCGCTTCGATGATCCGGTGCAGAACGGAAGATTCAGCAGTTGTTGATTTGAGAACTCCTGCATCTGAGAGTGTCTCAAACAGCTCAGCGAGACAGTCGTACCAATTTGGGTAGCCGCTGAGGATATTGTCTCGGATGAACTCGGGAGGAGCGTCGGCATACGATACATCTGCAACCCGAACAGGGATCATGAATTTGGGGTCCTTGAGCCGTCGCGCAACAACGTCCCCGATCCCCAACTCCCTTTTTACCCCTGGCTTACTAACGTGGCTGGTAAAGACGACGATCTGCTTGACCGCTTCGGTACGAAGCACCCGGTCAATTTCATCCCATGTATCATCACCGCCGCGTAAGCGACGTCGATCTATCCACACGTGATAGCCGGCTAGAGCGAGTTTAGCCGATAGCCAAAGAGCGAACTCATTGTCTTCCGGGGCAGCGTGGGTAACAAAGAGTGTTCTGCGAATCGGATCAACTGAGTCAGCCATGCCTCAGTATACATTCAAAGAGGGGGCACTTTAAGTTGTTCATCTACGCCTGAGCGCTTTGTTGTGTTGTGGATACTTGGAAACGGTCATGGCGCTCTCCTTTCGGCGCCGATGAGGGGGCACGGTCAATTTTCAAACAACGTCCCCTCCACCAACCGCCTCTTAATCTGATCCGCGATGTAAAGCGCCAACGCCTGGATCGTCGATGTCGGGTTCACCCCGCCCGACGTCACCCAAATGCTGCCATCGACGATGAACAGGTTCTTCACGTCGTGACTGCGCCCCCAACCATTCACCACCGAGCGCTCGGGATCATGGCCCATGCGCGCGGTGCCCAGCAGGTGCCAGCCGCCGTTGAGGATCGGGACCTCGCTGGCGATACCCGTCGCGCCCGCCGCCTCCAGGATGGTGCGCGCGTTGCCGATCGCGTGCGCGAGCATCTTTCGGCTGTTGTCGCCGATCGTGTAGTCGATTTTCGGCGCGGGGATGCCGTCGCTGTCCTTCTGCAGGGGATCGAGCGTGACGCGGTTGTGCTCCTCCGGCAGGTCCTCGATGGCCGCCACCATGCCGACGCGGCGGTTCATCAGTTTGCGATAGACGCCGTGATGCGCGCGGCCCACGGGCAGGCGGCCGCTCAGCGTCGAGGTGATCGCCTCCATGATCGCGCCAGTGCCGCGATTGAACTGGTAGATGTAGCCGCGCACGAAATCGCGGGCTTTGTCGGTCTCGTAGAATTCCTGGCTCCACACGCAGAGCGGCGGGCCGTGATTGCCGTCGAGCGGTTCGTCGACATAGCCATAGACGTGGGCGTAGGGGTGGAACATCAGGTTCTTGCCCACTAGCCCGCTGGAATTGGCGAGACCGTTGGGGAAGCGGCCGGAGGTCGAGTTCAAGAGCAGGCGCGGCGTGCCGACGCCGTTGCAGGCGATGATCACCATCTCGGCCGGCTGCACGTGCTCCTTGTGGTCGGCGTCGTAGTAGATCACGCCGGAGGCCATGCCGTTGGAGTCGAGCGTGATCTCCCGCACGCGGGCGCGGGTGCGCAGCTCGACACCCGCTCTTAGGGCGTGCGGCCAGTAGGTGATGTCGGCGCTGCCCTTGGCGCCCTGGGCGCAGCCCGGCGTGCAGTGGCCGAGATTGATGCAGCGCGCGCGGCCCTCGTAATCCTCGGTGGCGATGGCGCTGTCGGAGGGCCACCAGTGCCAGCCGAGCTGGTTCATCGCCTGGGCATAGCGCGTGCCCGTCTTGCCCAGCGGCAGCGGCGGCAGCGGCGGGCGGTGGTGCGGGTAGGCGGGATCACCCGCCAAGCCGGCGACGCCGGTCATGCGGTCGTTCTCGGCGAAGAACGGCTCGAGCGTCCAGTAATCGACCGGCCAGTCGTCGGCCACACCGTCCAGGCTCTTCACGCGGAAGTCCGACGGATGCAGGCGCGGGTAGTGCGCCGTGTACATGATGGTGCTGCCGCCGACGCCGTTGAAGTTCACCACCTTGATCGGCGAGTTCGAGTCGTTGATGGGGTAGTCGGTCTCGCGCGCGCGGCGATTCGGGTTGATGGCGAAGTCGCTGAAGAGGCGCGCCTCCCAGTCCCGCCCGTTGCTGGGATAGTCGGTCGGCTTCACCCAATCGCCCTGCTCGAGGCAGAGTATGCGCATCTTCGTCTCGACGAGGCTGTAGGCGACCGCGGCGCCCGAAGCACCGGAGCCGATGATCAGCACGTCGACCTTGTCGTGCCTCATACCTTCCCCCGCTGGCGGGGGAAGGTGGCAGCGCGCAGCGCTGACGGATGGGGGTGGGCAGCATAGCGGTCAGTCACCACCGTCGAAGGTGTTGCACCAACCACCCCCATCCGGCGCTTCGCGCCACCTTCCCCCGCCAGCGGGGGAAGGTAAGTGGAATTCCGCATCGTTTCGCTTCCTCGGTGATTCGCTGCGACGAATTCAACCGCAAAAGTCGGGCCCCCACCACCGTCTTCGACAGGCTGGGGGCGCGGCCCTCCAGTGGGGCCGGTTAGGTG
>JALHMM010000111.1 GCA_022844045.1 Reyranellaceae bacterium | reverse complement strand
CGCGGCGGTTGGCGCCGTGGGCGGCGCGGCCGTCGGCGCGCTGACGACGCCTGATCAGGTCAACATGGGCCGGCCGGCCTGGCGCTAAGCGCCGGCCATCAGCAGGACAAGCGAAGAGCCTCGTGGCGCATGCCGCGAGGCTCTTTCGTGTGATCAGCGGGGTTGATCGTCGGCGTCAGGCTGATCGGCGTCCGCGAGGTCGGGCTGATCGGCGTCCGCCGGATCAATCTCCTCGGCCTCATCCTCTCCCGCGGACTCCAGCGGCTCAAGCTCGGCGGTCGCGACCGTGGAACTATCCTGGCCGGCGAGAGCCTCGGCGCGCTTCTTGCCGGAGGCCTCGCGCGCCGCCTTCTGGCGCGCTTTCTCGACCGCCGCGTTGAGGTCGCGCAGGCTGCACAGGCCGAGCGTGATCGGGTCGCGCTGCTTGATGTTGGCGCTGTTCCAGTGCGTGCGATCGCGGATCGCCTGGATGGTGCTCTTGGTCGAGCCGATCAGCTTGGCGATCTGCGAATCCTGCAGCTCGGGATGGTTCTTCAGCAGCCAGGCGATGGCGTCGGGCCGGTCCTGGCGCTTGGCCACCGGGGTGTAGCGCGGCCCGCCGGCGCGGGTCACCGGCTGCGGCCGGTTGTGCACCTGCAGGCGCAGATGGGCCGTCGGGTCGGCCTCGCAGCGCGCGATCTCCTCCTTGGTCAGCTCGCCATTGGCGATCGGGTCGCGCCCGACCATGCCAATCGCCACCTCGCCGTCGGCGATCGCCTGGACCTCGAGATCGTGCAGGCCACAGAACTCCGAGATCTGCGTGAACGAAAGCGTCGTGTTGTCGACCAGCCAGACGGCGGTGGCCTTGGGCATCAGCGGCGTAGCCATGACGGATCCTCTGCGGTTCCGGTCCCGGACGGCGCCCGCGTCCGCACGGCACCGTCCACCAGAAATGTAAGAAATTCCATTGGTTATATAAGGATGGGGCGCCTCCGGGTAAAGCCGGATTCAGGTCCGCGCGAACGGAGAATCGCGGGTTATCCGGTGAAATATTTGCCCGTTGGAGGCCTGAATACCGTCGGTAGCGGCCGCGTCAGACCGCGCCGGGCCCAGCGGACCCGATCCTCTGAGAATCCGAAGCCGGCAACAGTCCGGCGCGATGCAGGACCCTCTGGATTTCCGGGAAATCGTAGGGTTTCCGCAGCAAAGATGCCTGCTCGTGACGGCCACCAAAGGTCTGGCGCGCGCAGCCGGTGGCAAGGACAAACGGCACCCCGCGGCGCTCGAGTATGTCGGCAACGGCTAGCCCGCTGAGATATCCATCGAGATTCACATCGATGAATCCGTACGCCAGGGACTCGTTGGCCGCCGCCGTCAGCGCCGCCTCGACGCGGTGACAAAGCTGGGTGTCGAAACCGAGGCCGAAGAGGATTTCTTCCACCCTCAGGCCGGTCAGCACATCGTCATCCACCACGAGGATGCACGGCGTGCGCCCATGGGCTTCCTCTATGGCAGCGCATGTCGATGGTCGTCTGGATGGTAACGGCTGAGCCATTGGACCTCGACACCTAAGGATGCATCAACGGCCGGTCGGAGCCTTAGCCCTGAAAGTCGTTATGTAACGTCACGGAGGGCTATCTGGTTGCGCGTGCCGCGGGGGGATCGGCTATGGCATGTCCGCTCAAAATCTCAGCTGTTTGAGCAGCTTACGCCTATGTGCCGGCAAGGCGGCGGGGCGGCGTACCCAGCGGAGCCCACGCATCGACCAGTCCGTTGCGTGACCGCACTGCGCGGATCGCCATCGAGCGCCGGCGACGCGCTGCCGCTGCCTGCCGCACGGCCGCGAGCCCGGCGGCGTCGCTCAAGCGGCGTTGCAGCCCCGACAATCCCTGAATCATGGTCCGTTCCGAAGCCCTGATCTGGGCCAAAGCTTCAGCCGAACAGGGGGCCTCATGCAATGACGATCCCGGATCGGCGCACGGGCGTGGGATGTTTCAGGTGTTCCAGCAATCGTCGTGCATGAACTGGCAACGAGGCAGCGCGGCGCACACATATCCTGAGTTGCCGCGCCGACCAGTCGTCACGCAGCCGCACGGCGCGGATCGCCATCGAGCGGGCGCAGCGTGCGGCGGCGGTTCCGGGCACGATCGCCAGCCCGGCGCCTTGCTCGACGAGGCGGCACTGGGCGTCGAAGCCGGTCAGTCGGACCCGCAGGCGCATCTTCTTGCCCAGCCGCGCCGCATGGCGGGCGAGGTGCGCTTGCAGGGCGCTGCCGTGGCTCAGCCCGACGAGGTCGTGATCGAGCGCGTCGGCGAACCAGACTTGCCGGACGCGGGCCAGCGCATGCCGGGCGGGGACCACCAGCACCAGCCGGTCCTCGCGATACGGGTGGGTCTCCAACCCTGCGGTTTGCGGCGGGTCCGCGACGATGCCGATATCGGCCTGGCCGCCGGCGATGGCCTCGACGATATCGGGGCTCTCGCGCTCTTCCAGCTCGATGTCGACCGTCGGATGCCGGGCGAGGAAGGCGGCCAGGCTTCCCGGCAGATGCTCGGAGATCGCCGCCGTATTTGACAGCACGCGGATACGGCCTTTCAGCCCGCGCGCGTGCGCGCCCAGCTCGCCCTTCATGCGCTCGAACTGCGCCAGTATCAGCCGCGCATGCTCGAGCAGCGCCAGTCCGGCCGCCGTCGGCTGCGTGCCGCGCCGGTCGCGGCGCAGCAGCGGTACACCCAGCGTCTCCTCCATCGCCTTCACGCGTTCGCTGGCCGATGGCAGCGCCAGCCCGGCGCGCTGGGCGCCGTGGGTGAGGCTGCCGGCATCGGCGACGTGCAGGAACAGGCGCAGGTCGGCGAGGTCGAAGCGCATTCGGAAACTCCGAAGGTAGAATCCGTAGCGTCCAGATTGTGGATGCGCGCCATGCGGGTCAAGCTGCCGGCACGATGGACCTCACCCTCGTCTGGATCGCCGCGATCTTCCTGCCCGCCGGCCTGACCAAGGGCGTGATCGGGCTCGGCCTGCCGACCATCGGCATGGGCCTGCTGGCGTTGCTGATGAGCCCGGTCGAGGCGGCGGCGGTGCTGGCCCTGCCGTCGCTGGTGACCAATGTCTGGCAGATGCTCGCCGGCGCGCGGCTGATGGCGATCGTCCGCCGCCTGTGGCCGATGATGCTGGGCGTCTGCCTCGGCACCTGGGCTGGCGCCGGTCTGATGACCGGCCTGTCCGCCCGCTATGCCACGATCGCGCTCGGCGTCGCGTTGATGCTGTATGCGATCGCTGGCTTGACCGCGTTCCGCTTCACCGTGCGCGCGAGCCTCGAGCCGATTCTCTCGCCGATCATCGGCGCGATCACCGGCGTGATCACCGCCGGCACCGGCGTCTTCGTGATTCCCGCCGTGCCCTATCTGCAGGGCATCGGCCTGGAGAAGGACGAACTGGTGCAGGCGCTGGGTCTGTCGTTCACGGTCTCGACGCTGGCACTCGCGGTCTCGCTCGCCGCTGGCGGCGTTTTCGTGCCAACGATGATCATGCCGACGCTCGTCGCGTTGGGCGTGTCGCTGCTCGGCATGTGCCTCGGTCGGATCGTGCGCGAGCGATTGAGCGCGGTCGTCTTCCGGCGCTGCTTCTTTCTGGGATTGCTGCTGCTGGGCGCCTGGCTGGTGTTGCGCTCACTGTCATCCTGAGCGCAGCACACAAGGCATAAGCGGTTCGGCTCCTAGCCAGGCACGCTCGGCACGACCTGTCGCATGTCCGGTTCGTCGTGGAAGAAGGTGATGCTGAGAAAGCACAGAAGCTCGGATGAGGGCTCGTTCTCGGCGGCGGCGCGGGCGAGCGCGTCGAGGCCCTTGCCATCGAGCGACAGTCCGATCTTTTCCAGTCGCTCGCCCAACAACGTCGATCTGCCCGATGGAATGTAGCAACGGATCGCGATCGAGAGGTTGGAAAAGAAGTTCACATCATCGATCCAGCCACCGCAAGCCTGCACCGCTTCGCTGGTTCTGGTGATGACGCTCTTCCTTTCCGCACGAGTGACCGCGGCGAGATTCACCTTCGAGATCGTCATCGGCGTCTTCCTTCGGCGCAGGCCCTCCCGCACCCGGGCGAGGAGACTCGCCGCTGCTTTGTTCGCGACGGGCTCCATCCGACTCCTCGGCCACCGCGCTTTGCAGGCCTTGCCGCGTCCAATCGAACCTCTATCCGCCCGCCCCACGGGCGTGCCGGTCAAACCGTCAGCATGATCTTGCCGACATGATCCGCGCGCTCCAGCTCGGCGTGCGCTTGCGCGGCCTGTGCCAGTGGGAAGGTCTTGTGGATCACCGGCTTGATCTTGCCCGACGCCAGCAGCGGCCAGGCCTTGTCGCGCAGGCCCGCGGCCATGCGGCCCTTGGCCTCGATGCTCTGCGGCCTGAGCGTCGAGCCGGTGACGGTCAGGCGCTTCATCATCAGCAGCGCGCCGTTGATGGTCGACATCGCGCCGATCTGCGTGGCGATGATCACCAGGCGGCCGTCGGGCTTCAAGAGTTCGATGTCCTTGCCGATATAGTCGCCGCCGACCATGTCGAGCACGACATCGACGTTCTTCACCGCAGCCTTGGCCTCGGCCAGCCAGTCGTTGTCCTTGTAGAGGATGGCGTGGTCGGCGCCGAGCGTCTTCACCGCGGCGGCCTTCTCGGCGTTGCGCACGGTGGTGACCACGGTGCAGCCGAAGGCCTTGGCGAGCTGGATCGCCGTGGTGCCGATGCCGCTGGCGCCGCCGTGGATCAGGATCGACTCGCCGGACTTGAGCTGCCCGCGCTCGAAGACATTGTGCCAGACCGTGAAGTAGGTCTCGGGCAGCGCCGCGGCGTGCAACATGTCGAAGCCCTTGGGCGGCGGCAGACACTGCGGCGCCGGCACGCGCACGTATTCGGCGTAGGCGCCGCCCGGCGTCAGCGCGCAGATCGCGTCGCCGACGTTCCAGCCGCTGACACCCGCGCCGATCGCCGCGATGATGCCGGCGCATTCCAGGCCGGGCAGGTCCGACGCGCCGGGCGGCGGCGGATAGAGGCCGGCGCGCTGGGCGATGTCCGGGCGGTTGACGCCAGCGGCCGCGACCTTGATCAGCACCTCGCCGTCGGCGGGCACCGGCGTCGGCCGCGTCGCGGGTTTCAGCACCTCGGGTCCACCGGGCGTGCTGATCTCGACGCAGGTCATGGTCTGGGGCAGGGGGCTCATGGCTGCGGCGCTCCGCGTGGGTTCCAGTGACAGGGGACGCCTGCTATAGCGGGGGCGGCAGCGGCGGACAATCGGCGGGAGGCCGTCATGGCGCGCGAAGACGAGGATCTCGAACCCAGGAATCGCAAGCCCAAGCCGAAGGACCTCTCCGGCTGGTCGGTCGAGGAGTTGCGCGATTACATCGCCGACATGAAGGCCGAGATCGCCCGCGCCGAGGAGACCATCAAGGCCAAGCAGAGCCACGCCTCGGCGGCGGCGCTGTTCTTCAAGAAGACTTAAGTCAGAGGAAACGTCCGGACAGTTCGTCAGTCTGGAGAGAGAACATGTCGCTATCAGGCAAGACCGCCATCGTCACGGGCTCGACCAGCGGGATCGGCTTGGCCATCGCCCGCGCGCTCGGCAACGAGGGCGCCAATGTCATGCTCAACGGCTTCGGCGATCCCGCCGCGATCGCCAAGGTGAAGGCCGAGATCGCCGTCGCCAATGCCGGCCGCGTCGACTACCACGGCGCCGACATGAGCAAGCCGGCCGAGATCGCCGATCTCGTGGCCAAGACCAAAGCCGCCTTCGGCTCGGTCGATATCGTGGTCAACAACGCCGGCATCCAGTTCGTCGCCCCGGTCGAGAAGTTCCCGACCGAGAAGTGGGACGCGATCATCGCCATCAACCTGTCGAGCGCCTTCCACACCATCCACCACGCGTTGCCGCTGATGAAGGCGCGCAAGTGGGGCCGCATCATCAACGTCTCCAGCGCGCATGGCCTGGTCGCCTCGGCCGAGAAGACCGCCTATGTCGCGGCCAAGCACGGCGTCCTGGGTCTCACCAAGTCCGTGGCCCTCGAAGCGTCGAACACCGGCGTGACCTGCAACGCGATCTGTCCGGGCTGGGTGCTCACACCTTTGGTGCAGCAGCAGATCGAGGCGCGCGCCAAGGCGCAGGGCATCACGGTCAAGCAGGCCAACGACGCGCTGCTGGGCGAGAAGCAGCCGCAGCTTCAGTTCACCACGCCCGAGCAGATCGCCGCGCTGGCGGTGTTCCTGTGCTCCGACGCCGCGTCGAACATGCAGGGTACGCAGCTGGTGAGCGACGGCGGCTGGACGGCTCAGTAGTCACAACCCGTCGTCCGGTCCTCACCTCGTCATCCTGAGCGAAGCGAAGGATCCAGCGGTATTGCGGTCAGCTCCAGGCGCTATGTTCGTTCGCACCACCGCGAGGTCCTTCGCTGCGCTCAGGACGGCGGCTATTCCCTGAACACCGGCCTGAGTTCGACCTCGATCAGATCCAGCCGCGCCGTGTCGGCGGCTGTCTTCGTTTGCGCCGTCAGCATCAGATGCATCGGCAGGCGCATGATCGCGGCGCCATCCTCGTTGAAGGTCTCGCTGATCCAGCCGGCGTCGGTGGCGAAGCGGATGGTGCGGATGCCGCCGCGGCCGGGGCTCACCTGGTCCGACAGGTCGAGGCTGCGCGCGTCGCCGCCGATATCGGCGACCAGCAACAGGCGCCCGCCCTCGCTGCGGCTGACATAGGCGGTGACGGTGACGTCGAAGCCCTGCAGCGTGCGCCCGCGCGGCGTGGCGAAGGGCTGATAGGGCGCGATGGTCAGCGTCTGCGAGCGGCCGCCCTGGCCGGCGGTGACCGCGGCGCGCACGTTGGTGGCGCCGCACACCAGGCCCAGCGCCTTGGCCGAGCACAGCAGGCGCACCGGAATGCCGTCGGCCGAGTCGCCGCGCGCGGCGAGCTGCTGGCCCTGGTGTTGTGCGGGGGATGGAGAGACGGTCGCCACCAGCAGCGCCAGCGCGACCGAACCTATTCGGCCGATCAGGGACATAGAGGGGGGCCCTCCGTATTCTTCGCACGGCGCTTTCAGCGCCTTGCCGCCCGCAAACAACGTCGCACCGGGCGGAACGATGCGAATCATACGCCCGATTTGGCGAAATCCGAAGTGCAATGAGGCGAGGCAGGTGATTGGTGTCGGGTCCTACCACTGTTTTCGTCAGGGCAAGATCAGCGTCGAAGCCGCGCCGGCAAGCAAACCGAGACCTGCCGCAAGCCACACCCGGTATCCGGCAAGCCACATGAGCAGCAGACGCCTCGCCGGAAATGCGCCGATCTGGGTCAGGATCGTCAGCATGTCGGAGCAGATCCACTCCTCGGCGATCTTGCCGTCGGCGATGCGGTACAACTCGTAGCTCTGGTAATCGACGCGCCCTCCGGTCGGCTGATGTCCCAGGAACTCGCCGGTGTGCGTCCCAGTGAAGCGAAAACGCACCGCCACCTTGTCCTCGGTCGCAAACATGTCCTGGGTTTCGATCTGAATGTCCGGAAATGCCTTGAAGAAGGTCTCGGTATTCCGTCGCCACGTGCCTCGGCCGCGCATCTGATAGGGCACACTTGCCAGGTTGATGATGAAGTCCGGAGACAGGAACTCGGCGGCGGCAGCAAAGTCTCGGCGGCTCAAGGCGGCGAAGGCGTTGCGCATGAGCGCGATATTCTGCTGGGCGGCCGTAACATTGGTGGGCACGACTGGGTCTCCGCGTTGACAGCCGAACGAGCATCTAGCATATAGTGAATATGATTCACAATGATCTACATACATCACAATGCCGCGACACGCTGTTGCAGCTGCTCCTGGTCACGACGCTCATGTCGGCGGACATGCAGCGGGGCCTGGCCGATCGCGGCCTGACACAAACCAGGGCGCACGTCCTGTGGGTCTTGGGCGAGGCCGGGCGGGTGACACAGAGGGAACTGGCGACCGAACTGAAAGTCACGCCACGCAACGTCACCACGCTCATCGATGCGCTTGAAGAAACCGGTTTTGTCCGCCGCACGGCACACTCGACGGACAGGCGCGCGGTCATCATTGTCCTGACGCCAAAGGGGCAGAAGGCCGTCGCAAGAATGCAGTCGGAGGTGACCGAGTTTGCCCGGCTGCTCTTTGGCACTGTGTCCGAACACGACCTGAAGACGCTCCAGGGGATCCTTCACGACATCGGCACGAAGCTGACCAAGCTCGTGAAGGAGGGGGCGGCCGATGGCCGTCCGACCAAATCCAAAGTTCAATGAGGCAAGTCGAGCGGTTAGTGTCTGATCATCGACCCGGGGAGCCGTTCATGGCCGACGCCAATTTCCTGAAGTTTGACACGCTGGCGCTGCACGCCGGCCAGCGGCCCGATCCGGTGACCGGCGCGCGCGCCGTGCCGATCTATCAGTCGACCAGCTACGTCTTCCGCGATGTCGAGCACGCCGCCAGCCTGTTCAACCTCGAGGTCGGCGGCCACATCTACAGCCGCATCTCCAATCCGACGGTGGCGGTGCTCGAGGAACGCGTCGCCGCGCTCGAAGGCGGCGTCGGCGCGCTGGCGGTGGCCAGCGGCCAGGCCGCGCTGCACATCGCCATCGCCACCTTGATGGGGCAGGGCGGCCACATCGTCGCCTCGGCCTCGATCTATGGCGGCAGCCGCAACATGATGGGGCTGACCCTGCCGCGCTTCGGCATCACCACGACCTTCGTCGATCCGCGCGACCCCGACGCATTCGCTAAGGAGATCACGCCGGCGACGCGGCTGATCTTCGGCGAGACGATCGGCAATCCCGGCGGCGAGGTGCTCGACATCCCGCGCGTCGCCGCGATCGCGCACGACGCCGGCCTGCCACTGATGATCGACAGCACCTTCGCGTCTCCTTATCTCTGTAACCCGATCGCGCACGGCGCCGACATCGTCATGCACTCCGCCACCAAGTTCATCGGCGGCCATGGCGTGGCGATCGCCGGTGTGCTGATCGATGGCGGCCGCTTCGACTGGGAGAAGTCGGGCAAGTTCCCGACCCTCACTGAGCCCTATGCCGGCTACCACGGCATCGATTTCTGGGACGAGTTCGGCCCCAACGCCTTCATCATGCGCGCGCGCGCCGAGGGCCTGCGCGATTTCGGTCCGGCGCTCTCGCCGCAGAATGCCTTTTACCTGTTGCAGGGTCTCGAGACGTTGCCGCTGCGTATGCGCCAGCACGTCGAGAACGCCCGCAAGGTCGCGGCCTTCCTCGCGGCACAGCCCGGCGTGTCGCGCGTGCTCTACCCCGATCTGCCGGACCATCCCGACCACGCGCTGGCGCGAAAGCTGCTGCCCAAGGGTAGCGGCGCGATCTTCAGCTTCGACATCAAGGGCGGCCGTGCGGCCGGCAAGACGTTCATCGAGCGGCTGAAGATCTTCTCGCACCTCGCCAATGTCGGCGACGCGAAGTCGCTGGTGATTCACCCGGCCTCGACCACGCACGCGCAGCTCACCGCGCAGCAGCTCGAAGCCAGCGGCATCGGCGAGGGCATGATCCGGCTCTCGGTCGGGCTCGAGGATGTCGACGACCTGATCGAGGATCTCGGCCAGGCGCTCAAGGCCTCGCAGCGATGAGCCGGCAGAATCGCCCTTCCTTCCCCCGGAGGGGGAAGGTGCCCGAAGGGCGGAAGGGGGATGTCGAAGTCGGACTCCTGCGTTCGTCTTCAACATCCCCCATCCGTCGCTACGCGCCACCTTCCCCCTCCGGGGGAAGGTAAGACCACCGGAACGCACCATGCACTTCACCGTCGACGGCCAGCGCATCAACGCCACCACGGGCGGGCGGCCCTTCGATCCGACCTTGCCCGTCGTGCTCTTCATCCACGGCGCGGGCTTTGACCGCACCTGCTGGACTCTGCAGACGCGTTACTTCGCCCATCACGGCCGCGCCGTGCTGGCGGTCGATCTGCCGGGCCACGGCGAGTCCGAGGGCGCTCTGCTCTCGACCATCGAGGCGATGGCCGACTGGGTACCGAAGTTGCTCGACGCCGCCAGCGTGCGGCAGGCAGCGATCGTGGGTCACTCCATGGGCGCGATGATCGCGGTGCAGGCGGCGGCGCGGCATCCCGATCGCGTGCGCGCGCTGGCGCTGTGCGGCGTGGCGGCGGCGATGCCGGTGCATCCCGAGATGCTGGAATCGGCCAAGGCGGGCACAGCGAAGGTGCGCGAGCTGATGACCTTCTGGGGCGTCGGCCGCTCGCTGCAGCTGAGCGGCATGAGCGTGCCCGGCCTGTGGCTGACGCGCACCGCGCTGGCGATCCTCGAACGCAACCGGCCGGGCGTGATCAGCAACGACCTCGAGGCCTGCAACGCGCACAAGGCGTTGCCTGAGGCGGGCAAGTCGGTGACATGCCCGACCCTGCTGGTGCTGGGCGACGGTGACCTGATGACGCCGGTACGCAACGCCAAGGCGCTGGCCGAGGCGATATCAGGCAGTCGCAGCGAGATTATCCACGACAGCGGCCATTTCATGATGATCGAACGCCCCGACGAAACACTCCAGGCGCTCAAGACGATCGTCTAAAGAAGAAGAGGCCAACCACAGAGCCACAGAGGACACGGAGGCTGAGAAGCCAGAGAAGGCTTCCTGTTTTCCTCTGTGTCTCTGTGTCTCTGTGGTGATCCTCTTGATATAGTCGAACGACACCGACGCAGGAGGACCCCATGTCGATCGCCACCGCCGAAGCATTGCCCCCCGGCTACAAGGTCAAGCCGTGGTCGCCGCCGGACAAGATCACCGGCGCGATGTTGGCCGAAGCGACGCAGACGCTGACCGAGCAATTGCGCCTGCGCACCTTGCCGATCGGCATGAAGCTGTTCGAAGACGCCGCCGAGATGGACAAGATCAAGGGCCTGCGCCATCCCACCGAGGGCTACAAGTTCACCATGTGCCAGATGGTGACGCAGTCACGCTGGCACGGCTTTACGCTCGGCATCACCGTCGACAACACGCGCGGCGGCAATTGCGGCGGCGTGATCGGGCTCAACGATCCGGGCGAGGGCTTCCTCTCCGGCGATCACATGAACGGTGTGTGGTTCGGCAACAAGGAGGCGTCGCGCCAGCACCAGGCGACCATGCCGCGCGTCCCACATGGCCGCTACAACGGCCTGGTCGTGGCGCCGCTGCGCTCGGCGCGTCTCGATCCGCCCGATGTCTGCCTGTTCTACGGCACGCCGGGCCAGATGATCTATTTCATCAACGGCCTGCAGTTCCATCGCTACAAGCGCTACGACTTCACCGTGACCGGCGAGAGCGCCTGCTCGGACTCCTGGGGCCGGGCGCTGTCGACGCGCCAGACCTCGCTGTCGCTGCCGTGCTACGCCGAGCGGCGCTATGGCGGCGTCGCCGACGACGAGCTCTTGATGGCCTGCCCGCCCGACGAGTTACTGCGCGCCGTCGAGGGCATGAACCAGCTGGCCAAGAACGGCCTGCGCTATCCCTTCCCGCCGTTCAGCCCGCAGGTCGATCCGGCCGCCGGCATGGCCAAGAGCTACGGCTGATGGCGGTCGTCCCCTTTCCTCGTGCCCGGAGAGGGGACGCGCCGGCGCCCGCGGCGGCGCCACAGGCGCCGCACACCAACGAGAACGAGGTCGAGGTACCGACGCGCCTCTTCGTCGTCGCCGAGCCGGTGCTGCTGCCCGAGGATCGCGCGCGCCTGGTGAACCTGCGCGCGCAGCATCACCGCGGCGAGGCCGATCTGATCGGCCCGCATTTCACCCTGGTGTTCGGCGTCGACCTCGACGCCCGCGACACGCTCGCCGCGACGGTCGAGCGCGTCGCCGCCTCGGTGCGACCGTTCTGGATCGTGCTGCAACGCCTGCGCGTCGACGCGCCGCCGCGCACCGGCCGCGCCTGGCTCTACGCCGAGCCGCATGACGGCGCCGACGAACTAAGCGCGCTGCACGACATGCTGATGGAGAAGCTGCCGAAGGTCGACGGCGCGCCGACCTTCGAGCCGCATCTCACGCTCGGCATGTTCACCAACGGCATCGACGCCGAACGCGTGGCGCAGATCGCCGAGCGCCAGACCGTGCCGATGCACGGCCGCATCGAGTCGCTGCGCCTGATCGAGACCGACAGGCGCACGCTGAGCGAGATCGCCACGTACCGATTCAGGTAGACTCTGTCATTCCGAGCGCGGCGAGGAATCCAGGCTGCCCCAGATTCCTCGCTGCGCTTTCGCCCGAAGGCGGCTCACCGTGCCGGTGGCGGTGTCGGCACCACCGTCAGCAGCCGCACCTTCCACTTGCTGCCGTCGCGGACGTAGGTCGCCGTCCACCGCGCCTTGAAATCAAGCGGTTCGCCCTTGAGGTTCCTGCCTGTCACATGGAGTGTGCCGATGCCGAGCGCCGCGTCGGCGCCCAAAGGCATAGCCTGATCGAACGTCGTGTCGATACGGCGCGGGCCGTCCTTGAACCATCCCTCGATCATCTTCGCGTCAATCGGGAACGCTCCCCCCGGGTTGACGATGACGGCTTCCGACGCATAGGCGGCGGACAGCGCGGCGACATCCTGCCTGTTGTAGGCCTCGATGTAGTCGGCGCGCATTTTCGGCGCCTGTTCCTTGATGTCGTTGGCGAACGCAGGCGACGCAATCAACGCAAGCAAGAACGCCAGAATCGGAATCGATCGCATAGTAGCCTCCCTCCGCGGTACCCCGCCGCGTCGCGCCGGTTGAAAGCGGGCAGGAGCGGTGCGACACTTTCGTCCATCGGGGAGTGCCAAGTAATGGCGGAACACCGGCGAAGTTCCGGGGAAATGGCGGGTTCCGGCGCCGTGGCCTTCGGCGACTACCGATTCGACCGCGGTGCAAGGCAGCTGTGGCGAGGCCAAGAGGAGATCAGGCTGACCCCGCGTGCGTCCGCCCTTCTGGCCGCGTTGGCGGAGCGGTCGATGCAACTCGTGAGCAAGGAAGAGCTGATCGACCGGGTGTGGGGCGGAAAGGCCGTCGGGGACGACGCGCTCACCTCCTGCATGCAGGAACTGCGACGCGCGCTTGGCGATGATCCACGACATCCGAGGTTCGTCGAAACGCGTCATCGTCGCGGATATCGATTGCTCGTGCCTATGCCTGGCTCGGCCACGCAGGGTTCGTCGATCGAAGGAACGTCGCCGCCCTCATTGCCGGACAAAGCGTCGATCGCGGTCCTGCCGTTTCACAACATGTCGGAAGATCCCGGGCAGGAGTATTTCGTCGATGGCATCACCGAAGACATCATCACCGAGCTGTCGCGCTTCCGGCAGCTGTTCGTGATCGCGCGCAACTCAAGCTTCACCTACAAAGCCAGGACAGTCGACATCCGCCAGGTCGCACGCGAGCTGGGCGTGCGATATGTGCTCGAGGGGAGCGTCCGGCGCGCCGGAAAACGCATTCGCGTGACAGGGCAGCTGGTCGACGCCCGGGACGGCAGCCATGTCTGGGCCGAGCGTTACGATCGCCTGCTGGAGGACATTTTCGCCGTCCAGGAGGAGCTGACGCAGGCCATCGTCGGCGCCCTCGTTCCGCAATTGGACACCGTGGAGCTTTCGCGGCACATGCGATTGCGGCCGGGCAATCTCGCCGCACGCGAGCTGGCGGTTCGGGCCCTCGCGGAAGCCCGCGAGGGCCATCGTAAGACCGATGGTGCCCTCTGTGACGCCGCGATCGAGACCGCCGACAAGGCGCTCGCGCTCGATCCTCAGAGCTGCGCCGCGTGGATCGCAAAGTGCTTCGCCCTTTTCCAGCACGTTCACTACGGGAGGGCGAAGGACGTTGAGCGAACTCGCTCGGAAGCCCTGATGACCGGAACCAGGGCTATCGAAGCGGACCCGCTGAACCACTTGGCCTGGGCCATCAGAGGTCTGTACCAATGCAATCATGGGCGCTTCGACGCGGGACTTCAGGACCTCCTCAGGGCGCACGCCCTCAATCCGAGTTCCGCTCAGACCGTGTGCACCCTGGGCTATTTTCAGGCCCTGGATGGCGACGCGGCGAGCGGCATCGACAAGATCAGGAGAGCCATCAGGCTCAGTCCAAAGGACCCCGCGCACGCGGCGATGCACAAGGACCTGGCCCTCGCCTGCGTCATGGGACGACGGTACGCGGACGGCATCGAGCCCGCCCTTGTCGCGACCAATGAAGCGCCGTCGATGGCTCCCGCCCACGCGACGCTGGCGCTCGTCCAAGTTGGTCTCGGCGACATCGCGAAGGCGCGGCAGACAATCGACAGGTTGCGCCAGATCGCACCAAGCCACCTCGACATGAGACTTGAGAAGGGTTGGCCCTGCCAGCGCGAGGATGACGCCAAGCGTCTCCTGACCTTCATTCGGGTCGCGGCTGGTCTGGAAGACGCCGGCGTGGCGGAGGCGTTGCGTTGACCGCCGACATGAGATGAATGGCGCCATGACCGAGTCTCTTCCACCCGTCCGCTTCGACACCAAGATCGCCGTGGTGGTGCGATCCGATCTCGAGGTCTGGCAGAAGCTCAACGTCACCGCGTTCCTGAGCGGCGGCATCGCCGCGTCGTTTCCCGACTGCATCGGCGAGCCCTACGAGGACGGCAGCGCCACGCGCTATCGCCGCCTGATCGGCCAGCCGATCCTGATCTACGGCGCCGATGGTCCAGCGCTGTCACGCGCGCTCGACCGAGCTCTGTCACGCGGCGTGGAACCTGCGATCTACACGCGTGAGATGTTCGCCACCGGCCACGACGCCGCCAACCGCGCCGTGGTCAAGGCGGTGGAGCGCGAAAAGCTCGATCTCGTCGGCCTCGCCCTGCGTGCCGAACGCAAGGTCGCCGACAAGATCCTCGACGGGCTGAAATTCCACCCCTGATCTTTGGGACCGCCGGCGTCCCGCCGGCTCTTCTCATGATGCCGGCGGGACGCCGGCGGTCCCAGAAATACGCTCGCGTTCGGCTGCGTAAGCGAGAGCAGCGAGGATATCGTCGCGTTCCAGGTACGGAAACTCGGTGAGCATCTCATCGATGCTCATGCCGCCGGCGAGATAGTCGAGAACGTCGAGCACCGAGAAGCGCATGCCGCGCAGGCACGGCTTGCCGCCGAGCTTGTCCGGTTCGGTGGTGATGCGGCTGCGCCAGTCGATCATGAGTATCATCTCTTACCTTCCCACGCTGGCGGAAGGTGGCGCGAAGCGCCGGATGGGGGTGGTTGGTGCAACGACTTCCAACGGTCGCATCTGACCGCGAGGCCGACCACCCCCCACCCCCCGTCGGGCACCATCCCCCGCCAGCGGGGGAAGGTAAGCGGTGGCTACGGCACCAGCACCGCACGGCCCATGATCAGGCCTTTGCGCAGGTCCTGCAGGGCGGCGTTGGCGTCGTCCAGGCCGCGCGTCGTCACGGGCACGGGGCTGACCTTGCCGTCGCGCACCAGGGCCATCATCTCGGCCATCTCGGCGGGCGTGCCGGTGATCGAGCCCATGAAGGCGGCGCCGGTGAAGGCGAACATCGGCAGTGGCGTCGAGAACGTGCCGCCGAACAGGCCGACGACGATCAGGCGCCCGCCGCGCGCCAGCGCGCGCTGGCCAAACTGCGCGGAGGATTCGGCGCCGACGAAGTCGATCGCCGCGCCAACGCCGGTGCCGCCGGTGAGGTCCATGATCTGCTTGCGCGCGTCCTTCTCGCGCGGATCTAGCGCCGCCGAGGCGCCGTGCTTCAACGCCAGCTCGCGCTTTTTCGGATCGATGTCGGCGACGATCGGATCGCGGCCCATGACGGCGCGCGCCAGCTGCACGCCCATCAGGCCCACGCCACCCGCGCCGATGATCAGGATCGGCTTGCCGATGTCGTGGCCCTGCGCCTTCTTGATCGCGCCGAAGGCGGTGATGCCGGAGCAGGCGTAGAGGCAGGCGAGCTCGGTGGGCACGTCACCGTAGTCGAACAGATACCGCGGATGCGGGCACATGGCGTGGGTGGCGAAGCCGCCATCGGCGTTGACGCCCATCGCCCGGGGATTGCCGCAGAGATTCTCCACGCCGTTGGCGCAGTGCCAGCATTTGCCGCAGCCGATCCAGGGATAGACCACGGCCTTCTGGCCCACTGTCGCGCCCTTGGCGTCTGGGCCCACGGCCTCGACCACGCCGACGATCTCGTGGCCCATGATGCGCGGCGGGTTCATGGTCTTGGCGGTCGAGTATTTGTTGCCGCCGCCCATGTCGAAATAGCCTTCCCACAGATGCACGTCGCTGTGGCAGACGCCGGCGGCGGTGATGCGCACCAGCACTTCGGTGCCCTGGGGCACCGGCGTCGGCTCCTCGACCTTCTGCATTGGCTGGCCGAACTCGACGACCTTGTAGCTTTTCATGACACGCGTTCCCTCGTTCCAGTCGGCGCGAGTTTACGAGGGAATGCGCCTCAGTGATAGAAGGTGCAGCGCCGCCCGCTCCAGGCAAACAACGGCCAGTCGGCCAGCAGCGCGCCGATCGACTCCTTGAGCCGGCGTTGCAGCGGCTTGCCGAGATCGCCGAAGACCATGTACCGGCCGGCCATATCGCCGGTCGACATCCAGACCTCCTTGGCCGTGACATGCAGCGTCGCGCTGTCGGGATCCGGCTCGAGGCTGAAATCGCCGACCACCACGCCGGGTAGATCGAAGGCGAAGCGCCATCGATCGCCGTCTTGGCCGATCAGCACCAGGACCAGACCATCGTCCGCCGTGGCGCGCGGCTGGCCAGCCGGTATCCATTGATTGGCCAGGTGATCGGCCGCGGGCCATTCGTCATAGCGAGCCATCGTGTCCCCCCATCCTCAGCCCGATCATGGCATCGGCAGCGGGCACGCCGAAAGAGGCGCCGCGGTTTCCCGCGACGCCTCCTCTGAGCCTGCCGGGCAGGAAGGGGAGAATAACTACTCGGCGGCCTGCAGGGCGGGACGGGCCGGCTGTCCGGCGCTGACCGGAATCACGCGCGGCTTCTTCTCCTCGGGGACCTCGCGCACCAGCTCGATGTGCAGCAGGCCGTTCTCCAGCTTCGCATCGGTCACGCGCACATGGTCGGCGACCTCGAAGCGGCGCTCGAAGGCGCGCGCGGCGATGCCGCGATGCAGGAACGAGCTCTGCTCATCCTTGGCGGCGATCTTGCCGGAGACCTTCAGCGCGTTCTCCTGCTGGACGATCTCGATGTCCTGGGAGGTGAAGCCGGCGACCGCGAGCGTGATGCGATAGCCGTTCTCGCCGACCTTCTCGATGTTGTAGGGCGGGTAGCCGTTGCCACCCAGGTCGCTGTTCACGGAGTCCAGAAGCTGGAACACGCGGTCGAAACCGACGGTCGAACGGAACAGCGGCGAAAAATCATAGGTACGCATATTGAACACCCTCCAGGTGAGCGATGTGGTCAGTCCGTGGCCCCCAAGTGCTGGACACTTCCGGCGGGCCGTTTCTCGCCGCCCCGGAATGGGCCCGGCGATGCACTGGAGATAGGAGGGTCCACCGGCTCTTCAAGGGGTCGATCGGCCGTGAAATCCGGTGCGAAAGGACCGCGGTCCGCCCTGGCGCGGGGCTTGCTCAGGCTATGGGTCGCCGTCAGTATTCGAACGTTGGGGAGAACACGGTCATGAATCGCATCACACGCCGCGCCACCCTTTCCGGAACCGCCGCGTTGCTCGCCGCGCCGGCGATCGCGCAGTCGAAGTTTCCGGAGCGCACCATCCGGCTGATCGTGCCCTGGGCACCAGGCGGGCCGGCCGATATCGGCCTGCGCATTCTGGGCGAAGCGGCGTCGAAGAAGCTCGGCCAGACCGTCGTGGTCGAGAATAAGGCCGGCGCCTCGGGCATCCTGGGCGCCATGGCGCTGCAGAGCGAGAAGCCCGACGGCCATGTCATATCGCAGATGCATATGAGCGTGCTGCGCCAGCCGCTGCTCAACAAGCAGCTGACCTATCACCCGATCAACGACCTCAGCTACATCCTGCAGATCACCGGCTTCGTCATGGGCGTGGTGGTCCGCGCCGACGCGCCGTGGAAGACGCTCCCGGAACTCTTGGCGCACGCCAAGGCCAACCCGGGCAAGCTGAACTGGGGCACGCTGGGCATCGGCTCCTCGCAGCATCTGGCGATGGAGCGCGTCGGCATGGCGCATGGTGGCTTGAGCTGGACGCACGCGCCTTATCGTGGAACGGCGGACACCATGCGCGCGCTGCTCGGCGGCGAGATCGATTTCGCTTCGGAGTCGTCGGGCTGGGCGCCGATGGTCAGCGCCGGCCAGCTGCGCCTGCTGGCGGTCTACACCGCCACGCGCATCAAGCGTTTCCCCGACGTGCCCACGGTGCGTGAGCTGGGCGTCGATGTCGTCGTCGAATCGCCCGGCGGCCTGATCGGGCCGAAGGGCATGGACGGCGGCGTGATCAAGATCCTCGCCGACGCCTTCAGGGCCGCGGCGCAGGAGCCGGCGCATCTGGAATTCCTCGAGAAGGTCGACCAGCCGCTGCTGCTCAAGGACGGCCCCGCGTATCGCGACTACATGGCCAAGACCTACGACGAGGAGCGCGAGCTCCTGCGCAAGCTGAACCTGCTGCCGGCGTGAGCTCCCTCTCCCCGCTCGCGGGGAGAGGGTCGGGGTGAGGGCTGCTGCTAGTGCGGTCTCGGCTGTTGGACGAGCCCCTCACCCTCCCATCGCGCTGCGCGCGACGGGCCCCTCCCTCTCCCCGCGAGCGGGGAGAGGGTGCAGAATGGCAAGAGAGTGAGAGGAGACAGCCATGAGCGACACGATCCCCGTCCTCGATCTCGCGCCGTTGCGTGCCAACGAGCCGGGCGCGCTGGAGCGGCTCGGCGCCGAGCTGCGCCATGCCTTCACCGAGGTCGGCTTCTACTTCCTGCGCGGCCATGGCGTGCCGCAATCGCTGCTCGACGCTACCTTCGCCGAGGCCGCGCGTTTCCACGCGCAGCCGCTCGAGGCCAAGACGGCGATGAAGATCGACGAGCACAATATCGGCTACATGCCGATGCGCGGCGCCACCGCGCGCTACAACCTCGTCGGCGACACGCCGGTGCTGCCCAACGTCAACGAGGCGGTGTTCTTCAAGCGCGAGCTGCCCGCCGATCACGTCGACGTGCTCGCCAAGGCGCGCTTCCGCGGCCGCAACCGCTGGCCGGCGCTGCCGGGTTTCCGCGAACAGATCCTGGCGACCTGCGACGCCTTCGAAAGGCTCGCGCTGTCGCTGCTGCCGATCTACGCCCGCGCGCTCGACCGGCCGGCCGACTACTTCGCGCGCTTCTTCGTCGATCCGATGTACACGCTGCGCATGTCCCACTATCCCGAGCACAGCCCGACGGCGCCCAACAACGAGTTCGGCATCGCGCCGCATCTCGACACCAGCTTCATGACCATCCTGGCGCAGAACAAGATCCCCGGCCTGTCGCTGCGCCTGCCCGATGGCCGCTGGATCGATGCGCCGGCGCCCGAGGGCGCGCTGCTGGTCAATGGCGGCATGATGCTGCGCCGCTGGACCGACGGGCGTTTCCTCGCCACGCCACACCGCGTGATCAACCGCTCCGGCCAGGAGCGCTACGCGATCCCGTTCTTCTTCGACTGCAACTACCGCGCCGTGATGACGCCGATCACGGCGGATGGCAGCGCCGGCAAGGAGCCGCCGTTCAGCTATGCCGAGTTCATGACGACCTACCAGCAGGCCAACTTCCACCACGCGCAGGTGGATGGGAAGACGCTGGAGTTGCAGGGGGCGTGAGGCGCGCCACGCGCGCAATGAGGCTTATGGCGGCAGCGAGAACATCAGCAGCGCCGCGATCGCGAAGAAGCCGATGCCCGGGGCGGCAAGAAGCGCGATGAGGATTCGCACCAACCACCTTCGCCGCATCGACGGGTGACTGAGCCCGGATTCAAGCCAGTGGATGATGGTGATTCTCCCACGGTCCGCGAGGAACCAGCGTCAAGACCCGTCGTGGCGGCGTGGCCCCGATCGAGGTCCAGGCCGCGCTCCGCATACTCGGTTCCAGGGCCGACTTCCCGTTCACGCCTCCCATCGATTTTAGCACGGCCCTCGCAGGTTCACGCATCGCATCGTCCGGGATGGAGATGTGCGCTCGGCATGCCTACCTCTGAAGACAGCGAAGCCACATGAAACCAAAGGACACGTCATGGCCAAGAACACGATCTGCCTGTGGTTCGACAAGGACGCCGAGGCCGCGGCTCGCTTCTACGCCCAGACGTTTCCCGATAGCGCGGTGAGCGCCGTCCACCGGGCGCCGAGCGACTATCCGTCGGGCAAGCAGGGTGACGCGTTGACGGTCGAGTTCACCGTCGCCGGTATCCCGTGTCTCGGCCTCAACGGCGGCCCGGCGTTCAAGCACAATGAAGCCTTCTCGTTCCAGATCGCCACCGACGATCAAGAAGAGACCGACCGCTACTGGAACGCCATCGTCGGCAATGGCGGCCAGGAGAGCGCCTGCGGGTGGTGCAAGGACAGATGGGGCATCTCCTGGCAGATCACGCCGCGCGTGCTGAGCGAGGCGATCGCGGCCGGCGGCGCCGAGGCGAAGCGCGCGTTCGAGGCGATGATGGACATGAAGAAGATCGACGTCGCGAAGATCGAGGCGGCGCGGCGTGGCTGAACTCCCTCGTCATCCTGAGCGCAGCGAAGGATCTCGCGGAATTGCGGTCACGTGCGAGAGCTGTGGCTGATCGCACCGCCGCGAGATCCTTCGCTGCGCTCAGGATGACGGTGGAGTGCCCTGCATCACTTCATCGTCGCGATATAGGCCGCGAGGTCCGCGGCCTCGGCGCGGGTCAGCGCCATGTCGGGCATCTTGGGGTGGGGGTCGAGCAGGAAGAACGCGACTGCGCGCTCGCTGAAATCGGGGCGGCGCGCGACGACGGGGAACGGCGGCGCTTCGCTCACCGTGCCGGTCTGCTTTTCCGACACGACATGGCAGGCGGCGCACCAGCGTCGCGCCAGGCGCTCGCCGTTGACCGGATCGGCGGCGAGCGCCGGTGCGGTCGGCCATGCCATCAACGCCTGAGCCAGGAGGAGGGAACGCTTCATCGGTCTCGCCTGTGCGCGGTCGTTCGGACGACGATGATGGTACGCGGGCCGGCCGCGTGCCCTGATCCAGATCAAACTTTCATCGACGCCGTCGCATACGAGCGTTTCGCATTGATCGCGGCACGGCGTCCCGCGCGCTCTTGATCACGATGGTCGCCCGCCCACATCGATCGTCAAGAGAGCCGCGCTCCCTTCCTGGGCGCACAAGCGAGGAGACGAAACATGGCGACTGAGATCAGGAAACCGGAAACCGCCGGCACGCCGGCCCCGCGCTATCGCGACCCGTTCGCCGAGATGCGCGCCGAGATGGAGCGGGCGTTCGACGCCTTCCTCGGCCGCAACTTCGTCGGCCGTCCGACCCTGCCCTACGCGGCGTCGCCGGCGCTGCTCGCGCCCGACATCGACATCCGCGAGAACGACAAGGAGATCGTGCTCGAGGCCGAGCTGCCGGGCATCGACGAGAAGGATGTCGCCGTCGTGGTCAAGAACGGCACGCTCCAGCTAAAGGGCGAGAAGAAGGTCGAGCGCGACGAGACCAAGGACGCCTGGCACCTCTCGGAGCGCAGCTACGGCGCCTTCGAGCGCAGCTTCCAGCTGCCCGACGGCGTCGACGAAGACAACATAAAGGCGAGCTTCGAGAAGGGCGTGCTGCGCATCGCCATGCCGAAGATCCCGGAGAAGACGCCGGCCGAGAAGAAGATCGCGATCGGCAAGACCTGACGCGGCGCAGTTTCTCCCTCTCCCCGCAAGCGGGGAGAGGGTCGGGGTGAGGGGGAGCCGCAGGTTGCGCGGGATGGTCGTGCGCCACTTGCCTCGGGCCCCCCCACCCCCCCCCCACCCCCC
>JALHMM010000110.1 GCA_022844045.1 Reyranellaceae bacterium | reverse complement strand
AACTTGCGCATCGGTGTCTCCCGGAGAGGACGGGTGACACACAAAGAATCCTTTTCCCAACGCCTTGCAATACCTCGCTAATTCCATATGCGATTCCCCTGCCCCGGAGGGGGAAGGTGGCGCGGAGCGACGGATGGGGGATGCTTCAACGCACTCGGTCCGTCTTCGACATCCCCCGTCCGCCCTTCGGGCACCTTCCCCCTCCGGGGGAAGGGAAGGGGTAGCGGTGTGACAGCTGCGCTGATCGACCTGCAGAAGGTCGGCATGACATATGAGGCGGCGAGCGGCCCGGTCGAGGCGCTCGCCGACGTCTCGTTGCGCGTGGGCACCGGCGAGTTCGTCTCGCTGGTCGGGCCTTCGGGCTGCGGCAAGTCGACCCTGCTGCGCATCATCGCCGGGCTGCGGCCCGCGACCCAGGGCACGGTCAGCGTCACCGGCAAGACGGTGACGCGGCCGATCCCCGATATCGGCATGGTCTTCCAGGCGCCGATCCTGCTGAAGTGGCGCTCCATCCTGCATAACGTGCTGCTGCCCGCCGAGCTCGCCGGGCGCGACGCCGGCGCCTTGCGCAAGCGCGCGGTCGATCTGCTCGACATGGCGGGGCTGGGCGGCTTCGCCGAGAAGCTGCCGCGCGAACTCTCGGGCGGCATGCAGCAGCGCGCCGCGCTCTGCCGCGCCCTGCTGCTCGATCCGCCGCTGTTGCTGATGGACGAGCCCTTCGGCGCGCTCGACGCCATGACGCGCGACGACATGGCGCTCGAGCTCCTGCGCATCTGGGGCGAGACATCGGGGACACGCAAGACGGTGCTGTTCGTCACCCACTCGATCGCCGAGGCGGTGTTCCTGTCCGACCGCGTGGTCGTGATCACGCCGCGCCCCGGTCGCGTCGCCGGCGACATCGCCATCGACCTGCCACGCCCGCGCACCGTCGAGCTGCGCGCTTCTGAAGCCTTCGGCCGCCTGAACTTCGATATCTTCCGCACGCTGACCGGCCGCTAGGCCGGGCGCGTCCTCTCCGATATCGTTTGTCGCGACAACTCGTTCGAGGTCCATCCCATGTCGCAAGCGGCCTTTCTCGCGGCCCGTGATTTCCTGCTCGAGCGGCGCCAGGACTACGACGCGGCGTATCGCGACTTCCGCTGGCCCAAGATGGACCGCTTCAACTGGGCGCTCGACCACTTCGACGCCATGGCGCGTGGCAACGATCGGCCGGCGCTGTGGATCGTCGACGAGGCCGGCGCCGAGACCAAGCTCTCCTTCGCCGAGCTGTCGGCGCGCTCGAACCGGGTCGCGAATTTCCTGCGCGCGCAGGGCGTCCGCCGCGGCGACCGCGTGCTGCTGATGCTGGGCAACGTCGCGCCGCTGTGGGAGTGCATGCTGGCGGCGATGAAGCTCGGCGCGGTGATCATCCCCGCCACCACCCTGCTGACTCACAACGATCTCGTCGATCGCTTCACCCGCGGCCGCGCCCGGCACGTGATCACCAGCGTCGAGAACACCGCCAAGTTCGCGGCGCTCTCTGGCGACTACTCCCGCATCGTCGTTGGCGGCACGGCGACCGGCTGGCAATCGTATGAGGCCGCCTACGACGCGTCGCCGGCCTTCGCGCCCGATGGCGAAACGAAGGCCAGCGACCCGCTGCTGCTCTATTTCACGTCGGGCACGACGAGCAAGCCGAAGCTCGTGCTGCACAGCCACCAGAGCTATCCGGTCGGCCATCTCTCGACCATGTACTGGCTGGGCCTGCGGCCCGGCGACATCCATCTCAACATCTCCTCGCCCGGCTGGGCCAAGCACGCCTGGAGCTGCTTCTTCGCGCCGTGGAACGCCGGCGCCACGGTGTTCCTGTTCAACCAGCCCCGCTTCGCCGCCAAGCCGCTGCTCGACGTCCTGGTGCGCTGCCGGGTCACCACCTTCTGCGCGCCGCCCACGGTGTGGCGCGTGCTGGTGCAGGAGGACCTCGCGTCCTGGAAGACCAGCCTGACCGAGGTGATCGGCGCCGGCGAGCCGCTCAACCCCGAGGTCATCGAACGCGTGCAGCAGGCCTGGGGGCTCACCATCCGCGACGGCTACGGCCAAACGGAGACCTCGGCGCAGATCGGCAACAGCCCAGGCCAGCGCGTCAAGCCCGGCTCGATGGGCCGGCCGCTGCCCGGCTACACGATCCGGCTCTGCGACCCCGACGGCAACGAAGCGCCGGAAGCCGAGATCAGCCTGCCGCTCGCCGCGCCGCCGCTCGGCCTGATGCAGGGCTACCAGACCGACGACGGCCGCATCGCCGGATTGGACGGCGATGTCTACCGCACCGGCGACGTGGCGGTGCGCGACGCCGACGGCTACCTGACCTATGTCGGACGCGCCGACGACGTCTTCAAATCATCCGACTACCGCATCAGCCCCTTCGAGCTCGAGAGCGCGATGATCGAGCATCCCGCCGTGGTCGAGGCGGCGATCGTGCCGTCACCCGACCCGCGCCGGCTGGCGGTGCCCAAGGCCGTCGTCGTGCTCGCCGCCGGCCACAAGCCGGACCGCGACACGGCGCTGGCCCTCTTCCGCCACGCCCGCGCGCATCTCTCGCCGTTCAAGCGCATCCGGCGCATCGAGTTCGCCGATCTGCCCAAGACGATCTCCGGCAAGATCCGCCGGGTCGAGTTGCGCGCCACCGAAGCCGCCCGCGTGGCCAACAAGGAGCGCGGCGCGCACGAGTTCTGGGAAGAGGATTTCCCCGACCTCGCCTGACTGCCGCCCAGCTCAGGCCGGCGGGTCGATCTTGCCGCCGGCGTCGAGCCAGCCCTTGAAGCCGCCGAGATTGACCACCTTGTCGTAGCCCATCTCCTTGAGCGTATGGCCGACCAGCGCCGAGCGGCCGCCCGAGGCGCAGTAGGTCACCACCGTTTTCGTGCGGTCGAAGGCCTTGTCGTGCATCGGCGACGCCGGATCGGCGCGGAACTCGACCAGGCCGCGCGGGATCGCCACGGCGCCCGCCACCTTGCCCGACGCGGCGACCTCGGGCGGCTCGCGCACATCGAGGAACAGCACGTCGGGCCGACCGACCAGCGCCTTGGCCTCCTCCGGGCTGATGCGCGGCACCGCGGCGTCGGCCGCAGCGATCATCTGTTGCACGGTCTTCATCGCTCTCTCCTCTACTCCGCCGCCTTCAGCGTGTCGTAGCTGCGCTGCTGATAGGTCGTCATGTAGTCCGTGTAGTACGTCGTCGGATATTTCGGCGGCCGGTCGGGGCCGACGGTGGTCGGCACGGCGGCGATCGGCCAGTCGATATGGGCGTCGCAGAAGAAGACCACGGCGTAACGCTGCCCGCCGCTGCGATTGACCGCGCGATGCGGCGTGGCGAGGAAATGGTCGTTGGTCCAGCGCTGCAGGAACTGCCCGCCATTGACGACGAAGGCGTCGGCGATCGCCGGTGCCTCGATCCAGCCGCCGTCCTGGGCGCGGATCGACAGGCCGGGCACATCGTTGGGCGCCAGCAGCGTGAGGAAACTCGTGTCGGTATGCGGCGCGATGCCGAAATCGTCCGTCGCGTCGGCCGGCTGCGGCGGATAGTGCGTCAGGCGCAGCTTGTACTGGCCGTCGCGGAACGGCTCGTCGAAATACCTCGCCGGCAGGTCGAGCGCGCGGGCGTAGAGCGGCATCATGCGTAGGACCAGCCGCTCCATAGTGTCGGCATAGGCGACGATGCGCTCGCGGAAGCCCGGCAGGTCGGCCGGCCAGCGATTGGCGCCGCGAAAGCGGCGGTCGGCCAGCACATCGGGATGGTCGGCCGGCAGGTCGCGGGCGACGAACAGCGCCTCGTTGAGGTTCGGCCGCGTCACCGTCTGCACCGTCGAGGTGCGCAAGGTGTCGCCCTTTAGTGGCAGGTAGCCGGTGCTGTGGCGGTCGAGCGCGATCGCCATCTTCGCGTCGAGCGGCTGGGCGTGGAAGCGCGCGACTTCGGCGAACACATCACGGATCTGCGCGCGCGGCACGCCGTGGCCGGTGATGTAGTAGAAGCCGATCTCGGTCAGCGCGTGGCGGACCTGCCGTGCCGCCCGCTCGAGCGCGCCGGCCTCGCCCGCGAGGTACGGGCCGAGGTCGATGACGGGGATGGTCTCAGGGCCGGCCATGGATCAGAGCCTAGCGCGGAAGTGCGTTTACGACTGTCAAACTTCCCTCTCCCCGCGCGCGGGGAGAGGGAGAAAAACCTAACTCGCAGCCGCCGCGGCGGCGGCGATCTTGTCCTGGGTCTTGGTGTCGAAGTCGCTGGCGTCGTGGCGTTCGTGCAGCTGCGCCGCCGGGTCGCCCTGTAGGCGGTTGACCATGCGGCCGCGCTTCACGGCGGGGCGCTTGCCGATCTCGTCGGCCCAGCGATTGACGTTCTTGTACTCGTGCACCGCGAGGAACTCGGCCGAACCGTAGAGCAGGCCCTTGGCCAGGCCGCCGTACCACGGCCAGACCGCGATGTCGGCGATGGTGTAGTCGTTGCCGCCGAGATAGGCCGTCTCGGCCAGACGCCGGTCGAGCACGTCGAGCTGGCGCTTGGTCTCCATCGCGAAGCGGTCGATGGCGTATTCGATCTTGGTCGGCGCATAGGCGTAGAAATGGCCGAAGCCGCCGCCGAGATAGGGCGCGCTGCCCATCTGCCAGAACAGCCAGGACAGGCACTCCGCCCGCGCCGCCGGTTCGGTCGGCAGGAAGGCGTTGCCGAACTTCTCGGCGAGATGGACCAGGATCGCGCCGCTCTCGAAGACGCGGATCGGCTTGGGCCCGCTGCGATCGAGCAGCGCCGGAATCTTCGAGTTCGGATTGATGGCGACGAAGCCACTGCCGAACTGATCACCCTGGCCGATCTTGATCAGCCAGGCGTCGTACTCGGCGCCCTTGTGGCCCAGCGCCAGCAGCTCCTCGAGCATGATGGTGACCTTCTGGCCGTTGGGCGTGCCCAGCGAATAGAGCTGCAGCGGGTGCTTGCCGACCGGCAGCTCCTTCTCGTGCGTGGCGCCGGCGATCGGCCGGTTGATGTTGGCGAACTGCCCGCCATTCGCCTTGTTCCAGGTCCATACTTTCGGGGGTGTGTATTCAGTGGTCATGGCGTGGTGCTCCTCGGTTGCGGCGACGCTGCCACCGGGGATGGGGCCGTTCAAGACAGGATTCCTTGAGCCCGCGTGAGGCGCCGTCCTTACCTTCCCCCGGAGGGGGAAGGTGGCGCGAAGCGCCGGATGGGGGATGTTTCAACGCGCTCGGTGTCCGTCTTCGACATCCCCCATCCGCCCTTCGGGCACCTTCCCCCTCCGGGGGAAGGTAAGAGTTAGGAGCTACGTCCCCGGCGGCGCGCAGGCCAGGCGCCGGGCGCGATTGGCCTCGGCGTAGGCCGCCGCCGCGGCCAGGCCCAAAGGCGCGCCAAGATCGGGTGACGGGCGGCAGGCCAGGATGATCGCCGGCAGCACGTCGGCCGCCAGGTCATAGCCCTCGGCGAGCCAGTGGTCGATCCACTGCTCGGTGTCGCCCGGTGGCCCGTTGGGCAGCAGGCGACGCAGCGACCGACCGATCACCTTGCGCCACTCAGCCAGCACAGGCGGCACGGCGGGCGGCGGCTCGGGCGGGGCGGCGGGCGCCGCCTGTGGTATGGGTTCGGGCACCGGGTCGGGCCGCGACGGATCACCGGGATAGCGGCGCCGCGCGCGCTTGCCGACGCGCTGGATCCGGCGCCAGTCGACGATCTCGAGGTACTCGGCCTCGTCGACCACGTAGATCCGCAGCAGCCCGCGCGCCACCAGCTCGTCGATCATCGCGCGCACCTGATCGTTATCGATCGGATCGCCGGGAAAGACCTGCATGCGGATGGTGCGGGGCCTGAGCGGTTGCACGCCGAAGGAGTCGGCGAAGTTCCAGAGGCCAAGAAACAGGAGGCGGGTCATCGCGGTACAGTCGATGACAGCCTCCCAGGTCCAGAAGTCGGAGGGCAGCTTGCGGTCGCGGGCCATCGGATGGACTCCAGTTGAAATGCTGGAGCCGGTGTAACCCCGAAGACCAAGCGTTTTCTATTTCCGCCGCTACGCGCGAACAATCCGAGCCTCCGATGCTTGTGGCGCAAGGATTCTTCCTGCCGCTACGGCACCGCCTTCCCTTCCCCCGGAGGGGAAGGTGGCGCGCAGCGACGGAAGGGGGATGTTTCAGCACACGCGGTGTCCGTCTTCGACATCCCCCATCCGCCCTTCGGGCACCTTCCCCCTCCGGGGGAAGGTAAGTTCAGTCACATCACGCCGGGTCGAGGCCTCGGGCGCGGAAGAGGTCGGCTGTGAATGGCGCGGCGAGCAGCGTGATCAGCGCTTTGGCTGTGTCGACCTCGGTGCTCGACGCTTCAACGCCGGCGACGAAGGTCGTGACCATGTGCAGATCGCCCGGCAGCGTGCCCAGGATCTCGACGCCGTCGACCTCCAGCAGCTCGGGCTTCTGCTGCACGGCGAGATCGACCGTACCGCTCACCAGCAGAGGGCCGACGAGGCCGCCGGGCGGCGGGAAGGTTGTCTTGGCGTTGACTTCGGACGCGATGCCCAGGCGCTCGATGAGCTGGGCGAAGTAGATGCCGCTGGCGCCGCCGGCCGCCGGATCGGTGTAGGCGATCGCGCGCGCCGACAGCAGCGTGCGCCTCAACGCGTCGGCCGTCGAGATATCCGGCCGCTTCGCGCCGGCGCGGATCGCCAGCGCGGTGGCGGAGCTGGCCAAGGTGACCTCGGAGCCGGCCAGCACGCGGCCCGCGCGTGTCATGGTGTCCATGCCGGCGCGATTGAGGATCAGCACGTCGGCGCGCTCGCCGGCCTGCAGGCGCTTGACCAGCGCGGGCGCGGTGTTCCACGCGATGTCGAGACGCACGCCGTGCGCCCGCTCGAAGTCCGGCACCAGCGTTTCGAGCACGCCACGCACGGCGATGCTGCTGAAGACCTTGAGTTCGCGTGTCATGCGGCTACCTTACCTTCCCCCGGAGGGGGAAGGTGGCGCGAAGCGACGGATGGGGGATGTTTCAACGACATCGATGTCCGTCTTCGACATCCCCCTTCCGCCCTGCGGGCACCTTCCCCCTCCGGGGGAAGGGAGATCTGGAATTGGGGAGGTCCGATGAGCAGCGCCGCCGACACCGCTTTCTCCGACGCGGAGATCCGCGCGCTGCGCGACATCGCCGGCACGATGATTCCGGCCGACGCGAAGCTCGGCGTGCCGGGCGCCGACGATCCGGCGATCATGGCCGATGTCGTGAAGTCGCTGGGCCGCGACCTCGCCCCGGTGCGCGAGGCGGTGGCGGCGATTGGTGCCAAGACCAACGGCGCCTTCGCGAGCATGGACGTCGACAGCCGCGAAAAGCTGCTCACCGAGTACATCGCCGGCGGCGGCGCGGGCGCGGTGCTCGCGCGTGTCCTGCTCGGCGTCTACTACCGCGACGACCGCGTGCTGCTGTCGCTGGGCATGGAGCCACGCGCGCCCTTCCCCAAGGGCCACGTCGTGGAGCAAGGCGACTGGTCGCTCCTCGACCCCGTGCGCAAGCGCGCGCCGTTCTGGCGTGACGATCGCGCCGGGGGCCGCTGATGCGGCGCCGACCTCTTGCTCCCTCTCCCCGCCTGCGGGGAGAGGGTTGGGGTGAGGGGCTGATTCAGGTGACGCACCGCGGTCGTGCGCAACTCGAAACGGGGGCCCCCCCCCCCCCCCCCCCCCCCGGCGGGGGGGGGGGGGGGGGGGGGGGGGTGTGTGGTGGGGGGCCCGCCCCCGATTCAGGTGACGCACCGCGGTCGTGCGCAACTCGAAACTCCCCCTCACCCCGACCCTCTCCCCGCTGGCGGGGAGAGGGAGGTCAGCGCGGCGGAGCGCGAGTAGATGCCCGACAACGAACGCGTCGACGTCCTGATCATCGGCTCGGGCGCCTCGGGCGCGGCGGTGGCGTGGTCGCTCGCCGAGACCAGGATGCGCATCCTCTGCCTCGAGCAGGGCGATTGGGTGAAGTCGACCGACTTCCCGGCCAACGGCCGCGACTGGGAGGCGCGGCGCTTCACCGATTTCAACATCCTGCCCAACCACCGGGGGCGCGCCACCGACTATCCGATCAACGACGACAACTCGGTGATGAAGATCGCCAACTTCAACGGCGTCGGCGGCGGTACGCTGATCTACACGGCGCATTGGCCGCGCATGCATCCCTCGGACTTCAAGGTGCGCTCGCTCGATGGCGTGGCCGATGACTGGCCGATCGACTACTGGGCGCTGGAGAAATTCTTCGACGAGAACGACCGCATGATGGGCTCGTCGGGCCTGGCCGGCGATCCCGGCGTGCCGCCGCGCAACCCGCCGATGCCGCCGCTGCCGCTGGGTCGCACCGCGACGCTCTACGCCAAAGCGATGAACAAGCTCGGCTGGCACTGGTGGCCCTCCGACACCTCGATCGCCACCCAGCCCTACGAAGGCCGCGCGCAGTGCATCAATCTCGGCCACTGCACGCCGGGCTGCGCGCAGGGCGCGAAGGCCAGCACCGACATCACTTATTGGCCGCTGGCGATCCGCGCCGGCGTCGAGCTGCGCACGCGCTGCCGCGTGCGGGAGATCACCACCGACGAACACGGCATGGCCTCGGGCGCGATCTACTACGACGCCGAGGGCAAGGAGCGCTTCCAGCCGGCCGAGGTGGTGATCGTGGCCTGCAACGGCGTCGGCACGCCGCGCCTGCTGCTGAACTCGGCCTCCGCGCGCTTCCCCCACGGGCTCGCCAACTCCAGCGGCCTGGTCGGCAAGAACCTGATGCTGCATCCCTGGCCGATCGTCACCGGCTATGTCGAGGAGGAAGTCGACGGCGCGCGCGCACCGATCACCTCGCTGTGGAGCAAGCAGTTCTACGAGACCGATCCCCAGCGCGACTTCGTGCGCGGCTACACACTGCAGTTCGGCCGCGGCACCGGTCCGGCCGGCGAGGCGATCACCAATATCGCCACCGGCCGCCTGCCCTGGGGCCGCGCGCATCACGACGCCTACCGCACGCTCCTGAACCACCGCGTCAACATCGGTGTCGCCTGCGAGGATCTGCCCGAGGAGCACAACCGCGTCACGCTCGATCCCGTGCTGAAGGACAGCCACGGCATCCCTGCGCCGCGCATCGACTACACGATCAGCGAGAACACGCGGCGCATGATGGAGCACGGCATCGCGCGCGCCGAGGAGATCCTGACCGCCGCCGGCGCCACGAGCCTGCAATGCTCGCGTACGGTGCTGAACTATCCCGGCCACCTGCTGGGCACGTGCCGCATGGGCGACGATCCCGAGCGCTCGGTGGTGAACGCCTGGGGCCGCAGTCACGACGTGAAGAACCTGTTCATCGTCGACGGCAGCATCTGGGTCACGTCGGGCGGCGTGAATCCGACCTCGACGATCCAGGCGCTGGCGCTGTATGTCGCGGATCAGATGAAGCAGAGGTTGGCGACGTTGTTTGATTGAGGGCACTATCGCCAGATTGAGGAGCTCCGCAAGTCTGCAATCATGCTGATCAAACGAATTATTCCCGTTCACGCGCGCGACCTTGCGGCCTACGCATGGAGTCGTCTCCGTCGTTTCCACAATGTGGACATTGTAACCGACGCAATCTGCAGACAATGGAACTTACCAGAAAAGCAACGCGCGAATGCTCGCAAACAAGCGACGCAAATTCGATACTGCCTAATGCAGGCTCAAGAATACTTTGATGCTGCTCAGAGCGTCACGCTCGCGACCAAACCGAACCTCCTCTACTACTCCATGATGAGCTTGGCTCTGGCCGAAGTCCTGAGGAAGCAAGATGGTATGTCAAGCCTAGATGCTGCCCGGGAACAACACAGCCATCATGGCCTCGTGTTCGCAGCGGACGCTATGCCCGCAGGCGCACCACTAGCAACGGCGGCAAGCGCCCTCAGGGCTAAACCGGCTACTGGAGGCGATGGAAGGCGTTTTGGCACTTTTGAGCTCTGGCATAGGAGTAGTCGAGAACTCCCTCTAGTTGCCGAAACTATAGAATTCGGCGCAGATCAAACCAATACAACTAATCATCAAGTACACTTCACCTCTCCCGATGAAGAGTTGTCAAAACTCCCCGACGATGGGCTGACCCTATACGACTGCCTCCTTCACACACCGGGCATGCACAGCTACCTGTCGGAACTCCAGATTGCACCAATGACGATCCGCGGTCGCTTGAAGGTCGAGCACCAGACGACCAGAGCGCCACTGACCCGTTACACGCTATTCATCCATCCAGGTATGGATCCAGCCTATAGTGAATTCATGTCCAACTTTAGTTTCCAAGCAGAGGCCGTGAATCGACTCGCCGTGCGCGAGGCTCGTCGGGGCGCTGTGCTGATATGGGAGAACAATGAAAGGGACGGCGTCTTGGGGTTTAACATGCCACCCGCCGCTTCGTGGGATGTTGGTGAACTACGGTTCTGGCCGAAATATATGCCGCTCAATGAGCTTGGCTATTTTTATCTTGGACTTCACATTTGCGGTAACTACGCTCGATACTATCCAGATCGTTGGCTTCTGGACGTTGAGCGAGGCTCGCCGTTGGCGTTGGCCGCCGAGGAGTTTCTCGCAATTGCAGAGACGCGGATGCCGCTCTTGGCGTTGTCTGAGATGGATCAGCGATACTACATACCGTCAGCGTAGCTGTTGGGCACGAGGTCGATCACGGCATGCTACAGGCAGCCGATCTCGCCTATCACAACGGGGCCCGTGCCGTCGGGCAGGCCCATTCGATTGAACCGCACGTCGACACTCAGTGGAAGCTTGCCTGGAACGTGGTGGCTGTCAGCGATACGTGCGCGTCGAGCGGCGGGCGCAGCTCGAAGGCCTTTGGCTCGCGCGAGAAGTTCCATAGGCGCATCAGACACCATTCGGCACGCCGTTCGTCTGCCACGGCCAGCTCGTTGCGCGTGATGTGGAAAGGAGTCCGCTCCCATCCATTCGTCGTCTTCACCTCGATCAGACGCGGCCGACCGTCCGGCTCATAGCTGGCGATGTCGTAGCCCGCGCCATCGCCGTCCTCTTGCGATGTCCAACGTACCCGCCGCACGAGATCGTGACGACCAGCGTCGGCCAGCACGGCGCGCTCGTGCGCCAGCACGCGCTCTTCGCCGGCTCTGCCCAGCGCGCGGTTACGCTCGTCGCGCCCCGCGGCATCGAACTTCCGCGCGATACGCAGCATCTGTTCCAACTCCTGCGGTGGCGGTTGGTTACTGAGTGTCGGCGGTGGGCCGGTCCAGAGCATGGCCGCCTCGCGGAGCCCTTGCGCCGGGCGAGGATGCGGCAGGCGATCCACCCAGGCGGGATTGAGCGCGAGCCATCGCGCCACGGCGTCGACCAGCGTCATCTGGAAGTTGAAGGCGGGTTTGTAGCCCTGAAGCCAGTCCTCGCCGAGCCCCTTGAGCACGGCGCTGATGTTCTGGTGCTTGTACTCGATCGAGGTGCGCGGACGGTCGATCCGGGCTTGAAGACGCCGATTGTGCTCGGCCTTGTTGTAGGGATGCCCCGAGATGTCCTCGGCCAGCATCGCGAAGTAATCGGCGACGATCAGGTCGTTCTCTTGATCCGTCCACGGCCCCATCGCCATTTTCTCAGGTTAACGGTGCGCACCTTCCCTGTCAGCACCGGTCGCAGGTAGGCACTTGAAAGCTATACGCCAGAAGCGTATAGAGATGAACGGTGCGATATGTGTTCGACATCGCCAAGAATGCGGCCAACCAAGCGAAACACGGTGTCTCACTGGCGCTGGCCGAGGTGCTGTTCGCCGGACCGCACGTGTCCGTGTTCGACGACCGCTTCGACTACGGCGAGATGCGCGAGATCGCCTTCGGCCTTATCAACGGGCGACTGTTTGTCTGTGTCTATGTTGATCGCGGCGCGCAACGGCGGGTGATCTCGTTGCGCAAGGCCAACAGACGAGAGGTGAAGCGTTATGGCGAAGACCTTGAGTAAGCGAGCGCGCGCGGCGCTGGCGGCCACCGATTGGCGCAAGATCGACGCGATGACGGACGCCAAGATCGCGCGGCAGATCGCATCCAATCCCGACGCCGCGCCTGACATGGCGCCGGTGATCGACGTGCGCGCCATCCGCCGCGCCACCGGACTGTCCCAGGCCCAGTTCGCCGCCACCTATGATTTCAGCCTGCGCACCGTGCAGGAGTGGGAACGCGGCGCGAAGAAGCCCAGCGGCCCGGCGCGTACGCTGCTGCGCGCCATCAGGGCGGACCCCGAGGGGCTGCGTAAGGCGTTGGCGGCGGCGTAGCGATCGGCGGCACGCGATGAGTATCAAGCTCATAGTCGCGGTCACCGATGGCGATTGGTTCGAGACGCTGCGACGATTGCCCGATCTCGACGAGGTGAATTTCTGGGCACCGTCGGCCACCAGCTTCCGCGCCCTTCAGCCCGGCGAGATGTTTCTCTTCAAGCTTCATTCGCCGCGGAACTTCATCGTCGGCGGCGGCATCTTCGCATACGCCAATGCTCTGCCCTGCTCGCTGGCGTGGGAGTCTTTCAAGGAGCGCAATGGCGCACTCTCCGCGCAGCAGATGCGCGCCCGCATCGTACGCTACCGGAAAGCCGATCCGAATGACCGTAGCGATTTCGAGATCGGCTGTCGGATCCTGACCCAACCGTTCTTCTTCGAGGAGAAGGACTGGATTCCGGTCCCCGCGAGCTGGGCACCGACCATTGTGACCTTCAAGACCTATGACACGTCCGCTTCCGAAGGTGCCGCGCTCTGGTCAGCCGTCAACGATCGACTGAGTCGCGCGACTGCCGTCGGTCTGGCCGAGGCGCCGGCACGGTACGGTGAGCCACAGCTTGTACGCCCGCGCCTCGGACAGGGTGGATTCAGGATTCTGGTCACCGATGCCTACCAGCGTCGCTGCGCGATCACGCACGAGCGGACCCTGCCCGCTCTGGAAGCGGCCCACATCCGCCCTTATGCCGATGGCGGTGTTCACGAGGCGCGCAATGGGTTGCTCCTGCGTCGTGACATCCACAGCCTATTCGATTCCGGCTACGTGACCGTAACCCCAGAACTCCGGTTCGAAGTCAGCCGGCGCATTCGGGAGGAGTTCGAGAACGGTCGCCACTACTACGCGCTGCACGGCGAAAGCCTCGCCCGCCCCACCGATCCTCGACATGTGCCTGATCGCGACGCATTGCGGTGGCACAACGAAGAACGATTCAAGGGATGACCATGAAAGAATCGACCGGAGCAGAGCGGAGGAGCGCCGCCCCGGCCGCTTCGTCACCTCGACGTCCCATCAGGCATAGACCTTGACGATCAATCCTCTCTACACGGCGGCCAAACAGGCGTAGAGTCCTCTCATGGTGGATCGCGGCGAGCTCGTGATCCTCGTCGCCGCGACCCTCGAACTCCGTTCGAGAGGAGGCAGACATGCCCATGCACAACCAGATCCGCAATCCCGTCGAATGGGCTTGGGATCGACTCAAGCAAACCGGCCACGCGATGGAGACGACGGCCCAGACGGTCGACGGCGCCTGGGAAGGCCAGGACGCCGTCGCGCCGAAGGTCCGCCGCATCCACGCCGCCGACATCGGCGACGCGCTCGCCAGCGGCGTCAAGGATTTCGCGGCCTGCCGCACCGACGTCATCCTGCTCTGCTTCATCTATCCCGTCGCTGGCCTCGTCATATCGCGCATGGCCGACGACTACGGCATGGTGGCGCTGATCTTCCCGTTGATCGCGGGTTTCGCCCTCGTCGGCCCGCTGTTCGGTCTCGGCCTCTACGAGATGAGCCGGCGGCGCGAGAAGGGCATCGCCACCGGTTGGGCGGACGCCTTCGCCGTGATACGCGCACCCGCGATCGGATCGATCGTGGTGCTGGGCGCGCTGCTGTTCGCGCTGTTCTGCCTGTGGCTGTTCGCGGCCAACTTGATCTACACGATGACCTTGGGACCGGACACGCCGATCTCGGCCACCGCTTTCGCCCGCGATGTGCTGACGACTCCGGCGGGCTGGACGATGATCGTGGTCGGCTGTGGCGTCGGCTTCCTGTTCGCCCTCGTGGCGATGGTGATCAGCGTCATCTCCTTCCCGATGCTGCTCGACCGCAACGTCGGTGTCGGCACCGCTATCGCCACCTCGGTACGCGCCGTGCGCGCCAATCCCGGACCGATGGCGATGTGGGGCCTGGTCGTCGCGGGCTCCCTGGTGATCGGCGCCATCCCCCTGCTGGTCGGCCTCGCCATCGTGCTGCCCGTGCTCGGGCACGCGACCTGGCACCTCTACCGCAAGGTGGTGAGCTAGACGTGGTGCTGAGAGACAAAGCGCAAGTGGGCGTCATCCGACCGACGTCGATCCACTGAGCCGCCAGGGCTGATGGCGCGTGCAACGTCCGGGATGATGCGCGATCATCCCGGACGTGCGCCTGTAGGCTTGCGATTACCGGGGCATGATCACGGTGTCGATGACGTGAATGACACCGTTGGACGCGGCGACATCGGCGGTCAGCACCCGGGCGTTGTTGACCATGACGCCGCCGCGCATGGCGTCGACGCGCACGGTCTGGCCCTGCACGGTCTTGGCGTTGGTGACCTTGCCGGCCAGGTCGCTGCTCATCACCTTGCCGGGCACCACGTGATAGGTCAGCAGCTTCACCAGCTGCGCCTTGTTCTGGGGCTTCAACAGGTTCTCGACGGTGCCCGGCGGCAGCTTCCTGAACGCCTCGTCGGTCGGCGCGAAGACCGTGAACGGGCCGGGGCTCTTGAGCGTGGCGACCAGGTCCGCCGCCTTGACGGCCGCGACCAGCGTATTGAACTGGCCGGCGCCGACCGCGGTGTCGACGATGTCGGCGCTGCGCGGGGCGGGCGGGGGCGCGGACGCCGTCTGCGGCCCGCAGGCGGACAGCAGGCTGGCGGCGCCGCCCGCGACGAGGATCAAGAAAGCCTTACGGAGCATGGTGCTTCTCCCGGTGAGTCGATGTAGCCGATGCGACGCGACACCGACTCAACCGCATGGATGTCTGCGGCGAACGTCGAGCGGCATCGGACCTCATACGACACGACTTCGTGACCGGATCACGCGCAATTCAGGCGCGGTGATGGGTGGCCAGGCCTGGCGTCGATCACCGCCCGCCGCCCCGTCGGTCCTGTCGACCGATCGCCGGCCCAGTGGAAGCGCGCTGGATGGTACGGCGGCATCCGGGTCACGTCGGGCGGCGTGAACCCGACATCGACGTCCAGGCGCTGACGCTCAGCGTCGCGGAGCTGTGGCCAGTCGCCGAAGGCCATGATGACGTGCCAGCGCGGGGCCGCGCCCGCTGGCCAGAATGCCGGCCATGCCGCCGGCTGCTCAAAGCTTCAGGACACTACGCCGCGCGATGCGAGCCATGCCTTCCTCCCGTTGTTGGAAATATTCCGGGAGCAGGACGAGGCTTCGATATGCGTCGACAGGTGTGCGGAGCGATGCGCCGAAAGGGCGCCAACAAGGCGTACGAACCAAACGTCGATGACGCCAGCATTCCCCGGACGAATCCGTGGGATATGCCAGACGCCAACATCCCGCCGGGTTTCCGGAAAGCCGCGGGCGGCAACTTATTCGTTGTGATTGTTGGGTAGATGGCGGGCCACGCTCGACGGTGATTGGCGCTACCTCTGCGCCATAGACCTCTGATCGGCTTTACCCAGTCAGCGGGGGATGGAAAAGCGCATGACGTAACGGCGTTGGCCGGCTCGTCCGACCTTTAGGAAGCCGGCCTTGGTGAAAGTCTCGACGAAGCCCATGAAGCGGTAGCTCGGAGAGTCCGGATCGACAGGATACGCTTCCACGATGGTGGCCCCATTGCGGGCGGCATGATCGATGGCCGCGAGCAGTAGACCTTTCGCCAACCCCTGCCCTCGGTGCTCACGTTTGATGAAGAAGCACACCAATGCCCAGACCTGTTCGCCCGTCCCGGTGTCATCAAGGCCTCCGAGCGCACGATAGGTTTCCCGAGGTGCGATCGAACACCAGGCGACGGGGACGCCGTCGCGATAGCCGAGAATTCCGACCGGCACGCCAGCGTCGATCCTGGACTTCATGGCGGCGCGGCGGCTTGCGCCATCGGGTTTCTTGGCTTCCGCGGCTGTTGACCGCCAGACCATGCACCAACAACTCTTTGGTCCGCCCCGGCTTTCGAAGAGGCCAGCGAAGTCAGGCCAGTTTTCATGGCTCACCTCTCGAAAGACGGATTCGCTCAAGTCCGTACTTCCTCACCGCTGGTTAAGCGCGTCCGGCGCGCCACTGGATGGTTCAGGACGGTGTTTCGCGCCGTGGCTTACAAAATCGCTGGCTGGCGGCCGACTGTCTGGTCCGGTACCCATCGCGCCAATCGCCAGTGCCAACATACGGCCATTCTGTTCCTGACGCGACGCACTCAGGACCGCCAGACGGCGAAAGCGGCGCCGACGCCGGTTCCGGCTGGCGTGCGGCGAAGCGGCTCGTAGGCGGCATAGCGCAGCGTCAGGCGCGAGACGGCGCCCGCGGTGACGATCCAGTTGAGAATCTCCGAGGACCCCTGCAGCAGCGCCTGCCGCGGGATCGACCCGAGGGCACCGCCATCGGGCTGCCCCAGATTGTCGAGCACCATGCGGTCGAGCTCTTCCTCGACGACGAAGTGGCTCAGCCCGCCGGAGGCCAGGATCGCCACGTCGATCTTGTCCGACGCGGCTTCGATGGCGCTGCGCAACGCCCGTCCGATCTCCAGGCATCGCGCGGCGGTCGGCACGTTGGGCGGGAAGTAGGTGTTGAGCATGACCGGCAGGACGGGGATCGAGCGCCCGCCGAAGAGGCGCTTGATCGGAAAGCCGAAGGCATGGCCGAAGCCGAACTTCTCGGGCTCGGGCAAATCGGTGGCGATCGTCACGTCGATCGACCGCTCGATCAGGCTCTCGACAATCCGGCGCGCGAACGCCGCCGACGCCGGGAAGCGGTGGACCTTGTCCATCGCATAGGCCTCGGCCACCGGCTTGCGCCAGGCCGGCAGCGCGCCGCCATACGGGTGGGTCGCGATCTCCTCGCCACAGAAGATGGCGAAGGCCGGCATGTTGCCGGGACTGTAAAGCTCCGCCTGGTCGTCGC
The DNA here is from genome assembly GCA_022844045.1 of Reyranellaceae bacterium. GTDB lineage: Bacteria > Pseudomonadota > Alphaproteobacteria > Reyranellales > Reyranellaceae > JAFAZJ01. The sequence continues at coordinate 4,785 of JALHMM010000110.1, read as the reverse complement.
CGACGATCACCACGAGGTCCGGCTTGGCCCCGGCGAGCTCGGCCGCGAGATGATCGAGGTGCGCCTGGCAGCGCGCCGCCAGGATCGCGAAGATTTCAGGTGTCGCGACGTCGGCGTAGGGCTCGCCGCGCAGCGCGACCAGCTCGCGGTAGGAAACGGCGCGGCCATCGGCCAGCGTCAGCGCGGGGTTCTCGGTGTCCGCCCTCGCGCGGTGGTGCCAGGCCGACGGATCCAACGACAGCAGCGGCGTGTGCGAGGTGCCGATCCCCAGCGTGATTCGCGCCATCGCTCGTTCCTTCCGCCAACGGTGCGCAGGGTAGCAAGGACGCATTTTCGTGGCGAATGGCGGAGAGGGTGTCCGACGAAAGCCCTTTTCAATTAATATGTTAAGGGCTTGACGCTGATCTAACCCATCATTCTACCCATCAAGGAATTATGGGCTCGAGGATGGTCTGTAGCGTAGGCTAGCTTCGAGGCGATCGCCCGTGGACCGCCGAAGGTAGGACCGATGGTGCGGAAAACCCGAACTCCCAAGACCCAAGACTCCAATGAAGAGGAAAGACCCGACGATCTGGCATTGGCGGAACGCGGACTCAATCACAGGATAGGTTCCGTTCAGGAAGCTGCGGAGTACTTTTTGCAGGGCCGCCCTGTCCAGGACGTTTCACGTGTCGCGCTGCGACAGGCCGCCGTCAAATTTCTGGGTTGGCGAAGCAGAGACCTCAGAAGTTTTCCGGTGCTCGAGCGCTACGTGACTAAATGCACTGTTCCGGAGCTTCGTGAACTGATTGCTGAGGTCGTAATCGCTCAAGAGATAGAGGCCGCGTTGTCCGGCCAGCCGACATCGGACGAAACGCTTCGGCGCTGGGCACGCTATCCAACATGGCGACTGCCGTCGGAAGCAGCAACGCTCTTTTCTGGAGGCGAGCCCGGAGCGTTCTCCCTTGATCGCAGCCGGAGCGACAAGAATCGCGCCTACAATGACCTTCTAGAGCGGTTCGAGCGGGCAGTCGAGATTGGCGACCTCAAACCATCTTCCCGCCCAGCATCGGTAGTTGCATGGGCAAAGCGAAACAAGATCGCCGTGCCCACGCCGATCGAGAACGAGCTAAGTGGAGACCTCCCAACAGAAGACTCGGGCGTCGGTGAGGAGATCAAGAGCCTCCGCATGCGAAAAAACATCGGGATTATGGTCCTTGGGATGGCGAAGGCCAAATACGGTTACGATCCAAAGAAGGCGAAACAATCTGCGGCAAAGGAAATCAGCAAGGCGATGGTGATCAACCGTCAGGCCACACTCTCGGCGGAGAGAGTGAATGAGCATCTGAGAGAGTTTGTCACGGTGGCAGACCTCTGGGACAAGTGGGACGGGCTCGGAGAGGGATGATAAGCCGAATTCGAGTTTGGCGAAGCGAATTCGAACATGAGCATCAATCCCCGCCTTAGAAGGCCTCTATCGCTTCGATAGAGGTTGAGATGCTCCATCCGGGATTTGGTCGACCCGGCTTCATAAGACTCCGGCAGATCCTCGCTCCCGGTGGACCGATTCCCATTGGTCGGTCCACTTGGTGGGCGGGTGTGAAGTCGGGCCGCTTTCCAAAGCCGGTGAAACTTGGCCCGAACACCACGGCGTGGCGCATTGAAGACATCCGTCAGCTCTTAGAGCGCCTCTCAGACCAGGGAAGCGACAATGGCTAGCCGGAGGGCTGAGCAAGAACGACGCCACGCTCTTGCTCTCGTGGAATCCCCGGAAGCCTTAGATCAGGCGTGGAGAGATCAGTTAGCGGTACTTAAACGAGGCGGGACTTCTGCGGAGCTTAGTGCACGTCGCCAAATTCTCAATTGCAATAGCGAGACTTGCTACTGCGGCCTCTGCGAGAAGTGCAGGGGTGGAATTGCTCGACGAGGCCTGTTTCCAGAACTCACCGCCGCACTTTGGGACATCGGTGAGGAAGCAAGGGAACAAGGGGGAGCCTTAGCGCTCATAACGGTGATCGATCAAAATTGGACGCGGCCTCGTGGCAACGCACGCGAGCTTGATCCCCCGGCGATCCTTCGCCGCGTCGATGAAGTGCTTAAGAGTTCAGGAATTGGGGTTGGGTTTATCGCGTTCGAGCTGGCCTGGAATCGTTGGCGAGGACGGCTCTTTCGCTCCTGCTGGCAAGGTCACGCCCACGGCGTCGTGCTAGTCCCTTCACGTTGGCAAGCCCTCGTGACCTCTATGGCGAAGCGCTTCAATGTAGGCCCCAGCGGGGCCGAAACAGTCAGACTGAAGAGTGTCTACGACCTCGCTGGGGCCGTCACCTACTGCATGAAGCTCCAGACCACGGACACCGAGCGATTCGAGACCTGGAAGGGATGGGACAAGATCGATCATCCGGCACAGCCCTGGATGTGTCGTGAGCATGCCTGCGCCCTCGCTCCCTTCAGAGTAGGCGAGCTCGTAAAGCTGCTCGGCCTGCAGCGCCGAGGAGATCGAGTGGAACCCTCCAATCCCGTAGACGATCGGAGGTGAAGAGAGCGCAAGTACTGAAGCTGATCACGTCCAACTTCAGACACAGGCGATTTCGAGACGCGAGCTGAACCACGTTAGCTCGCGAAAGGCAGCGCTGTGCCTTGTCTGGCTATGGGGGATTTGGGGGAGTTCGGGGGAGCGAGGCGCCCCTCCCCCAATTCCCCCAACTCCCCCGTTCGCGCTGCATATCCCTGAATCGCTAGGTGAGGTTAGTCATGTCGTTTCAATTCATCAGGTCTGGCAAAGACAGTATGGGCCGACTCTACTATTGGCTCGAGGTGCGAGGGTCGACCGGAGACTTTCAGAAGGTCTTCAGGGCGGACCAGCTTCAAGTCGAAGCCCGTGCGTGGCTTGCGTCTTACGGTGAAGATGTTCGCGCACACGTTCTGTTCAGCGCAGCAAGGCGGGCGCCCCGCCCCACCATCGAACTCGCGGATACGCCAGGTTTTGTGTCGTATCGAGAAAAGCTTCACTTCGTCTCGCCTGTCACGAACTACGGTCCATACTCCGATCAACTGAAGCTGTTGACCGAGCTACCGCCACGAGAGAGCGACTGGAGTACGGCGGGAAGCGTGAAGGACTGGGACGCCGGGGTAAGAATGTTCTGCCGAGGAAATCCGCTCTTGATTGTTGTGCTCGCGACAGCAATGTCGGCGCCGATTCTTGCGCGCATGGGTGATGTACATCCATTCGTTGTTCTTGTAAGCGGAGATCCAAGTCAGGGCAAATCAATCTCCGCTCAGCTTGCGGCAGCCACGTACGGCGGTGGCCCCGACCCCATCCTCGGGCGGTTGATGCCTGCAAACGTCACCGAGAAGCAAATTGGCCCACTGCTCCTTTCGAACAACGGCGGCGCACTCTTTCTTGATGATCCGCGCCAGCAAGCTGCAAACCAAGTTGACGCTGCGCGGGTGTTAGCGCTCTGGATCTTCAACGCTGTCTCCGGCACAACTCGCCTGCGAACGGGAGGACCACCGATCGAGAAGCGCTTCTGGACTTTGCTAGTCGCGACCAGCAACGACACACCCGAAGAAATCACGAGGATGGGTGGGCAGCGCACGGATGCTGCATCTGCGGATAGGGTAATGCATCTCCCAGCAAAGCGACGATACGGGGTGTTCGACACGATACCGGACGGCGTGGAGGCCTCCGACTACGCGCTGCAGCTGCAAGCCTTCTCTCGGACGATACACGGCGCTCCAATGGATGAGGTATATCATTATCTGGTTCGAGAGCTTAACTCCGACGAAAGTAAGTTGAAGATCAGGGAGAGGTTTCTGAAGGATCGATCCGAAATGCAGGACCGCCTCCCTCTAAAGGCGTCCTCAAGTGGACAGGCTCGGCGCCGCTCACACTTCGCCAACAGCTTCGCCGCAGCCTGCGCATTGTCTAATTTTAAGCTCATTCCATTCTCAATTGACGAGCTAACTGGCGCATTTGACGAGATGTATAAGTCGAGCGAAGAGTCATCACCTCGAGCCCGAATACGTCTTCGCGACACTCTGAAGCGCTATATCGGAGATAACCTTTCGAGCTTCATCAAGCTTGCTCGACCACTCCTGGAACTTAGCGACGAGCAGGTTCGCAGTCATGCTGGTTATATCCAGCACCTATCTCAGGATCACTACGAAGTCTATCTACCGACAGCGGCAATCAACCGAATAACGGCGGGCTACTGGTTTGCAGACGCAGAATGGGAGGAACTCGCTAGTGAGGGCGTGCTCGCACAAGAACATGATCGAGACCGCGTCCGATATGATGTGAAGCGTAACATACGAGTCGGCAGTCACGATCGCGTTTATGTCGTCCGCTCAAGCATCTTCGGCGAGAAGCGAACAGGCTCCTGACAGGCTCTCCTGACCTTGCAGGCGCCGATGTAGAACACGCCGCGGCGCAATCTGGCGCCGCGGTACACCAACTCAGTACAGAAAGGAAGAAGTGTACTCAGTTCGCTCAGGCCTTCCGAGCCGACCCGTTCGGTTTGGCTGATTCAACCACTACTACGGGTCAGAACGCGGAGGCTGATGCGAGGCGTTTCGCGGCTGCTTTGCGAGCGCCCAAGAAACATCTACCGCCTGGACGGAGAGTCCGACCCAGCGGGTTACCTAATAGCGCCGACCAGCTGGCGTTGCTCGTCCTGGCATGCCGGCGGCAGCGCGCCTGGTGCGAAATCCATCGCATCGATCGTGTCATGTGCGACATCGCGCTCGCTCACGAACAGCGAGTGAAACTCGGCGAGACGTGCATCGATCTGGCCCTTGAGCGCAGCC